>NZ_JBHVEY010000002.1:449733-643045 GCF_042802055.1 Rhodococcus sp. NPDC057529
CGGGGGTGGAGAACTGGGTGAAGTCGAGGTATCCGAGCGATCCGAGTCGGTAGTTGATCGACACGTACACGATGTCGCCGCGGCGGACCAGCGACCGGCCGCCGTAGAGCGCGGTAGCCGACATGCCCAGCGTGTACGCGCCGCCGTGGATGAACACCATCACCGGGCGCGCCCCGGACGTGCCGGGCGTGGCCAGCACGTTGAGCGTCAGGCAGTTCTCGCTGCTCGGCTGATACTTGCCCGGCCGCAGCGCGGTGAATTTCTTGTGCTGCACGGCGGCGTCGCCGAACTCGGTGGCGTCGAGCTCGCCGGACCACGGCGTCACCGGCCGGGGTGCGCGCAACCGCAGCGGACCCACCGGGGGAGCGGCGTAGGGGATTCCCCGCCACGCGACCAGGTCGCCGACCCGCCGGCCACGGACCACTCCGGTGGTCGTCCTCACCAGCGTGTCGGTCGTGAGAGTGTCAGACGCCATGTCGGCGACTATACGGAGACCGCCTGGGGAGACGCCGGCATCGTCCGTGGTGTTCCGTTCGGGTCAGCGCCGCGCCTCCAGCAGCCGCAGCCACACCTCGCTCACGGTCGGGTACGACGGGACCGCGTGCCACAGCGTGTCGAGCGGCACCTTCCCGACCAGCGCGACGGTGGCGGCATGGACGAGTTCGGCGACATCGGTGCCCGCGAACGTCGCCCCGACCAGCGTGTCGGTGGCCCGATCGACCACGAGTTTGGCGTGACCGCTGAAATCGTCGCGGGACAGGGACGAGCCGGCGACGGCGATGTCGACCTCCACGGTCTCGACGTCCACGCCCGCGTCGCGTGCCTCCTGCTCGGTGATCCCGACGGCCGACACCTCCGGATCGGCGAACACCACCTGGGGGATCTGCCCGTGGTCGGCGGTGGCCCGGAATCGGGACCCGTCCAGCGCTCTGCCCTCGGCGCGGGCGGCGATGACGTCTCCGCACACGCGGCCCTGGTATTTGCCCATGTGCGTGAGCAGCGCCCGGCCGTTGGCGTCGCCGACCGCGTACAACCACTCGTCGGCCGTCGTCAGATGGTCGTCGGTGGTGAGGTATCCGCGGGAGTTCAGCAGTCGCGCGTCGAGGCCGAGCGACGACGTGGCCGGTGTGCGCCCGGTCGCGACGACGATCTCGTCGACGACGAGCGGGTCCTGGCCCGCCACGTCCAGGGTCACCGGACCGCCGTGGATGCGGCCGATCCCGGTGTCGCGGGCGTCGGTCCGTTCGACGCCGCGCAGGTCCGCCCCGAACAGGATCCGCGCACCCTTCTTCTCCAGGTTACGGGCCACCCGCTCGCCGGCGAACGGTTCGTTCTTCGGGAGCAGCGCCCGGCCGCGGACCACCATCGTCAGTTCCTCGGCACCGAGGTCCAGGAGCCACGTCGCGCTCTCACAGGCGACGACGCCGCCGCCGACGACGGCGACCCGGCGCGGAATCTCCCGCAGGTTGGTGACGTCCCGCGAGATCCACGGCAACGCCGCCCGCAGGCCGGGGGTGTCCGGGACCGCGGCGGTCGTGCCGGTGGCGACCACGACGGCGTGCCGGGCGCGCAGCTCGCGGGAGTCGCCGACCGTCACCGTGCGGTCCCCGGTGATGCGTGCCGATCCCCGGATGACGTCGATCCCCGCCGCGTCGGCCCACATCACCTGCGACGAGTCGTCGTGGTTGTTGGTGAAGGAGTCGCGGCGTGCCAGCACGGCGTCCACGTCGAGCGGACCGGCGGACACCCCGGGCATGTTGCGGGCCGCGCCGAGGACCCCACCCGGACGCAGCAGTGCCTTGCTGGGCATGCAGGCCCAGTATGAGCATTCCCCGCCGACGAGTTCGTGCTCGATCAGCGCCGCGGTGCGGTCGCTGCCGGCGATGGCGTAACTCGCCGCGTTCTCACCGGCGGGACCGCCGCCGATCACGATGACATCGAACTCTTCCGCGCCGCTACCGGAGTCAGTCATACCTGTAACCGTAAGCCGGTCGGTGCGCGATGTCAGAGGTTCCGCCTGGCCACTCGCGTTGTTACCGATGAGTAGATACTGTGTCGGGATGACACGGCAGAGGATTCTGATCACGGGGGCGAGCTCCGGGCTCGGCGAGGAGATGGCCCGCCGGTTCGCGGCCCAGGGACGAGACCTCGCGCTGTGCGCGCGCCGCCTCGAACGACTCGAGGCCGTCCGGGACGAATTGCAGGCAGCGCACCCCGGAATCGCCGTCGCCGTCCGCGAACTCGACGTCACCGACCACGACGCCGTGATCCGGGTCTTCGGCGAACTGCGCGACGAACTCGGCGGACTCGACCGTGTCGTCGTCAACGCCGGACTCGGCAAGGGCGCCAGGATCGGAACGGGCCGGGCCGACGCCAATCTCGCGACCGCCCGCACCAACTTCGTCGGCGCCCTGTCGCAGTGCGAGGCGGCGCTCGGCATCTTCCGCGAACAGAACTCCGGGCACCTGGTGCTCGTGTCCTCGATCAGCGCCGACCGCGGCCTGCCCGGCCCGAAGGCGGCGTACTCGGCGAGCAAGGCGGGAGTCGCGGCACTCGGCGAGGCGCTGACCGCGGAACTGGCGAAGAGCCCGATCGCGGTGACCACCCTGCTCCCCGGATACATCGCCACCGACATGTCGAGCAAGGCCGGCGACAGTTCCGCGCTGACGGCAACCCTCGACGACGGCGTCGACGCGATGGTGTCCGCCATCGAGAAGGAAACGAACCGTGCTGCGCTGCCGGGCATCAAGTGGCGAGGAATCGACGTCGCCTTGCGGTTCCTTCCTCATGCGTGGACATCCCGGTTCGTGTAGGACTGACCTATGACGACCGCCCAGGAATCCTCGTCCCTCGGCCTGCAGCGTTCGCGACCGCGGGTCGTCATCATCGGGGGAGGGTTCGGCGGCATCTACGCGGCCCGCCGGCTGCGCGACGTCGACGTGGACGTCACCCTGCTCGACCGCGGAACCAGCCACGTCTTCCAGCCGCTGCTGTACCAGTGCGCGACGGGCCTGCTGTCCGAGGGGGAGATCAGCAGCCCGCTGCGCCACCTGCTGCGCGGGGTCCGCAACGTGCACGTCGCCCTCGGCGAGGCGCAGGGAATCGACGCGGTCCGCCGGGTCCTGACCGCCAGCCGCTTCGACGGTTCCACGTTCGAACTTCCCTACGACTACCTGATCGTCGCGGCCGGCATGCGGCAGGCCTACCACGGGCACGACGAGTACATCCAGTGGGCGCCGGGGATGAAGACCCTCGACGACGCCCTCGCCATTCGCCGAAAACTGATCTGCGCCTTCGAGATGGCCGAATCGCTGCCCACCGCGGAGGAGCGCAGGCCGTGGCTGACGTTCGCCGTCGCGGGCGGCGGACCCACCGGAGTCGAACTCGCAGGCCAGATCCGGGAGCTCGCCGTGCACGCGCTGGCCAACGAGTTCCAGTCCATCGACCCCTGCGAGGCCCGGGTGCTGCTGTTCCACGGCGGCGACCGCGTTCTCCCGTCGTTCAACCGCAAACTGTCCGCGGCGGCGCAGCGGACGCTCGACAAGGTCGGCGTCGAAACGCACCTCGGTGTGCACGTCACCGACGTCTGCGAGACCAGCATCGAGACCACGGCCAAGAACGCGGCCCGCACCAAGAAGCGCTACGGGGCCCGCACGGTCCTGTGGACCGCGGGCGTCGAGGCCGTGCCGTTCGCCGCCGCTGTCGCGAATGCGCTCGGCGTGAAGCAGATTCAGGGCGGGCGCATCGCCGTCGAACCCGACCTCACGGTGCCCGGGCACCCGAACGTCTGGGTGATCGGCGACCTGATGTCGCTGAACGACCTCCCCGGGGTGGCCGAGGTCGCGATGCAGGGCGGCAGGCACGTCGGCAGTTGCATCGCCCGCACGATCGCGGGCGGAACACCCGACCGCACACCCTTCAAATACCGCGACCTCGGCAGCGCCGCCTACATCGCCCGCAGGCATGCGCTGCTCCAGGCAGGCCCGATCCGGATGTCCGGGTTCCTGGGCTGGGTGTCCTGGGGTGCCATCCACATCGCGTTCCTCGCCGGGTACCGCAACCGGTTCGGCACGCTGCTCAACTGGGCGGTCACGCTGGCGTCTCGGACGCGACGCGAGCGGGCGATCACGTACGGCGATCCGGAGTCGGCACGGCAGCCGTACACCGATCTCACGACCGGGTCGTAGCCCTCACCAGGCCCGCGCGGTGAGGCCGTGCCGGGCGAGGACCTCTCCTGCCCGCTCGCGGAGGGTCACGCGGTCCGGGCTGTCCAGCGACTCGAGCGCGAGGGCGTAGCTGCCGCCGAAGCGGCTGAGGTAGGCGGACAGCCGGGTGCGGCTGGTCACGACACCCGGATGCACGGCGCGGGTGGCGATGCCGGTGGCCCGGTGGCCGCCGATCGTGGCGAGCGCGTCGGGCAGCGGTCCGATGTTGGAACACAGCACGTCCCGTTCGCCGGGGTTGCCGGTGAGGGCGTGCGCCACGCGGTCGGGCACCAGTTGCAGCATCTCCTCCGGGAACCCGGCCGGGCTGGTCATCGCAGGTGCGGCGAACGCGGCGCGGCTCGCCGCCCGCACGTCCGCGACGGTGTCCTGCGGGGTCACGTCCACCTCGACCACGGCGACGGAGTTCGCGGTGCCCGGCGGGTCGCCCTTGCCGCGCAGATCCATCGGCACGCTGATCGTCAGCGGACGGGTCTCGCCGTCCCGCCGCGCCAACTCGGCCACCACGGTCAGGAACAAGCTGTTCGGGGTGCCGCCCGCCTGCTCCGCGACGGTGTCCCAGCGTTCGGCGTCGACGTCCAGCACCACCCCCACAGGTGAGTGGCAAAGAGTGCCGGGGGACGCTTTGCCACTCACGTGCAGGAAGCGGCGCAGTTCCGCGCGGCGGGACCCGCTCACCACCAGACCGGCGACCGCACGGGCCGTCCCCTCCGTCACGCGGCGGGCGAGCCGGGTGGCGTCCCACATGTCCGCGACAGTGCCTTCCGCCCCACCCACGTCCGACGGCGGGGCGCCCTGCAGCGCCGCCGCGATCGCGGCCGCCAGTCCGCGGGCGTCCGCGATCACGTGGGAACACACCAGCGACAGCACCGTGCCCCCTTCTGCCGGACGTGCGCAGGCCAGCCGCCAGCCGGGACCACGTTCGGGGTCCACCGGCAACGAGGCCTGCTCGTCCGCCCACGCCAACACCGCCCCGGCGCCGATCTCCGCGTATTCGACGGGAAAGGCGTCCGCGCTCGGCTCGAACCGGGGCCGCGCGCCGGGAACCCGCGGGCGCACCACCCGCCTGCCCAGCGGCCCCCGCGCGAGGTCGGCGATCAAGGTATCGAGCGTCGAGGAGTCCACCCGGCCGTCGGTGCGCCACAGTCCCTGCATCACGATCGGCGTTCCCCACCCCCGGTGGGTGCGCAGGAACATCTCGTCGACGACGCTCAATCGGGCGCTCACCAGCGAAGTGTACGACCGGTCGCGTCGGTCGCCGGAGGTCGGCCTCTGGACAACCGGCGCATACTGGAAGTGCAGCGCTGTACGGGACCGCACACGGAGAACACCATGGTTAGCGTCGAGAAATGGAAGGTGTGGGGTTCCGTCGTGGAGGTCGACGTCACCGAAGGCGCCGCCCTTCCCGAGGCCGCGGCGCTGATCGCGGCCGTCATCGACGACGCCGAATCGGTCTGCGACATCCACCGCGGCGACGCCGAGATCCACGCCGTCAACCTGTCCCAGGGTGCGCCCGTCAAGGTCAGCAGGCGCATGTCCGCACTGCTGCGTTCGGCGCTGTGGGCTGCCCGGATGACCGACGGGGCGGTGAACCCGCTCGCCACCGAATCCCCCGACGAAGACCTGATCCCCACCGTGCATCCGGAACCCAGTTTCCTCGACGTCCAGATCGACGACGACGTCGTGTTCGCGCCGTGGGGTGCCTCGTTCGACATCACCGACACCGCCAAGGCCGACACGGTGGATCGGGCGGCGGAGCTGGTCGCCCGCCAACTCGAATGCGGGGCGGCCGTGCGCATCGGCGACGTCATCGCGACGGCCGGGCACTGTCCCGCCGGCGGCTGGCAGATCCCGGTGCCCGGCGACGGCGAGGTCGAACTGGTGAACGGGACGGCGATGGCGACGGCGGTCGCGCCGCCGGTCACCGAACCACCCACCACCACCGAATGGGAGACGGTGACGGTGATCGCCGACGACGCACTCTGGGCGTACGCGGCCAGCGTCGCCGCCCTCGCCCGCGGCATCGGCGCGATCCGGTGGATCGAACAGCACGAACTGCGTGCCCGGCTGGTGGACCGCTCCGGCAGGGTCTACACCACCGAGAGCTGGTGAATCAGGCCCGTCCGCGCTGACGGCGGTACCAGCGCACCAGGCTGTCCGTCGACGAATCGCTCTGCGCGGCCGGTTCTTCCGCGGCGGTAAGCACCGGCTGCAGCTCGACGGCCTGGGTCTTGCCGAGTTCGACACCCCACTGGTCGAACGAGTCGATGCCCCACACGACACCCTCGACGAACACCTGGTGCTCGTACAGGGCGATCAGCTGGCCGATCACCGACGGCGTGAGCTTCGGCGCGAGGATCGTCGTCGACGGCCGGTTACCCGGCATGACCTTGTGCGGCACCAGATCCTCGGGGGTGCCCTCGGCCGCGATCTCCTCGGCCGTCTTGCCGAACGCCAGGACCTTCGTCTGCGCGAAGAAGTTGCTCATCAGCAGGTCGTGCATGCTGCCGGTGCCGTCCGCGGTGGGCAGGTCGTCGGTGGGCTCGCCGAAGCCGATGAAATCGGACGGCACGAGCCGCGTGCCCTGGTGCAGGAGTTGGTAGAAGGCGTGCTGTCCGTTGGTTCCGGGTTCGCCCCAGAAGATCTCACCGGTGGACGTGGGGACGGGGGAGCCGTCGGCGCGCACAGACTTGCCGTTCGATTCCATCGTCAGCTGCTGCAGATAGGCCGGGAACCGCACGAGGTCGTTGGAATACGGCAGCACGGCGCGGGATTCGGCGCCGAAGAAGTTCGAGTACCACAGTCCGATCAGGCCGAGCAGGACCGGCGCGTTCTCCTCGAGCGGCGCCGTCCGGAAATGCTCGTCCACGGCGTGGAAGCCGGCGAGGAACTCCGCGAAACGTTCCTTGCCGATCGCCGCCATCACCGACAGTCCGATGGCGGAATCGACGGAGTACCGGCCGCCGACCCAATCCCAGAATCCGAACATGTTGGCGGTGTCGATGCCGAACTCCGCCACCCGGTCCGCATGAGTGGAGACGGCGACGAAATGCTTTGCGACTGCATCGTTTCCGAGGCCCAGGCCACCGAGCAGCCACCGCCGGGCGGCGGTGGCGTTGGTGAGCGTCTCGAGGGTCGAGAACGTCTTGGATGCCACGATGAACAGGGTGGTGGCGGGGTCGAGGCCGTTCAGGCTGCGCACCAGGTCGGCGGGGTCGACGTTGGAGATGAACCGCACGCTGATGCCGGCGTCGGCGTAGTGCCGCAGAGCGCGGTACACCATCACCGGACCCAGATCCGATCCACCGATGCCGATGTTGACGACGGTCTTGATGCGCTCGCCCGTCGCACCCCGCCATTCGCCGGAGCGCACCCGATCGGTGAAATCGCCCATGCGGTCGAGGACGTCGTGGACGTCGGCCACGACGTCCTGCCCGTCGACGACGAGAGACGCGTCGGCGGGCAGCCGCAGCGCGGTGTGGAGAACGGCGCGGTCCTCGGACGTGTTGATGTGCTCGCCCGCGAACATCGCGTCACGGCGGGCCTCCAGGTCGGCGCTGCGTGCCAGCTCGAGCAGCAATCCGATCGTGTCGCGGTCGACGCGGTGCTTGCTGTAATCGATGTACAGGTCGCCGGCCGAGACGGTGAGGTCCTGCCCGCGTGCCGGGTCCTTCTCGAACAGTTCTCGGAGATGGACGGTCTGAATCCGAGCGTGATGATCACGCAATTTCTGCCAGGCAGCGGTTCCGGTGATGTCTGAGCTCACGAGATTCGAGCTTAATGCCCGCGCGTCGAAACTTCCGTGCGAACTTCGGTGCGGCGCATGATGGACGTCATGGATGCTGTCGAACTCATGCGAACCGTTCCCACGACCCTCTTCCTCGGCGGCGAGAAGCGCGACGCCGAGAACGGTGCCACGTTCACCGTGTTCGACCCGGCCACCGGCGATGCCCTCACCGAGGTGGCGGACGCCAGTCCGGGCGACGCGATGAAGGCCCTCGACGCCGCCGTGGCGGTGCAGCGGGAGTGGGCTGACACCCCGGCACGGGAGCGCGGGGAACTGCTGCGCGCGGTGTTCGAGAAGATCACCGCCCGGGCCGACGACTTCGCGCTGCTGATGACGCTGGAGATGGGCAAGGCGCTGCCGGAGAGTGCGGCGGAGGTCAAGTACGGCGCCGAGTTCTTCCGCTGGTTCAGCGAGGAAGCGGTGCGGATCGCCGGTCGCTACACCCCGGCACCCGCGGGGAACGGGCGCATCCTGGTGACCAAGCAGCCCGTCGGGCCCTGTCTGGCGATCACGCCGTGGAATTTCCCGCTCGCGATGGGCACCCGCAAGATCGGACCCGCACTGGCCGCCGGCTGCACGATGATCGTCAAACCCGCCTCCGAGACGCCGCTGACGATGCTGCTGCTCGCCGAGGTCATGGCCGACGCGGGACTGCCGAAGGGCGTGCTGTCCGTGCTGCCGACATCGAAGTCGGGCGAGGTGACCGGTCCGCTGATCGACGACCCGCGACTGCGGAAGCTCACGTTCACGGGCTCGACCGGGGTGGGGCGGATGCTCGTCGAGAAGTCGGCGAAGGGACTGCTGCGCACCTCGATGGAACTCGGCGGGAACGCGCCCTTCGTGGTCTTCGACGACGCGGACGTCGACAAGGCGGTTGCGGGCGCCCTCCTCGCCAAGATGCGCAACGGCGGCGAGGCCTGCACCGCGGCCAATCGCTTCCACGTCGCGAACAGTGTGCGGGAGGAGTTCACCGCGAAACTCGTCGACAAACTGTCCTCGTACAAGCTCGGACGCGGCACCGATCCCGACACGACTCTCGGCCCGCTGATCAACGCGGATCAGCTCGAGAAGGTCGGGGAACTGGTGCAGGACGCCGTCGGCGCGGGCGCCCGGGTGCGGCTCGGCGGCGTCGCCCCGGAAGGTCCCGGCTACTTCTACCCGGCGACGGTGCTGGACGAGATTCCCGCCCAGGCTCGGATCCTGAAGGAGGAGGTGTTCGGACCGGTGGCCGCGATCGCCGGGTTCGACACGGAGGAGGAAGGGATCGCCGCGGCCAACGACACGGAGTTCGGCCTGGCCGCGTACATCTTCACCCGCGATCTGGACCGTGCGCTGCGGGTGGCCGACGCCCTCGAATCGGGCATGGTGGGCGTCAACCGCGGGGTCATCTCGGACACCGCTGCCCCCTTCGGCGGCGTCAAAGCGTCAGGCTTCGGGCGCGAAGGGGGCAGTGAAGGCATCGAGGAGTACCTGGAGACCAAGTACGTGGCACTCGAACCGTGACGACCGTCGTCGAGGGACGGGCGGCCGCGTCGGGAACTTCAGTGACCGAGGCGGCCGCGCCCGAGGCGCAGCAGCAGCATGGCGAGCGTGTGGCCTTCCTGGCCCAGCTCGTTGAACCGCTCGAGCACCTTCATCTCACGGCTGTGGACGAGACGGGGACCGCCGGACGCCATCCGGGTGCGCCCGATGAGCTGCGAGACCTCGGCGCGGCGCTTGATCGCGGCGAGAATCTCGGCGTCGAGCTTGTCGATCTCCTGGCGGAGAACTTCGATCTCGGCCTCGCTGGTGGGAACAGCGGTTTCCTTGGCGGCTGAAGCGACGGTCTGAGTGCTCATTGGTTCGTCTCCCTCTTGTCAGAACTTGGATCGTTGTTGTGGCTCGAGTCGTTACCGATCCAGGCTCATTTGACGAAAAAAGCCCCGGATCCGGTGCGGACCTCAGGGCTCGTGAGCTGTTCAGTTCACGGGCACCGGAGGCCGGTACCCGTAAAAAAATCGCCACAGGGGGCGCGACGGCGGACTGAACATGTGTACCAGTTTGCCATGGCGGTACCGCGCAGGCCAAGCCGCTGTGACGCTGTCGGTACACGCCGGTAAGTTTGATAGTTGATGAACACTATCTCCGGCACCGCTTCTCCCCTGAGCGCCACATCGACTCCGCACACCGCCGCTCCGGCGCGCACGGGGTCCGATGCGCTCCTCCAGGGCCTCAACCCACCGCAACGGGAAGCGGTCGTGCACGCCGGATCTCCGCTGCTGATCGTCGCGGGCGCGGGCTCGGGCAAGACGGCTGTGCTCACCCGCCGCATCGCCTATCTGCTGGCCGAGCGGGGGGTGATGCCCGGACAGATCCTGGCCATCACGTTCACCAACAAGGCCGCCGCCGAGATGCGGGAACGGGTCGCGCACCTCGTCGGTCCCCGCGCCAACAGCATGTGGGTGTCCACGTTCCACTCCAGCTGTGTGCGGATCCTGCGGGCCCAGGCGGCGCTGCTTCCCGGCCTCAACTCGAACTTCTCCATCTACGACGCGGACGATTCGCGGCGACTGCTGACGATGATCGCCAAGGATCTGAACATCGACACCAAGCGCTACTCGGCGCGGTTGCTCGCCACTCACATCTCGAATCTCAAGAACGAGCTGATCGACCCGGAGCAGGCGAGCGCCGACGCCGACACGGAGCCGGCGGAACTGCCGCGGCTGATCGCCAGGGTGTACGGGCACTACCAGCAGCGGTTGCGTTCGGCGAATGCACTGGACTTCGACGACCTGATCGGTGAGACGGTCGCGATGCTGCAGGCGTTCCCCCAGGTGGCCGAGTACTACCGCCGACGGTTCCGGCACGTGCTGGTCGACGAATACCAGGACACCAACCACGCCCAGTACATGCTGGTGCGGGAACTGGTCGGCAGCACCGCGGACGGCGAAGACGCCGACCACCGGGTCACCCCGGCCGAGCTGTGTGTGGTGGGCGACGCGGATCAGTCGATCTACGCGTTCCGCGGCGCCACCATCCGCAACATCGAGGAGTTCGAACGCGACTACCCGGACGCCCGCACCATCCTGCTGGAGCAGAACTACCGCTCCACCCAGAACATCCTGTCGGCCGCCAACTCGGTGATCTCCAAGAACACCGGCCGGCGCGAGAAGAGGCTGTGGACCGATTCGGGCGAGGGCGAGCTCATCACCGGCTACGTCGCGGACAACGAACACGACGAGGCGTCGTTCGTGGCGTCCGAGATCGACAAGCTCGTCGATTCGGGCGATGCCAAGTTCGCCGACGTCGCCGTGTTCTACCGCACCAACAACTCGTCCCGCGCGCTCGAAGAGATCTTCATCCGGCTCGGCGTTCCGTACAAGGTCGTCGGCGGGGTGCGGTTCTACGAGCGCAAGGAGGTGCGCGACATCGTCGCCTATCTCCGGGTCCTCGCCAACGAGGACGACACCGTCAGCCTGCGCCGGATCCTCAACACGCCGCGACGGGGCATCGGCGACCGCGCGGAGGCGTGCGTGGCCGTCCACGCCGAGCAGCGGGGCATCAGCTTCGCCGAGGCGCTGCGGGACGGTGGGGAGGGCCGCGTGCGGCTGCTCAACACCCGCTCCCAGAAGGCGATCGCGTCGTTCCTCGAGCTGATGGACGGACTGCGGGTGCTGATGCCCCCCGAGACCACGGCCGACGACGTCGTCCCCGACCAGCTCGGCGACATCGGGGACGTCGTGGAAGCGGTCCTGGAGCGGACGGGCTACCGCGCCGAACTCGCGGCGAGCAGCGACCCTCAGGACGGGGCGCGCCTCGACAACCTCAACGAACTCGTCAGCGTGGCGCGGGAGTTCAGCTCCGACGCGCGGAACGCCGCCGGGCTGGTGGAACCGCCGGAGGACGGCGACGTCGACGCCAGGGACGGTGAACCCGACCCCGGTTCCCTCGCCGCCTTCCTCGAACGGGTGTCCCTCGTCGCGGACTCCGATCAACTACCCGACAACGACGAAGGCGTCGTCACGCTGATGACGCTGCACACCGCGAAGGGGCTCGAGTTCCCCGTCGTCTTCGTCACCGGGTGGGAAGACGGCCAGTTCCCGCACATGCGCGCGCTCGGCGACCCGACGGAACTGTCGGAGGAGCGGCGGCTCGCGTACGTGGGCATCACCCGTGCCCGGCAGCGGCTGTACCTGACGCGGGCCGTCATGCGGTCGGCGTGGGGTCAGCCCATCCAGAACCCGGAGTCGCGGTTCCTGCAGGAGATCCCGTCGGATCTCGTGCACTGGCGCCGCGAGGACCCGGGCCCCCGTATCGGGTCCGGTGGCGCGATCGGCGGTGGCCGCGCGCGTGGATCGGGATACGGGCAGGGATTCGGCGGCGGTTCCGGTTACGGCGGCGGGTCCGCAGGCACTCCGAGCTTCGGCGCCGCGCGCTCCCGCAACAACAATCTGGTGCTCGCGGTCGGCGACCGGGTCAGCCACGACAAGTACGGCCTGGGCACGGTCCTCGAGACCAAGGGGGCCGGGCCGACCGCGACGGTCACGATCGATTTCGGCAGCGCGGGCAAGGTCCGGCTGATGCTGATCGGTGGCGTCCCGATGGTCAAGCTGTAAGGGATACGAGAAACGACTGCGGGCGCATACATTGCATGCGCCCGCAGTCGTCGTGTGTTCGGGGGTGATTCCGAGAGTGTCAGTCCATCTCGGGGCCGAGGCTGATGCCGCGGGAGGCCAGCCAGGGCAGGGGATCGATCTTGTTCTCGCCGGCGAGGTGCACCTCGAAGTGCAGGTGCGGGCCGGTGGAGAAACCACGGTTGCCGACGGTCGCGATCTGGTCGCCCGCCATGACCTTCTGGCCGACCGTGACGGTGGAGGTGTTGATGTGGCCGTAGACGGTGATGGTGCCGTCGGCGTGCTTGAGGCGGACCCACATACCGAACCCGGATGCCGGACCGGAGTCGATGACCTCGCCGTCGGCGACGGCCACGATGGGGGTGCCGATGGGGGCGGCGATGTCGACGCCCGCGTGGAGGGTGCCCCAGCGGCTTCCGAAGTTGGAGGTGAACGTTCCCACGGCGGGGAGGACGAACAGGGGGCGGCGGGCCGCGGCCTCGCGGGCGGCGCGCTCTTCGCTGAAACGCTGTCCCTTGGCGAGCAGGTTGCTGAACTGCGACAGGTCGGTCGGGTTCGCGATGTTGAGGACCTGCGGGGCGTTCGAATCTGCGGTGGCCGTGTCGGCGACCGTCGAGTACTGCGCGGCCTGCGGTTCCGCGGTGGTTCCGATGGTGCTCGACTCGTCACTGGCGAGGGCGACCTCGGAGTGATCGGAGGAGTTGGAGGATCCACTGGTGACTGCGGCCTGGCCTGCGGCGACTACGGCGCCTGCTGCGACCGCGAGTACTGCGGCGCGACCTTTGAGGGCCGAGGGGGGAGTCGGGAGGCGGTGGGCTCCGCGGCGGGAGTGGGAGGGCGTGCCCTCGAAGGACTCGGAACCGCTGCGGGGGATGAAGCCGGGGATCTCGGACTCCGTGTCGACGGTCTCGACTCCGTTGCCGGGGTCGACGCTGTCGTGGGTGGAGCGAGTGGACTGCGAATTGCGGAAGAACATGCTGGAAATCTCAGAACTATCGGTCTCGGGATACTGCTCGACCGACTGTGGGGGATACGTGGGCGCGACTTCGTCCTTGTGACCCCGCAACTCGTCATCGTGGTGACTCACAAAACGGCTGGCCGTGAACTGGCTGCGATGGTGCATACGCCCGTCCGTCCTCCTGCTCGTGACCTGCCTGTGACTTAGACCTTGGCGACGGTAACGAAACGGTTGCGATGCGCGCAACCTGTAACGGAGAGGAACGGCTACATGTGATCGGCATCACAAACTGAGCTGGGGAAATGTCGAACTCGCTTTTCGTCTCGGTTCAATCTCGCCGCTGCGCACGCGTGTCACAACCCGGGGGAGGCGGTGGGTAGGCGCTAGCGTCGGCCTGTGGCGTCATCAACTCGATCCCCGGACGGGCGCAGGGCCGAGCCCGAACGCATTCCGTCGTCCGGTGGCACCGGTGTGGCGGTCGTCGACGAACCCGATCCCGTCCGTGCGCGCCGGGGAACCGTGCTCGCGGTTGTGCTGAGCCTCGTCGGAGGTCTGGGGGTGGCGTCGGCGCCCGTCCTGCAGGCCGTCCGCGCGGTCGACGGGGCGGCCGCGCCGTCCGCGATCGGCGCGGCCGCGGTGTGGGCCGCCGTCTTCGCCGTCGCGGCACCGGTACTCGCCGTTCCGGCGGTTCTCGCCCGGCACACCGCGGTGGCCGGGGCGTTGCTGGCCGGTGCGGGCGCCGTGTCCGTCGGCGCCGCCGTCCTCGACGCGCAGCTGTGGTCGGATGCCATCGACGCCAATCGGCTCGAACTGTTCCGGCCCGACACGGCGGCCGAATTGGCCGCCGGGACCGGCGCCTACGCCGCCCTCGCCGGGCACGCGCTGATCGCCTTCGCGGGCCTGCTCGGGATGGTCGCCGTGCACCGGGCGTCGCTGATGGACGGGTACGGCGACGCTCGCAGCGCCGAACAGGTCGGGCGCGCGACGGGCGCCCGCATCGGGTTCCTGCCGTCCGCCGTCGTGGTGGCGGCCGCCGTCGTCCTCGTCGGCGCGCTGTTCGCTCCCGCATTCGTATCCGAGGACCCCGTCATCCTCGTCCCGACCGTCGTCGAGTCGGACCTCGCCGCGTCCGCGGGCGCCGGGATCCTGGCGGCGGCCGTCCTGATCGTCGTCGCCTCGGCGTTGGCATCCATCTCGCCCCCCGTCGCGTCCGGCGCCCTCGTCGGGGCCGGCCTGGCCGCGCTCGGCGTGGTCGGGACGCGTCTGGTCGCGGGACTCGCCGCCGGCGAACGGATCCAGCCCGGTCCCGGCGCGGTGTGGGGGACCGTCGGCGCCGGGCTCCTGGTGCTCGTCGGCGTCTGCATTCCGATGATCGACCGGACCCGCGACAGCAGGATCCTGAAGACACTCGCCGCCTCGCCGTCCGCGCCGGCGCAGGGCGGCCCGGCCAAGCCGGGGGCGGTCACCCCGTCCGCGAAGGGCGTCGCCAAGGCGGCGCTACGAGCCGAGGCCGCCGCGGCGCGCGCCCGGATCGCGCGATGGCACGTCGCCGCCGGGGCCACCGGAATCGTCACCGCCCTACTGGCCGCCGCCGGGGCGCTGCTCCCCGTCCTCGACATCCCCGGCGACACGGCACGCCCCGACGTCTACGCCACCCGGGTCGTGCTCGTCGCGGCCCTCGTCCTCGTCGTCGGGTGCGTCTGGCTGCTGCTGTCGGAGTTCGCGTCCGCCGTCCGGCCCGCGGTCGGGGTGCTGTGGGTGACGATCCCGTACTCCGTCGCCGCCGTGTCGCAGTCCGTGGTGCTCGCCACCGACGTGCCGGGAATCGGCGCGGGAATCGGCGCCGTGCTGTTGTGGTGCGCGGCCGTCACCGCGGGCGTCACCGGCGTGCTGACGTGGTTCGCCGGCTCGGCGGAACGCGAGGAGATCGACACCTCCGAGGAGCCGTCCACCTCGATCGCGGTCCTCGCGGTCGGCGGACTCGGTGCCGTCGCCGCGTTCGCCGGACTCGGACTGCCGCTCTTCCACGGGACCGATGCCCGCGGCGACGAGTACGCGCCCGCGTCGTTCGCGGAGGTCCCGTGGAACCTCGACGTGTGGGGGCGCGTGCTGCTCGGTGCCGCGGTCGTTCTCGCAGTGATAGTTGCCTCACGTGCCCGGCCCGCCAGGGCGGTCGCGTTGCTGCTCGGTTCGGCCGTTGCCGTGGGGGTTTACCTCGTGTCGTGGCCGCTGACCGTCGCCCGGGTCACCGACCCCGAAATGGGGGCCGGTGTCGTCCCGGGGGCGGTGGGCATAGTGTTGATTGCGGCTGCCGCGGCCCTCACTGCACGCCGCAGAAATCGGTGAGGTCCGTCCCGTTTGCAGCGGTGAGGCCCGCCTCAGTGCGTGATATCGCGTGATGTGGACCACATAGCAGACACGCGGGCGCAGACCGGGCCCGGCAACTGGTTAAAGTCCAAAACAGACCCGCTCCTACCCCTCGAGCGGGTGTCAACGCAGACGAGACGGTGAGCAGATGGATCTCTTCGAATACCAGGCGAAGGAACTCTTCGCCAAGCACGAGGTGCCGACTTCGGCTGGGCGTGTTACCGACACGGTGGCCGGCGCACGCGAGATTGCCGAAGAAATCGGCAAGCCCGTGATGGTCAAGGCGCAGGTCAAGGTCGGCGGCCGCGGCAAGGCGGGTGGCGTCAAGTACTCCGCCGACGTCGACGCAGCGCAGGCCAACGCCGAGGCGATCCTGGGCCTCGACATCAAGGGTCATATCGTCAAGAAGCTGCTGGTCGCAGAGGCGAGTGACATCGCCGAGGAGTACTACATCTCCTTCCTGCTCGACCGCACCAACCGCACCTACCTGGCCATGTGCTCGGTCGAGGGTGGCGTCGAGATCGAGGTCACCGCCGAGGAGAACCCCGACGCACTCGCGAAGATCCCCGTCGACGCCGTCAAGGGCGTCGACCTCGCGTTCGCGCGCAGCATCGCCGAGGCAGGAAAGCTGCCCGCCGAGGTGCTCGACGCAGCGGCCGTGACGATCCAGAAGCTGTGGGAGGTCTTCATCAAGGAAGACGCTCTCCTCGTCGAGGTCAACCCGCTCGTCCGCACCCCGGACGACCAGATCCTCGCGCTCGACGGCAAGGTCACGCTGGACGAGAACGCCGCGTTCCGTCAGCCCGGCCACGAGGCGTTCGAGGACAAGGACGCCACCGACCCGCTCGAGCTCAAGGCCAAGGAAAACGACCTCAACTACGTCAAGCTCGACGGTGAGGTCGGCATCATCGGTAACGGCGCCGGTCTGGTCATGTCGACCCTGGACGTCGTCGCCTACGCAGGTGAGAAGCACGGTGGCGTGAAGCCCGCCAACTTCCTCGACATCGGTGGCGGCGCCTCCGCAGAGGTCATGGCGAACGGCCTGGACGTCATCCTGAACGACGCGCAGGTCAAGAGCGTGTTCGTGAACGTTTTCGGTGGCATCACCGCGTGTGACGCGGTCGCCAACGGCATCGTCGGCGCCCTGAAGACGCTGGGTGACGAGGCCAACAAGCCGCTGGTCGTCCGCCTGGACGGCAACAACGTCGAAGAGGGTCGTCGTATCCTCGCCGAGGCCGCCCACCCGCTGGTCACGGTCGTCGGAACCATGGACGAGGCTGCCGACAAGGCCGCCGAGCTGGCCTTCGCCGCAAAGTAAAGGGACTTAAATCACATGGCTATCTTCCTGACCAAGGACTCCAAGGTCATCGTCCAGGGCATCACCGGCGGCGAGGGCACGAAGCACACCGCGCTGATGCTCAAGGCCGGCACCCAGGTCGTCGGCGGTGTCAACGCCCGCAAGGCCGGCACCACCGTGACCCACGACGGCGGCGTCGAGCTGCCCGTCTTCGGCACCGTCGCCGAGGCCATCGAGAAGACCGGCGCGGACGTCTCCATCGCGTTCGTTCCCCCGGCCTTCGCGAAGGACGCCATCGTCGAGGCCATCGACGCGGAGATCCCGCTGCTCGTGGTCATCACCGAGGGCATCCCCGTTCAGGACTCGGCGTACGCCTGGGCGTACAACGTGTCCAAGGGCAACAAGACCCGCATCATCGGACCCAACTGCCCCGGCATCATCACCCCCGGCGAGTCGCTGGTCGGCATCACCCCGGCCAACATCGCGGGCACCGGCCCGATCGGCCTCGTGTCCAAGTCGGGCACGCTGACCTACCAGATGATGTTCGAGCTGCGTGACTTCGGCTTCTCCACCGCCATCGGCATCGGCGGCGACCCGGTCATCGGGACCACCCACATCGACGCCATCGAGGCGTTCGAGAAGGACCCCGAGACCAAGGTCATCGTGATGATCGGTGAGATCGGTGGCGACGCCGAGGAGCGTGCCGCCGATTACATCAAGGCGAACGTCACGAAGCCGGTCGTCGGCTACGTCGCAGGCTTCACCGCCCCCGAGGGCAAGACCATGGGCCACGCCGGCGCCATCGTCTCCGGTTCCTCGGGCACCGCGCAGGCCAAGAAGGACGCCCTCGAGGCTGCCGGCGTGAAGGTCGGCAAGACGCCGTCCGAGACCGCTGCGCTCGCTCGCGAGATCCTGCAGAGCCTGACCGTCCAGGCCTAGGCCCTCCGGGCCCGTGCGTGGTTGACGAGTCCACAGACTCGTCAACCACGCACGGGTCGTTCAGGCGTCGACCCACATCTCCCCGGCCGGATCGAGTGTCCCCGTTCCCGACGTGACGGCAGCGACCAGATCGGCCAGCTCCGCAGAGTCCCTCGCCGCGAGGGTGAGGACCGCGGATTCCGCGTACGCCGTGTCCACCACGACGACGCCTCGTCCCCGCAACTCCGACTCGACGCGTCCCGCCTCGGCGTGACCGACGGCGAGGGTGTGCAGGTGGCGACGTTCCCTCCGCACGAGCGGTGCGGCATCGACCGCGGCGGCCACCGCGCCCGAGTAGGCGCGCACCAGTCCGCCCGCCCCCAGTTTGATTCCCCCGAAGTACCGGGTCACGACGACCGCGACGTCGACGAGGTTGCGGGCCTTGAGCACTTGCAGCATCGGAATGCCCGCGGTGCCACCGGGTTCGCCGTCGTCGTTCGCGCGCTCGACCCGGTCGGACGGCCCGTTGCCGACGATGAACGCCGAACAGTGATGTCGCGCATCGGGATACGCGCCGCGTCGGTCTTGGACGAAAGCCTGCGCCGCGTCGGCGTCCTCGACGCGCCGCAGGGCCGCGATGAAGCGTGAATGCTTTACCTCCGTCTCCAGAGTGAGATCGGCGGCGCGGGGAGCGAGGGTGTACGGCACCGGACCATTGTCTCCTGCCCTGATCCCGGTGCTGCGTGCCGCGAGTGACGGCAGTGACCGACGGGTATCCGTACGCTAGCGTCGGAAGAGCGCACGCAGACGACCACTTGTCGACTAGGAGAAGTCATGACGTTCACGCCCGGAGGGCCGAGTTACGGTCCGCCCGCGCAACCGACTGCAGGGGGAGAATCGAAAGGCCTGGGCTTCTTCCTTCTGATCGGTGTCGCAGTTCTCGGTGTCCTCAACCTGCTGCTCGGATTCGCGCCCTATGCCACGTTGGCGCGAGAATCCGTGAACTCGTTCGAAGCCAACACGGACGGGCTCGGACTGCTGTTCCTCGGTGGTCTGCTCGCCGCGGCGTCCCTTCTGCCGAAGCAGTCCTATGCGGGTGCGGCCGCGGCGGCGTCCGTCGCGGGCTGGGTCGTCGCGTTGTTCGTCTTCCTGAACGTCGACGCGGATTCCGGCTGGGGCGCAATCCTGATCCTCGTTCTCGGCTTCATCCAGTCGGCCGTGGCCGTCGCGGCGGTGCTGTTCGACATCGGCGTGCTGAAGCAGCCGGCGCCCAAGCCGCCCGCGGCCGCGGGCTTCGGTCAGCCGGGCCAGGCCCCGCAGGGGTACGGCCCGGGCGCCCCGCAGGGGTACGGGCAGGGCCCGCAGCAGTCGTATGGACAGCAGCAGCCGCAGGGTTACGGCCAGAGCGCCCCGCAGGGCTACGGGCAGCAGAGCCAGTCGCAGCCCGGTTACGGGCAGCAGAACCAGCCCGGCTACGGCCAGCAGGGTTACGGCCAGCAGGGCCAGCCGTCGCAGAGCCAGCCGGGCTACACCCAGGGTTACGGACAGCCCCAGCAGCCGGGCTACGGAGCGGGCGCGAGTGCCGGATCCGCGTCGTACGACGCCCCGACCACCGCCTACCAGCAGCCGCAGTACCAGGGGTACTCGCAGCCGCCGACGCCGTCGCAGCCCACCGGGACGCCCAGCTCGCAGTACCCGGCGGGGACCAGTTACGGTTCGGCGCAGCACGCGGCGCCGGCGTACGGGTCGCCGTCCGAGTCCTCGCCCGTGGAGCGCACTCTGGAGTACGGCGAGCAGCCGTCCAGCGAGGCGAAGCCGGCCGAATCGGCAGAGAAGTCCGAATCGGAGGGGTACAGCGCGCCCACGCAGGCGTTCGACACGCGCGCCGACAGGGACGACAAGTAGCGGTCCATCCAGCAGGTGGCCTCTGACCGAACCTGGTCGGAGGCCACTTCTGTGCGGCGCGCCTGACCGCTGTCGCGGCGTCGGAGTGCCACTCTCGAGGGGATGAGTTCTTTGGTTGATCGTGCTCAGCGCGTCGCACAGGGTGCACGACGGCGAGCCGTCCGTGACGACGAGCGGCGAGCCGTCCGTGGCGACGAGCGGCGTGCCGTCCGTGGTGATGAGCGGCGTGCCCCGCGACAGCGTCCCGTGCCCGACGCCGACGAGATGCGGGCGCTGCTGGCGATCGCGTTCCGGCCCGCGGGGGTCACGGTCGTCCTGCTGTCCGCGCTCGTCGTCGTCACGCTGGTGGCGGCGAACAGTGATCTCACGGGAACGTTCGGTGCCATCGCGGCGTCGTGGCTGGCGATTCACCAGGTGCCGTTGACGATCGACGGCACGTCTCTCGGTGTCCTCCCTCTGATCCCGACGGCGGGGATGATGTGGGCCGTCGCTCGCGGATGCGCGGCGGTGGTCCATCCGGCGTCCTCGCGGCGGCACGCTCTGCAGGTGATCGGCGCCGCGGTGGCCGGACCGCTGGTCGTGACGGCCATCGCCCTCGCGGTCATCGCGGACGCGTCGGCGGTGATCCCGCTGTCCTCACCGAACGCGCTCGCCGCGTTCGGGTGGGTGCTGTTGGTGCACCTGCTCGCGGCGGGGATCGGGGTGACGGTCGCGATGTGGCCGACGCTCGGTGCGCAGGTTCCGTCGTGGGTCCGGGACGCGGTGCGTCCGGGACTGCGCGCGATGTCGGCGATTGTCGGTGCCGGCGCGGTGCTGGTCACGATCTCGCTGCTGCTGGAGTGGTCCACGGTCGGGTCGCTGCTCGAACGCGGCGACGGCGTCGTCGGCACGCTCGGACTGACGATCCTGTCGGTGCTGTATCTGCCGAACGTGGTGGTGGGTGCCGCGGCTGCCGTCATGGGCGGGACCGCGCAGATCGGCGATGTCTCGGTCAGTGTGTTCGGCAACGTCGGTGGTGCGCTGCCGCCGTTGCCGCTGCTCGGTGCGGTTCCCGACGGGGTGTCGGGTGGTGCCTGGCCGGCGTTGCTGGTGATTCCACTGCTGATCGGCGTGATGCTCGGACGCGACTGCGGACGTCGCGTCGCCGGGCAGGAAGCGCTGTTCACCGTGCTGACCGCCGCCGGGGGTGTGGGTGCGGCGACGGCCGTGCTCGGTCTGGTGTCCGGGGGAAGGCTCGGCGCCTTCGGAACGGTGGAGCTGAACTGGTGGGCGTTCGGGCTGCTCACGTTCGCGTGGCTCGGGCTCGCGGGCGCGGTGACGGCGGTGGTCGTGGCCTGGCACCGGAGCCGGGGCGCCGCCGACGAGGCCGACACGGAGGACGAGGAACCGCACCTTCCCGGCGCGGAGGAGGTTCCGGCGATCGCCGCCCCGATCACCGAGGAGCCGGAGGTCCCGGCGGCCGCCCCCGGCCGGGTGATCGAGGCCGAACTCGTTGACGACACCGAAGCGCCCGCAGCCGCCGTCGCACCGCAGGACACCGACGCCGAGGCCGAGGTCGTGGTGGACGCCGAGGTCGAGGAGGACGCGT
The DNA here is from genome assembly GCF_042802055.1 of Rhodococcus sp. NPDC057529. Taxonomy (NCBI): domain Bacteria; kingdom Bacillati; phylum Actinomycetota; class Actinomycetes; order Mycobacteriales; family Nocardiaceae; genus Rhodococcus; species Rhodococcus sp. NPDC057529. The sequence continues at coordinate 471,390 of NZ_JBHVEY010000002.1, forward strand.
CGACGGCAGAACCGGAGGGGCCAGGTAAGGCGGTCAACGCCTCGGAAGCCGACCTGCCCCGCGGGCCCGCAACCCCCAGCGACTAGGCTCTTGGTCGGTCGACGATGCGACCGCCCCCTTTCGATTCACCCGGCCTTTCGATTGTTCAGGAGTAGAGCGCTGACTTCCTCGCGTGACCACCTGAGGCCCACGACCGGTTCGCCGGCGCGGATCGTCGTACTCGCCTCCGGTGCGGGAACGCTCCTGAGGTCGCTGATCGAAGCAACGCGCACGGACGGGTACCCCGCCGAGATCGTCGCCGTCGGCGTGGACCGCGACTGCGACGCGACCACCCATGCGAACGCGGCGGGCATTACACACTTCCGGGTGAGCCTGCGCGAGCATGCCGACCGTGCCGCGTGGGACGTCGCGCTGACCGAGGCCGTCGCGTCGCACCAGCCGTCGCTCGTGGTGTCGGCGGGATTCATGAAGATCCTCGGCCCCGCCTTCCTGGACCGCTTCGGTGGCCGCATCATCAACACGCACCCCGCGTTGCTGCCCGCCTTCCCCGGCGCGCACGCGGTCCCGGATGCGCTGGCCTACGGCGTCAAGGTGTCGGGATCGACGGTCCACCTCGTGGACGCGGGGGTCGACACCGGGCCGATCCTGGCGCAGGAGCCCGTGCCGGTGCTCGACGGCGACGACGAGTCGACCCTGCACGAGCGCATCAAGACTGTGGAGCGACGGTTGCTGGCGGACGTCATCGCCGCTGTCGCCACCCGTGGAGTTGTTTCCGATGGACGAAAGGCCGTGATCCCCAGTGAGTGAACGCAAGGCAGTACGCCGAGCGCTCGTCAGCGTCTACGACAAGACCGGTCTGGTCGAACTGGCTACGGGCCTGCACAAGGCAGGCGTCGAGCTGGTGTCGACAGGGTCGACTGCAGCGAAGATCGCCGACGCCGGCATCCCGGTCACCCCCGTCGAGGCGCTGACGGGTTTCCCCGAGTGCCTCGAGGGCCGGGTCAAGACCCTGCACCCCCGGGTGCACGCCGGCGTCCTCGCGGACACCCGGAAGCCGGAGCACCTCGCGCAGCTCGAGGAGCTCGGCATCGAGGCGTTCCAGCTGGTGGTCGTGAACCTGTATCCGTTCACCCAGACCGTGGCCTCGGGTGCGACCCCCGACGAATGCGTCGAGCAGATCGACATCGGCGGCCCGTCCATGGTGCGCGCCGCCGCGAAGAACCACCCGTCGGTGGCCGTCGTGGTGGATCCCGCCCGTTACGACGACGTGCTCACCGCGATCGCCGGTGGTGGTTTCACGCTGCCCGAGCGCACCGCTCTCGCCGCGCAGGCGTTCCAGCACACCGCGTCGTACGACGTCGCGGTCGCGAGCTGGATGACGTCCACGCTGGTGGACAGCGGTGACTCGCAGTTCCCCGAGTGGGCGGGCGCCACCTGGGACCGCTCCGCCGTCCTGCGGTACGGGGAGAACCCGCACCAGGCCGCGGCCCTCTACGTGAACTCCGCTGCCCCGGCCGGTCTGGCGCAGGCCGAGCAGCTGCACGGCAAGGAAATGTCGTACAACAACTACACCGACGGCGACGCGGCGTGGCGTGCGGCGTTCGACTTCAGTGAGCCGGCCGTCGCGATCATCAAGCACGCGAACCCGTGTGGCATCGCGGTCGGTGCCGACATCGCCGAGGCGCACCGCAAGGCGCACGCCTGCGACCCGGTCAGCGCCTACGGCGGAGTCATCGCCGCGAACCGTGAGATCACCGTCGAGATGGCCGAGCAGGTCGCCGAGATCTTCACCGAGGTGATCATCGCCCCGTCCTACGCGGACGGCGCGCTCGGCGTGCTGCAGCGCAAGAAGAACGTCCGCGTCCTCCTCGCGCAGGCGCCCACCGCGACGGGAATCGAACTGCGTCCCGTGTCGGGTGGGGCTCTCCTGCAGGAGCGCGACGTGCTCGACGCCGAGGGCGACGACCCCGCCAACTGGACCCTGGCCGTCGGCGACGCCGCCGACGAGCAGACCCTGAAGGATCTCGAGTTCGCGTGGCGCGCGTGCCGTTCGGTGAAGTCCAACGCCATCCTGCTCGCCTCCGACGGCGCGTCGGTCGGCGTCGGCATGGGCCAGGTCAACCGCGTCGACTCCGCGCACCTCGCGGTGCAGCGGGCCGGTGACCGGGTGGTCGGGTCGGTGGGTGCGTCCGACGCGTTCTTCCCGTTCCCCGACGGACTGCAGGTCCTCGCGAACGCCGGCGTCAAGGCCGTCGTGCAGCCGGGTGGTTCCGTCCGCGACAACGAGGTGATCGATGCGGCGAAGGAAGCCGGCATCACCATGTACCTGACGGGTGCGCGGCACTTCGCGCACTAGCGTCCGGCTTTTCTCGAACGGGTCTCGGCATCGCGCCGGGGCCCGTTCTGCTTTGTCAGGCGGCTGCGGCCCCGTGCGTGCGGCCGGTGCCCTCGAGTTCACGCGGCGAACCGGTGATGACCACGCGGGCGGCGCCGCGACTGCGGACCTCGCTGATCAGCGCACCCAGACCGGCCTCGTGGGCGGCGTCGCAATGCGACAGGTCGAGGGTGACGGCGTAACCGGTGAGGTCGTCCGGCAGGTCCAGATACGGGGGAGAGGTGGACAGTTGGTTGATGCGAAGTTTCATGTGGTGCTCCTGAAAGTGAAAGGTAAAAGAAAAGGCACCCGAGGGGTTTGCCCTGGGTGCCCGAGAACGACTTGGTTGAGTCTCAACGTTCTCGGGGTGCGCCGTACTTGGTGATGTGCTTGTCGGCGGAGCATCGACGCCATGCGGGTACGGATGCGAAGAGCGCGTGAAGCTGCATCATGGCCGTACCTTTCTGCGTGTCGTTGCTGGTTGGTAGATGACCGTACAGCACCGGTTGAGGGTTTGCACCTCCATTATCCGGCCACCGCGCAGGAAGGCACGGTTGAGCAGCGAGTCTTCGCCCAGAGTTGCCGTCCCGTTCACATCCGCACCTCGTCCGTCGAATCCCACCACTTTGGTTACAGCTTGCTTTCGATCCGGACTCGAGCAGCACGAACGCGCGGTGCAGCTGATTCACTCGGGGCTGATGTGACTCGAGTGGCACCTGTGGAAGGAGAGTGGCGCCCGGACTGCGACGGTGCGCCCATCCCCGTTATGAACCGTTTTGCGATCAAGGCCGGCCTCGGCGCCTGCGTCCTGGGTGCGTCCGCGCTCATCCCTGCTCAGGTGTCGGCGGAGCCCGCGGCGACGGCGACCGGCACCGAACTGTCCGGGATGACGGTGTTCCTGGACCCCGGGCATCAGGGTTCCAGCGAGGGTCACGACCTCGCACAGCAGGTCAACGACGGCCGCGGCAACACCAAGGACTGCCAGACGAGCGGCATGACGTCGCTGGGCGGGGTGCCCGAACACACCATCAACTGGAACGTCTCCCAGCTGGTGAAGAGCAGTCTCGAGAGTCTCGGCGCGAAGGTCGTCCTGAGTCGTCAGGACGACACCGGCTGGGGCGGGTGCATCGACGAAAGGGCTCGTGCGGCAAACGAATCGAACGCAGATCTGGCGGTGAGCATTCACGCGGACTCGACGGCGCAGGGTGAGGACGCGAGCAAGCACGGATTCCACATGATCATCCCGTCGTTGCCGATCCCGGACGAGAAGGCGGACGCGGCGCAGGCCGGGGGCGGGCTCGAGGCATCGAAGATGATGCGTGACGCCTACAAGTCCGACGGTTTCGTTCCCGCCAATTACGCAGGCGTGAACGACGGCCTCCAGACCCGCGCCGACGTGGCCGGTCCGGCGCTGACCCAGATTCCGCTGGTGTTCGTCGAGATGGGCAACGGGTCCAACAAGGAGGACTCCGCGCAGCTGGAGAGCACCGACGGCCAGTTGAAGCACGCCATCACCATCACGACGGGCATCGTCACCTACCTGCTGACGGGCTCGGAGGCGGCGCCCGCCCAGGAGCTGGCCGCAGCGCCGGCCGCGACCACGGCACCCGAGGCCGGCGAGGACAGCGCGTCGTCGACCACCACCACGACCCCGAAGGCGACCACCCCGAAGTCGGCGAACCCGCAGTCGACGGCGCCGGATTCGGCGCAGCTGTCGGAGCTGATGGAGATGCTCGCGCCGCTGCTGGAGGTCCAGGGGCTGGACGGGCTGGAGGACCTCGTCAACGACAAGAACCTCGGGCTCGTGTCCGATCTGGCGAGCACGTTGCTGGCCGTGATCACCGGGGCCGGCGGGGCGAACTGATCACAGTGCCGCGATCCACCTGCTGAACGGTTCGGTGAACTCTGCCGAGTAGGGCAGCGGTTCCACGTAATCCGGACCGGTGGACGGACGGTCGCCGACGTCCTTGAGGACGTGATTGGCGTTCGCCATCCGCACCGGCGTCAGCGCGGTGTGTGCGAGGGCGTCGTTCAGGCCGTCGACGTCCGCGAGTTGCACCTGAATGTCCTTGGCGGAGCAGCTCGTGAGAACCGGGAAACCAGAGGGCAGCCGGCCGGCCAGCGCGCGGGGGTCGAGAGCGTCCTCCTCCGCGAGGGCCTTGGCGTTGGCGTGGACCAGCCCGGCGTTCTGCAGGGGTTCCGGCAGGTCGTCGGGGATCGTGCCCGACGTGCGCAGCGATTCGACGGTGTCCGCGAGCGCGAGCCGCAGTTCGTCGGCCAGCTCCACCGGCAGCTGTCCGGCGCCGACGACGGCGTCGAGCTGTCCGTGGATCTGCGTGGTGAGCAGGTCGAGGAGCCGGACGCTGAGCGGTTCGAGCAGTCCGACGGCGCGCACCCGCGACTCGTTCTCCGCGGTGGCGAGCGCGAGGGCGACGAGCCCGCCGTCGCTGTGCCCGATGACGATCAGCCGGGACGGGTCGACTCCGGGCTGGGCCGCCAGGAAGTCCAGGCCCGCGGACGCGGCGTCGACGAAGGTGGTGAAGCCGAGACCGCCGACCTCCTCCACCTCGTACGGGCCGAGGGCGGTCTCGCCGCTGCCGATCTTGTCGTAGCGCAGACTCGCGATGCCGTGCCGTTCGAGCACGTCGGCGAGGTGGCGGAGGGTTCCGATGTCACCGGGGAGCAGGGCGCTGTCGCCGTTGCGGTCGGTCGGACCGCTGCCGGCGAGCAGCAGTGCGGCGGGCGCCGACCCGTTCGCGTCGGCGGGGGTGCGGAGGCTGCCGTAGTAGGTGACGGCACCGCTGGCGAAGGTGATCTCGGTGTCAGGCATGGGGACTGTCTACCAGTTCACGTCGCGCGCAGTCGCCGCACCCGTTGCACTCCGCCGTGACGCCGGCGGAAGGCGTCGCGGCCGAGATCTCAGAGAAGCATCACAGAACTCACACATTCGGCGATTAGCGTCTGCATCACCAGTTGTTCCAACGGATTACGTCCGAGACGAGCTCCCGACTCCAGGAAGGTGCCGCATCATGAACGTCGTACAGTTGACCACCGGTGATTTCGTCGCCGCCATGTTCTCCCTCGACTTCGTCGACGGCGGATTCCGCCGGGAGGCCGTCGAGCGGATTCACCGGGGCGCGATCGACGAGTGGGTGTCTGCGCTCACCGGGTCGGGTCTGTTCTCCAACCGTGCGGTTGCGAACGTGGTCCGGGCGTGGCGAGCCGATCCGCGACTCCTGCTGGATTCGCTTCTCGCGGCGGCCGATCCGGCGACGGTCGAGCGCTACCGCGCCGTCTGGCGCGAGTTGGACGCCGCGTCCTCGTGCACGGTTGCCGCGTAGGCGCGCTGCGCTCGGGAGGGCCGCCGCGCATTAACCGCGTGCCGATTCGCCCGAACCCTCGTAGCGTGGAGTGGTGACGTCATCGGAACACAGACCTTCCACCGTCGGCGAGCTCCGCGAGTCGGGCCACGTTCAACGCACCGTCAAGGAAGAGATCCGCGAGAATCTGCTCGCGGCCCTACGCGACGGTCGTGACCCGTGGCCCGGCATCGTCGGTTTCGAGGAGACGGTGGAACCGCAACTCGAACGGGCACTCATCGCAGGTCACGACGTGGTGTTGCTCGGCGAACGAGGTCAGGGCAAGACCCGCCTCCTCCGCACCCTCAACCTGCTCCTCGACGAATGGACTCCGGTGATCGCCGGTTCCGAACTCGGGGAGCACCCCTATGAGCCCATCACCCCGGCGTCGATCCGCAGGGCGCAGGAACTGGGCGACAGCCTCCCCGTCGCATGGCGGCACCGCAGTGAGCGGTACTCGGAGAAGCTCGCGACCCCGGACACGTCGGTGGCGGACCTCGTCGGCGACGTCGACCCCGTGAAGGTCGCGGAGGGCCGCAGCCTCGGCGACCCGGAGACCATCCACTTCGGTCTCGTTCCCCGCGCGCACCGGGGCATCGTCGCCATCAACGAGCTGCCCGACCTCGCCGAACGCATCCAGGTGTCGCTGCTCAACGTCATGGAGGAACGCGACATCCAGGTCCGCGGGTACACGCTCCGGTTGCCGCTGGACGTCCTCATGGTGGCCAGCGCGAACCCGGAGGACTACACGAACCGCGGTCGTATCATCACCCCGCTGAAGGACCGGTTCGGTGCCGAGATCCGGACGCACTACCCGACGCGTCTCGACGACGAGGTCGCGGTCATCCTGCAGGAAGCGCACCTCACCGCCGAGGTGCCCGAGTACCTCCTCGAGATCCTGGCCCGGTTCACCCGGCTGCTCCGCGAGTCGACGTCCGTCGATCAGCGGTCGGGGGTGTCCGCCCGCTTCGCGGTGGCCGGCGCCGAAACCGTCAGTGCGGCCGCGGTGCATCGCGGCGCCGTCCTCGGCGAGGCCGACCCGGTCGCGCGGCCCGTCGACCTCGAGACCGTCGTCGACGTGCTGCGGGGCAAGGTGGAATTCGAATCCGGTGAGGAGGGGCGCGAGATCGAGGTCCTCGAGCACCTGCTCCGGCGGGCGACGGCCGACACGGTCCGCACCCGGCTCGGCGGCATCGACCTCGCCGAACTCGTGGACGCCGTCGAACAGGGCGACCCGGTGGTCACCGGCGAACGGATCACGGCGAAGGCACTGTTGAACGAGCTGCCCGAACTCGAGGTCCTCGACGTGCTCGCCGAACGTCTGGGCGCGGAGTCCGACGGCGAGCGGGCTGCGGCGGCCGAGTTCGCGCTCGAAGGGCTGTACCTGGCGCGGCGGATCTCCAAGAACCCGGACATCAACGGGCAGACGGTGTATTCGTAATGTCCCGCAAGGCGGAACGCGGGCTGCACAATGCGCGGTACGGCCCGTACGAGGGCGGTGATCCGCTGGCGGCGCCGGTGGACCTGCGCGAGGCGCTCGCCGCGATCGGTGACGACGTGTTCGCGGGCAGTTCGCCGCGGCAGGCGCTGCGCGAGCTGCTGCGCCGCGGCAGCCGGGACATGCGCGGCCTCGACGAGCTTGCGGCCGAAGCCAATCGCCGCCGCCGCGAACTGCTGAAGCGGAACAACCTGAACGGCACCCTCGAAGAGGTCCGGGAACTTCTGGACCGTGCGGTGCTCGAGGAACGCAAGACCCTCGCCCGCGCGCTCGACGACGACGCCCGCTTCTCGGAGATGCGCCTCGAGGAACTGTCGCCGTCCACCGCGCAGGCCGTGCAGGACCTCGCCGACTACGACTGGCGCAGTTCCGAAGCCCGCGCCGACTACGAGAAGATCCGGGACCTGCTGGGCCGCGAGGTGCTGGACCAGCGGTTCGCCGGCATGAAACAGGCGCTCGAGGGTGCCACGGAGGAAGACCGCGAACGCATCCGGGAGATGCTGTCCGACCTCAACGACCTGCTCGACAAGCATTCCCGCGGCGAGGACACGCAGGAGCAGTTCGACGAGTTCATGAACAAACACGGCGAGTATTTCCCCGAGAACCCGCGCAACGTCGAGGAACTGCTCGACTCGCTGGCGCAGCGCGCGGCGGCGGCGCAGCGGCTGCGGAACTCGCTGTCGCAGGAGCAGCGCGACGAACTCGACGCGCTGGCGCAGCAGGCGTTCGGCGACCCGTCGCTGATCGGACAGCTGGACCGCCTCGACCAGCACCTGCAGGCCGCCCGCCCCGGCGAGGACTGGCAGGGCGCGCAGCGGTTCCGCGGCGACGACGGCATGGGACTGGGCGAGGGCACCGGGGCGTTGCAGGACATCGCGGAACTCGAGTCGCTCGCCGAGCAACTGTCGCAGCAGTACGCGGGTGCACAACTCGACGACATCGACGCCGAGGCCCTGGCCCGTCAACTGGGCGACGAGGCGGCGGCGGATGCGCAGACCCTCGCCGAACTGGAGAAGGCACTGCGGGACCAGGGTTTCTTCGACCGCGGGGCGGACGGCCAGTGGCGGCTGTCGCCGAAGGCGATGCGCCAACTCGGTCAGACGGCACTGCGGGACGTGGCGCAGCAACTGTCTTCGCGCGGCGGGCAACGGGAGACGCGGCGCGCCGGGGCGATGGGGGAGCCGACGGGGGCGTCCCGCGAGTGGGCGTTCGGCGACACCGAGCCGTGGGACGTCACCCGCACCATCACCAACGCGGTGCTGCGGGCGGCGTCCGATCCGGTCGAACGCGGTCGCGTCCCGGTCCGGTTGTCCGTGGCGGACGTGGAGGTGATGGAGACCGAGCAGCGGTCGCAGGCGGCGGTCGCGTTGCTGGTCGACACGTCGTTCTCGATGGTGATGGAGGGGCGGTGGGTGCCGATGAAACGCACCGCACTCGCGCTGAATCATCTGGTGAGCACCCGGTTCCGCAGCGACGAACTGCAGCTCATCTCGTTCGGCAGGCACGCGCAGGTGCTGACGCCGTCGGAGCTGGCGGGCCTGGACGGTGCCTGGGACCAGGGCACCAACCTGCACCACGCGCTGCTGCTGGCCGCCCGGCATCTGCGCAGGCATCCCAACGCCCAGCCAGTGGTCCTGATCGTCACGGACGGTGAGCCGACAGCGCACCTCGAGCCGGACGGCTTCGCGTACTTCGACTACCCGCCGAGTGCCCGGACCCTCGGTCTGACGGTCCGGGAACTCGACACCCTCGCCCGGCTCGGCGCGCACGTCACGTTCTTCCGGCTCGGTGAGGATCCCGGTCTCGCGCGGGTGGTGGACCGGATGGCGGAACGGGTCGGCGGACGCGTCGTGGCGCCGGGTCTGGACGGTCTCGGCGCCGCCGTCGTCAGCGACTACATGCGTCGCAGGCGTTAGGCGGTGCGGCTCCGCCACCCGTGAGTACTTGTCAACCGCCCGCGGTTAACAAGTACTCACGGGTGCGTCAGCGCACGGCGGGCTGGTGCTGGGTGATGCAGTGGATGCCGCCGCCGCGGGCGAAGAGCGGGCGGGCGTCGACGGAGACGACCGTGCGTCCCGGGTAGGCGGCCGACAGGATCGCGACCGCTTCCTCGTCCGCGGGATCGTCGAAGCTGCACGCGATGACGCCGCCGTTCGCGACGAAATGGTTGATGTAGCTGTAGTCGACGAACCCCTCCTCGTCGCGCAGGACCGTCGGCGCGGGGACGGTGATGATCTCCCACGACTCACCGCGGGCGTCCGTGGTCTGCTTCAGCACGTCGATGACGGCCTTGCTGACCTCGAAGTCGGGGTGGTCGGGGTTGCGCTGATCGTGCACCAGGACGACACCCGGCGAGGGGATGGCGGCGACGATGTCGACGTGCCCGCGGGTGCCGTACGTGTCGGAGTCGCGGGTCAGCCCGCGCGGCAGCCAGATCACCGTGGTGGCACCGATCGTGCGGGCGAGTTCGGCCTCGATGTCCGCCTTCGACAGGTCCGGGTTGCGGCCGGGGTCGAGTTGCACGGTCTCGGTGACCAGGACGGTGCCGAGGCCGTCGACCTGGATGCCGCCGCCCTCGTTGACGATCGGCGAGTCGACGAGTTCGGCACCCGACCGCTCGACCACCAGGGCGCCGATTTTCGAGTCCTTGTCCCACTGGGCCCAGTCCTGGCCGCCCCAGCCGTTGAAGATCCAGTCGACGCCGCCGAGGCGTCCGTCCTCGGACAGCACGAACGTGGGTCCGATGTCGCGCATCCAGGCGTCGTTCAGCGGTGCCTCGACGATGTCGATGTCGGGGGACAGGTACTGTGCGGCCGCCGGCACCTCACCGGGGTCGACGACGACGGTGACCGGTTCGAATCGTGCGACCGCGTGCGCCACCTCGGCCCATGTGGTGCGCGCCTCGTGCTGCTCCTCGGGGGTGTCGCCCAGGGAGTAGCCCGCACTGGGATAGGCCATCCAGGTGCGTTCGTGCAGTTCGCCTTCCGCGGGCATGCGCCAGGACATCAGTTCCTCCCGAACGGGGATGCGTGATCGACGGGCTCGGTGAGGACGCCGTACGTGTCGGGGCGACGGGTGGCCAGGAACGGGAACAGCGCCAGCCAGTCCTCGCGCTGCTGGAGGTCGAGGTCCGCGACCAGCACGGCGGATTCGTCGCGCGGGGCCTGCGCGAGGATGCGGCCGTAGGGGTCGGAGATGAACGACGAGCCGTAGAACGTGATGAGGCCTTCGCCGCCGTGGCGGTTGGGCACCACCATGAACGTGCCGTTCGCGATGCCGTTGCCGACGATCACCTGCTGCCACAGCGGCTGGGTGTCGAACTGCGGGTGGTCGGGTTCCGAGCCGATTGCGGTGGGGTACACCAGGATCTCGGCGCCGCCGAGCGAGTAGGCGCGGGCGACCTCGGGGAACCATTCGTCCCAGCAGGTGGGGAGTCCGAGCTTGACGCCGTCCAGTGCCTCGGCGGTGTGGACGGGGTACGGGTTCTCGGCGGGGCCGCCGCGGAAGTAGGTGTCCTCGTAGTAGCCGGCGGTGACGGGGATGTGCAGCTTGCGGGTGCGCGCGAGCAGTTCGCCGGACGGGGCGACGAGGATGGCGGTGTTGAATCCGAGCCCGTCCTCGTACTGGACGCCGTTCTCGGAGTCGTTGCGCTCGTACAGGGACGCGTGGACGAGGACGCCGTGTTCGGCGGCGGCCTTGGCGGCGAACGTGAACGTGGGTCCCGTGAGGAGGTCCTCGGCGTGGCGGCCGGGGTTGTCACCGCCTTCGACGAAGGCCGGGTACCGGCTCAGGGTGAGTTCGGGGAGGAACACCACGCGCGCCCCGAGCGTGGCTGCGGCGGCGATGCCCTCGTCGAGTTCGGCCCGCAGATCCTGCTCGTTCTCGTGCCAGCGGTGCTGGACGAGGCCGACGCGGAGCGGGGTGCGTCCGGTCTCGCGCGTCCTCGACAGGGACTCGGGAGGTGTGAGGGCGGTGATCGTCAACATTGTGTTTCCTCGGATGTTCGGTTCGGCGAGCGCCTAAAACGAATTGGATTCGTTAAGTATGGTGGGTAAATGCTCGGCGATCAAGGGGCGGGGAGCGACGATTTCGATTCCTTCGGTATCCGCCCTGGTCGCCGATACGGCGGCGCCGAGGCGCGCGTCGCCGGTGACACGCACCGACCAGGAGGGCACCCATGCCACGGCCATCGCAGCGACTGCTGTCGCCGGAGATCATCACCGAAGCCGCCATGCGCATGGTGGACCTCACGGGTGATTTCACGATGCCGGGTCTCGCCGACCGGCTGAAGGTGCGGCCCTCCTCGCTGTACAACCACGTGTCCGGGAGGGCGGAGATCATCGAACTGATGCGTGCCCGCATGATGGCGGGCATCGTGGTGGCGGACCCCGACGGCAAGTGGAGCGAGACGGTTGCCGGCCTGGCGCGCGAATATCGGCGCAACTACGCCGAGCATCCTCGGCTGATTCCCCTGTTCACCGCGCACACAGTGCAGTCCGGTGTGGCATTCGCTCTGTACAACGCTCTGGCGCAGGCATTCTCGGACGGCGGCTTCACGCCCGAGGAGATTCTGCACGCCATCACGACGGTCGACAGTTTCGTGCTGGGGTCGGCGCTGGACCTCGCCGCACCCGAGGTGGTCTGGGCGACCGCCCCGGAGGCGAACGAGTCCATGCGGGCCGCCCTGGCCACGTCCGGGCCGAACCCCGGACGGGCGGATGCAGCATTCGAGTTCGGGCTGCGGACGCTTATCGCTGGCTTGGTGGCGCAGGCTCCGAACGAGCCGTGAGATCGCTCTCGTCCCGCAACGCGGAGGTGTCGCGGTTGAGGGTCTTGCCCTCGAAGAACGCGGGACTGCGGAAGCGCATGACCATCATCAGCACGGCGCCGAGCAGGAGGATGCCGAAGCCGAGGAAGAAGACCAGGCCGATTCCGCCGATCGACGCGCCGCTCGCGTTGTCCGGGTTCATGCTCTCCTCGATCGAGATCACGAACACCGCGAGCAGCACGAGGCCGCCGAGGACCGGGAACGCGAACCGGAAGACGAAGTTGCGGACACTCGTGAACAGGGTGTCCCGGAAGTACCAGACACACGCGAACGCCGTGATGCCGTAATACCAGCAGATCATGATTCCCAGCGCGGCGATGGTGTCGAGCAGCGTGCGCTCGGACAGGAACGTGACGACGGTGTAGAAGACCGCCGTCACCACACCGGCGACGACCGTGGCGAACGACGGGACGAGGAACCGGGGGCTCACGTCGGCGAGCTTCTTGGGGAAGGCCCCGTAGGCGCCCATGGCGAGCATGGTCCGCGCGGCGGGCAGGAACGTGGTCTGCAGGCTCGCGACCGAGGAGACGAACACCGCGAGGAACAGCAGCATGCCGCCCCAGTTGCCGAGGACCGGATCGGCGAGGGCACCGAAGACGTTCTCGGAGTTGTCCGGGTTGCCCAGTCCGAGACCGTCCTCGCCGACGCCGGCATACATCATCGCCGCGACCGACACGAGCAGGTAGGTCAGCAGGATCGTGGTCACGCACAGCAGTCCCGCGCGGCCGGGGGTCTTCTTGGGGTTCTTGGACTCCTCGCCGAGCGTCAGGCAGGTGTCCCAGCCCCAGAACGCGAAGATCGAACCCGTCAGGCCGATCACGAACGCGCCGACGGCCAGCCCCGTGAACGGGTTGAACCAGCTCAGGTCGAACGAGAGCCCGGCGGGGGCGTCGCCGTTGCCGACGTGGACCAGTGCCACCACCGCGAACGCGATGAGCAGGACCATCTGGAAGCCTACGAGCGCGACCTGCAGGCGCTCACTGGTGGTGATGCCGCGGCTGGCGATCCACGTGGCGAGCGCGATGAAGAGCAGCGTGGTGCCCACGTTGACGAATTTGTTGCCGGGCAGGTCCGCGATGCTCGGTGCGTCGAACAGTTTCGCGATGAACAGATAGAAGAACTGGACGGCGATCGCCGCGAGGTTCGAGAGAACGATGATCGTGGCGATCACCATGCCCCAGCCGCACATCCAGCCCACGTACGGTCCGAACGCCTTCGTCGACCACGTGAACGACGCACCGCAGTCGGGTGATTCGGAGTTGAGTTCCCGGTACGCGTACGCCGTGAGGAACATCGGGATGAAGCCGGCGATGAAGATGGCGGGCATCTTCAACCCGACCGCCGCGACGATCAGCCCGATGCTGGCCGTCAGCGTGTAACCCGGTGCCACCGAGGAGATCCCGAGGATCGCCCCGGAGAACGTCCCGACCGCACCGGTGGCCAGGCCTTTGGTGCTCACGGCAACGCCGGCCGAGGCCGGTGCGCCCTCGCTGTTCGTCATGTCTGAACCTCCGGTCGGGAATGATCGTGGATCCGGGGCGGGTGTCGCGGACGGTTTACTCACTGCCTGAAAACTCCTGCTTGGGTACGACCACCATGGGCACCGGCAGGACGCGGAGCATCTTGGCCGCGGTGGATCCCAGGAACAGTCGATGAGGTTGGGCGAGCCGGCTGGAGCCGACCATGACGAGGTCGCCGTCCTGCCACTCGAGTTTGCGGACCGCCGATTCCACGGAGGAGTCGTCGGCGATCGTGACGGAGACGGGAAAGTCTTCGGGAAGGGCGGATTTCGCCTCTTCGAGGGTGCTCTGCGCGTGGGCGACGGCCCGGTCGCGGATGTCGCCGGGGGTGTCCCGGTGATCGCGGAGGTCGTTCTGCGGGTCGAGGGCGACGAGCGAGACGAGGCGGAGCGGGGTCTGCATCCGCTCGCACGTCCGCACCGCCGTCCGCAGCAGCACGTCGGCCCCGGCCCGGGTGCCGAGTGCGCATGTCACCTCGCGGATCTTCTTCGCGGAAGAGTGCCGCGCCCCGCGGGGTGCGAGGGCCAGCGGAACGTGCGCCGAGTGCAGCAGTTCCGTCGACACGGAGCCGACGGAGTGCCTGCCGAGCAGGCCGTCGCCGGCGGCGCCGACGACGATCGCCTGCGCCCCCAGCCGGGACACCTCGTCGATGAGGCCCTGCGCGAACGATTCGTGGAAACTCAGGTGCACGTCCACGTCGATGTCGCTCGGCACCGACGACTTCGCGTCGTCCAGCCAGCGCTGCGCGCGGGAGGCGAGGATGTCGTCGTAACCGGTTTCTGCCGGAACTCTCGCCGGGACCGTGCGGTCCGGCGGGAGAACCATGCAGATGTCGAGCTGTGCGCCGAGACTACGGGCGAGCTGTGCCCCGAGGGCCAGACCGTCCTCCCCGCTGGGGGTGGCGAGATATCCAACGACCAATCGCATGGTGACGGTTCCGTTCTGTCTCGGGGCGGGTGGTTTACGCGAAGCCGACGTACTTGGTCTCGAGGTACTCCTCGATGCCTTCGGTGCCGCCTTCGCTGCCGAGTCCGGACTGCTTGACTCCGCCGAACGGCGCGGCGACGTCGGAGATCACTCCGCGGTTGACGCCGACCATGCCGCTCTCGAGCTTGTCGGCGACGCGGAACGCGCGGTCGACGTTCTGCGTGTAGATGTATGCGGCGAGACCGTATTCGGTGTCGTTCGCGGCGGCGACGCCCTCGGCCTCGGTGTCGAAACCGGTGATCGCGGCGACGGGTCCGAAGATCTCCTCGCGGACGATGCGGGCGTTCGCGGGCACCTCGTCGAGGACGGTGGGCTCGAAGAAGTAGCCGGGACCGTCGACGGACTTGCCGCCGGTGCGGACCCGGGCGCCCGCGGCGACGGCGTCGTCGACGAGGGACGCCACGTTGCGGCGCTGCTTCTCGTTGACGAGGGGACCGACGTTGGTGCCCTCCTCGCTGCCCGGTCCGACCTGGAGCGCGGCGATCCGGTCGGTGAGCTTGGTGGTGAATTCCTCGCGCACCGAGTTCGCGACGATCAGGCGGTTGGCGGCGGTGCAGGCCTCGCCGCCGTTGCGCATCTTCGCGGCCATCGCGCCCTCGACGGCGGCGTCGATGTCGGCGTCGTCGAACACCACGAACGGCGCGTTGCCGCCGAGTTCCATCGACGTGCGCAGTACCTGCTGGGCGGACTGCTCGATGAGGATCTTGCCGACGCGGGTGGAGCCGGTGAACGTCACCTTCCGCAGCCTCGGGTCGGCGAGCAGCGGTTCGGTGACGGCGGCGGCGTTGGACGCGGGCAGCACCGACAGCACCCCGGCGGGCAGCCCTGCCTCGGCGAAGATCTCGGCGAGCAGCAGCATGGTGAGCGGGGTGTCCTCGGCGGGCTTGACGATGATCGTGCAGCCGGCGGCGAGCGCGGGCCCGATCTTGCGGGTGCCCATCGCGAGCGGGAAGTTCCACGGGGTGACGGCCAGGGTGGGTCCGACGGGCACCTTGGTGACCATGATCCGTCCGCTGCCCGACGGCGACGTGGTGTAGCGGCCCTGGATGCGGACGGCTTCCTCGCTGAACCAGCGCAGGAATTCGGCGCCGTAGTTGACCTCGCCGCGGCTCTCCGGCAGGGCCTTGCCCATCTCCATCGTCATGAGCAGCGCGAGGTCGTCGGTACGCTCGATGACCTTCTCCCACGCCGACCGCAGGATGATCGACCGCTGCCGCGGTGCGGTCGCCGCCCATTCCTCCTGGACCGCCGCAGCGGAGTCCAGTGCGCGCATCGCGTCCTTGCCGCCCGCATCGGCGACGTCGGCGATGAGGGTTCCCGTGGCCGGGTCGTACACCGGGAAGGTGCCGCCGTCGATCGGGTCGGTCTGGGCGCCGTCGATCCACAGACCGGTGGGCAGGGTGGCGCGGAGCCGTTCGAAATCAGTCATCGGAGTCCTCGTGGTGGGGATGGTGGTGATCGCACGCCTCCGGGATGGGGGCGACGTCGAGGGCGGGGTTGCGGTCGAAGAATCCGACCGGTTTCAGCCAGAACGACACGGTGTCGGCAGGCATGATCGGCCAGTCCTCCGGCCGCGGAATGTGGTGGATCCCGAACGTGTACCAGAGCACCACGTCGGTGTTCTCGATCGGCCGGTCGGCCGCGGTCCACTCGGTAAGTCCGTGATCGACCTTGCTCTGGTTCACGAATTCCCCGGCGGGCCAGCGTTCGTCGGGGGAGTTGGGCGTCACCCAGACGGTGTGGCCGATCGCGCCGGTGCGCTGGAAGATCGGCGACGTCGGGTCGAACATCGACGGGATCGCGCCGCCGGGAACGAGTTTGTAGGCGGGGGCGGTGCCGAGTCCGGTGGTCGTGTTGTCGTTGACGACCTTCCACGCGCGCTGGCTCTGCCAGTCGAAATCCTGCCTGCCCTCGAGTTCGGTGCGCAGCGGGGTGTTCTTCTGGCGCAGCGCGAGCCCGAGGGGATTGTCCGGGCCCATCGGGACGATCTCGGTCTCGGTCGCGTACACCGTGTTCTCGGTGCCGTCGATGTCGAGATCGAGCCGCGCGACCAGGAAGTGCTGGTGGAACGGCGCGTACGTGCGGGTGTCGACCAGGGTTCCGCTCGGGTGCTCACCGCCTTCCGGAAAGTGGCTCACCACCATGATCCCGGTGGCACGGACCTCGCACTCGATGTTGCCGTCCTGGTAGAACCGCCAGTAGACGAGGTACTCGTAATTCGCGACCGTCACGTGCGTCGACACCGTCAGCCGCCGCATCCGGCGCACCTCGGCGCCGTCGTGGTCGACGTGCTTCCAGAGGACGGCGTTGTCCTCCTCGTGGATACAGATCGCGTTCTCGATCGTGAACGGCACACCGTGGCTGTCGTGGAGGACGGCGTCGAGGTACCGGATCTCGCCGAGGCAGTCGCAGCCCAGGGTGAGCGAGGTGGTCATGAACCCGATGCCCCACTCGCCGATGTCGAACGCGGTGCGGCGGTAGTGATCGGGGCTGGTGTCGCGGTACGGCACCGCCATCTCCGCGAACGACATCCGGTTCGCGATCGAACGCACCCGGCCGTTGTCGTTGTACGTCACCGCGTGCAGGGTCATGCCCTCGCGATAGTTGAATCCGACTCGCAGCGACCAGTTCTGCCACTCGAGTTTGTTGCCCTCGAGTGTGAACGACGGTCCCTCCGGCTGGACGATGTCCAACGGCTTCAACGGCGGCCGGGTGCTCGCGTTCCGGATCCGTTCCGGAATGTGCCGGGGCACGTACTCGCCCATGACCTCGGGACGTTCGACGCTGAACGTGTCCTCGATCTCGAGCAGTTCCATCGCGTTGACGTCGATCACGCAGTGAAAGCCGTTGACCGGGCCCGCATACGGGTTGGCGCCCTCGGACGCCCGCACCCAGGTGTCCGACCAGCCGAGCCGGCGGCCCTTGTACTTCTCCGGGGTCACCGCGTCGCCGTACGTCCACACGTCCATGAACACCAGGCTCATGTCCGTGATCCCGCGCTTCGCGAGCGCGGCGATCACGTCCGGGTGCCCGCGGAGGAAGGCGTCCGCCTCTTCCCATTCGTCGACCGTGAAATTGGCCTGGACGTCCGGGATGTGCTGCCAGGAGACCACGTTGTCTCCCGTCAGCGAGACGAGCGCCTTGTAGGTGTCTCCGCTGCCGCGGTCGAAGCACATGACGATCGCCCGGCGGTCCGGGACGGTGCCCGCGGTGTCGAACGCCGACACCGCGGCCTTGTCCGGTTCGGCGAGTTCGATCGACGCGAACCGCCAGCCGTCCCCGACCCCGTGTTCCCTGGCGAGGACGGCCGCGGCCTTCGCGAACTCGTCCGCCCCCAACGGGTCCAGAGGATGGAACGTGCCGGTGGTCGTCCGGGTCATGATGTCTCCTCTGGTCGATGGGTGGGCACTTCGTGCTCGTGCGCCTTTTCGGTCGTGGTGGCTACCGAAAAGGCGCACGGGTCAGACGAGCGAGCGCACGATCTGCTCGATCACGGTCAGGGCGTCGTCGAGCAGGTCGTCGCCGATCACCAGCGGCGGAAGCAGCCGGATGACGTTGCCGTACGTACCGCATGTCAGCAGAATGACACCTTGTTCGAGCGCACGGGCGGCAATGGCCTTCGTCAGTTCCGCGTCCGGCTCGGTCGTGCCGGGCTTGACGAACTCCATCGCGAGCATCGCGCCGCGTCCGCGCACCTCACCGATGACCCCGACCTCGGCGGCGAGGGCCCGCAACCGCGGCAGCGCCAGGTCGCCGATGTGCTGTGCGCGAGCGGGCAGGTCGAACTTCCGCATGCTGTCGATCGCGGCGAGCGCGGCGGCACACGCGACGGGGTTGCCGCCGTACGTGCCACCCAGTCCGCCCGGGTGCACCTTGTCGAGCAGTTCGGCACGGCCCGTGATCGCGGACAGCGGCATACCGCCCGCCATGCCCTTGGCCATCGTGATGATGTCCGGGACGATCTCCTCGTGCTCGCACGCGAACCAGGCGCCGGTGCGGGAGAATCCGGTCTGCACCTCGTCGGCGATGAACACGACGCCGTTTTCGCGGGCCCAGTTCACCAGGGTGGGGAGGAATCCCTCGGCGGGAACGATGAATCCGCCCTCGCCCTGGATCGGCTCGATGATGATCGCCGCGAGCGAATCGGCGCCGATCTGCTTCTCCATCTGGCTGATGGCACGCTGCGCGGCCTGCTCGCCGGTCAGTCCGTCCTGGTCCCGGTACGGGTAGGACATCGGGAGCCGGTACACCTCGGGCGCGAACGGGCCGAAGTGGGCCTTGTAGGGCATCGACTTGGCGGTGAGGGCCATCGTCAGGTTGGTGCGACCGTGGTAGGCGTGGTCGAACGCGACGACGGCGTCGCGGCCGGTGGCGAGGCGGGCAACCTTGATCGCGTTCTCCACCGCCTCGGCGCCCGAGTTGAACAGGACGGTGCGCTTCTCGTGGTCGCCGGGGGTGAGAGCGGCGAGTTCCTCCGCCACGCGGACGTAGCCCTCGTACGGGGTGACCATGAAACAGGTGTGGGTGAAGTGCCCGACCTGCTCCCGGACCGCCTCGGCGACGGCCGGATCGGACGCGCCGACGCTGGTGACGGCGATGCCCGAGCCGAGGTCGATCAGGGAGTTGCCGTCGACGTCGACGACCACACCACCGTCGGCATCCGCCGCGTACACGGGGACGCTGGAGCCGACGCCCGCGGCCACGGTAGCGCGGCGGCGTGCGGTGAGGGCCGCCGACTTCGGGCCGGGGAGCTCGGTGACCAGGGCGCGCTTCTGCGGCAGCCGGTACTGGATGTCGTTCATGTTGGTGCAGTCCTCAAGGGTCGTGACGTGGATGGGTATGGGTGGGAGCGACGTCAGTCGTTGGAGCTCATGACGTGCTTGATGCGGGTGTAGTCCTCGACGCCGTAGCCGGAGAGGTCCTTGCCGTATCCGGAGTACTTGAATCCGCCGTGCGGCATCTCGGCGACCAGCGGGATGTGGCAGTTGATCCAGACGGCACCGAAATCGAGTGCGGCCGAGAGCCGTTGCGTGACGCCGTGATCGTTGGTCCACACGCTCGACGCCAGACCGTACCGGACGTCGTTGGCGAGGGTCACGGCCTCCTTCTCGTCGGAGAAGCTCTGCACGGTGAGGATGGGACCGAACGTCTCCTCCTGCACGATGTCGTCGCGCTGGTCGACGCCGGTGATCACGGTGGGTTCGAAGAAGAATCCCTGCTCGCCCGAACGCTTTCCGCCGGTGACGATCTTGGCGGAGGTGGGGAGCGCGGCGATCTTGGAACTGACCGCGTTGAAGTGGTTGACGTTGTTGAGCGGGCCGTAGAACGTGTCCGGGTCGTCCGGCAGTCCTGGCTCGAGCGTCTCGGCCTTGCGGACGAGGGCGTCGACGAGCTGGTCGTGGATGGACTCGTGGACGAGGACGCGGGTGGCGGCGGTGCAGTCCTGGCCACCGTTGAAGAAGGCGGCCTCGGCGATGCCGCTCGCGGTCTTCTCGATGTCGACGTCGCCGAAGACGATGGCGGGGGCCTTGCCGCCGAGCTCGAGGTGGGCCCGCTTGAGCTGGCGTGCGGCGGAGACGGCGACGGCGATGCCCGCGCGCACGGATCCGGTGATCGACACCAGGCCGAGGGCGGGGTTCTCCACGAGGGTGGCGCCGGTCTCGCCGTTGCCGAGGACGACGTTGAAGACGCCGTCCGGGAGGATCCCCTTGGTCAGTCGGGCCAGCACCAGTGTGCTGTTCGGGGTGGTGTCGCTGGGCTTGAGGACGATCGTGTTGCCTGCCGCGAGCGCGGGGCCGATCTTCCACAGCGCCATCATGAACGGGTAGTTCCACGGGGTGACCTGACCGACGACGCCGATCGGCTCGCGGCGCACGTAGGACGTGAAGCCGTCCATGTACTCGCCGGCGGCCTTGCCTTCGAGCATGCGGGCCGCGCCCGCGAAGAAGCGGAGCTGGTCGGCGCCCACCTTGATCTCTTCGTCGGCGATGACCTGCTTGGGCTGTCCGGTGTTGCGGCACTCGGCCTCGACGAGTTCGTCGCTGTGCGCCTCGATCGCGTCGGCGAGCTTCAGCAACGCGGCCTGCCGCACGCTCGGTGTGGTCTTGCCCCACGTGACGAACGCCCGCTCGGCGGCCTCGACGGCCGCGTCCACGTCGGCCTTGGTGGAGACGGGCGCCCGCCCGACGACGCTCTCGTCCACAGGGTTGATCAAGTCCAGCGTCTCCGTCGCGGATGAGGCGACGAACTCACCGTTGATGTAGTTCTCGAGTACGTCGATCGACATTCGTACCGGTTCCTCTCGTGTGGTCGAAACTCGTGGTCCGCAGCGGTCCGTCGGCGGAACGGTCCGACCGGGGCCCGGAGTTGCAGAACATCTGAAAACAAGTGTGCGCTGTCTCACAAGCTGGAGGCAGCTGACAAAATGGTGAATGACGCGCCCCCCACCGCGCCGAGTTGTCCAATCCGGACGTCACCCGTGCGAGCAGGTGTGCCCGGCCGCGCCGGAACCGGCGAACGGCACGTCCGCGGGGACGTTCGCGACGGCGGCGTCGTGCACGACCTCGCCGCCGACGAGCGTGAGGTCGGCCCGCTGGTCCAGCAGTTCCCCGGGTTCGAGCGCATACAGGTCCGCCGACCAGACGACCAGGTCGGCGTGGGCGCCGGGACGGATCACCCCGAGGTCGTCCTCGGCGTGCCAGGCCCAGGCGCCGCCGCGGGTGTACGCCCGCAACGCCGAATCCAGGTCCATGCGTTCGCGCGGGGTCCAGTCGGTGCGGCCGTCCAGACCCGAGCGGGTGAGAGCCGAGTAGAGGCCGACGAGCGGATCCATCTCCCCGACCTGCCAGTCGCTGGAGAACGCCAGCGCCGCCCCCGACTCGGCGAGCGAACGGAAACGCCACGCCCGGTCCCACCGGTCCTCGCCGACGTTCTCCATCCACGTTCCCGCGACGAGGTCGGGTGAGCAGTGCCGCGGCTGCATCGCCGCGACGACGCCGAGGTCCCGGAACCGGGGAAGGTCCTCCGGGTGCAGGCACTCGACGTGGACGATGCCGTGCCGCCGGTCGGTGGTGCCGTTCACCCCGGCGGCGTGCTCGATCGAGTCGAGCGCCAGCCGGATGCCCCAGTCGCCCGTCGCGTGCGTGTGCGTCTGGAAACCGAGGCGGTCGAGTTCGGTGAGCATCGCGGTGAACTCCTGCGGCGGCAGGCTCGGCGCTCCGCGGTGGCCCGGCCGGTTCGCGTAGTCGGCGAGCATGGCGGCGGTGTGCGGCTCGATCACGTCGTCGGCGTACAGCTTGACCGGCCCGAGCCGGAGCATGTCGTCGACCGGCGCGCCGTCGACGGCCTCCCGCAGGTCCCGGCGGAACGCGGCGTCGGCGCCGACCGGATGGAACAGGGCGGTGATCACCCGCGACTGCATTCGCCCCTCGGCCCGTGCCCGGTACATCAGGTCGAGTTCGGCCAGTGGGACCTGTGGTTCGACGACGGTGGTGATGCCGCACGCGGTCGCCATCTCCAGGCTGGACGTGATGCGCCGGTACCTGCGGTCGGGGGAGTACATCGGGATGTCGCGTTGCAGCCCGGCCAGGCCGGCCCGCGTCATCGCGCTGGTGTAGAAGTCCGTGACCCAGCCGGTGGGTGCGCCGTGGCCGTCGAATTCCGGACGCCCCCAGGGGATCTGCGTGCCACGGTCGATCCCGAGCTTCCGCAGCGCGGCCTCGTTCAGCCACACCGAGTGCTGGTCGTAGGTGGTGATGAACACCGGGCGGTCGGTGAGGCCGCGGAGGTCGTCGGCGTTCGGCCTGCGCCCGGTCACCACGGAGTAGACGGCGTTCTCGGCGCAGATCCAGTCGAGGTCGGGGCGGGCGGCCGCGTGTGCGCCGATCCGCCGCCGGACCTCCGTGAGGTCCTGTGCGCCTTCGAGGCTCACGGCGTCGGGGTCGAATCCGAGGAGCAGGTGGTTGTGGCTGTCGATGATGCCGGGGGTGACCAGCCGGCCACGCAGGTCGATGGTCCGCCGGGCGGGAGGGGCGTCCTCGGTGGTCCCGACGTATCGGATCCGGCCGTCGGCGATGCCGACGGCCTCGGCCCGGCCGGGAGCATCGAATGTGCGGACGACGCCGTTGTTCAGCAGCAGGTCGAGCATCAGCAGGTCTCCTCGGGGGCGGCGTCGAGCAGCAGCAGGTGGGTGTTCTTGCGCGGTCGCAGGTACAGGGCGAAGTAGGCGAAGCCGGCGGCGACGAGTCCGAGGGAGATGCCGAGGCTGAGCCACTGCTCCGGGTCCAGCAGGGTGACGACGAAGACGAGACCGAGTGCCGCGATGCAGATTCCCGGGGCCAGCGGCCACAACGGCATGCGGTAGCCGGGTCGGGTGGTCCCGCCGCGGCGGTGGTGGATCGCGGCCAGCGCGATGAACAGGTAGGTGAACGTCAGGGTCGACCCGGTGGCGGTGAGCAGGACGTCCAGCGGGACGAAGCACGCGGCGAACGCGATCGCGCCCATCACGACGGTGGCGAGCACGGGAACGCGGCCCTTGCTGCTGACGGCCTGCAGCGGCGCCGCGACGGTCTCGGGGAGCGCGCGATCGCGAGCGGCGGCGTAGAGGAGCCTGCCCGCCTGCAGCGTGATCGCGATGATCGCGTTGATCACGGCGAGGGCGATCGAGAGCATGACCACCATGGCGACGGCGTGACCGGCGCGTTCGGTGAGGAAGGCCTCGACGGGAAGGCTGGAACCGAAGAGTTCGGTCTGCGAGCGGGCGCCGACCATGATGGCGATCAGCGGGACGAGTTCGGTGGCGACGGTGATGACGGCGCTCCAGATCACGGCCTTCGCGATCGAGCGGGCGGCATTCTTGGTCTCCTCGGCGAAGTACACGGCGCCGCCGTACCCGTTGTACGCGAAGATTCCCTGGGTGACGGCGAGCATCAGTCCGGAGATCGCGAGTGGTGCGAGTTGGCCGGTGGCCGGGTCGAGGACCTCCGGGCTGAGCAGGCTCGACAGCGGCCGTTCCATGTGGACGAAACCGAGAACGGTGAGCAGTGTCAGCGCCGCCATCTCGACACCGAGGAAGACCCCGGTGAGCCACGCGTTCGTCCGGATGTCGAAACACGCGGTCACGGTGGTGATCACGACCACGACCAGCGCGGTCTGCTGCGGCGACAGTCCGTGGATCGCGACGCCCAGATAGTCGGCGACGCCGAGGGCGAAGACCGCGATGATCAGCGGCAGGGAGATGAGGCTGATGAAGAACGTGGCGACGCCGAAGGCCGGTCCGAGTGCCCGCGACACCAGCGAGTAGTCGCCGCCGGCAACGGGATACGCGGAGGCGAGTTCGGCGTAGCAGAAGGCGATGAGGATGCTGACGACGCCGGCGATGAGGAACGCCCAGAAGACGCCGGTGCCGAACAGGGCGAGGGCCGAGCCGCCGAGGATGAAGACGCTCGACGCCGGTGAGATCGACGACAGGGTGATCAGAATGTTCCCGCCGACGCCGATGCTCCGCGAGAGTGAGGCCTCGTAGGCGCCCGCGGCGGCGGGGGGAGTGGCGGTGGGCGGCCGGGCGGTCTGGTCCATGAGCTGTCCGTTCGAGGGGGTGAGGGGGTGAAATAGTTTTTTGACAGATCCGTCAAACAACTGGGCCGAGTGTCACAGATCACGTCGGCTACTGTCAACGGCATGGCGCGACCGAACACTCAGAAGCAGCGGCGTTCCGAACTCGTCGAGGCCGCGCTGCAGGCGGGATCCGCTCACGGACTGCGGTCCCTGTCCCTGACCGACGTGGCGAAGCGGGCGGGCCTGACGCGCGGTGCGCTGCTCTACTATTTCGACGACCTGGATGCGCTTCTCGTCGAGGCGCACCGGGCGGGCACCGAGCGCTACTGCGATCAGCGCGACGAGGCGGTGGCCGCCCAGGCGTCGTACGCCGCCAAGCTGAGGACGGCCATCGACGCGGGGCTGCCGAGCGGGCCCGACGACACCCTGATGCGGCTGCTCTACGAATTCGACTTCATGTCGGGCACTTCGGCGCTGCACGACGAACTGGTCCGGAAGATGTATCTGCGGCAACTCGCGACGTACCGCGCGATCCTCGGCGACGGGCACGCGTCGGGGGAGTTCGCCGTGCGCGGCGACCTCGACCAGGCGGCCATGAACCTGGTGGCCCTCGAGGACGCGTACGGTCTGCACATCGTCGGGGGAAACAGCCTCATCACCGTCGACGCCGCGCGCACGGCCATGCTGGGATTCTGTGAACAGATCGGCTGCGGCGTCACGAAAGACGCCGCAGCCGAACGGGACTGACCGGAACGGTTACACGTGGAGGCTGCCTGCCACCGCTGCTTCGTGGCGCACCGAACCGGCCACCACGGTCAGCTGCACCCGTGCGGTGAGCAGGGAATCGGTGCCCGCGGTGAACGGATCCCCGTCGAGGACCACGAAATCGGCGGCCTTGCCCTCGACGAGCTGACCGGTGAGGTCGTCCCAGCGGCACGAGTAGGCGGCGTCGCGGGTGGCGTGCGCGAGCGCGTCCGCCATCGGCAGCGCGTACTCGGGCAGGTTGGGCGCGAGCGCCGGATCGATCGCGGACTTGCGCGTCGTCGCGATGTACATGTTGGGCAGCGGGGGATGCGGTGCGGTGGGGGCGTCGGAGCCCAGCGCGAGGACGGCGCCCGCCGCCGTCATCTCGGGCCACGGGAACGCCCGCTCGACCCGATGGTCGCCCAGCATCGCCCGCCAGTTGTCCTGGATCGCCGGGTCGGCGTGCACCGGTTGCATCGAGGCGACGACGCCGAGCCGGGCGAGCCGCTGCACGTTGTCCTCCGTGATCGTCTCCAGGTGCTCCATCCGGTGCCGGCGTGGTCGAATCCCGTTGGCGGCGACGGCCTGTTCGAGGGCGTCGAGCGCGATCTCCGACGCCTGGTCGCCGATGGCGTGCATCGCCACCTGGAGTCCGGCGGCGTCGGCCGCGGCGACCACCGGTGCCAGCGAGGCGAGGTCCCAGATCGGTTCGGCGTTCGTGCCGTCCGAGTACGGCTCTTTCATGGCGGCGGTGCAGCTGTCGATGACACCGTCGATGATGACCTTGATCCCGGCCATCCGCAGCCACGGGCCCTGCAGGCGCTGCTGGTACTCCGCCGCCTCGTGCACCTGGCGGACGTTGTCCTCTTCCGAGTCGGTTCGTTCGATCAGCCAGTGTCCGGCCACTCGCAGCGGCAGCGTGCCGCCGCCCGCGGCCAGTGCGCGTTCGAGCGCCGCGACCTCGTCCGCGCCGAGCGCCATGTCGACCGCACCGGTGACGCCGTCGGCGAGATACTGCTCGAAGGCGGCCGCGAGGGCGGTGTCCCGTTCGTCGTTGCTGATCGCCTTCGCGAGGGCGGGCCACACGATCTGGGTCACCGCCGTCTCGAACAGCATGCCGGTGGCCTCACCGGTGACGGGATCGCGCTCGATGCGGCCGCCGATCGGGTCCGGGGTGTCCGTGTCGATGCCGAGTTCGCGCAGCGCGGCGGTGTTCACCCACGCCGAGTGCACGTCGTTGGAATCGAGGTAGACGGGACGGTCGGATTCGGCCGCGTCGATCATCTGACGCGTCGGCGGGTGCCCGTCGAGTGCGGAGAACAGCCAGCTGCGGCCGAGGAGCCGGGGTGCGTCCGGGTTCTCGGCGGCGAACCGGCGGATGCGGTCCTGGATGTCGGTCAGGTCGGCGGCGCTCTGCAGGTCCACCTTCTGCAGGGCCTGTCCCATCATCAGCAGGTGGGTGTGGGCGTCGATGAAGCCGGGCAGGACGAATGCCCCGCCGAGGTCGACGACGCGGGCGTCGCCGGACAGCCTGTCGGCGGTCGCGGTGTCGCCGACGTACGTCAGGCGGTCGCCCCGGACGATCATCGACTCGGCCCAGGCCGGTTCGGCGGCGGTGAAGATCCGGCCGCCGCGGTAGTGGGTCGTGTCCGTGTTCATGGTGTTCTCTCTTTCCGTCAGACGACGACCGAGGTGGTGTACCGGGCAGCGGGATCCTGTCCGGGTAATGCGGAGGCCCGCTCGGTGCGCGTCGACAGGCGGGCGATCCAGACGATCGGCGCGAGCAGGGCGAGGCTGATGCCCGCCAGGACGAAGCCGAACGCGACGTATCCGACGGCGCCGGTCACGAGCGTGCCGAACAGCGGGGCGAACGCCGACCCCACCAGGTAGGTGCCGAGGAGTGGGGCGGACCAGCGGCCGGACGGGTCCAGGGCGGCGGCGATGGCCACCACGTAGATGAAGGCCGCGGCGTACACGGTGTTCCAGGCGATGATGAGCACCAGATACGTCGTCGAATCGGTGGCCAGGCAGGAGCCCAGTTTCAGGGCGGCGCCGAGTCCGAGGAGGACGGCGGTGGGAACGGTGCGGCCGAGGCGTGAACCGAGCGCCGTGAGGACGAGGGCGGCGGCGATACCGCCCGCGGTGGACAGGCTGAGGGCCAGACCCATCTGCTGTTCGGTGAGAGACGCGTGTTCGGCGCCCATGATGCCGGACACCGCCCACAGCGAGTCCTCGCCGATCGCCCAGATCGCGAAGAGGACGAGGAGGGAGTAGCCGGCGACGGCGAGTTTCTTCTCGGTGACGCCCTCGGGCAACGGGGTTCGGGTGTGTGCCGCGCTCGGCTCGTCGTCGCCGCCGGCGGCGGGGGCGGAGGGCAGCCAGGTGATCGTGAACACCGTCGCCAGCGCCAGCACCGCGACGATCCCGAAGGCATTGGTCATGTGCAGGCCGAGGATCGGGATCAGCGCGAGGATTCCGGTGACCGCGGTGCGGTTGACGAGCCCGTTGATCCCGGACACCCGGTTCGGATTGTTCAGTGCGGCCAGGGCGGCGCCGCCGACCGCGACCGCGCCGCCGGCGCCGATCCCGCCGACGATGATGGCGGCGCACGCGATCGGCGCGGAGTGGACGAGGGCGGCGACGCCGAAACCGGCGGCCATCACGACGAGGCTGACGCGGCCGAGCAGGTGGCGTGAGCGGCCTGCCGCCCACCGGGTGGTCGCGAGGCAGACGAGCGCGGTGGCCAGCAGCGAACCGGTGAGGACGGCGCCGGCGACGGTCTGGGTGACGCCGAGGTCGTCGACCATCGCGATGATCATGAGCGGGATGAGATTGGCGGTGATGTAGCCGACGACGAAGACGCTGAAGGTGGCGATGCCGCGGCCGAGGGTGAGGGGGACGCGGACGGCGGCGGTCACGTGGGATTCCTGGGGTGGGACAACGACAACTCCGGGTCTCGGGTGGCGGCCCGCGTGAGACGTGGGTCACTTAGCGAATGGGATTCGTTAAGTATGCGGAGGGTGTGCCCCGGGCGCAAGGGGGCAAACGAACTTGATTCGTTAATGTTGCGTTTCGGCGTTGTTCGAGGTCGGCGTCTGACACAATGGAGTAGTCGTCCGTGCTCAGCTGGCCAACTTGTCCAGCGCTGTCCCGATTCCGACAGGTCAGGGTGGCACGGACCCGACCGCACACTGCGCAGGAGCCGACATGACCGTTCCCGTTCGCTGGATGTTGTCCCAGCCGGACCTGGCTCTCGAACTGAAGGGTGGGGCCGCCGGACTCGGCAACGAGATCACGTTCGCCCACACCACCGAACTGCAGGACCCCTTCCGTTGGCTCTCCGGCGGCGAACTGCTCCTCACCACGGGAATCCGGCTTCCGCTGACGGCCGCCGACCGGGGACGGTACCTGCGCGGACTCGGCGAGGCCGGGGTGGCGGCGGTCGGGTTCGGCACCGGCCTCTCCCACCCGGAGGTGCCCGAGGATCTGGTGATCGTCGCCGACGAGATCGGGCTGCCGCTGCTCGAGATTCCGCTGCCGACGCCGTTCGCGGCCGTGGTCAAGCGGGTCATGAACCGCCTGGCGGAGCAGGAGTACGAGGCGGTGCTGCGCGCGTCGCGGGCGCAACCGCGGATGACCCGCGCCGTCATCCAGGGTGGCACCGGCGCCACCGTCCGCGAACTCGCCGTCGCGACGTCGTCCACCGTCCTGCTCCTCGACCTGTCCGGCCGGGTGCTGGAGGCGCATCCGGCGCAGCCCGCGGAGGACGTGCTCGGGGAACTGCGGGATGTGCTGGACGCGGGCACCGGCGGGGCGTCGAGCAGCGTGTCGCTCGCGCGTTCGGGCGCGTCGATCACGGTGCAGCAGATCAGCGTCGGCAGCACCCCGCACGGCCACCTCGCCGTGATCAGTCCCACCGCGCTCAGTCACGTGGACCAGATCCTGCTCGGGCATGCGAACTCGTTGCTCGCGTTGGATTTCGAGAAGCCGGTGCGGCTCAGGACGGCGCAGAACCGGCTCAATTCGCACGCCCTCGGCCTGCTGCTCACCGAGGACCGCGACCTCGCGCCCGCGTGGTCGCAGATCCGGCACGCCGCGGACGCGGACGGCATGGTCCGCGGACTCACCGTCGTCGCCGAGACGCCCGCGCTCGCGGAACGGGCGGAGTCGGCGGTCGCGGTGGCCATGAACAAGGCCGGACGGCAACTGTTCTCCCGCAGGCACGATGCGCGGGTCACCGTTCTGCTGCGGGGAACCGACGACGTCGACTTCGCGCGGGCGATGCTGCGCAGCCTGTCCGCCCCGGAACGGAAGGCGATCCGGGCCGGGCTGAGCGGGCGGCGGGAGGTCGCCGGACTCGTGGCGGCCATCGAACAGTCCCAACTGGCCGCGTCGGCCGCCGAAGCGGGGGCGGATCCGCTGGAATTCGCGGCACTGACCGGCAGCGCGCTGCTCGCGTTCAGTTCGACGCGGGAGGTGCTGAACTCGCTGGCGGACACGATGATCTCGCCGATCGACGACTACGACCGCACCAACGGCACCGAACTGCTCGGGTCGCTGCGGGCGTTCCTCGAGGCGAACGGGCACTGGGAGTCGGCGGCCGCGGCGATGGGCGTGCACCGGCACACCCTGCGCAGCCGCATGGCGCGGATCGAATCGCTGATCGACTGCAGGCTGGACGTGGCGCGGGTGCGCGCCGAACTGCTGCTCGCGATCATCGCCCGGCAGTCGTGACTGCCGGGCGATGACCGGACGGGACTACTGTCCGAGGCGGGCGACGATGTCCGCGGCGGTGCGCTGACCCATCCGGACGGCGCCGTCCACGTGCTGGTAGCCCTCGGCGGCGATGTCCGAGCAGGAGAAGTGGAACGGTCCGACGGGCGTCCGCGTGTCCTTGCCGTACCGGTGCAGGCCACCGAGGTCGAAGCTCGCGGCGTACGCGCCCCGGGTCCATTCCTCGGAGCCCCAGTCGGACTCGTAATACACCACCGGCTCGGCAGCCTGCGGTCCGAGGTAGCGGGCGAGCGAGCCGAGAATGGTGGCGCGGCGCTCCTCCTCGCTCAGCGCGAACATCGCGTCGGCCTTCTCGTCCGACACGAACGCGACGAGGGTGCCGCGGGTGTCCTCGTGGTTGGTGTTGTCGTACACCTCCTGCACGACCTCGGAGGCGCCGAATCCGGTGCCGGACAAGCCGTCCGCCCGCCAGAACGGGGTCTCGTACACGGCGTGCACCTTGATGACGAGTCCCAGCGACTGGTGCTGGTGCATCTGGTGCTGGCGGCGCGGCAGCGGCGGATCGTAGGAGATGCGGGAGTACAGGTTCGGCGGGACGGCGAGGATCACGCGGGCGGCCTCCACGCGAATGTCCCCGTCCGCCAGCGCCACTGCGCCGTCCTCGGTCCACCGGACGGTGCGCACGGGGGCGTTCAGGAAGACGTCGTCGCCGAGGGCGGCCGCCATCCGGATCGACACCTGCTGCATACCGCCGATGACCCGCTTGTCGAGGATGAAGTCCTCGTCGACCAGGTGCGAGAACGATCCGGCGGACGCAGCCATGAGCACGGCCTGGAGCGCGGAGAACGAGTGCGCCGGCTTGGTCAGCATGCCGCCGGCGATGAACAGGCCGATGTTGTCGCGGGCCTCGGCGTCGTCGGACTGCTCGATCAGCCAGTGCTTGAACGAGATCGTGTCCAGTTCGCGCGCCAGCGGATGCGCCCAGGGCTCCTCGGCCCCGATCTGTGCGGCGAGGTCGTCGAGGATCTGGACCAGGCGATCCATCTCCTTGCGGGTCGTCTCGTCGACAGGGAACGACTCACCGGTGTAGCGGGTGCGGTCGCCTGCGGCCGAGATGTACACGGATTCGCCCTCGCGGTACCGGTCGAACGTCTCCAGGCCGAGTTCGTCGAGCAGCGAGATCAGCGCAGTCTGGTCGGGGGAGACCCACTGACCGCCGATCTCCAGCATCGCGCCGTCGATGGTGTCGGTCCAGGTGCGGCCTCCGACGCGGTCGCGCGCCTCCAGGACGGCGACGGACAACCCCGCCTTACGCAGCGCCGTCGCTGCGGCCAGGCCGGACGGGCCTGCGCCGACGATGGCGACATCACGTTGGAGAGTAGGCACTTTCGAGCTCCTTTGGTTGAAGTGCTTGAGGTGGATGAACGGTGGATCTGGTTCAGCAGCGGGTGAGCGCGAGCGACAGTTCGGCGTCGATGACGCAGATGCTCGCGTTGTCCACGCGGTCGAGGCTGCGCAGTTCGCCGAGCATCTGAGCCAGGCGGTCCGCGGCGGTGGCGTGGTCGGTGAGCCAGTGGGCGACGGCGTCGGCGGCGGTCGTCGCGGGCGAGGCGCCGTGCAGGACGAGCCCGATCAGGCCGTGCCAGTGCTCCTGGAGGTTGTCGACGAGGACGGCTCCCGCCATCGCCTCCCAGTACGCGGTCCCGGTCTCGCCGACGGAGAACCGCTCCGACAGCCAGTCGAGGCCCACGACGCGGCCGAATTCGCGGTACGTCTCGGCCACCTGGGTGATCGGCAGGTCCAGCGACTGCGCGGTGGTCTCCAGCGCGAAGGCCTGCGCCAGGATCCGCAGCGTGCCCAGGTCCTGGGCCGGCGCACCGGTGAGGCGGGGCAGCGCGGCCGCGAGTTCCTGGACCGGCTTCGCGAAACGCTCGATCAGGTCCTGCGCATCCGTGCCACGGTGCCGCAGCAGCCACGACGTCGTGCGCTCGATCAGGTCCTGGATGCCGAAGTGCAGGTTCAGCCGGGTCCGGTGCGACGCGCCGGGCAGCGTGAGGACCTCGTTCCACAGGCGGTCGATGTCGAACACCTGCCGGACGACGGCGTAGGCGACGGTGATCTCGGGGGTGCCGACGCCGAGCCGCTCCTCCAGCCGGTGGATCAGGCCCGGTCCGACACGGTCGATCATGTCGCCCGCCACGATGACGGCCACGATCTCCCGGGCGAGCCGGTGCCCGCTGATCTGACGGGGGACGCGTTCGCGGATGGGGGCCGGGAAGTAGTCGGCGAGCACACCGTCGAACACCGCGAAGTCGAGTACGGGGGAGGCGAGCAGTTCGGTGACGACGAGGTTCTTCGACTGCGCGAGCAGAACGGCGATCTCCGGCCGGACCAGTCCCTGGCCCGCGCGGTGCCGCGCCGACAGTTCCGCCGCGGACGGCAGGACCTCCGCGGCCCGGCTGATGCCGGCGTCCCGCTCGAGGTTTTCGATCAGCCGTTCGTGGCGCCCGAGCAGGAACGGGGCGTGGACCTCGGCCAGGCTGATGGCGAGGGTCTGGGATGCGGCGTCGGCGAGCACCGATTCGCCGATCTCGTCCTGGACCCGGGCGAGCAGCGTGTTCCGTTCCGCCGCGGGGAGTTCGCCGACCGCGACGGCCGCGTCCAGTGCGACCTTCAGGTTCACCTCCCGATCCGACGTGGCGACGCCGGTGGCGTTGTCGATGAAGTCGGCGTTGATCCGGCCGCCGTTCAGCGCGTACTCGATCCGGGCGCGATGGGTGAGACCGAGGTTGCCGCCCTCGCCGATCACCGCGGCGCGCACATCGTTCGCCTCCACCCGGACTGCGTCGTTGGCCGGGTCGGCCGCGTCGGCGTGCCCCTCGGCAGACGCCTTGACGTACGTGCCGATTCCGCCGTTCCACAACAGGTCCACGTCCGCGGTGAGCAGCGCCTTGACCACCTCGTGCGGGGGGAGTTCGGTCGCGGTCACGCCGAGCCGTTCACGCACCTGCGGCGACAGCGGGACCGTCTTCGCCGTCCGCGGCCACACCCCGCCACCCGCCGAGACGAGGCTGCGGTCGTAGTCGTCCCAGCTGCTGCCGGGCACCGCTGCGAGGCGCTCGCGCTCGCGGTAGGACGCCTCGGAATCCGGTTCCGGATCGAGGAAGATGTGCCGGTGGTCGAACGCGCCGACCAACCGGATGGCGCGGCTGAGCAGCATGCCGTTGCCGAACACGTCCCCGGACATGTCGCCGATGCCGACCACGGTGAACGCGTCCGTGTCGACGTTCTTGCCCATCTCCGCGAAATGCCTGCGCACCGACACCCATCCGCCGCGCGCCGTGATGCCCATCGCCTTGTGGTCGTAGCCGGCGGACCCGCCGGACGCGAACGCGTCACCGAGCCAGAAGCCGCGTCGCGTCGCGATGCTGTTGGCCAGATCGGAGAACCGGGCCGTGCCCTTGTCGGCCGCCACCACCAGATACGGGTCGGACTCGTCGTAGATCACGGTGTCCCGGGGATGGATCACCTCGCCGTCGACGATGTCGTCGGTGACGTCGAGCAGTCCGTCGATGAAACTCGTGTACGCCGCGCGGACCGCGTCCGGCGTCGTCTCGGTGCGCACCACGAACGCGCCCTTCGCGCCCATCGGGACGATCAGCGAGTTCTTCACGTGCTGCGTCTTCATCAGACCCAGGACCTCGGTGCGGAAGTCGTCCTTGCGGTCCGACCAGCGCAGTCCGCCGCGGGACACCGGGCCGCTGCGGACGTGGCTGCCCTCGACGATCGGCGAGTGCACGAAGATCTCACGGTACGGCGTCACGGCCGCGGACAGCGACAACAGCGACGGGTCGATCTTGAATGCCGCGGGGGCGGCGCTGATCGTGCGGTCGTGGCGGAACCAGTTGGTGCGCAACACCGCCGAGGTGAACGACAGCAGTCCGCGGAGCAGCCGGTCCTCGTCCATCGTCGCGGTGCGGTCGATCGCGGCGAGCAGCACCCGCTCGGCGTCCGCCGCGGCGTTCTCGCGATCGGAGCCGGCGACGGCGGGATCGAATCGGGCAGTGAACAGGTCGCGGAATCCCCGCACGAAATCTGTGTGCCGCAACAGGATCGCGACGATATTGGGTTCCGACAGCCCCAGCCCCACCTGCCGGAGGTACCGGCACGCCGCCCGGACCAGGACGGCGTCCGTCCACGTCAGGGTCGCGGCGGCGACGAGACGGGTGAAACCGTCGACCTCCAGATGTCCGGCGGCCGCGGCCTCGAACGCGTCGGAGAGCAGCCCGGGAGTTGCGGCGTCCCAGGCGAAGTCGCCGGTGCTGAAATCGAACCGGTGGACCAGCGGGCTGCCGGGCTCGCCGTCGGGCAGCTGTTCGTGGGACGCCACCTGCAACCCGAGGTCGGCGAACAACGCGACCAGTTCCGCGAGCAGCGGGGTGCCCTGCGGCCACACCATGACGGCGGCCGGCTCCGGCAGTGCGTCCGCGGAGTCGACGAAACGCAGCCGCGGGGTGGTACCTCCGGACGCCAGGACCGCGCTCGACACGGCGGCCTCGTCCCGGCGTGGACCGGGAGTGTCGGTCGTGCTCGGAATGACACCGGTATAGCTCATCGTGTGGCTCCTGACCCCTGATCTGACAAACGCGTGACTGGGAACCAGTGTGTCGAGGAGAGACGCACGCCACATCCGACGAAGTGGAGCGTCGTGTGTTGGTGGACGCGACGTTTCGGCACCCGTGAGTACTTGTTAACCGCCGGCGGTTAACAAGTACTCACAGCTCGCCAGGTCGAGACGGCCGCGGTGCCGAGCAGACCGCCGGTGATCACGAAGATCGACGACGTGCCCGCGACCCCCGCCGCGGCGCCCGCGGCCAGCGGAATCAGGACCTGTCCGAGCCGGTTGCCGGTCAGCCGCAACGACAACGCGGCGGCCCGGTTGGCGGCGGTGACGAGCCCGGCCACCCACGTCATGGTCAGCGGCTGGCCGATGCCCCAGAAGAATCCGGCGACGACGAGCAGCAGCGCCATCACGGCCGGGTCGGGGACGAACGGCAGCAGGGCGGTGGGCAGCGCCGAGCACAGCGTGGCGGAGACCAGCAGCCTCGACCGCGGCACCCGGGTCAGCAGCCACGGCAGGAAGGCGCGCGACACGATCGACGCCGCGGTGCGCGCGGTCAGCAGCAACGTCACCAGGAGCACGCTGAAACCGAATTCGTGCCCGAGGACGGGGAGGTACGCGACGACGACGTCGACCGACGCCAGCACGATCAGACTGCTGAACACGGCCGGCCGCATCCCGGTCGTCGAGATCATGCTGACCACGGACTGCCGGTCGCCGGACGTCGGTGGCCCCGCCGGCTGCGGGCGTTCACGAATCGGCCAGGCGAACGGGACCGCGGCCAGCGCCACCGCGCCCATCACCGTCAGGGCCAGGGTCGTCTCGACGCCCCCGCCGTCCGAGCTTCCCGCCGCGATCACGCCGACCAGCGGTACCCCGACGGCCTGGCCGATCGACACGCCGAGCGTCAATCCGGCGAAACCACGGTCCAGTTCACCCTGCGGGGAGAGGAGCGTGATGAATCCCTGCCCGGCGACGGTCACGAGGATCTGCCCGAAACCGAGGATCACGTTCCCGAGTCCGAGGACGATCAGGTCGCCGCTGACGGCGATCACCAGGACGCCGAGGGCGGTCAGCAGCACCCCGATCCGCAGGACCGCGGCCGCATGCCGGTGGTCCACGGCGCGTCCGATCCGGACGGCCACGAGCAGCGGCGCCAGCGAGAACAGCGCGGTGACGACGCCGATCGTGACGGCGTCGCCGCCGAGAGCGAGGACGCGGTAGGAGACGAGAACGCGGACGGCGTGATAGACGGCCTGGAGGAGAGCAGTGGCAACGCAGACGTTGAGGAACCAGTGCTTCACCAGGTCATCCGTTGATGACCTGACGATTGCCGAGCGGCCCCTGCAACTGGACCTCGAGGGTGCCGAACACGGCGACGAGGATGCACATCTTGTCGGCCGCCTCCGGGAGGGTGCCGGTGCGCAGCGAGATCGTGACGGTGGTGTCGGTCTCCGTCACCGTCGCGTCGGCGCCGTAACACTCCGGGGTTCCGGTGACGAAGTGGATCGCCACCTTGTTGCCGTCCGCGCGGGACCAGGACTCGAACGGGGTCGGGTTCGCCCGGACGATGTCGGGCCGCGGTTCGAAGACGGTGCCGAAGTCCTCGCCGGGCACTTCGGAGGGAATGGGCATCCCCGACGACGGATTGGTCGGGCTGGGATCCACTGCGGACGCGATCTCCGGGGGAATCGTCGGTTCGTCGGTGCTCGAACCGGACCCGCATCCGGCGACGGCGAGGCAGGCCAGCACTGCGAGGGCGATTACGCGCATAAGCCACGGTAACCTCATCCCGCGAGCAGGCCGGAGACCAGCGCAATCCCCGGAATCGCGGCCAGAGTCGTGACGAATGCGGTGTCCCGGGCCATCACCGTT
Source organism: Rhodococcus sp. NPDC057529 (assembly GCF_042802055.1). NCBI lineage: Bacteria > Bacillati > Actinomycetota > Actinomycetes > Mycobacteriales > Nocardiaceae > Rhodococcus > Rhodococcus sp. NPDC057529. The sequence continues at coordinate 507,485 of NZ_JBHVEY010000002.1, forward strand.
CCCACCCCGTACCGGCTGGCGTAGACGAAGACGTTCTGCGCCGTCGGGAGCGTCGCCACCACCACGATGGCGAACAGTTCGTGGCCGTCCAGCCCGAGCAGATAGCGCGCCATGAGGTAGGCGAGCACGGGTTGCACGACGATCTTGAGTACCGATGCCAGCGCGACGTCGCGACGCGGACTCGTCCCCTTCTCGAGCACCCGCACCCCGTACAGGGAGATGCCGAACGCGAGCAGTGCACCCGGCACCGACGCGCCACCGATGAGCCGGAACGGCTGCATCAGCGCCTCGGGCGGGGTCCAGCCGAGGATCGCGATCAGCAGTCCCGCGGCGCCCGCCACCACGATCGGGTTCTTGAACGGCGCGGTGACCGTCTCGAGTCGCGAGGCGCCGCGCCGGAGGGTGGTGACGTCCAGGATGGTCAGGGCGATCGGGGAGTACGCGATGATCTGGAACAGCAGCAGCGGCGCCACGAACGAGGCGTCCCCCAGCACGAAGACCGCGATGGGAATGCCCAGATTCGCGGAGTTCACATACGAGGACGACAGCGCACCGATCGTCAGTTCCGGAAGGGGCCTGTGTAGCCACAGCTTCGCGACGACCATGTACAGTGCGCCGACCGTCAATGCAGTGGCAGCCGCGACGGCCAGAGTGGGCGAGAAGATCACCGAGAGGTCGGACGATGCGAGCGATTCGAACAGCAGCGCCGGTGTGGCGACGAAGAACACCAGCCTGCCCAGGACGGATTCGCCCTCCGCGCCCAGCGTCCCGCGCCGGCCGAGAATGTAGCCGATCGCGATGATCACGAATATGACGGTGAATCCCGCAACCACTCCCGACACGCTGCGGGGCACCTCCTCGACAGGGATGCCTCTGTCGGCAAACCTTCCGAAGTCTAGTGCGAGGCGTTCGGGTGGGTGACAATGGCGTCCGGTCGGGGACATCGTCTGTGTGCGCGTTCCGTCGCGCGCGAGGAGTCGCAATGCTGCGTCGAACGACCGTTCTCTGCGCGCTGTTCTGTGCGTGGACCCTCGCCTGGGGTGCCGCTCCCATAGCGTCGGCGCTGGCACCGCCGTCGAGCGGGGATCCGGCTCTGATCGCGCTCGCCGGACAGGTCCTCGGGCGCAGCTACCGGGAGAACGCGAGCGTCGCGTACATCGACGCCTCCGGCACCCGGTACGCGAACTTCGGGGCCACCGAGGACACCGACTTCGAGATCGGTTCCGTCACCAAGACGTTCACCGCCGAACTGTTCGTCGACGCCGTCGCCCGGGGTGAGGTGCGCGAGGACACGAAGGTCGCGGACGTGCTGCCGCTGCAGGGTGCGCCGGTCGGCGACGTGACGCTCCTCGAGTTGGCGTCGCACACGTCCGGTCTGGCGCAGTTCCCGATGAGCACCGACACCGTGGTCGCCGTCGGGCACTGGGTGGTCGCGTCCAACCCGTTCACCTACGACCGGGACACGCTGCTCGAGCAACTGCGGTCGGCGCCGCTCACGACCCGCGGCAGCTACTCCTACTCGACCGTCGGTTTCGCGCTGCTCGGCCAGGCACTGGCCGCGGCCGCGCACACCGACTACCCGTCGCTGCTGCGCGAGCGCATGCTCGTCCCGCTCGGACTGTCGCAGTCGTGGATGCCGCTCACCGCTGCCGACCTACCGGCGGACGTCACCCGCGGATTCGACGTCCTGCACCGGTCGCAGGATCCGTGGCCGCTGGATGCGTACGCCCCGGCCGGTGGATTGCGGTCCACGGCGAACGACATGGCGACGTACGTCCGGGCTCTGCTCGACGGCACGGTCCCGGGTGGCGCCGCCATGGACCCGCGGTGGGTCGGCGACAGCTACCGGGCGCTGACGTGGTCGAGCGTTCCGTTCGAGGGCCGGGACTACACACTGCACGGCGGCGCGACGGGTGGTTTCCAGTGCACCGTCGTGCTCGACCGGGCGAACGGCCGCGGACTCGTCGTTCTCACCGACACGATCGGCGGACTCGAGCAGCAGGGTCTGGAGATTCTCGCGCACACCCCCATGTGAGTGCGAACGCGTCCCCCGGCACACTTTGCCACTCACCTGCCCGACGTCCCCCCCAGGTGAGTGGCACAGTGTCCTCGGGCACGAATCGCCACTCACCTGGGTACCCCCACTGGGTATGTCCGGTTACAGTGGGGCTGTGGAGACGGCAGCAGGGCGGAGGCGCACAGTCGCGGCGCGTGCCGCACTACTGATCGCCGTCGCCGCCGGCGTGCTCCTCATGCACAGCCTGATCGCGCCGACCGTGATCGCCGCGGTGCACGAACAGCCCTCGGCCACCGCGACCCACGGCGAGGACCCCCACGGATGCGGCGGGGACGGTTGCGAGCAGCCGCATCTCACCGGCCACCAGTGTGCCGGTGTGATCGTGGTGATCGCCGCGCTGACGTCGGCGATGCTGCTGTGGTGGCGGTCCGCGGATCCCGCGGCGCGACGGTCGCGGGTGAGCGCCGACGGTGGGCAGTCGGGGCGTGGCCCGCCGCCGTGGACGGTGTTGTCGTTGGCGGAACTTTCGATTCTGCGGGTGTGACAGGGAGCCCGGGGCGTGTGCCCCGGCGGATCCGACTGTCATTTTCCGATGTGATTACGAGGAGTTCCTCATGCGTATTACCAGCACAGCTCTGATCTCCGCAGCGGCGGCCGCCGCCCTCGTCCTGACCGGGTGCGGCGCCGACTCGGCCGGCACCTCGACGTCCGCGGCCACGACGTCGGTGGCCCACTCGCAGGCACGGTTCAACGATGCCGACATCGCGTTCCTGAACGGGATGTATCCGCATCACGCGCAGGCGGTGGAGATGGCCGACCTGGTCGCCGGCCGCACCGAGAACGCCGATGTGGTCGCTCTCGCCGCCGCGATCGAGGCGGCGCAGCAACCGGAGATGGACCGGATGACCGACTGGCTCCAGCAGTGGGGACAGCCGCTTCCGGCGTCGGACATGTCCGGCATGGACCACGGCGGCACGGACCACGGCGACGGCATGATGTCGACCGATCGGATGGACGCCCTGACGGCACTGTCGGGCGCCGAATTCGACCGGCAGTGGCTGACCATGATGATCGAGCACCACGAGGGCGCGATCGACATGGCGAACACCGAACTCGCCGACGGCGAGAACCCGGACGCGAAGCAGCTGGCCACCGACATCGTGACCGCCCAGCAGAGGGAGATCGCCGACATGCGGGCCGCGCTCGGCTGACCGGAATGACGAAAAGGCCGCGTAATCCGAGGATTACGCGGCCTTTTCGGTGCCTTGCGAGTTACCGGCTCGTGAAGGGCAGCAGAGCCATCTCGCGAGCGTTCTTGACGGCGACGGCAACCTGACGCTGCTGCTGCGGGGTCAGGCCCGTGACGCGGCGGCTACGGATCTTGCCGCGGTCCGAGATGAACGTGCGGAGAAGGTTGATGTCCTTGTAATCGACGTACTCGATCTTGGCCGCGAACAACGGGTTCTTCTTGGGCTTGCGGCCCTCGACGGGACGCGGCTTCTTCGACGGTGCTCTCTTGACTGCCATCTTCTTCCTTTACCAGCTCGACTTGTGGACGCCTGGCAGCTCCCCGCGGTGCGCCATCTCGCGAACACGCACGCGAGAGAGCCCGAACTTCCTCAGGTGGCCGCGCGGACGTCCATCCGCAGCGTCTCGATTGCGCAATCGTACCGGACTCGCGTCGCGGGGCAGACGCTGCAGTGCCGCCCGGGCCTCGGCGCGCTCGTCTTCGCTGCTCGACGGACGGCGGATGGTCTCCTTCAGCTCCGCGCGGCGCTCGGCCCAGCGTGCCACGACGATCTTGCGCTGCTCGTTCTTCGCGATCTTCGACTTCTTTGCCATGTGTGGTGTCTTCTACTTCTCTTCTCGGAAATCGACGTGCTTCCGCAGGACCGGGTCGTACTTCTTCATCACCAGACGGTCCGGGTCGTTGCGGCGGTTCTTGCGCGTCACGTACGTGTAGCCGGTGCCCGCCGTCGATTTGAGTTTGACGATCGGGCGGATCTCGTTGCGGGCGGCCATCAGACCTTCTCCCCGCGGGCGCGGATCCGGGCGACGACGGCTTCGATGCCGTCCCGGTCGACGGTCTTGATGCCTTTCGCGGACAGCGTGAGGGTGATCCGCCTCCCCTCGCTGGGCAGGAGATACGTCTTCTTCTGGATGTTCGGATCCCAGCGCCGGTTGGTGCGCTTGTGGGAGTGCGACACGGACTTGCCGAATCCTGGCTGGCGTCCGGTCACCTGGCAGTGCGCCGACATGGGCGTTCCTCTCTGCCTCTCGCGACCACTCGACGAGAGGGTGATGACAATCATTTTCGACAACGGCGAGTTTCCAATGTAGCGTTCCGTCAACGTAATGACAATCGTTATCGAAAGGGTGCTCGTGAACGAGATACTCGACGGCCGGACGCCGCTGATCCTGGTATCCGGCTGGAACGGCCCCACCGAGGACGCGGCTCGCTCGCTGCTCCGCGACGGCACCGTCGTCGTGCATCACGACCTCGACCTCGTGCACGAAGGCATCGTGCGACGCACCGTCACCACCCTGGAGTCGGGTGCGCCGCGCGAGCGCCTCCGCATCCTCGAACTGGCACACGGCTGCATCTCCTGCACGCTGCGCGAGGACCTCCTCCCGCTGATCCGCCGCCTGCACACCCGCAGTTCGGTGCAGCGCATCGTGCTGCACCTCGACCGCAGGCTCGAACCCGAGTCCGTCTGCTGGGCGGTCGAGCACGTGTCGGTGTCCGGTGTGGTCGGGCAGATCGACGGTCCGGCCTCGCGGGACGTCCGCGTCGACGGCGTCGTGACCTGCCTCGACGCGGGATCGTGGCTGGCCGATGCCACCGGCGACGACGCGCTGGACGACGACCGCACCGTGGCGCAGGTCGCGGTCGGGCAGGTGGACTTCGCCGACGCCCTCGTCGTGTCGGGCAGCGCGGGCGACGGCTGGCAGCAGGCAAGGCTCCACGCCGTCCTGGCCCGGCTCGCACCGGACGCACCGATCAGCTGGGGCGGGGACACCCCCGACGTCGAGCGACTGCTCCTCGACATCCCGGCCGGCGCGCGGCGCGGTGAGCCGTCCCACGCCCATTCACCGCTGCTGCGCGGACAGCCGCCGCTGTCCCACGACTGCGGCGTGATGCTCGTCGAGTTCACCGCCACCCGCCCGTTCCACCCGGAGCGGCTGCACGAGGCCGTCGACGTGCTCCTCGACGGTGTCGTCACCTCGCGCGGACGCGTGTGGGTCGCGACGCAGCCGGACGAGGCGCTGTGGCTCGAGTCGGCCGGTGGGGGACTGCGGGTGGCGAGCGCCGACCGCTGGCTCGCGGCCATGACCCCGGAGGAACAGGAACAGGTCGGGGTCGCGCGTCGTGCGATGGCCGCGCTGTGCTGGGACGAACGCTTCGGCGACCGGCACACGTCGTTGGTGGTGCTGGTGCATGCCGCCGACCCCACCGAGATCGGCCGCACGCTGCAGTGGGCGCTCGTCACCGACGACGAACTCGCCGACGAAGACGCCTGGCGGTCGTGGCCCGACCCGTTCGGGCAGTTCCATGAAGACCCCTGCGAGAGCAGCGAATCACCCTACGCAGAACCCGAATCGAGAGAGGGACACGAATGAAACCAGGAATCCATCCCGACTACCACCCCGTGGTGTTCCAGGACGCGAGCACCGGAACCACGTTCCTCACGCGGTCGACGCTGACCAGCGATCGCACCGCCGTGTGGGAGGACGGCAACACCTATCCGCTGGTGGTCGTGGACGTGACCAGTGAGTCGCACCCGTTCTGGACCGGTGCGCAGCGCGTGATGGACACCGCGGGCCGCGTCGAGAAGTTCGAGCGCCGGTACGGAGTACGCAGGCGCCCGTGAGTACTTGTTAACCGCGGGCGGTTAACAAGTACTCACGGGCCGACGAAGGAGGCAGACAGAAGATGGCAGTACCGAAACGCAGAATGTCGCGGTCCAATACGCGCAGCCGGAGATCGCAGTGGAAGGCGCAGGCACCCGACCTCGTCGAGGTGAGAGTGGGCGGCGCGACGCACCGTGTGCCGCGGCGGCTGGTGAAGGCCGTGAAGCTGGGATTGGTGGACCCGGCCGGAAAGTGACGCGCCCCGTGCGAACCTTGGCGGGTGCTGCTGTACATCCTGGAACTCGTGGGCATTGCGGTGTTCGCGGCGTCGGGCGCCCTGGTGGGGGTGACGAAGCGCCTCGACATTTTCGGTGTGTGCGTGGTCGGTGTGTTCACCGCGCTGGGCGGCGGCATCGTCCGCGACGTCCTGCTGGGCATCCACCCGCCGACGTCGCTGGGTAGCTGGCCGAACCTCGGCACGTCGTTCGGCATGTCGTTGCTGGTGTTCTTCCTGCATTCGACTGTCGGGCGGCTCCGCCGGGAGATCCTGGTGCTGGACGCCCTGGGGATGGGCCTGTTCGCGAGCACGGGGGCGGTGATCGCGCTCGACCACGGGGCGAGTCCGCTGGCGTCGTGCCTCATCGGCGGCACGGCGGCGATCGGCGGCGGCATCCTGCGTGACGTGCTGGTGAACGAGGTCCCGTTGCTGCTGCAGCGGGACTTCTACGCGGTGCCGGCGCTGCTCGGTTCGGCGCTGGTCGTCGCGGTGAGCGAGTGGGGTTCGGGTACCGATGTGGCCCTGGTGGTGGGGACGGTGTTCGCGTCCGCGCTGCGGGTGGTGGCGTTGTGGAGGAACTGGGGGCTGCCGGGTCCGCGTGTCCTGGAATGACCGGCGACATCTCGTGTCGAGGTCCCCTTCTCAGACATATCTCAGTTGATCGGGCCAAACTGTCGGGTATGCGCATTTTGGTGGTCGACGACGATCGCGCCGTGAGGGAGTCCTTACGGCGGTCTCTCAGCTTCAACGGGTACTCGGTGGAACTGGCCGTCGACGGTATCGATGCTCTCGAGAAGGTCGCGACCGCGCGCCCCGACGCGCTCGTGCTCGATGTGATGATGCCGCGTCTGGACGGTCTCGAGGTGTGCCGCCGGTTGCGGAGCACCGGCGACGACCTGCCGATTCTCGTCCTGACGGCGCGCGATTCCGTGTCGGAGCGGGTGTCGGGTCTGGACGCCGGGGCTGACGACTACCTGCCGAAGCCGTTCGCCCTCGAGGAGTTGCTGGCCCGGTTGCGTGCGTTGCTGCGCCGCGCGGCGCCGGAGCCGGGCATCGATTCGGAGAAGATGACGTTCGAGGACCTCACGCTCGATCCGGTCACCCGCGAGGTGACGCGTGGCGAGCGGTCGATCAGCCTCACCCGCACGGAGTTCTCGCTCCTCGAGATGCTGATGGCCAATCCGCGCCGGGTGCTCACCCGCGGTCGCATCCTCGAGGAGGTGTGGGGGTACGACTTCCCGACGTCCGGCAACGCGCTCGAGGTCTACGTCGGGTATCTGCGCCGCAAGACGGAGGCGGACGGAGAGACCCGCCTGCTGCACACCGTCCGCGGGGTCGGCTACGTGCTGCGGGAGACGCCTCCGTGATGGCAGTTCCGTTCCACCGGACCGCCCCGAAGTCGGGGGCGGCGAAGCACGAGACGCACTCCGTTTCTCGGCACCCCACAGGACCGATCCCGTTACCGCCCGAGATGCGGCCTCCGATGCCGTTGACGCGGTCGGTGTCGCTGCGGTGGCGGGTGACGCTGCTCGCCGCGTCCGTGGTGGCCATCGCGGTGGCGGTGATGGCGATCGCGGCGTACGCCGTGGTGTCGCGGGCACTGTACGCGGACGTCGACAACCAGTTGCGGAACCGCGCGTCGGCGCTGATCGACAGCAACCTCGTGACGTTCGATCCGCGCTACATCGCGGGTGCGACGCTGTACACGACGGACATCAGTGTGGCGCTGATCTTTCCGGACCTCGACACGTACACGCCTCCGGGTTCCGACGTGCCGATCGGGGAGCCGGAGCTGTCGGTGGCGCGCGGTGAGCAGGACACGTCCCTGCGCACCGCCGACAACCAGCGGGTGCTGGCCGAGCGCACCCAGGACGGCAGCACGCTGGTGATCGCGCAGCGGCTGGCGCCGACGGGTGCGGTGCTCGACCGGCTGGCCTGGGTGCTGTTCATCGTCGGCGGGTGCGGGGTGGTCCTCGCGGCCGCCGCCGGAACGACGGTGGGACGCACCGGTCTGCGTCCGATCGCCCGGCTCACCGCCGCCACGGAACGGGTGGCCCGGACCGACGACCTGACGCCGATGCCCGTGACGGGCAACGACGAACTCGCCCGGCTCACCGAAAGTTTCAACACCATGTTGAGGGCGCTCGCGGAATCGCGGGAGCGGCAGAGCCGGCTCGTCGCCGACGCGGGGCACGAACTGCGGACGCCGCTCACGTCGCTGCGCACCAACATGGAGTTGCTGATCGCGTCGAGTCGTCCTGGCGCGCCGCACATTCCGGACGAGGACATGGCCGAACTGCGCACCGACGTGGTGGCGCAGATCGAGGAACTCTCGCAGCTGGTGGGCGACCTCGTCGACCTCGCCCGCGAGGACGCACCGGAAACCGTCTTCGAGAGAGTCGATCTCAGCGAAGTGGTGGACCGTAGCCTCGAGCGTGCGCGACGTCGGCGCAACGAGATCGACTTCACCGCCGTCACCGTTCCCTGGTTCGTCTACGGCGACCACGCGGGATTGTCGCGGGCGGTGCTGAACGTCCTCGACAACGCCGCCAAGTGGAGCCCTACCGGTGAGCAGGTGCGGGTGGCGATGAAACCGGCGGGCGACGGACTTCTCGAGCTGACGGTCGACGACGCCGGTCCGGGCATTCCGGAGGAGGATCGGGAGCTGGTGTTCGACCGCTTCTACCGGTCCACGGCGTCGCGCTCGATGCCCGGCTCGGGGCTGGGGCTGGCGATCGTCCGGCAGGTGGTGGTCAAGCACGGCGGCACGATCGCGGTGGACGTCTCCGAACGGGGCGGTGCGCTCATCCGCATCGTCCTTCCAGGTGAACCCGAAGCGGAATAGTCTCGAAGCGCGAGGTCTCGGCTAACTCAAAGGCCGGTCTCAGGACCTTCTCAGTCCCACCGGGCACTCTCGTGGACAGAGACGGTGCGACTGCCCCTGCGGGCGGTCGCGGGAGATGGAAGTGATGCGATGACCGAGGATCGAAACAACCCCGACGGCGACAGCCGCGACAACGCCGGTGGCGACCGGGGCGGGCGCCCCGACCATCCGGCGCAGCCTCCGACGCCGGGGTACCACTCGACCGAGCAGTTCCCGACCACGCCGCACAACCCGGCGGGCGGTCCGGTGGGTCAGCAGGCCTACGGCGCCGGGTATCCGCAGGGCAATCCGTACGGTGCGCCGCACCAGCCCACGCAGCAGTTCGGGCACCCCCAGCACGGCGCCCCGGGGCATCCGGGTGCCCAGCACGCGGTCGGGCAGCCGGGGACGCCTCAGGGCCCGTTCCCCGGCCTGCAGGGGCCAGGACAGGCCGGAGCGGGATCGACGGCGACCGCGACCAAGCGTCCCGCACGCACGGCGATCGTGGTGGGCGCTGTGGCGCTCGCTCTCGTGAGCGGCGGCATCGGCGGCGTCGTGGGCTCCCTGGCGACGGATCGCAACGGCAGCGGCGCCGCAGTGACCAACTCCCTCGACGCCCCCAAGAACACCGCGACCCCGGCAGCGAACGCACCGGCAGGGTCGGTGCAGGCGGTCGCGAACAAGGTGGTCCCGAGCGTCGTCCAGATCGAGGTGGCGACGGCAGGAGGTTCCGGCGGCGAGGGATCCGGCATCGTCATCTCGTCCGACGGCATGATCCTCACCAACAATCACGTCGCGGGCGCGGCCGCCAAGGGCGGCAAGCTGACGGTCGCCTTCTCCGACGGCAGCACGGCCGACGCCAAGCTGGTCGGCGCCGACCCGGTATCCGACCTCGCGGTCATCAAGGTGGACGGCAAGACCGACCTCACCCCGATCGAGCTGGGAACGTCCGGCAACGTGCAGGTCGGACAGCAGGTCGTCGCGATCGGTTCGCCCCTCGGGCTCGCCGGGACCGTCACCGAGGGCATCATCTCGGCGCTCAACCGCCCGGTGTCCACCAGCGGTGAGTCCGGCAACCAGAACACCGTCATCGACGCCCTGCAGACGGATGCGGCGATCAACCCGGGCAACTCCGGCGGCGCCCTCGTCAACATGGACGGTCAGCTGATCGGCATCAACACCGCCATCGCGAGCATCGGCGGTTCCGGCGCGGGTGAGCAGAGCGGTTCCATCGGACTCGGCTTCGCGATCCCGGTCGATCAGGCGCGGCGCATCGCGGACGAGTTGGTCAAGACGGGCAAGGCCACGCAGGCCGTCATCGGGATCCAGGTCCCGTCGCAGGATGCTGCCAACGGTGCCACCGTCGTCGAGGTCACGTCGGGCAGCCCGGCGGAGAAGGCGGGAATTCCGAAGGGCTCGGTGATCACCAAGGTCGACGACCGGGTCATCACCAGCGGCGACGCGCTCATCGCCGCCATCCGTTCACACGCACCGGGAGATAACGTGTCCATCACCTACACCGACGGGAACGGATCGAATTCCAAGACCGTCGACGTCACGCTCGGAACCGCCGAACAGGGCGGCCGCTGATGAACACGGGGATTCTCGGGCAGGTCGAGTCCGTTCTGAACGGGGCCACTACGGTAGGGACCATGGACATCGAAGCCTCGCTGGCCGGCCGCGCGCTGGTGGTAATCGTCGACGACCGCACCGCTCACGGTGACGGCAAGGACTCCATCGGGCCTCTGGTGACGGAACTGCTGAACGAGGCCGGCTTCATCGTCGACGCCATCGTCGCGGTGGCGGCCGACGAGGTGGAGATCCGCAATGCGCTCAACACCGCCGTCATCGGCGGCGTCGACCTCGTCGTCTCCGTGGGCGGCACAGGCGTGTCGCCCCGCGACGTCGCCCCCGACGTCACCGCCGAGGTCCTCGACCGCGAGATTCCCGGAATCTCGGAGGCGCTCCGGTCTTCGGGTCTGGCCGCGGGTTCGCTGGACGCCGGCCTGTCTCGCGGGCTCGCCGGTGTGTCCGGCAGCACACTCGTGGTAAACCTCGCGTCCTCGCGTGCCGCGGTCCGGGACGGCATGGCCACCCTGACGCCGCTCGCGGCGCACGTGATTTCCGAATTGTCCGGTCTGGAAGGCTGAGACGATTTCTCGTTCCGACGAGCCGGGTTCGCAGAGCGGGCCCGACGAGCAGGCAGTTCCGAGCCGGGCCCCGATCGACAGGGCCCGGCTCGAACGCATCTTCGGGGACGTCTTCCCCGACACCACCGCGGACGAACGCGAACCTGGCGAAGGGTCCTCCTCCGACGCCGCCGGCGACGAGTGGCTGCGCCGACAGCGCCCCCCACATCACGGGTAGTTATCTTCGAAACCCTCACCTTAAGCAAATCGTGATCTGCGGTCGTGGTCTGCGATCATCGTGAGTTTTTGTGCTATGACGCGGCGAAAACTTCCCTGGGCGAAGAGCCGTTCCCGGCGTTCTTTCAGGCCTCGCATTTCGGTCAGAACAGACATCCTTCGAGCTCGTGAACCGAATGTAAACGTTACCGAACTTAACGTGAACGGCCAGTGAACCTGCTGGTCACAGAGTCGGCGAGTGGTCGGAATTTTCTCTCAAATCCCACACGTTGGACACGTTTCGGGGTGTGGCATACATCACGATTCTGTTTCGGCAGGAATTAATTGCTTAGGCAACCACCTGCCGGTTACTGTCCTCGGCGAGTCAGTACTGGAGATGGAGGGCAGGGTCGATGTGCCGTTGCCCAGTCGGAACCCTGACGCTTCGTCAGTGATTTCGTCTTCAGCGCGGTTATCGAGCTGTGATCATCCGTAGTTCACTCTGCGGACATCACAGCTCTGGATACTGCGCTGGGCCCGACATGGACCACTCCTCAGTCTCGAAGGTCGTGACTGGGAACCAGCAGAATCCTGATGAGGGGAACGAATGAGCGAGAACCGAAAGACCGGCCTGCGCCGTGGAGCCCGCGTTGCCGGCCTGGGTGCCGCTGCGGCTGTAGTCCTCGGCCTGATGTCCACGGGTGCGGCCAACGCCGACACGTTCGTGCCGCTGCCGGGTGGCGAGAAGGTCGTCAACGCGGGAAGCGTCACGGCCAAGATCGCCCGCAACGCGGAGAGTGCTCTGGTTTCGCCGTCGCTGGCCGCCAACGGCGCGGGCCGCGTCGCGTGGGTGTCGGGTGACGTGTTCGCCGAGCTCGGTGGCGACATCCCGGAGGAAGGCGCGACGCTGACCACCGGTTACATCGTGGGTTGCCAGGCTGACATCACCGGCCTCGAGGGTGGTCTGAGTGCCGATCTCGGTCTCGACTCGCTCGGCCTGGGTGGTTCGCTGTCGATTCCGATCAGCGCCGGTGAGGTGAAGTTCGCGAAGGTCAAGTCCAAGACGGACCTGAAGCCCGGTGTCTCGGCGATCCAGTACCGCGACCAGCAGATCGAGCTCCAGGGCTGCGGTGGCTACGCGCAGGCTCGCGCGTACACCGTCGTCGAGGTTCCCGGGAACCACTACGTCAAGGCCACCCTCTACGGGCAGCCGTTCAGCATCGGCTGATTGCTCGTAAGCAGATCTCACTTCACGACTTCTCGCGTAAGCGACATTCACCCTAGAGGGGAACAATGAACAGCAAGACCCTGCGCCACGGCGCCAAGGCTGCCGGTGTGGTCGCCGCGGCCACCGTCGCGATCGGCCTCTTCTCCACCGGTGCGGCCAACGCCGACACCTTCGTTCCGTTGCAGGACGGCACCATCACCCAGACGCTGCTCGACGGCACCGTGGTGACGGTTCGCCAGACCGGTAACTCCGCGAACATCAGCCCGTCGATGGGTTCGACCCCGCTGCACCGCAACGTGTGGGCGTCCGGCACGATCGACGTCTCCCTCGACGGTGGCACCGCCAAGGGCGGCACCATCGACGCCGGGTACATCGTGGCGTGCCAGCTGAACTTCGGCGGTTCCGTCGACGCCGAGGCCGGCGCGAGCATGGCGCCCTCCGAGATCATCGGTGCGGCGACCGGCGGCGCTGCCGCGGCGATTCCGGCCGAGGGTGGTGCCGGTAGCGGCATCACGATCGGACCCGGCGAGGCCACCAACGTGCCGATCCTCGACATCGAATACACCGACGACTACGGCGCCGAGGCGCACAAGAGCAGCTTCAAGTTCACCGGCAAGAGCGGTGGCTTCACGTACTCCGACGAGACGTTCGGTGTGTCCGGTTGCGCCGGTTACGCGCAGGCTCGCTCCTACGTCAAGGTTGCGGTCTCGACCGAGTCGGTCGACGGCACCGTCACCCTGTGGGGACAGCCCTTCAGCCTCGGCTGACGCATGACGCCGAAAAAAAATTGAACAATGTAATACCTCGAGGTTGGGGGCGTACGGCAGTTCCGTACGCCCCCAACCTCGCTCTATGCGCTGTTACGCATGTCACAGTTCAGACACGGATGCTGGCGCGGAGGCGGATTCGGACACGTAGCTATAACATTTGGACGTTGTTTCAGCTAACTTTATCCCGTCAAGAGGTAAAGACTGCCTAACCGAACGCCGGGTAGGTGGTACCTGATGAGGGGAAAGAATGAGCGAGATCCGTAAGTCAGGCCTGCGCCGTGGGGTCCGCGTTGCCGGCCTCGGCGCCGTCGCGGCTGTTGCACTCGGCCTGATGTCCACCGGCGCTGCGAATGCCGACACGTTCGTGCCGCTGCCGGGTGGCGAGAAGGTCGTCAACGCAGGAGGCGTCACGGCCAAGATCGCCCGCAACGCCGAGAGTGCTCTGGTTTCGCCGTCGCTGGCCGCCAACGGCGCGGGCCGCGTCGCGTGGGTGTCGGGTGACGTGTTCGCCGAACTCGGCGGAGAGGTGCCGGAGGAAGGCGCGACGCTGACCACCGGTTACATCGTGGGTTGCCAGGCTGACATCACCGGCCTCGAGGGTGGTCTGAGTGCCGATCTCGGTCTCGACTCGCTCGGCCTGGGTGGTTCGCTGTCGATTCCGATCAGCGCCGGTGAGGTGAAGTTCGCGAAGGTCAAGTCCAAGACGGACCTGAAGCCCGGTGTCTCGGCGATCCAGTACCGCGACCAGCAGATCGAGCTCCAGGGCTGCGGCGGCTACGCGCAGGCTCGCGCGTACACCGTGCTGGAAATTCCGGGCAACCACTACGTCAAGTCGACCCTCTACGGGCAGCCGTTCAGCATCGGCTGATCGCCGCGCACCCGAACAACCAACCTTGTCGAGTCCTGTGGGTGGCCACGGGCGTGCCCACAGCAAGAAACCCTAGAGGGGAACAATGAACAGCAAGACCCTGCGCCACGGCGCCAAGGCTGCCGGCGTGGTGGCCGCGGCCACCGTCGCGATCGGCCTCTTCTCCACGGGTGCGGCCAACGCCGACACCTTTGTTCCGTTGCAGGACGGCACCGTCACCCAGACGCTGCTCGACGGCACCGTGGTGACGGTTCGCCAGACCGGTAACTCCGCGAACATCAGCCCGTCGATGGGTTCGACCCCGCTGCACCGCAACGTGTGGGCGTCGGGCTCGATCGACGTGTCGCTCGACGGTGGCACCGCCAAGGGCGGCACCATCGACGCCGGGTACATCGTGGCGTGCCAGCTGAACTTCGGTGGCTCGGTCAACGGTGAAGCCGGTGCCAGCCTGACGCCGTCCGAGGTCATCGGTGCAGCGGCCGGCGGCCCTGCCGCGTCGATTCCGGCCGAGGGTGGTGCCGGTAGCGGCATCACGATCGGACCCGGCCAGGCCACCAACGTGCCGATCCTCGACATCGAGTACGAGGACAGCTACGGCGCCGAGGCTCACAAGAGCAGCTTCAAGTTCACCGGCAAGAGCGGTGGCTTCACGTACTCCGACGAGACGTTCGGTGTGTCCGGTTGCGCCGGTTACGCGCAGGCTCGCTCCTACGTCAAGGTTGCGGTCTCGACCGAGTCGGTCGACGGCACCGTCACCCTGTGGGGGCAGCCCTTCAGCCTCGGCTGATATTCGTTCCATCCATGACTCCGGGCCCGTGCACGCAGCTGCTGCACGGGCCCGGAGTCGTCGAAGTGCTATTCGCGGGTCTGCTCCAGCTTCGCGGCCTTCTCCGCGGGCATGGCGTGCGCTCCGTCGGAACTCGCTGTCGCCCCGTCGGTTTGGAGGCTCGCTTCGAGGATGTCGCGGATCTGGATCAGCAGGTCGGCCTCGCTGGCCTTCTTGTCGGCGGGTTCGGTGATGAACCGTTTCTTCGCGGCGTTGGCCGGGACGATGAGAATGAAGTACACGACCGCGGCGATGATCACGAAGTTGATGACGGCCGTGATGACGGCGCCGATGTTGATGAAGGTGGCCGGGTTGTCGGCGATGATCTGGTAACCCCAGCCCAGATCGTTGGCGCCGCCGGCAACGGCGATCAACGGATTGATCACGTTGTTGGTGAACGATGTGACGATGGCGGTGAACGCGGCTCCGACTACGACCGCGACGGCGAGGTCGAGGACGTTCCCCCGGAGCAGGAAGTCCTTGAATCCCTTGAGCATGTCGACGTCTCCTCGAGTGGGTGGCAAGTCATCCAGCACTGTCTCCCGGAAAAGCCTAGATCAGTGACCCGCGGCGCGGCGGGTCACTGAAAGGTCACGGTGATCGCGTTCGTGAGGGATGCCGCGGCCACCGTCGTGGCGTCGGAGGCCGGAAGCGCCAGCATCACCACCCGTTCTCGCTGGTCACGTCCGTTCTCGGAGGGAGTCACCAGCACGACGACGGCATGGGATGCCAGGACGGTGGCTCCGGACCGCCGGTCCGGATTCGACGGTGTGCCGGGATCGACCGTGAGCACGTCGACGCGATCGCCCTCACGGAGGAGTTCCGTGACGGCGGGGTCGGCGAGTCGGACGGGGACGATCCGGGCGTCGTCCATGCCCGCTGCGGCAGCGGCCAGACGGGGGCCCAGTACCCGGACGTCGGTGAGGGCTTCACCGGCGCGGGTCGGTCCGGCGAGGGTGCGTCCGTTTACGTCCGCCAGAGCAGTGACGGCGCCGTCGGGCAGGCTCCCGGCTTCGAACTCGACCAGTTTCACGTCGGCGTCCGTGAGGACGACGCCGGGTTGCAGATCTCGCGCGGCCACCACGACCGCGGAGCGGGCGGAGCCGGGGTCCCCGCGGGCGAGGAGGGCCAGCGCGAGGCAGACGAGTGCGGCGGCCAGGACGCGTCTGGCGGCGACGGTGCGGGCCCAACCGGGATGGGTGAGATCCGACAGCCGGTCTGCCCACGACGGGCTCAGGCTTCGATGGGCACGGTTCGATCGGCGGTGACCGGTCTGGGCAGGGTCGAACGACATGGTTCGACGCTAGGAGACCGGCAGGCCCGTAGGTACGCCGAACGGGCCCGCCTGTGGATGGACGAGAAGTTGTGGATAACCCGCGGAAGCGCGAGAACTAGCTGGCAGCAGCCTTGGCCGGCGCGGCGGTCGCGGTGCTCGTCGAGCTGGACGAGGCCGTCGCCGAACTTTCCGACTTGGCTGCGGGGGCGGAATCGGTCTTGGCCGGCTCGCTGGCCGCTCCGGACGTGCCGCGGCTGTCGGTGCGGTAGAAACCGCTGCCCTTGAAAACGATGCCGACGGAGTTGAACAGCTTGCGAAGCTTGCCCGAGCATGCGGGGCAGACGGTCAGGGAGTTATCGCTGAACGACTGGACGATGTCGAAACGGTTGTCGCATTCCGTGCACGCATATGAGTAAGTGGGCACTGGGTTCCTCCGCACTGTGTAGTCAAACCGCAGGTTTTAGCACTCTACAGTCGACAGTGCCAACAACGCTAATCAGAGAACTATTCCGGACCGTCCGTTCCCCGTTGTTCGCCGAGTGCGACGAGTCCCGAGCCGGGGGTGAGAGCCCATCCCATCCGTACGTCGTGGGGATCCTCCGGCAGCTCGGACACCAGTTCCTCGTCACGGACCACCGTGATCAGCCGTGCGCCGGGGGCGGCGAGCCCGAGAGTCCGGTCGTAGAAACCTGCGCCGCGGCCGAGTCGCACGCCCCGTCGATCGACGGCCAGTGCGGGAACGAAAATGGTATCGGCCGAACGGATCTCGTCGGGTTCCTGCACCGGCCCGGTGGGCTCGCGCAGGCCGTAACTCGCGTCGGCGAGACCGTCCGCGCCCGTGAACTCGGACCAGTAGAGCGGGCCGGGACCGCGGGTGACGGGTACGAGGACGCGTCCGGCGACCCGTCGGAGGGCGTCGAGGAAGTCCAGCGACCCGGGCTCGAGCGCGGTGGGGACGTAGGCGCAGACGGTCGATCCGCCGGCGACTTCCCGTGTGACGAGCGCGACGATCGCCTGGTCTTCGGCGGTGCGGAGTTCAGGGGTCAGCGCACGCCGCCCGGTGAGCACCAACTGCCGCCACTCGTCCTTCGTTCGTGCGTGCATGCCCCAACCTTAGAGCCGGCCCGAGAGCGTCTCCGACGGGTTCCGGGAGGTAGCTGACAGGATCTTGGTGACTGACTGGTAGGTCCGCACAGTTAAGGTGTGGGCATGACAGACGCCGCCCCGCACACCGCCAGCGCCTTTCGCACGGCTGTCGTGCCCGCAGCGGGAATGGGGACGCGATTCCTCCCCGCGACCAAGACCGTGCCGAAAGAGCTGCTCCCGGTCGTCGATACCCCAGGTATCGAACTCGTGGCCGGGGAAGCCGCCGATTCGGGTGCCGGCCGGCTCGTGATCGTCACGTCGCCCGGTAAGGACGGAGTGGTCGCCCACTTCGTCGAAGACCTCGTCCTCGAGAGCAAGCTCGAGGCCAGCGGCAAGTACCACCTGCTCGAAAAGGTGCGCAAGGCTCCCGGCCTGCTCGAAGTGGAGTCCGTCGTCCAGGACCAGCCCCTCGGCCTCGGTCACGCGGTCGGCTGCGCGGAGTCGGTCCTCGACGACGACGAGGACGCCATCGCCGTACTCCTCCCGGACGACCTCGTGATGCCGCGCGGAGTGCTCGAGACGATGTCCCGGGTCCGTCGCAAGCGCGGCGGCACCGTCCTCTGCGCCATCGACGTCCCCAAGGACCAGGTGAGCGCGTACGGCGTCTTCGAGGTCGAGACGGTGCCCGACGCCGTCAATCCGGACGTCCTCAAGGTCACCGGCATGGTCGAGAAGCCGGCCATCGAGGACGCCCCGTCCACGTTCGCGGCGGCAGGCCGCTACCTCCTCGACCGCGCGATCTTCGATGCGCTGCGGCAAATCGAGCCCGGCGCCGGCGGCGAACTCCAGCTCACCGACGCCATCGCCCTCCTCATCAAGGAAGGCCACCCCGTTCACGTCGTCGTGCACCGAGGCACGAGACACGATCTCGGAAATCCCGGCGGCTACCTCCGCGCTGCGGTTGACTTTGCGTTGGACATGGAAGAGTACGGCCCGTCGTTGCGCGAATGGCTGATCGACCGATTGAAGCGGACGGAATCCTAGAAGCTCGGGAGGCAAGAACTTGCGGTCGGTCGAGGAGCAACAGACGATCGTGACCGCGGCCGCGGTGGCGCCGCGGCCGGTCCGTGTGGCGATCTCCGAAGCCCAGGGGCTGCTGTGTGCCGAAGAAGTGGTCACCGAGCGGCCGCTGCCCGGGTTCGACCAGGCCGCCATCGACGGTTACGCCGTCCGTAGCGTCGACGTCCAGGCTGCCGGAACCGACATCCGGGACGACGACGGTGCTCCCGTGGAACTGTCCCTTCCCGTGGTCGGTGAGGTCACGGCGGGTTCACGGCAGCCGATCCGGCTGCAGCCCCGTCAGGCGGTCAAGGTCGACACCGGTGCTCCGCTCCCGACGCTCGCCGACGCCGTCCTCCCGCTCGACCGCACCGACGGCGGCCGAGCCCGCGTCAAGATCTACAAACCGGTCCGCTCCGGCGACTACGTGCGCCGCGCCGGTGACGACGTGCAGCCCGGCGACGTCGCAGTCCGTGCAGGCACCATCATCGGCGCCGCCCAGGTGGGTTTGCTGGCCGCGGTGGGACGCGACAAGGTGCTCGTCCATCCCCGGCCCCGGCTGTCCGTCATCTCGGTCGGTGGCGAACTCGTCGACGTCGACCGGACCCCGGGACCCGGTCAGGTATACGACGTCAACTCCTACGCGCTGGCGGCCGCCGCCCGCGACGCCGGCGCCGACGTCAACCGGGTCGGTATCGCGAACGCCGACGCGCGTCGCCTGCGCGAGGTGGTGGAGGGCCAGCTGATCCGGTCCGAGATCGTCGTCATCGCGGGTGCGGTCGGCGGCGGCGCCTCCGAGGACGTGCGGGACGCGCTCGCCGATCTCGGAAACCTCGAGGTCGACCGGGTCGCGATGCACCCGGGGTCGGTCCAGGGTTTCGGTCAGCTCGGCCGGGACGAGGTTCCGACGTTCCTGCTCCCGTCCAATCCGGTGAGCGCCCTCGTGGTGTTCGAGGTGATGGTGCGCCCGCTGATCCGCATCGCACTGGGTCGCAGGCAGCCGATGCGCCGCGTCGTCACCGCCCGCACCGTCGCGCCCATCACGTCCATCGAGAACCGCAAGGGTTTCCTGCGGGGTCAGCTCATGCGTGACGAGGCGACGGGGGAGTACCTCGTCCAAGCGCTCGGCGGGGCGCCGGGCGCGTCTTCGCACCTGCTCGCCACACTGGCCGAGGCCAATTGCCTGGTCCTCATCGACCCCGAGATCACCGAGGTGCGGACGGGTGACCAGGTCGACGTGGCGTTCCTGGCGCAGCGTGGCTGATGACGCAGTGTGAGAACGAGATGACACAGCATCGGTGTGAGGCGGGATGACGCAGCATCCGGGTTGGCCGCCGCATCTCGGGCCCCTGCGGGTGAAGGGTGGCGTCGTCACGGTGCGCGCCATCAGGTTGCGTGACGCGGCCGCGTGGAGCCGCCTGCGCACCCGCGACCGCGCGCACCTCGAACCGTGGGAGCCGACGGGGGAGGCGCCCTGGGAAGCGCGCCACCATATTTCGGGATGGCCGGGGCTGTGCAGCAGTCTGCGTTCGGAGGCGCGGAAGGGCCGGATGCTGCCGATGGCCATCGAACTCGACGGCAATTTCTGCGGCCAGATCACGATCGGCAACGTGGTGCGGGGTGCACTCCGCTCTGCGTGGATCGGTTACTGGGTGGCCAGTGACGTCAACGGGCTCGGCGTGGCCACGGGTGCGCTCGCTCTGGGACTCGATCATGCCTTCGGACCCGTGGGTCTGCACCGTGTGGAGGCCACCGTGCGCCCGGAGAACCTGGCGAGCCAGGCGGTGCTCCGCAACGTCGGCTTCCGCGAGGAGGGTCTGCTCGCGCGCTACCTGGACGTCGACGGGCAGTGGCGTGACCACATTCTGGTCGGTATGACCGTCGAGGACGTGCCCGGCACGGTGGCGGATTCGCTCGTGCGGAGTGGCAAAGCCACCTGGGCATGATCGCCGCCGCCGTCTGGGCGTGACCGGCAAAGCCAACCGGAGAATGTCCGCCGAATCGGACATGGACAAATGTCCAGCTATGCGGCAGTTATCTGACGGTATCAAAGCGCCCCGACCGGGACTCGGCTTTCGGCGAGTCTTTGCCCGATCGTTTCCTTCGCCCCTCGGGGCATGCCGAGCGCCACATTTCCGCGTTACGCATGTGACACCTGAGTATGGTGAGATCGGCGCGTCTGCGAAGATGTGCGTGTTCATGCGGTTAGCCTGGATGGGTCAACAGCGGTATCCATGCTGGTAGACGATTGGGAGGAGGTCGCCGAATGCCGAACTCGTTTCTCTGGATCGGGCTCGTCGTCGTGTGGCTCTTCGTCCTGGTCCCGATGCTGGTGAACAACCGCCCCCGGATTCGGCAAACCAGTGACGCAGCACTCGCGACGCGCGTGCTGCACCGCGGCGACGAACGTCCCGTGCAGCGTGGACCCGCGGCAGGGCACCGCAGCGACCCGTACTGGCAACCGGAACCGGACCACTACGGCTACGACGCGGAGGACCTTGTGGACACTCACGCAGAGGAAGACGAATTCGACGGTGAGCGGGCACCGGTCGGTGAGTACGTGCCGGTGCGCCGGGGACGTGGCGGCTTCGACCCCGAGGCCGACGCGATCGCGCGCGAGGCCCGATACGGATTTCGGCAGCGGTCGCTTCTCGGGCTGGTGTTCGCGACGATCATGTCGGCGGCGCTCGGGCTGATCATCTCTCCGCTGATGTGGTGGGCGTTCGCGGCGGGCGTCGCCGGTCTCGTCGCCTACATGGCGTACCTGCGCAGGCAGGTCCAGATCGAGCAGGAGATCCGCCGTCGCCGAACCGCGCGTCTCAACCGCTCGAGGCTGGGCGTCGAATCCCGGAGCGACGACGAACTCCGGCTCGTCCCCGCCCGGTTGCGGCGTCCGGGGGCCGTCGTCCTCGAGGTGGACGACGAGGACCCCGAATTCGATCATCTCGAGCACTTCGACGACGAGCCGATGCAGCAGGCGACCATGCGCCGGGCCGCCGGTGAGTAGCCCTCCGATCCGGGCCGAAAGCCACGTCGGTGCAGGCGATTCGCTCCCTCCGCGGGTTGCCTGCTAGAGTTTGCCGAGCGGATCGCAGGATCCGCGCGGGGCTGTGGCGCAGTTGGTAGCGCGCTTCGTTCGCATCGAAGAGGTCAGGGGTTCGATTCCCCTCAGCTCCACCCCAGAAGAGGCACTCACTCCATCCGGAGCGAGTGCCTCTTCTGCGTTCCGGCTCGGGTGAGTGCCGTCGTCGGCGGTTCGCGACGGCGACATTCCGGCCGAAATTTGCCAAAAGGTAACTGAATGCTGTGTACTGTCCGTAGGTCATCAAGGGGTCGATCGCACGGGGTGGAAATACATGCAGGCAATGCGCAAAATCTCGAAGTTCCTGGAGCCGGCGACGGTGGTCGCGACCATCACCGCGACGATGTTGCTGGTGAACGTTCTGTGAACTCCGGCCTGCCAGACGACGTCGCGACGGCCCCGACCGATCCGTACCTCCAGGCGATAACCCCGAGCCCGTAGGGGTTCTCCGAAGCTGCTCGAGTCCCACCTGGCTCGGGCATCGCTGGTGGTGCCGGTCCCCCGACACCGGCACCACCAGCACCTCCGCTCGATTCGCTCGTTACCATGACAGCGGCGATGTCGCCGTGAACGTGGTGTCGTGTCGTGAATACGAGGGGGGTGCATGGTGAGCGCGCGTCGTGTCTTGCGAAGGCTGACCGTGGTCGGGCTGGCCGTGGCCTTCTTGTCCGGGCTCGCCTGGATCACCGTTTCGGCGTTCCCGTCCGACGCCGTTGCCGGTCCGCAGTACCACGAATGCGACGGCGGTCGCTGCGAAGGCGGTTCCACCGGGTCCCCCGGCGGCGGCAAGCCCCAACATCCCCATCCGCCGTGCGAGAGCCGGCGCGGATGCGGTGGCGGAGAGCCCAGCGAGACACAGGAACCCAGCGAGACGGTCCAGCCCACCAAGCCGTCCGAGCCGTCCGGGACCACGGAGCCGTCCGAGACCGGCGAGCCCTCCGGGACCACGGAACCGTCCGGGACCGCCGAACCCACGGAGACGTCGACTCCGTCGACGTCCCGGGTCGTGGTCGCGCCGCCTCGTCCGATCACGTTGCCGCCCCCGGCCGAACCGAAAGTCCTGCGCCCGGACACGTCCGGAGACGACGGTTCCGGGGACGACGGATCCGGAGGTGGCGGTTCCGGAGACGGGGGTTCCGACGCCGCTGCCGCCCCGGGCTCCGAGAGCCCTGCTGCACCCCCGGCGTCCGGGGGAGTCCCGGCAGGAGGTCCCGGCGCCGTGGCAGGACCGGGTACGAACGGTCCGACTGATTCCGCGCCCCAGGACCGGCCCGCAGGGGAGAACCCGGGCAGCGACACACAGTCGTCCGGCGCGCAGGCGCCCGGCCAGGGTGATCCGGCTGCCGCGCCGCCGGGAATGGTTCCGGTGGTCCACAGTGAGCCGTTGCCCGCGATCACCGTTCTCGGTGGGGTCGGCGTGCTGCTGTGCTGCGCAGGCGGAGCGGGTGCGCTGACCTTCAAGGGTGCTCGCGCACAACAGGCGCGCATCGCGGCCGCGCGGGCGGAATTCTTCCCGCCCGCTTCGAATGGAGGGGTGTAGTCGTGGGGGCGAACAGATCTCATCGTCGGGTGGCGGCGGCCGTGGACGCGGTGTGTGACGCGGCGGCCAGAGCGGAGGCCGTGACGCTCCGGCACGTGGTGGACGCGGTGGCCCGCGAACGGCAGCGCGCCATCGAACTCGATTTCACGAAGCCGATGGCGCCCGGGGTGTGCGGCCAGCGGCGCGCGTACCCGGACCGGGACGTGATCGTGCTGGCGCCGGGCCTGCCGGACCTCGACCGCACGCTCGCGCACGAGTTGGGTCACATCGTGTTTCGGCACGAAGGCGCAGAGATCGTGGCCGCGACCCTCGAAGCCGGGGACGACCTGATCGCCTACATGCTCAGCCAGCGGTCGCGGCGGCGGGGAGACGAACAGCCGTCCGACGAGGTGGCCGAATGGGAGGCCGAGACGTTCGCGTCGATGCTGCTCATCCGCTTGAAGACGATGCAGGGGCGCGGTACTCCCGTGTCCGTGCTCCGATACGACGAGGCGATCGGCTGATGGGCTGGCTGATTGCGCTCGTCGTGTGGACGGCGGCGGGTGCCCGGATCGGCCGGGTCGCCGCGCGTCAACCGACGCCGCTGCGCGTGGCGATGGTGGTGGCGGTGTCCAGCGCGGCAATCGCGTCGACGCTGGCCGTCCCGGACATCGCGGGTCGCCTCGACACCGCGGCCCCGACGGCCGGGCTGTCGGAGGTCGTCCTCGAACTGGCGTGGACGCTGTTCGCCGCCGCGAGCGCGGTCGGCGCGGTGTCCGTGTGGCCGATACTCCCGCGTCCGGCGCTGCGCGCGGTTGCCGTGATCGTCTACACCCTGGCCGTCGTGCTCGGAATCGGGCTTGCCGGTGGAGTTCCCGTTCCCGCGCTGGTGTTCATCGTGATCGCGCTGACCGCGGTGGTCGTGACCGGCGGCCGGCACGTCGCGTGGACCCCGCTCGGCCGGGGAATTTCACTGATCGTCGTCGGATCCGCGACGGTCCTGGCGGCAGCCGTCGTGGGACTGGTGCGTGAACTGTCGGGGCAGACGTGGGTCGTCGGCTCGTCGCCGGCGTACACCGCCGCTGCGGTGATCGTGTCGATCGGCACCGTGTGGGTGCTCGCCGAAACCTGGCTGCGCGCGCGGCAGGACCTGCGCCGCATGGACACCCTGCATTCGGTGCTCGTCACCCGGTTCCCCGAAGTGGTCGACGGCGACGGCAAGGGCAGCACGACCGTCCTCCGCGCCTCCGACGCCGTCGCCCACGTCATGGATGCGCTGTACCTGCAGGCGGGTGCCGGCACGCTCGACACGGACGAACAGGACCTTCCGGAATCGACGGCCGAGCGCGCCGAGATTCTCGCGCGCTGGATCCACGACCCGATCGCCTCGGACGTCCTCGACACCGAATGGATCGCGCCGCCGCAAGGAATGTCGCCGCGCAGATGGGTGCTCGAACTCGCGGACGCGTACACCGGATTCGGCACGTCGGCCCCGGCTCCCACCAGGGTGGACACCGCCGACTCGGCTGCGGACTAGCCGCAGCGGACGGTGAGACCGTCAGTCCGGCGTACCGGTGACGAGCCACCCGCAGGGCGCGGCGAGGTCCTCTGCCTCGGGCGGTCCCATGGATCCGGCGGGGTACGGCTTGGCCGGGGGAGGGTCCCGCAGGAGCGCGTCGGCGACGGTCCAGACGTGGGCCAGGCCGTCGGGGCGCGTGAACAGCGACCGGTCGCCGTGCAGGACGTCGAGGATGAGCCGCGAATAGGGTGCCAGGGCGTGGCCGAGCGGCACCGTGTCGAGGGGCAGTCCCAGGTGGCCCACCGACAGGCTGTCGTCGGGCCCGGGTTCCTTGACGACCATGGAGATGTCGATCTCGCCGTCCCCCTTCAGATCGAACGTCAGGACGGCGCCGTCCGGCGGAATGTCGGTGAGCGGGCCCCGGGGACTGCGGAAGACCAGGCTCACCCGTTGCTTGCTGACGCCCAGCATCTTTCCGGTGCGGAGGAGGAACGGCACCCCGCTCCAGCGGTCCGTGTCGACCCACAACCGAGCGGCGACGAACGTCTCCGTCGTCGAATCGTCGGCGACACCGTCCACGTCGCGATATCCCTCGTACTGGCCGAGCACCACGTCGGCCGTGTCCAGGGGCCGGAACGCCCCGATCACCGATTCCCGGGCCGATTGGAGATCGTCGGCGCCCAATGTCTCCGGCGGTTCCATCGCGATCTCGGCGGCGACCTGGAACAGGTGCGTCACGAGCATGTCGAGGACGGCGCCGGTGGCGTCGTAGAACCGGGCGCGGTCGTCGATGTCGAGCGTCTCGGGCACGTCGATCTGAATCTGCTCGACGTGCTCCCGGTTCCAGACGCCCTCGATCATCCCGTTCGCGAAGCGCAGGATGTGCAGGTTCTGGGTGCTCTCCTTGCCGAGGAAGTGGTCGATCCGATAGATCTGCTTCTCGTCGAGGACGTGGTGCACGGCTTCGTCGAGTTCGGTGAACGCCTCCTGGGAAGTCCCGAACGGCTTCTCGTACACGACGCGTGCGCCGCGGGCCAGATCGTGGGCGCCGAGCGCGCGGGTGGTTTCGGCGAATGTGCTCGGTGGCAGTGCCAGGTAGTGGACCAGCTGCGCATCTGCCGCGCCGAGGTCCTGCCGCGCCTGCTGCACGGCCGCGGGGAGCGTTCCCGGATTGTCGGGGGTGAAACCGCCGCCTGCGAATCTCAGCCGCCGGGAGAACGGTTCCCAGTCGGCGTCGTCGTGCGGCACCCCGAACTGGTTCACGACGTCGCGCACGTGGTCGCGGAACTGATCGTCGGAAACGTTGCCCCGCCCGGTGCCGATCAGCATCCACTCGGAGTTCAGGAGCCCCGAGAGGGCGAGTTGGAAGAACGCGGGGAGGACCATGCGTTTGGACAGGTCTCCGGTGGCACCGAAGAGGACGAAGATCGTGGGACCGAGCTGCGGTCTGTCAACCATTGCTCCATCATGCGCCACCGAGGCACGCCGGGCAGGACAATCCGGTGGTGTCGTCGGGCCCGCGTCCGCGAGTCCCAGACGAATCTGCGAAACGATCGGCTGTGAACCCGTTGCCGCCCAACGGTTCTCGTGGTCAGCGCGACGCGTCCGGCGGGACCTCCGGTAACCCCTCGCTGGCGCGGAGTTTCTCGGCCATCGTGGTAAGCAGATTCTGCGACTCCTCGGAGAGGTCGAACGCGCGGCTGGAGAGCTTGCGGAGTCCGTATCCCTGGAGTTGCGAGAGAAGCTCGAGATCGTGGTCGATCTTCGCGGCGTAGATGTCGTTGAAGAAGTAGTCGGGCTTCACCTTGAAGAAGCGGGCGAATGCCGCGACCGTCTCGTCGGACGGATTGGTGCGCTGCCCCGATCGGAGCTGGGAGATGTAGGGCTTCGAGATCTGATGTCCGTCTGCGATCAGCGCAGCAGCGACCTCAGCGTTGGTATGCGGTTTACGTCCCGGAGGGTGGACCGTGTCGAAAAGCTTGTTCAACCGCGCAGCAAAATCTGCCATTGTGAGCCGCCGGGTCCTCTCTCGTGCGCGCGTCAGTCGTGTGAACGACACCGTACCACGATGATAACCGATTGATAACTCACGAACATAGAGGCAAAACGTCGTTCGCTCGAGCGTGCCTTATCTCATATATGTTTCAATCACCACGCGCCGTTCGCGGGGGAGTTCTCGGCTTTTCGACGTCCCTCTGCGCTCGTCACGCACGGTCTACCGTTGAAAGTTCAAGGGAGTGGCCGGTGTGGGCCGAGTGGCGCTCGCATCGATGCGCGCGGTCGGGGGCGCGACTTCATGGTTGCTGCTTCAATCACTGAGAGTTTGCTGGCACCGTTGCAGGGGTGTGCGGCGTGGGGTCGGCACGCCCATAGTCCCTGTTCAGGGCTAATGTGTTGCGTTGCGCATCGCAACGTCGGGAG
The DNA here is from genome assembly GCF_042802055.1 of Rhodococcus sp. NPDC057529. Lineage (NCBI taxonomy): Bacteria > Bacillati > Actinomycetota > Actinomycetes > Mycobacteriales > Nocardiaceae > Rhodococcus > Rhodococcus sp. NPDC057529. Next base: position 534,493 of record NZ_JBHVEY010000002.1, read on the forward strand.
GTCGCTCGCGGCCCGCGGGGCTTGGTGAACACTACTGTGAAGAGGGGCCTTCTGCACGGGCGGCGGGCCTCGCGTCGCCGTTCCGCTCCTCCGCCGCCGCGAGTCGGGTGCGGGACTGCCTCGGTGAGCTGGACGATTGTCCAGCTCAGGTGGGTGCGGCACCGGCGGCGGACCTGCGAGTCTGGTCAAAACCGAAGCCGTCGGGGATGATTGTGATATGGAACACAGAATGAGTGACGCCGAGCTTCGGAAGGCGATTCGAGTTCTGCGCGAGCGCGCCGACGACGCCCGGCACCGAGGAAACGACGACGATGCCAACGGGATCGAGAGGACGATTCGTACCTATCAGGAAGAAATGACCCAGCGGTTGTGAACCGTCACGAACCGGCCCGCCGAGGGCCGGTTCGAGTCTCTTCCGGGCACGTGCGCCGCCGCAGTTGCGTGCGCGCAATCAGATTGCGTGCGTAGACTTCCAGCCGACACGGATCGGTGACGACGGGGGCGCACACGGCTATGGCGATCAAGACGCTGGACGGCAAGAAGTGCCTGATCACGGGCGCAGGTAGTGGAATCGGGCAGGCGACGGCCCTGGCGGCTGCGGCCGACGGCGCCGAACTGTTCCTCACCGACATCAACGAAGTCGGCCTCGCGCAGACGGTCGAGCAAGTCGGTAGCGGTGGGGGCACCGTCAGTTTCTCGCGTGCGCTCGACGTATCCGATTACGACACGGTTGCCGCATTCGCCGCCGACGTCCACGACCAGTTCGGCAGCCTCGACGTCGTGATGAACGTCGCCGGCATCTCCGCGTGGGGGACGGTCGAGAATCTCGAGCACCGTCACTGGAAATCGATGGTCGACGTCAATCTGATGGGTCCGATCCACATCATCGAGAGTTTCGTGCCCCCGATGGTTCGGGCGGGACGCGGCGGTCACCTCGTCAACGTCTCTTCCGCCGCCGGACTCCTGGCGCTCCCGTGGCACGCGGCATACAGCGCAAGCAAATTCGGGCTCCGCGGAGTGTCCGAGGTCCTGCGGTTCGATCTCAAACGGCACGGGATCGGCGTCAGCCTCGTGGTTCCCGGCGCGGTCAAGACGCCGCTGGTGGGCACCGTCGAGATCGCGGGTGTCGACCGTGACGATCCGCGCATCCAGAAGGCGATCCACCGGTTCGAAAAGCGCGCCGTCACGCCCGAGAAGGTCGCGTCCTGCATCATCGCCGGCATCAAGAAGGACCGGTACCTGGTGTACACGTCGCCGGACATCCGGTTCGGCTACTGGTGGGCCCGCAAGTTCTCGCCGCCGTACGACTTCGTGATGCAGCGGGCCAACGACCAGTTCAGCAAGTTCCTGTAGCGGCTACGGCAGGTCACCGCGCTCGGGGATGCCGAGTTCGCCTCGCACCGCGGTGAGAAAGTCGTCCTGGGCGCTCGTCCCGGCCTGGAAGTGGTCGGCGAACTGCTGCTGACGGGCGGACAGGGCGTCCGCCGACACGACGTCATCGGCCGCGAAGTCGTTGCTCAGCCAGCCGATCGTCTCGGCGCCGGCCAGATACTCGACCACCATTCGCCGTGCCGATTCCACCACCGCCTCGGATCCGATCAACTCCACCGCCGCGAACTTCGAGCCGAGCACGATATTCTGCCGCGGTAGCGGCCCGAGGATTTCGAGCATCACGCCCGAGAGATCGGGGCCGTCGAAGTGGTCGAATGCCACCGACACCGAACCCGCGGTGGTGCGCACCTCGTTGGCCGCGGTGAGGAACTCCGTGTAGATCTGCTGCCGCTGTGTTCGCAGGAACTCGTTCGAGGACTGGTTCACCGTCGCCTCCACCTGATTCGAGGTGTTCAGCAGTGTGAACGCCCCTCCGGACACGGAACCGATCAGGGTGCCGGCGACGGCCATCGAGGCGACCAGCATGCTGAGCCGAAATTGATGGCGTCGCACAGCTATTCGGTCGAGAGGTTCGGCGCTCTTGGTCTCGCTCACTGTTTCGCTCCCATCGATGCTCCACCGGTGTACATCGACTCTCGCGTACGGCCCGAGACCCGTCGCGCGTAGTCGACTACGCGGGTCGTGAAACTTTTCGGGGGTGTCGGAGCGATATGCGTAGTAGGCGGCGATCGATGACCGCACCGGTGGCTGCACCCGCAGCCGCCGAGCATCACCGTTCGCCGAAGAGTCGGGACTCGACACACGAAGGTGAGCACAATGAACAAGATCGCACTCCGCACGGCAATCGCTTCGGCCGTCATCGCTCCGGTGATGCTCGTCGGAGCAGGCCCGGCGACGGCATCACCGACGCTCAGTACGGGCGCCAGTGGCGGGATCGACATCAAAGTGCCGGACAAGGAAAGCTGGAACTGCTTCGGGCTGGATTCGAACTTCGGCCTCAAGGCGGGCGTCGGAAAGCTGGATGGATTCGCGAAGGGATCCAACGTGACCGTGTTCTGCTTCGGCACCACGGCGCCGTTCTTCTTCACCGGCAGTGTGAAGGCCGGAACGTAGAACTCTTCAGCGGTGCCCGCCGTGCAGGCAGTCCTCGAACAGTGTGCGCACCTCGTCGACGTGCCGGTCGAGGTCCGCGAGGTCCCAGCCGTCGGTCGGCACGGGCGCGAGGACGTCGACGTCGACGGTGCCGGGGTGCGCGACGAGCGAGTTCCGCCACATCCGTTCGCCGGCGTTGTGGATGACGATCGGCACGATCGGCACCCCCGCCTGCATCGCCAGGTGGAATCCGCCTTTCTTGAACTTGCCGAGCCGCGGGGACGGTGAGCGGGTGCCCTCGGGGGCGATCGCGATGGAGACGCCGGACTGCAGTTTGTCCACGGCCGGGCGGAGCGCCGCTCGCGCCTTGGTACTGTCCGACCGGTCGATGTAGGCGACGTCGAGGAGGGCGCCCACGGGAATGAACCGGGGGTCGCGCGCGGCCTCCTTCTTCGCGACGCCGGTGACGTCGCGCCGGATGACGCTGCCGATCACCAGCAGGTCGAGCGAACTCTGGTGATTGAACATGAAGACCGCGGGCCTGGCCGACCACGCGTTCTCCCTGCCCTTGATGCGCACGTTGATGCCGCAGATCGCGAGGGCGAGATCCGGTCCGAAGCTGCCGACCAGGTTGGCGCCGGTCTGCCGGTTCTGGGTGAGCAGGCCCGCGGAGACACCGAACGCCGCGGCACCCATCAGCGCGCCGATCGCGGTGGTGGTGCGGGCGATGGACATCGGATCGGCGCCGCTCTCGGGAGGTCGCAGATTCACCGACGGCCACCCGTTCTGCCGCGCGGTGGCCGCCAGTTTGCGGTCGGGGTTCAGCGCCACGGGGTGTCCCACCGACTTCAGCATCGGAACATCCTCCGCGCCGTTGGAGTACGCGAAGCTGTCACCGAGATCGGCGTCGTGCTTGTCGGCGTACTCGCGCAGTGCCTCGGCCTTGGCCGGTCCCCACAGCGGTGCCGATTCGAGCTTGCCGGTGAGCATCCCGTCCAGGACCGCGGGCCGCGTGCACAGCACGTCCTCGGGTTCGATGTCGAGGTCGGCGGCCACCGACAGCGCCTGATACGGGGTGGCGGACGTGGCCATCACCACCCGGTGGCCGGCGTGCCGGTGCGCGGCGAGCAGGCCGCGGACCTCCGAGAAGATCATCCTCGCGATCTCCTGCCGGAACAGCCGCTGCCCCCACTCCTGCATCTCGTCCTCCATGCGCCCGGCCAGGCTCTGCACACCGATGCGCATCAGATTGCCGACGTCGGCGCCCCGGAATCGGGTCTCCACCGCGGCATTCGTGGTGCGGAGAAGCTCGGCCACGCTGATGTCGAAGCGCCGCAGGCGGTCCCGGTAGACGACGCTCGCGGAGTACCCGCTGATCAACGTGCCGTCCAGGTCGAACGCCGCGAGGGTGGCCGGGCCCGGCACGGCGGCCGCAATGTCGTCGTGGAGACTGCGGAGATCGCTCATCTACTCACCTACCACCCATCTGGTCCAGATTCTCGTGCGCGATGGCCCGGATGCGGAGCACCTGGTCGATCAAGGTCTGGAGTTCGGCCTCGAACTCGACCCGCCGGGCCGCCATGTTCTCGGCGTTCGGTTCGACCAGTCCCCGGTTCCGCGCCAGCTTGAGCGCGGTCGTGAAGAGTTCGGCCGAAATCGACTCGCTGCTCCCGATCTGCTGCCGCAGTCGTCGCTGCTCGGCGAGCGCGAGGCACGCCGTCATGAATGCTTTCTCGTCGAACTTCCGGTCCACAGGAGTGCGCAGCAGCTGACTCGCGACCACCGCGTACGCCTCCAGGAACGGCTGCAGCACCCGGTGCGCCAGGTGAATGCGCATCCCGGACAACAGGTTCGCCGCATGTTGAGGGTCGCCCAGGTTCGACTGCCATGCCGGGTCGATCAGGTCCAGTTCGGCTCGCAGTTCCTTCCGGAAGCTGTCCTTCTCGCTGAAGAAGAATTCGAACTTGAGGAGGTCGCGGATGCGCAGCGCCGCATTCCATCCGTCTTCGAGCGGGTCGGTGAACTGCTGATCGACGGCGGCGCGCAGCACCATTTCCGCGATCGCCCGCATCACGAGGAAGTGAATGGTGTTGTTGCGGTAGAACGCTGCCACGAGATGCTGATCGCGCCCGAGGTAGAACACCCGCTCGGTGCCCTGATCGAAACTCTTCAGGACCCCGGAGTCGAGATGCGTGCGCACGGCCTTGCGGATCACCTGCGGATCCGTCAGATCCACGTCGCCCGCGGTCGGCAGCGAGCGCGCCGTGATGTAGTCGACGAGGGGTCCGAGAATGGCACCGACCTCGGCGACGGTGAGCGCCCGATCCTCGATGCCGAGGAACGCGAGCATCACGAGTGAGGACGCCGTGACGGGGGTGACCTCGTTGATGCGGTGACACACCTCGAACGCCGTCTTCTGCACCGCCAGCCGCAGGTCGTCCTCCTGGGCGAGGTAGTCCGCCAGCGACATCGGCCTGCCGACGTTGACGTGCGCGACGCCGTGCCGCTGACCCTGCGCCCGAACGTATCCGAAGAGCCAGCGCAGACTTTCCTTGCTCTTCGCCTGGCCGTGCGCCTCCGCCGCCATCGCCCCGACCTCGTACAGCTGGTCGTAGGTCAGCGACACCGGGACGAGGTACACGTCGGACATCCCGCTGTCCCGGAACGCTTTCGCAAGATAGTTGAGCAGGCCGAACCGCGGCGGCCGCAGCTTGCCGGTGCGGCTGCGCCCGCCCTCGATGTACCACTCGAGGTTGAACCGCTTCGTGAGCAGATAGCGCATGTACTCGCGGAGCGTCCACTTGTAGATCTCGTCGCCCTCGATCTTGCGGCGAATGAACACGGTGCCGCTGCGCTTGCCGATCGGCCCGATCGGCCAGAAATTGATGTTCAGCCCGCCCATCACGTGATTGAGCGGAAGGTCGTTCGCGAGCAGCGCCGGCCGCAGCACCAGCGGGTCGAGGTACGAGCGGTGGCTGGGCAGGAACACCAGGGAATGTTCCTTGTTCAGCTCCCGCAGGTCGTCGAGCCGGGTGGTGTCGACGTCGAGGCGGTATGCGCGGGAGAAGTAGCGGCCCAACTGATCCCACAGAGCGATGGCCCGCCGGCTCTGGGCTGCGACCATCTCGTCGAGCGCCCCGCGGGCCCGGCGATCCACCTCGGCGACCGGGAGATTCAACTGGGCCGACAGTTCGTGCGTGCCGTCGTGGTACCGGCTGGCGTCGGTGATCTCGTCGACGACGAACCTCGACACCTTGTACTGCGTGCCCAGCACCGTGCGCTCGGCCCGCTCCAGGGTCAGCGCCGCTTGGCGGCGGATGAAATCCGGAAGCGACCCCCCGCCGTTCTCGGCGAGCCGGCGTTCGAGGTCGCTGAGCGGGGCCGGGTCGCCCTCCAGAACCTGGCACCGGGCCGGGTCGTCGCGCATCACCCGGCGCTGCGTGTTCTGGCCGGGGTGCAGCGGATCGCGCAGCGACAGCGTCTCCCGCAATCGCTGCGCGCCGTCCGGATGCGTCTCCTTCGGCAGCCACACCACCCGCAGCGGGGTGAGCAGCGGATCGTCCTTGCGCCGTGCCAGATCGGCGAGGGCCTGATCGGTGACGCGGACGGTGGGCGGCGGCTGACCGGAGTCGTTCGCCTGCCGCTCCAGCCACGTGCGGAGAACGTCGTCCTCCATCTCGCTCATCGTCTCGATGAGGTAGACCTGTGGCCGTGTCGTCTGCTCGTCCATCGCGCCAGCCTTTCCTTTCACCCGCGGCCGAGTTCGACGATCTCGTCGAGACTCTCCTGCAGGCACGACATGAACCGCGCCGGTGCCGTCACGGCGGCCGTGTCGAGATTGACACCGATGCAACACGTGCCGACGTGGGAGACCAGGGTTGCCATGACCGCGCAGCCGGGGGCGGGACCGAACGGGAACATCCGCTCGATCCGGGCACCCGCCAGATACACGGGCACGGGCACGCCTGCGACGTTGCTGGCCTGCAGATCGAGGCCCGTCGACTGCGAGAGGTACCAGTTGGCCAGCACCACCGTCGGGATCCGGACCAGGATCGGGGCGGCGGAATCGAGCAGACCGAGCGCCGGTTCCTGGCGCAACCCCAGAATGATCGCGCGTACCTTCTCGATCCGGGCGATCGGGTCGCGTTCTCCGACCGGTCCGGCGAACCGGGCCGCCGCGAACCGGTTGCCCCCGGTGGGATCCGACGCCGAACGCATACTCACCGGCATCCCCACCGGAATCGTCTCGAGGTCGTGGCCGAACGATTCGTGATACCGGCGGAACCCGCCCAGCAGTGCCGCCACATACGCGTCGTTCAGCGACCCGCCCGCGACGTGGGCGGCGGAACGCAATTCGTCGACACTCACCTCGAGCACGCCGAACCAGCGTCCGAGCCCCCGGTCGCGCAGCAGGTCCGAACCCGTGGTCGGGGGAGGGGTCACCACCCTGCGGATCGAGTTCGCGTAACCGGCGACCTCCGTGACACTGCCCACCGGGTCGCCGACCACCGTCATCGCCGTCCGCACCGCGCCGCGGATCAGGCCGCCGAGACGGCCGGGGGCGCTGCGCACGTTGTCGAGCGCCTGCTCGAACAGGGCGCCGCCACCCGACATCTGCTCCGGCAACGGCGCGGGCCGATCCGGTTTGTCCGGCGACGGTTCGGGGCGCCTGCTGTGCAGCAGCGTCATCAACTGGATGCCGCCGAGACCGTCCGTGATGCTGTGGTGCGTCTTCACCACGTACACGGCGCGCCCGTCGTCGAGCCCCTCGATGAGCATCGCGCTCCACGGTGGCCGGGCGCGGTCGAACGGCTCGGTCGCCATGTGCCTGCACATTCGCAGTGCGTGGTCGAACGTCGCGGGCTCCGGCAGCCGCACCCGAGACAGGTGATAGTCGAGATCGAACTCGGGGTCCACCGACCACATGGGGTTGCCCAGCCGCAACGTCGGCTCCACCACCCGCATCCGGATGCGCGGCACCATGTGCGACGCCCATTCGTGGGCGCGCACGAGCCGCTCCCAGTCCGGCGGCTTGTCGAGGACGTCGACCGCGACGATCGGCGAGCGCAGCTTCGGCTGCACCTCCTCCATCCGCCACATCCCGGTCTCGAAGTCGGACATCGTGCGGTCCGCTCCCCAGGCGACGTCGGAGAAATCCACGTCGACGGCACTCGGTGGTATCAGAGGTTCGCCGTCGGCCATGCCCACCCTCATTCGGTTGCTCGAGTTGCCCTCAGCTGCTGCTTTTCCAGTGTGGACCCGCCCCGCAGATCGCGTCCCTGGTTCCGGCGGATTCGCGGTCCCCGCCCGTGCGCGTTTGACGAGTCCCTGGACTCCTTCGCCGCTCACGGAGTTGTCGTAGGCTGCCGTCATGGCGAAAAGCTTCGACTACTCCGAACAGATCGCGTACCCGATCGACCGTGTGCACGCGACGGTGACGGACCGGGCGTTCTGGCAGCACCGGTTCGAGGAGGCGCCGGAGAAGCTCACCCTCGACGACAGCCGCGGCCCCGGCACGCTGACGGCGACGATGCGCGACACCATCGGCGCGTCCTCCCTCCCCGGGCTGGTGCGCAAGGTCGTCACCGGTGAACTGAAGGTCGAGCGGGCCGACGAATGGGGCGCACTCGACGGCGACCACGCCGAGGGCCGGATCAGCGGCAGTTCCACCGGGATCCCCGTGAAGATCGACTGCACGTCGGTGCTCCGCGCGTCGGGCGACGTCACCTTCCTCGACGTGTCCGGATCGGTGCAGGTCAAGATTCCGCTCGTCGGGGGACAGATCGAATCCCTCGTGAGGAAGCTGATCGGCGACATGGTCGGGCAGGACCGCGACGCGATCGAGAAGTGGCTCGGCGACAGCTGACGCTCACACCCCCGGCGCGGGGCCGTCCAGTTCCACGTCCAGCGTGCGGGCGCCCGGTCCCGCCGTGCCCAGCCGGTCGTGGCTGTTGACGATCGCGCAACTGCCCAGCGACAGGCACCCGCAGCCGATGCAGCCGGTCAGGTTGTCGCGGAGCCGGATCAACTGCTCGATCCGCTGGTCCAGATCCGCGTGCCATCGCGTCGACAACTTCTCCCAGTCCTTCCGGTTCGGGGTGCGGCCCTCGGGGAGCGTCGCGAGGGCGTCCCGGATCTCCGCCAGCGGAATTCCGACCCGTTGGGCGATGCGGATGAACGCGACCCGCCGCAGCGTGTCCCGGCGATAGCGACGCTGATTGCCGGACGTCCGTCTGCTGGTGATCAGCCCCTCGCGCTCGTAGAAGTGCAGCGCCGACACTGCCACGCCGCTGCGCTCGGACAGCTGTCCCGGCGTCAGTTCCTTCGCTCTCCATTCGGGCATCTCCACGACAGGTAACCTTTCCCCGGGTTACCTGAACAATACTCGAGGTCAGTCGCGGCGGAGATGACCGTGGAGATGGTGTGTGAGCGGAGTCAGGTCGTGCGCCATCCACAGGTCGTACGTGAGGTCGCCGCCGCGCACCGACAACTGCCGCCGGATGCTGTGCACCGGTTTGGCGTCCGGGGACGCGCTGAGCGCCACCATCGACAACTCGATGATCCCGTCCCGGATCTGACCGCGGTGGATCTCGGTGAATCCGGTCGGCTGGGCCACGAGCAGTTCCGCCTCGTCCTCGGCGACGAGCCGCAGATACCCGGACTCCGAGTGCAACGGCCGCCCGGTGCCCGCCTCCCGCGTTCGAGACCGATACGCCAGGAACGGTTTACCGCTGGGGGCGAATTCGATCTCCTCGGTGTACGTGAAGTCCTCGATCGTCGGATACGCGCCCTCGCCCTCGCCGCGCCACAGACCGGCGAACGGCGCCAGGGCCGGCGGCACGGACGGAAGCGGTGGTGTGGTCGCAGACGAACTCGCCGTCGCATCCGTGTGCGCCGGCGAGAGAGTCGAGTTCTCGTCCATGAGATACCTCCGCCGCTTCACGGTACTCGCCTGCGGGGCCGAGGGACACGGTCGGCGGCGGAGCGTTTGAGCGTGCCTGCCGGGCCCGCCGGCATTACCGTCTAGACATGAACGCGTCCGGTTCTGCACCGCTGGGGGCCAACTCCGAAGTCGGGCATCTGCGTGCCGTCCTCCTGCACCGGCCCGGGGACGAACTGAAGCGGCTCACGCCCCGCAACAACGACCAACTCCTGTTCGACGGACTGCCCTGGGTCGACCGCGCACAGGAGGAACACGACGCGTTCGCGGACCTCCTGCGCAGCCGTGACGTCGAGGTCCTGCTGCTGTCCGACCTGCTCACCGAGACCCTCGGCGCCAGCGGAGCCGCCCGCATCCACGGCATCGGGGCGGCCGTCGACCCCCGGAAACTGGGCCACACCCTGGCGCAGGAACTGGCCGCGCACCTCCGCGGCGTCCCGGCCCCCGAACTCTCCACCATCCTTACCGCAGGCATGACGTTCGACGAACTGCCCGTCGCCGCGAACACGGCGTCGCTGGTCCGCCGCATGCACCACGGCGGCGACTTCGTCATCGACCCGCTGCCCAACCTGCTGTTCACCCGGGACTCGTCGTTCTGGATCGGACCGCGCGTCGCGATCACCTCGCTGGCACTGCCCGCCCGCGTCCGCGAAACATCCCTCACCGACATCATCTACGCCCACCACCCGCGTTTCCGGGGCGCCCGGCGCGCCTACGAATCCCACACGGCCCCCGTCGAAGGCGGCGACGTCCTGCTTCTCGCACCCGGCGTCGTCGCCGTCGGAGTGGGGGAGCGCACCACACCCGCCGGTGCCGAGGCGTTGGCGCGCAGCGTGTTCGAGGACGAACTCGCGCACACCGTGCTGGTGGTGCCCATCGCGCAGGCCCGGGCGTCGATGCACCTCGACACCGTGTGCACGATGGTCGACCACGACGCCGTCGTGATGTACCCGATCATCCAGGACACGCTGTCGGCGTTCACCATTCACCGCGAGGACAAGGGTGTGTCGATCCGCGGCGCCGACCCCTTCCTCGCCGCCGCCGCCGAGGCCATGGGCATCGGCAAGCTGCGCGTCATCGACACCGGACTCGACAACGTCACCGCCGAACGCGAACAGTGGGACGACGGAAACAACACGCTCGCACTCGCACCCGGCGTCGTCGTCGCCTACGAACGGAACGTCGAGACCAACGCCCGGCTCGAGGCGTCCGGCATCGAGGTACTGCGGATCGCGGGTTCCGAGCTCGGTTCGGGCCGCGGCGGGCCCCGCTGCATGTCCTGCCCGGTGGCCCGCGACCCGCTGTAGGCGGCTCCGCCGCCCGTGCGTGGCTGACGAGTCTCTGGACTCCCTAACCACGCACGGGCGCGCAGCGCCTAGAGGATGTCGCGGACCTTCTCGGCCGGCCGGGCGAGGACGGTGCCCTTGTCCGTCACGACGATCGGTCGCTCGATGAGGATGGGGTTGTCCACCATCGCTTCCAGCAGTTCGTCCTCGGACGCCTCGGCGAGCCCGAGTTCCTTGAAGACGGCCTCCTTCTTGCGGATCGCCTCGCTCGGCTTCAGGCCGGCGTCGTCGAGAAGTTTGCGCAATCCGTCCCGCGAGGGCGGGGTCTCGAGGTACTTCACGACGGTCGGTTCGATGCCCGCGTCCCGGATCAGTCCGAGGACGGTGCGGGACGTGTTGCAGCGCTGGTTGTGGTAGATGGTCGCGGTGTTCGCCATATCCGACATTCTGCACCCGGGGAACAAATGCGCCCGCACCGAGCGCTGAACCGGGGGTAGTCAGTCGTGAACAGCCGACGAAAGAGGGAGATCGACCATGGCCGAGCACAGGGACGCAGCGCCGCAGCGCATCGTCATCGCGGGTGGGCACGGGAAGATCGCCCGTCACCTCATCAAGATCCTCACCGCCCGCGGCGACCGTGCGGTCGCGTTGATCCGCAATCCCGACCACGAGCACGAGGTGGAGGCGCTCGGCGCCGAACCGGTGGTGATCGATCTGGAGACGGCGAGCGCGGACGACGTCGCGAAGACCCTCGTCGGTGCGGACGCCGCAGTGTTCGCGGCCGGTGCCGGCCCGGGCAGCGGAATCGCCCGCAAGGACACCGTCGACCGCGGGGCCGCGGTCCTGCTCGCGGACGCCGCCGAGAAGGCGGGCACGAGGCGATTCGTTCAGGTCGGCTCGTTCGGGGCGGGTGAGCCGATCCCCGAGGGTACCGACGACGTCTTCGCCGCCTACCTGGTCGCGAAGACAGCCGCCGAGGAGGATCTGCGCGCCCGCACCCACCTCGACTGGACGATTCTCCGTCCGGGCGGCCTCCTCGACGACGACCCGACGGGGCACGTCACGCTCACCGCGCCTCCCCTCGAACGCGGCACCGTCACGCGTGCCGACGTCGCAGCGGTGGTCGCGGCGCTCCTGGACCACCCGAACACGGCGAAGAAGACGCTCATGCTGACGTCCGGTCCGACGCCGATAGCGGACGCCGTCGCCGCGCTGTAACCATTGCGGCGCCGCAACCGCGCAACTACGGTCTGATACAACGCCTGGAACAACGGAGGTGGCGCCGGCCGTGGACATCGACATCGACCCCGATTCGTCGACCGCCCCGTTCGACCAGTTGCGATTGCAGATCATCGAGCAGGTGCGCAGCGGGCAACTGATCGCGGGAACGAAGATCCCCACGGTTCGTGCGCTCGCCGTCGAGGTCGGCCTCGCACCGAACACGGTCGCCAAGGCGTACCGGGAACTCGGTGAGCAGGGTGTGATCGAAACCCGGGGCAAGCAGGGCACATTCATCGCGAGCGGCGGCGACCCCATTCGCGCCGGGGCCGAGAAGGCCGCAACAGGGTATGTGCAGGAACTGCGGAAGCTGGGGGTGTCCGACGAGGAGATCCTCGGCTTCGTGCAGTCCGCTCTCCGCGGCGCCGACTGAGGACGGCGCCCCATCCAGAAGGTGTGACCTCAGAAGGTGTGACCCAGAAAGGTAGACGCTCGGTATGGCTTCCGCACTCTTCCGCGACCTCGCACTACTGATCGCCCGGATCGGGCTCGGCGTGATCTTCGTCGCGCACGGCTGGCAGAAGTTCTTCGACTACGGAGTGAAGGCCACCCAGGCGTCGTTCGCCGACATGGGCGTCCCGCTGCCCGACATCTCTGCTGTTGCGGCCGCCACTGTCGAACTCGCGGGTGGATTTGCTCTCATCGTGGGCGTCGCCACACCGATCGCCGGAATCCTGCTGTTCCTCGACATGCTCGGCGCGCTGATTCTGGTGCACGCGGACAAGGGTGTGTTCGTCGCGAACGGTGGGTACGAACTCGTCGGCGCACTCGGCGTCGGGTCGCTGCTTCTCGCCGTGATCGGCGCCGGACGCCTCAGCATCGACGGGCTCCTCGGAAGAGGCTCGGGATGGGGCAAAACCGCAGCGTAACGATACCGTTCGGTGGGTCTCGATTCGGTGTGAAGCGGTGGGCTAGCTTGCTTTTACCATCGAAAATGACCAACGTAGTTGTTCATGGCAATGAATACTGATCTGCCTGATCAAGGTTCCGACACCGCTGACGCGGCCGTCGGCGGAGGGCTCAGACGGGTCGGTGTTCGCACCGACCACGTCGTGTTCTCGGCCGCCGCCGCCGCGGTGTCGGCAATCGTCGTCTGGGGGCTCGTGGCCCCCGACAATCTCGACACCACGACGGGTAAGGCGCTCGACTGGCTGGTCACCGACATGGGCTGGTTGTTCGTCCTGTCGGCGTCCGGGTTCGTCCTCTTCTCACTGTGGCTCGCGTTCAGCAAGTTCGGACAGATTCCGCTCGGCAAGGACGGTGAGAAGCCGGAGTTCCGGACCGTCAGCTGGATCGCGATGATGTTCAGCGCCGGAATGGGCATCGGACTGATGTTCTTCGGTGTCGCCGAACCGCTCGCGCACTACGTGACACCCCCTCCGGGTTCCAGCGGTGGCATCGGAACGGCGATGGCCACCACCATGTTCCACTGGAGCCTGCACCCGTGGGCGATGTACGCGGTGGTCGGACTGTCGATCGCGTACGGCTCGTACCGCAAGGGTCGCAAGCAGCTGTTCAGCTCCGCGTTCATCCCGCTGCTCGGCCGCCGCGCCGAGGGGCCGATCGGCAAGTTCATCGACGTCCTCGCGATCTTCGCGACACTGTTCGGCACCGCAGCCTCGCTGGGCCTCGGCGCACTGCAGATCGGTTCCGGATTTCAGGTCGTCGGGTGGATGTCGGAGGTCAGCACGTTCCTGCTGGTCGCGATCGTCGCCCTGCTGACTCTCGCGTTCGTGGCCTCCGCCGTGTCGGGTGTCGCCAAGGGAATCCAGTGGCTCTCCAACACCAACATGGTGCTCGCCGTCGTCCTGGCGCTGTTCGTGTTCGTCGTCGGCCCGACGGTTCTCATCCTCAACCTGCTGCCCACGACGATCGGCGCCTACGCCGCGCAGCTCGCCCAGATGTCGGCCCGCACCGGGGCGTCGTCCGATCCGGCGACCGGCGAATGGCTGTCCTCGTGGACCATCTTCTACTGGGCGTGGTGGATCTCCTGGACCCCGTTCGTCGGCATGTTCCTGGCCCGCATCAGCCGCGGCCGCACCATCCGGCAGTTCGTGGTCGGTGTGATCGTGGTGCCGAGCGCCGTGAGCCTCGTGTGGTTCGCGATCTTCGGTGGTGCGGGAATCAACGAGCAGCGTGACGGAATCGACCTCGCCGGGCAGGACACCCAGGAGGGGCAGCTGTTCGGGATGCTCAACCACCTGCCGCTCACCGGCATCACGACCGTCCTGGTGATGATTCTCGTGGGAATCTTCTTCGTCTCCGGCGCCGACGCCGCATCGATGGTGATGGGAACCCTGTCGCAGCGCGGTTCACTGGAGCCGCAGCGCTGGGTGGTCGTGTTCTGGGGTGTGCTCACCGGTGGTGTGGCCGCGCTGATCCTGTGGACCGGCGGCGACACCGCACTCGACGGACTGCAGACGATGACGATCATCGCTGCGGCGCCGTTCGTCATCGTGATGATCGGGTTGTGCTTCTCGCTGTACAAGGATCTGTCCCGCGACCAGATGATCGTCGACGGCCGGGAAATGCGGAGGGAGATGCGGAGAGCGGCGGCGAAGCGTCGTCGCGACCGGATCTCGTCCCGCTAGAGAAACAGTCTGCGAGCCGCTCGGGTCCCACCGGACCCGGGCGGCTCGACTCGTCTACGGTGTCAGCGCCAGCTGGGCAGCCACAGTTGATGCTGCCACGTCTCCGGGGTGATCGGGACGGCCGTGAGGATCGGCCACAACCAGATGAAGTTGGCGACCACGAGCCCCACATAGAGGCAGACGGCGAGCAGGCCGGTGGTGCGGCGCTCGAACGACGCCCGCGCGCTTCCGAGGACGTCGCCCAGCACGAGCGCGATTCCCATCACCATGAACGGTGCGAGCGCCACCGCGTAGAAGTAGTACATCTGGCGGTCCAGGGTGGTCAGCCACGGCAGGAACGCGGCGCCGTAGCCGGTGAGGACGGTGGCGTACCGCCAGTCCTTCCGCACCACGGACCGCCACAGGGCCCACCCGAGCATCGGCAGTGCCAGCCACCACATGGCGGGCGTCCCGATGAGCATGACGGCCTTGACGCAACTCGACGCCCCGCAGCCGGTGACGTGATCGCCCTCGGCGAAGTAGTACAGCATCGGGCGCAGACCCATCGGCCACGTCCACGGCTTCGACTCCCACGGATGGTGATTGCCCGCCGAGTTGGTGAGGCCCGCGTGGAACTGGAGGACGTTGCCGCTGTAGTACCACAGCGACCGCAGCGCTGCCGGCACGAACGACCACGGGCCGCCCGTTCCGATCTCGTTGCCCACGGCATGCCGGTCCACACCGGTCTCGCTGGCGAACCACGCCCAGTAGCTGGCGAGGTACACGAACAGCGGGACGACGACGAGCGCGTACAGCGCGGGACCGACATCGCGGACGCCGGCGCCGAACCACGGGCGGCGAACCCCGTAGGCGCGCCGGGCAGCCACATCGAAGGCGACGCTGAGCAACCCGAAGAACACGATGAAGTAGACGCCCGACCATTTGGTGCCGCACGCCAGGCCCAGCATGATCCCGGCGCCGAACCGCCACCAGCGCACACCGAGCCGCGGACCCCACTCGCTGTCGCCGATCCGGCCCTCGGCGTACACCCGGGCCATCCGCTCGCGGACCTGGTCGCGGTCCACGATCAGGCAGCCGAGCGCGGCCACCGCGAACAGCGCCAGGAAGATGTCGAGCATGCCGAGCCGGGACGAGACGAATGTCACCCCGTCCGCGACCAGCAGGATCCCGGCGAGACCGCCGAGCAGGGTGGACCGCGTGAGCCGTCGGACGATCCGGATCACCAGCAGAACCATGATCGTGCCCGCCACCGCCGACGCGAACCGCCAGCCCCAGCCGTTGTAGCCGAAGATCGCCTCGCCCATCGCGATCAGCTGTTTCCCGATCGGCGGATGCACCACCAGCCCGTAGCCGGGATTGTCCTCGAGCCAGCCGCCGGTGAGCACCTGCCAGCCCTGCGGCGCGTAGTGCTTCTCGTCGAACACGGGAGTGCCCGCGTCGGTCGGGTACCCGAGCATCGTGAACCGGGTGATCGCCGCGATCGCCGTGACGAACAGGGTCACCACCCAGCCGCGGGCGCGGTCGACGGGACCGAAGTCGGGAGGCGGCACGAGCGGCGCCGGTCCGACCATGGACGGCTGTCGTGCGGAGGGCGTCGGTCGCTCGTCCGTCAGCATCGTCACGCCGCAATCGTAGGCTGTGGGTCATGACTGGTCGCCTAGTGCTCGCCGCAACACCGATGGGGGACGTGGGTGACGCCTCGCCGAGGCTGCGTACGGCGCTCGCGACGGCCGACGTCGTCGCCGCCGAGGACACCCGCCGCACCAAGGCCCTCGCCTCCGCGCTCGACGTGACGATCACCGGCAAGGTCGTGAGCTTCTACGACCAGGTCGAGACGGCCCGGCTGCCCGCACTCGTCGCCGACGTCGCGTCCGGCAAGACCGTTCTCCTCGTCACCGACGCCGGCATGCCGTCGGTCAGCGACCCCGGGTACCGGCTGGTGTCGGCGTGCGTGGCCGAGGATCTGGCGGTGACGTGCCTGCCCGGACCGTCGGCGGTGACGACGGCGCTCGCGTTGTCCGGGCTGCCCGTCGAACGGTTCTGCTTCGACGGTTTCCCGCCCCGCAAGCAGGGTCAGCGCAAGACGTGGTTGCAGGCCCTGGTCACCGAGCAACGCGCCTGCGTGTTCTTCGAGGCCCCGCACCGGCTCGCCGACTGCCTGGCGGACGCCGCCGACGTGCTCGGCGGCACCCGCCGCGCCGCCGTCTGCCGCGAGCTGACCAAGACGTACGAGGAGGTCCGCCGCGGCACCCTCGCCGAACTCGCCGAGTGGGCCGCCGAGGGCGTCCGCGGTGAGATCACCGTCGTGGTGGAGGGTGCCACCCTCGTCGCATCCGACCCCGCCGACCTCGTCGACGAGGTGGAGCGACTGGTCGCCGACGGCACCCGGCTCAAGGACGCGTGCGCGCTCGTCGCCACCACCGGCGTGTCGAAGCGGGAACTCTACGAGACGGTGCTGGCGGCCCGGAAGGACTAGGCGTCCGGCGGGCACTACCGCCGGAGGGCACGCTCCCCGGCCGCCAGCGACGCGTCGTCGGCGGCCGCCTGCCCGGCGTACCAGCCGTTGGCGTCGACGGCCCGGCCACGTGCCTTCTTGGTCCGCGGAAACAGGCGGTCGAATTCGGCGTCGACGGCCTCGGACTTGGTGGCCAGGATCGGCAGCAGATCCGCGACGGGAATCGACGCCTCGTCGGCGGCGTCGGCCGTGGCCCGGCTGTCGGCGTCACGCAACCGCTGCCCGATGCGGCTGGCGAAGCCCGCCAGGAAACCCTTCCGGAACGACGTGGTGCGCGAACCGCTGCGACTGTCGGCATCTGCGAATTGCATTGCGCGCGTAGCCTGCACCAGCAGCGAGGTGAAGAGCATGTCGACCTGCTGGAGGTCGAGGGGGGTGCCGACCACGGTCGCGATGGCGAGGGAGCTGAACCACACGGTGCGCACCCGGTTGGAGTCGCCGATCTCGGTGAGAAGGTGCACCTTCTCCTTGACGTACGGGTTTTCCAGGTGGATGCGGCGACTGTGCACCGCGGTGTTGCCCACCCCGTTCTGGGTGTGGAGGAGGGCCGCGTTGATCGCGTAGCGCGTCATCAACTCCTGCGCCTTCGCGGTGAAGATCTCCGCCTCCTCCGCGAAGTCGGTGGCCTCGGCCTTCGCGAGGAGTCCGCGAATCCTGTTGAGCACCTTCGCGTCGGCCTCCGCCTCGCCCGGCATCGCCGCGGACGGGTCGGCGACCCGGACGATCGGCCACGTCGACGGCGGGGGAGTGAGCACCGTCCAGCCGGGCAGATTCGTCCACGTCAGCGACAGGTCGGTGAGCTGGTAGACGGAGTGGTACGGGTCTTCGAACAACAGCCCGGCGGCCAGCGCCCGAACGTCGGGACCGTCGACCGGAACCCGCGCCGCCAGGTGGGACGCGCCCGGGTACTGCTCGCCGATGGTGCGCAGTTGCTCCACCCAGTCCCGCGGCGCCCGGTGCGCGGCCCGCGTGCGCTCCGCCTCGTGCAGCACCACGGCCGCCGCCAGTGCCGCGTCGGCCGGCTCCTTCGATCTCCGCGCCAGATGCACGACGTCGGCGGGCTGCCACCCACGCTCGTACGCGGCCGACAACTCACCCATCAGGGTGTGGACTGCCGCGGCGGCCTGGGGACTCACTTCGTCGTCGAACACGCGCGCTCCGTTCCCGAATCCACCGTGATGAGATCGAATGTATGTTCTATTCGGCGTCATGCGGAGAGTGTGCACGCAGGGTCCGACAAGATGTGGACCCCGCGTGAATCAGTCCTCCACGTAGCGCGGGAACACGCCCGACGGTGCGGGCAGCGGGGTGCCCGCCACGATGCGCGCCGGAAGGTCGCTGAACTGCCGCGCGTCGCTCTTCTGGCCCAGCAGGTCCAGGATCTTCTCCGCGGCGTCCGGCATCACCGGCTGCACGAGAACGCCCACGATCCGGACCACCTCGAGCGTCACGTACAGCACCGTCGCCATCCGCTCCGGGTCCGTCTTCCGCAGCACCCAGGGCTCCTGCTTGGAGAAGTACCGGTTGGTCTCGCCGAGGACCGACCAGATCGCCTCCAGCGCGAGATGCAGTGCCTGGACGTCGTACTCGGCGCGCACCCGCTCCAGCAGCGCATCGGCCTGCGCGAGCATCGCCGTGTCGTCCTCGGTCAGCTCGCCCGGCGTCGGGACCTGCGCGTCGCAGTTCTTCGCGACCATCGAAAGCGAACGCTGGGCGAGGTTGCCGAGCTCGTTCGCCAGGTCGGCGTTGATCCGGGTGACGATGGCCTCGTGGCTGTAGCTACCGTCCTGGCCGTAGGAGATCTCGCGGAGCAGGAAGAAGCGCACGGCGTCGAGACCGTACTGCGCCACCATGGCGACCGGGTCGACGACGTTGCCGACCGACTTCGACATCTTCTCGCCCTTGTTGTAGAGGAACCCGTGCACGAAGACCCGCTCCGGCAACTCGATTCCCGCCGACATCAGGAACGCCGGCCAGTACACGGTGTGGAACCGGGTGATGTCCTTGCCGATGATGTGCAGATTCGCCGGCCAGAACTTGCCGAACTGCTCGGAGTCCGTGGCCGGGTATCCGGCACCGGTCAGATAGTTGGTGAGCGCGTCCACCCACACGTACATGACGTGTTCGGGATGATCGGGAACCGGAACGCCCCAGTCGAACGTCGTCCGAGAGATCGACAGATCCTTCAGGCCGCCCTTGACGAAGCTGACGATCTCGTTGCGCCGCGTCGCGGGCGCGATGAAGTCGGGGTTCTCGTCGTAGAGAGCCAGCAGCTTGTCCTGGTACTCGGACAGCTTGAAGAAGTACGTGGACTCCTCCGTCCACTCGACCGGGGTGCCCGTCTCAGTGGACAGGCGCGAACCGTCCTCCTGCAGCGTGGTCTCGGCCTCGGTGTAGAACGCCTCGTCGCGGACCGAGTACCAGCCCGAGTACGTGTCGAGGTAGATGTCGCCGTTGTCGAGCATCTTCTGCCAGATCGCCTTGCTGGCCTCTTCGTGGTCGGCATCCGTCGTGCGGATGAACCGGTCGAAGGAGATGTTCAGCGTCTTGTCCATCGCCTCGAACACATCCGAGTTCCGCGCGGCGAGCTCGCGGACGTCGATGCCCTCCTTGGCCGCGGTCTGCTGCATCTTCAGACCGTGCTCGTCGGTTCCCGTCATGAAGAAGACGTCGAACCCGTCCAGGCGCTTGAACCGTGCGAGGGCGTCGGAGGAGATGTACTCGTAGGCGTGGCCGATGTGCGGCACGCCGTTCGGGTACGCGATCGCCGTCGTCAGATAGAAAGGTGGCCGCGAGGCGGTGGAATCAGCAGCATTCATGGTGCGACCACTCTATCTGCGCGCCGCCGTTTCGTGACGCGCAGATTCGGGATCTAGCCCGGGCCGGCGCCGTCCTCGCCGGTGACGGTGCGCGACTCGTACGCTGCGCGGGCCGACTTGTCCGTGGACCGCACCTGGTCGGGAACCATCCGCCGGACCGCGAAGTCGCGGGCGAACTGGGGAAACACGGTGACCAGCCGGACCAGCGGTCCGACGTACCACGGGATGGTCACTTCGAACCGGGGCCGCCGGATGACCGCGACCACCGCCTTCGCGACGTCGGCCGGCGACAGCAGTTTCGCTGCGCCCGTCGCCGTCCCGGCCGCGAGTTCGGTGTCCACGACCCCGGGCATGATCACCGAGATCTGCACACCCGACCCGCGCAGTTCCTCGCGGACCCCGGTCAGGTAGCCGAGAACCCCGTGCTTGGTGGCGGCGTACGTAGACTCGCCGGGCGGTGCGACCTTCGACGCCGCCGACGCCACCGTGACGATCTGGCCGCGGCCCCGCTCACGCATCGCCGGGGCTGCCAGGCGCACTCCCCGGATGACCCCGTGCAGGTTCACCGCCTGCTGCCGGTCCGTCGCGGACTCGGGTTCCTCGTCGAAGCTCCCGACCCACATGACGCCCGCATTGTTGACGAGCACGTCGAGCGCGCCCCAGTGATCCTCGACGGCCGCGAGGAAGGCCGTGAACGACCCGGTGTCGGTGACATCCAGTTCGAGGCCCTCCACCGTCCCGCCCGCCCGGCCGAGTTCGTCCGCCGTGCGCCGGGCCGCGGCGCCGGCGACGTCGCCGATCGCGACCCGCGCGCCTGCGACCGCCAGCTGTCGGGCGATTTCCTTCCCGATTCCCCTCGCACCGCCGGTCACCGCGATCACGCGGCCGTTCATCGAGCTCGAAGTCATGGACACGGCTCCCTCCCCGTCGGGTGAAAAGTACCGCATGTGACACGTGCGGCGGCGGCGTCGACAATGTCCGCATGAGCAAAGACCGTCCCGCCCCGGAAGCCCCTACGCCGCTGTTCCCGCTCGTCGACTCGCACACCCACCTCGACGCGTGCGGGGCGTCGGACGCGGCGAGTGTCACGGCGATCGTCGACCGGGCGGCCGCGGTCGGGGTGGAGCGGGTGGTCACGGTGGCCGACGACCTGGCGGCCGCGCAGTTCGCCGTCGACGCCGCGCACTGGGATCCCCGCGTCTATGCGGCCGTCGCGATCCACCCGACCCGGGCGAACGTGCTCGACGACGCGACCAGGGCGGAGATCGAGCGGCTCGCCGGTGATCCCCGGGTGGTCGCGGTGGGGGAGACGGGACTCGACTTCTACTGGCCCGGGAAACTCGACGGCTGCGCCACCGTCGTCGAGCAGACCGAGGGCTTCCGCTGGCACATCGACCTCGCGAAGCGGCTCGGCAAGACGCTGATGATCCACAACCGGGAGGCCGACCAGGCGCTGCTGCAGGTGCTGCGGGAGGAGGGGGCGCCGGAGACGGTGATCTTCCACTGCTTCTCCTCGGACGCCGAGATGGCGCGCGAATGTATCGACGCCGGTTACGTCCTCAGCTTCTCCGGCACCGTCAGCTTCACGAACGCGAAGGCGCTGCGGGAGGCGGCGCCGCTGGTGCCGTCGGATCAGCTGATCGTCGAGACGGATGCGCCGTTCCTCACCCCGCACCCGTTCCGAGGCGCTCCCAACGAGCCGTACTGCCTGCCCTACACGGTCCGGGCGCTCGCGGAGATCCGCGGCGAGGACCCGGACGACCTGGCGAAGGCGTCCACCGCGACCGCCGAGCGCGTGTACGGCCTCCGGCCCGTGAGTGGGTAGCGAGTCCCTGGACTCGTCGGGCGCGCACGGGGCCGCAGGCCTTAAGTTGAAGTTTCAACTTAGAGAACTTAGGATCGTTGCCTGTTCAACCAATGGTCGTCCCGGTCGCGCGGGGACACCTCGATGAAAGGCGCATCCATGAACAACCCCGCAGTCCGAAGCCTGGGCATCCTCGTCGCCCGCGTGGGCATCGGCGTGATCTTCCTGGCTCACGGCTGGCAGAAGGCGTTCACCAACGGCCACGCCGGCCAGACCGCCGGCTTCGAGGCCATGGGAGTTCCGCTCCCCGGCGTCTCGGCGTTCGTCGTGACCTGGCTCGAGGTCATCGGCGGCCTCGCGCTCATCGTCGGCGCGGCAGTCCCGGTCTTCGGCGTCCTGCTGTTCCTCGACATGGTCGGCGCATTCTTCATCGCGCACATCGACAAGGGCATCTTCGCGAGCGAGGGCGGCTATGAACTGGTGCTGGCGCTCGGCGTCGGATCGCTGCTGCTCGCCGTCGTCGGATCGGGCCGCTTCGGTGTCGATGGACTGCTCGGCGACAAGCTGCCGTGGGCCGCGAAGGAACCCGCCACCGTCTGACCCCCAGGTGAGTGGCGAAGTGTGCCCCGGCACGCTTCGCCACTCACGTGTCAGAGGACCTTGTTCAGGAAGTCCTGGGTGCGGGACTGCTGCGGGTCGCCGAAGATCTGCTCCGGAGTTCCCTCCTCCACCACGTACCCGTCGGCCATGAAGATCACCCGGTCGGACACCTCGCGGGCGAAGCCCATCTCGTGCGTGACCACGACCATCGTCATGCCGCCCTTCGCGAGGTCGCGCAGAACCTGCAGCACCTCGCCCACCATCTCGGGGTCCAGCGCGCTGGTGGCCTCGTCGAACAACATGATGTCCGGGCTCATCGCCAGGGCCCGTGCGATCGCGACGCGCTGCTTCTGCCCACCCGACAGATTCGCCGGCTTCGCGTCCGCCTTCTCCGCCAGCCCGACCTGCTCGAGCAACCGCACGGCCGTCGCCCTCGCCTCCTCCTTGGAGGCCCGCTTGGTCTGCACGGGTGCGAGCATCACGTTCTCGATGGCCGTCATGTGCGGGAACAGGTTGAAGTGCTGGAACACCATCCCGATGTGCTGGCGCACCCGGTCGATGTCGATCTTGGGGTTGCTCACGTCGAAGCCGTCGACGACGACGTTGCCGCCGGTGATGTCCTCGAGCCGGTTGAGGCAGCGCAGGAACGTGCTCTTGCCGGACCCGGAGGGCCCGATCACGCACACCACCTCGCCGCTCGCGATGTCGACGTCGATGCCCTTGAGCACCTCGTTGTCGCCGAACGACTTCTTCAGGCCCTTCACCCGGATCTTCGGGTCGGCGGCCTCGGCCTTGTTCTCCGTCGCCGGTGTCTCGGTCACTTGTTGATCCTCTTCTCGAGCCGGTTCGACAGCTTCGTCAGCGCCATGATGATGATGAAATACATCGCGCCGATGATCAGCCACATGTTGAAGGACTGGAAGTTGCGGGCGATGATGATCCGCCCCGTCTGAGTGAGCTCGGCGAGCCCGATCACGGACAGGATCGACGTGTCCTTCAGTGTGATCACGAACTGGTTGATGTACGACGGGATCATCGTCCGCACGGCCTGCGGCATCACGACCTTCTGCATCGACTTCAGGTAGCTGATGCCGAGACTCCGGGACGCTTCCATCTGACCCTTGTCGACGGACAGGATGCCGCCGCGCACGATCTCGGCCATGTAGGCGCCTGCGTTGAGGCTCAGCGTGATGATGCCCGCGGTGAACGCCGACATCTGGAAGTCCAGTGCCGCCGGGATGCCGAAGTAGATGAAGAAGGCCTGCACCAGCAGTGGGGTGCCGCGGAACACGTCCACGTACGTGGTGCCGATGCCGCGCAGGACGATGTTGGTCGACACCCGGAACAGGCCGAAGATCGCGCCGAGCACGAGCGCGATGGCGATCGAGACCACGGTCAGCACGATCGTCAGCCACAGCCCCTCGAGCAGCAGCGGGTAGGTGCTCTTGATCAGGCCGAGGATCGAATTGTCGTCGTCGGAGGCGTCGGCGTTGAGGTAGGTGTCGAGGATCTCGTCGTACTCGCCGCTCGCCTTCACGTTGGCGAGACCGGTGTTGAACTCCTGGAGGAGCTGCGCGTTCTGGCCCTTCGCGACGGCGAACCCGTAGCTGGCGCCGGGGACCTTGTCGGTGACGGTCTTGAACCCGTTGCCCTGCTTGATGCCGTACGCGAGGACGGGGTAATCCTCGAACACGGCCACCGAGTTACCCGTGCGGACCTCGTCGAACATGCTCGACGAGTCGGCGAAGTATTTGGTGGTGAAACCGTACTGGTCCTTGATGGACTCCGCGTACGTGGCGCCCTCGGTGCCGTTCTTGACGGCGACGGACTTGCCGCGCAGGTCTTCGTACGACGTGATCGAGTCGTCGGACTCGAGCACGCCCATCTGCACACCCGATTCGAAGTACGGGTCGGAGAAGTCGAACGTCGCCTTGCGGGCGTCGGTGATCGACATGCCGGCGATCATGCCGTTGGCCTGGCCGCCCGTGACCGCCTGCAGTGCGGCGTCGAATCCGACGGCGTTGACCCGGTAGGTGAATCCCTGGTCCTCGGCGATGGCGGCGAGAAGGTCCATATCGATGCCGACGAGCTTGCCGCTCTCGTCCTGGAACTCGAACGGGGCGAACGTGATGTCGGTGGCGATGGTGTAGTCGTTGCCCGGAGCGGGCTGCTGCGCGCCGGCGACACCGGGCGCGACGAGCGTGACGAGCAGCGTCAGCGCGGCGATCACCGCGGGCACTCTCGGACGTCTGACGAGTCTCAGAAGTCGATCGGATCTGCTGCGCACGGAACCCCAGCTTTCTTGTCGGTAATGCCCGGTCGCTTCCGGGCTTCTTGGTGCATGTCGCAAGATACTGCGTTTCGAGGGTGGTCCGGACCAGAAGCGATTGATCACGGCAAAGCGAAAACTGTCCCCGATCTCAACCTTTTCGTGATCTAGGACGCAGGTCGTAGCGGCAAAGTTGCCAGACCATCGCCGATTCGTTACCGTACCGTGATCAAACGTCCGCCAGCCTTGGGATCTCACGTGTCGCCTTTCGCCAGAATCAACACCGCCAAATCGCCCCTTCTCTATGTCGTCGTCGCGGCACTGCTCGCGACGCTCGTCGTGGGCGGAGCGTTGGCAGTGGCGCGGCACAAGACCGTCACGCTCGACGTCGACGGCGAGACCATGTCGCTCGGCACGATGGCGTCCGACGTCAGCGGTGCGCTCGACGACGCCGGATACACCGTCAGCGAGCGTGACGCAGTCGCTCCCGCGGCCGACGCATCGCTCTCCGACGGCGACACCGTCGTGTTGCGGCGGGCCCGCGAGATCGACCTCACCGTCGACGGTCAGCCCAAGACGGTGTGGACCACCGCGCTCACCGTCGACGACGCGCTGAAGCAGTTCGAACTCGCCGACGACGTCCACGTCTCGGCATCCCGCTCCGAGCGCCTGCCGCTCGAGGGCACGTCGCTCGAGGTCGTCAACGCCAAGCTCGTCAAGGTCGCCGACGGCGGCGCACCGCTCACCGACGTCCGCCTCGCCGCCCCCACCGTCGGCGAACTCCTCGCCGCCAACGGCGCCCCGCTCGAGCAGGCCGACACCGTCGTCCCGCCCGCCGACGCCCCCGTCGTCGAAGGCGCCGAGATCCACGTGACCCGCGACCGCACCGAGACCCGCACCGAGACGCTGCCCATCGCGCCTCCCGAGAACCGCGTCGACGATCCCGCGCTCGACAAGGGCAAGACCGTCGTCGAGAACTCCGGCGTTCCCGGCGAGCGCACCGTCACCGCCTCCGTGAAGACGGTCAACGGTGTGGAGGCCGGACGCCAGGAGCTCAGCTCGCAGGTGCTCCGCGAGCCCGCACCCGCGCTCGTCAAGGTCGGTGTGAAGGAACTCGCCATCTCCAACGCCGCCACCTGGGACTCGATCGCGCACTGCGAGGCCACCGGCAACTGGGCCATCAACACCGGCAACGGATTCTTCGGCGGACTGCAATTCACCCAGAGCACCTGGGAGGCGTTCGGCGGAACCCAGTACGCCGCCCGCGCCGACCTCGCGTCCCGCGAACAGCAGATCTCCGTCGCCGAGAAGGTCCAGGCGGCACAGGGCTGGGGCGCCTGGCCCGCCTGCACCAGCAAGCTCGGACTCCGCTGACGATCGGAAGTAAAGGACACGATGTCGCCCTTCGCGAAGATCAACTCGGCTCGCTCGCCGCTGCTCTACACCGTGGTGGCCCTGCTTCTCGCCACGCTGATCGCCGGCGGAGTGATGGCCGTGGTCCGGCACAAGAACGTCACCCTCGACGTGGACGGCGAGACGATCTCGCTGAGCACGATGACCACGAGCGTCGACGCGGCTCTGGCCGACGCCGGGTACTCGGTCAGCGACCGCGACGTCGTCGCACCCGACCGTGACGCGTCGCTGTCCGACGGCGACACCGTGGTGTTGCGCCGCGCGCGTGAGGTGTCGCTGACGGTCGACGGTCAGCCCAAGACGGTGTGGACCACCGCGCTCACCGTCGAGGACGCGCTGAAGCAGTTCGAACTCGGCGACGACGTGCACGTGTCCGCGTCCCGTTCGCAGCGACTCCCGCTCGACGGCGCCGCGCTCGACGTGCTCAACCCGCTCGTCGTCAAGCTCACCGACGGTGCGCTGCCGGTCACCGACGTGCGCATGGCCGCGCCCACGGTCGGGGATTTCCTGGCCGCACACGGCGCGCCGCTCGAGCAGGCCGACACCGTCGTCCCGGCGGCGGACACTCCGCTGACCGAGGGCATGAACGTGACGGTCACCCGCGACCGCACCGAGACGAAGGTCGAGACGCTGCCGCTGGCTCCCGAGGAGCAGCGCGTCGAGGACCCGACGATGAACATGAGCCGCACCGTGGTCGAGAGCCCGGGACTGCCCGGCGTCCAGGACGTGACGTTCGCGGTCAACACCGTCAACGGCGAGGAAGTCGGACGCAACCAGGTGTCGGCGACGGTCACCACTCCCGCTCAGCCGAAGGTGATCCGCGTCGGCGCGAAGCCGGGCACCGAGGTGCCGCCCGTCGAGAACGGTTCGGTCTGGGACGCTCTCGCGCAGTGCGAGGCCACCGGCAACTGGGCCATCAACACGGGCAACGGATTCTTCGGCGGCGTCCAGTTCGACCAGAACACGTGGGAGCGTCAGGGCGGCCTCAAGTACGCACCGCGTGCCGACCTCGCCACCCGTGAGGAGCAGATCGCGGTCGCGTCGAAGACGCAGAAGACGCAGGGCTGGGGAGCGTGGCCGACGTGCTCGGGCAGGCTCGGCGTGCGTTAAAGTTCGCCTGGTGTCCGAAGCCGAAGTACCCCCCGCCGCTCGAGGTCAGGCCGCACTGCTCGGCCCCGCCGAGGTGCGGGCACTCGCCGAGGAGTTCGGCGTGCGCCCCACCAAGCAGTTGGGGCAGAACTTCGTGCACGACGCCAACACGGTCCGGCGCATCGTCGCGACCGCCGGCGTGGGGCGTGACGACACCGTCCTCGAGGTCGGCCCCGGGCTCGGTTCGCTGACGTTGGCGCTGCTCGACGTCGTCGACAAGGTGATCGCCGTCGAGATCGACCCCAACCTCGCGGCGCGACTCCCGGTCACCGTCGCCGACCGCGCCCCCGAACTCGCGGACCGGCTGACCGTGGTCGGCGCGGATGCGATGCGGGTGAAGCCTTCCGAGATTCCCGGCGCACCCACCGCTCTCGTCGCGAACCTGCCCTACAACGTGGCGGTGCCCGTGCTGCTGCACCTGTTCTCCGAACTGCCCAGTCTGCGAACCGCTCTGGTGATGGTGCAGGCCGAGGTGGCGGACCGCCTGGCGGCGTCCCCGGGCAGCAAGAT
The DNA here is from genome assembly GCF_042802055.1 of Rhodococcus sp. NPDC057529. Taxonomy (NCBI): domain Bacteria; kingdom Bacillati; phylum Actinomycetota; class Actinomycetes; order Mycobacteriales; family Nocardiaceae; genus Rhodococcus; species Rhodococcus sp. NPDC057529. Next base: position 562,151 of record NZ_JBHVEY010000002.1, read on the forward strand.
CTACGGCGTGCCCAGTGTGAAGGCCAATTTCTTCGGCGCCGTTCGCCGTGCCGGCGCGGTCGGGCGTGCGGTGTTCTGGCCCGTCCCGAAGGTCGAGTCGGGTCTCGTCCGCATCGACCGGTACGCCGAACCGCCGTGGCCCGTCGACGACGAGCACCGTCGCCGCGTGTTCGCGGTCATCGATGCGGCTTTCGCTCAGCGCCGCAAGACTTTACGGGCCGCACTCGGCGGATGGGCGGGTTCGCCCGTGGAGGCGGAGCGGCGTCTGCGTGAGGCCGGGATCGAACCGTCCACCCGCGGCGAGACCCTCGACGCCGCGGCCTTCGTGCGTCTTGCCGCCACCCACCCGTGAGTACTTGTTAACCGCGGGCGGTTAACAAGTACTCACGGGTGGGAACCGCACCCTGGGGGAGACAACCGACCGGATGTGTGGTTCACTATTGGAGGTCGTAAGTTTTGTGTTTGTGTTTCCCACGCTCGCAAATCGATGGTTGCGAGCGTTTGGACGTCCTCCACAGGAATTGTCGTAGACGGTCGTGTCAATGACCCTGGTAACCGAGCCGGTTGCCTGAAGAAGTTACTGTGTTAGAGGAGATTTACATGGCAGAGGGCATCGTGAAGTGGTTCAACTCCGAGAAGGGGTTCGGCTTCATCGCCCCCGAGGACGGCAGCGCTGACGTGTTCGTCCACTACTCGGAGATCCAGAGCGGCGGCTTCCGCACGCTCGAGGAGAATCAGCGTGTTTCGTTCGAGATCGGCCAGGGCAACAAGGGCCCGCAGGCCACCGGCGTCACCCTGATCTGAGAACGGCCATGACTTCCCGGTTCGCCGGGACATGACGTTCGAGCAAGGCCCCACTCGTCACGGAGTGGGGCCTTGTCTCGTCTTCACACGCTGTCGCTGCTAGGCCGATCTGAGGTGGGCGGCCTGGTACCCGAGATTCATGGCGCAGACCAGCCAGAGTTGCAGCGCCGAACTCTCCGACGGCCCGAACAGCCCGATCACCGCAGCGGCTCCGAGGGCGGCGGCGACGAAGAACGTGGCCGTTCCGAGTGCCCGCCGGGGCCTCGACGAGAAGACCACCGTTCCCGTCACGAAGAGCGCCCACAGTGTGGTGGCGACGATGGCGGCGGCGACGAACCAGGCCGCAGAATACCTGCCCGGCCACGTCCACGGCTGCGCTCCGTTGTCCAGTGTGCACACGAACGCCAACGAGAACGCCATGATCACCACGGTGGCGCCCCCGAGTGCCAGATGGCCCCCGACAAGCACCTTCCCGACTGTTCCCGCCCCCGCAGGCGCCCGCGCGCGCCCCTCCTCGACAATCGTGTGCTGCATCCCCGACTACCCCGACCTTTCGTTGTCGTCACCTGGTTGGACGCCGCGCAGGACCGTTCGGTTCCACGGGATTTTCGGTCCGCGGTGACGGCTGAACGGCGTCTCGGTCAGGCGTTACCGTAGCGGTCGGCGAAGAGGCGGTGACGCTCACCCACCCGTCGGCACTCTTCGCGCAGCTCAGGGGGGTCGAGGACGGTGAAGTCGACGCCGAATGCGCTGAGCCAGTTGGCTATCGACGGCACGGAGTCGCCGCCGAGCGCGACCGCGCATTGTCCGTCGGGCATTTCTTCGAGAGTTCCCCAGTCTTCGTGCACGAGGGCTGCCATCTCGTCGATCGACGCGTGCAGCAGCACTCGTGCGCGGATCCGGGTGACGGCCCGGTTGATTCCGCGTGCCACGAACTCGGCGGCGCCGCCGGGCGGCAGTTCGCGGGGCGTGAACCGTGGTCCCGTCGGGATCTTGGGTGTCAGGCGGTCCACCCGGAACGACCGCCAGTCGGCGCGGGCGAGGTCCCAGGCGACGAGGTACCAGCGCAGTCCGGACCGCACGAGCCGGTACGGCTCCACTTCGCGGCGGCTCTCGGTGCCGTCGTGGGTGCGGTAGTCGAAGCGGAGTCGTTCGTGGTTGTGGCACACCGACGCGACGGCCGACAGGACCTGCGCGTCGACGGCGCTCTTCGCGGGCTCGCGGTGGACGACGTCGACCTGCAGCGCCTCGAGGCGGTGCCGCAGGCGGGACGGCATCACCTGCCGGAGTTTGGTGAGTGCTCGCATCGACGCCTCGCCGATGCCGACCACGGAGCCGGTGGCGCCGGATTGGAGGCCGAGCGCGACGGCCAGTACCTCCTCGTCGTCGAGCAGCAGGGGCGGCATTTCCGCGCCGGCGCCGAGTTGGTACCCGCCGCCGACCCCGACCGTCGCGTCGACCGGGTAGCCGAGGTCGCGGAGTTTCTCCACGTCTCGCCGGACGGTGCGCGGAGTGATGCCGAGCCGGTCGGCGAGTTCTGCCCCGGACCAGTCCTTTCGGGTCTGGAGCAGGGAGAGCAGCCGGAGGAGTCGTGCCGAGGTTTCCCGCATGCACCTCAGGATGCCATCGATAGAGGACATCTTCTGTCCTCTATCGGCGGGAGATAACGGTAAGTAACGATTTTCCCACCAGCCCCACGAGTGTCACTACACTGGCGCCGACGCTCCACGGACCATCGCATCAGTACTTCGTGAAAATCCGACGGAAAGGTCTCAGCGTGACGCACTTCCGTGCTCGACCCATCACTTCGGCGGTCAAGGCGCTGCTCGCCGCAGTCATGACCACCGCCTTCTGCCTGGCACTGGCGGTCTCGACCACCGCCACGGCGTCCGCCTCGGCGGCCGACCTCTTCAACAGCGCACAGGGCAGATTCGCCGCGGGGGACACCCGCGGTGCCCTCGCGGACATCGGCGGCGCCGTCGCCGGAGAGCCCGGCGACACGAACGCGCTGGCGTTGCAGGCCATCTACGCCGACGCCGCGGGCGATCTGATCACCCGTGAGGCCGCGCTCGCCCGGCTGGGCGCGGCGGACGGCGGTATGCGCGCAGGCGTCGACGGGATGCTGAACGCGATCAGGATCGCGTCGTTCACGCCACCCAATCCGCTACCGGCCATCCAGGGGCCGTCCACCGCGATCATCGTCCTCGGGTTCGGTCTGCTCCCCGACGGCACGATGCGGCCGGAATTGGTCAACCGCCTGCAGGCCGCGATGGTCCAGTCGTGGGTCTCGCCGATGTCGCCGATCATCGTCACCGGCGGCAACCCGCAGAACGGCGTCACGGAGGCGGCCGCGATGCAGGGATGGTTGCAGGCGCACGGTGTGCCTGCGCAGCGCATCCACCCCGAGCATCGTGCCGGATCGACGGTGGGCAACGCCCTCAACTCGGTTCCGCTCGCCCGTTCACTCGGCGCGGGCGGCGCGATCCTCGTGACGTCGGCCAACCACATCCGCAGGGCAACGGTCGATTTCAACGTCGCCGGACTGCCGGTGGTCGGGGCGATGAGCGCGATCACCAGCGCCGGTCAGCTGATCGCCGAGTTCATGCCGCTGACGAAGGACCAGCAACTCGGCATGTACCGCGACGCGATCAGGGTCTTCGGCATCCCCGCCAGCTATTGACGTGACGACGCGTCGGCGTCGGGCGGCGGGGGGAACGGTCATGGGGAGACGTTAGGGCGGCGCTGTGACGGGTTCGTGTCACGCGTGTTTCCGGGGTGAGAACGGCGGGGTGAGGACGGCGGCCGCTGCGGGCGTGGGCGGTGGCGGGGTGTAGTTCGTGGCAGTATTGCGACGCACCGACCGCAGGAGGACACATGCGCTTGTCGCCCCACGAGCAGGAGCGTCTGCTCCTGAGCTACGCCGCGGAACTCGCGCGCAGGCGCCGGCAACGCGGACTCGTGCTGAACCACCCGGAGGCCGTGGCTCTCATCACGGATCACATCCTCGAGGGGGCCCGCGACGGCCGGTCGGTGGCGGAATTGATGGGCTCCGGCCGGGAGGTGCTCACCCGCGCCGACGTGATGGAGGGTGTCCCGGAGATGCTGCACGACGTGCAGGTGGAGGCCACGTTCCCGGACGGCACGAAACTCGTCACCGTCCACGATCCGATCGTGTAGGGGTGACCGTGATTCCAGGTGAAGTCTTCTGCGCCGAGGGTGTGATCGAGCTCAACGAGGGTTCTCCCCGCACGGAACTCGAGGTGGTCAACACCGGTGACCGGCCGGTGCAGGTCGGGAGCCACGTCCATTTTCCGCAGGCCAACCGTGCCCTGCAGTTCGACCGTTCCGCCGCCCACGGCCTGCGGCTGGACATTCCGGCGGGCACCGCGGTGCGTTTCGAACCTGGTATCGCGCAGACGGTTTCACTCGTGCCGCTGCGCGGAACCCGGGAAGTGCACGGGTTGAGCCTCACTCCTCCCGGAAGGCTGGACGCGTCGTGACCGATCTCAGCCGCGCACGGTACGCCGAGTTGTTCGGTCCCACGACCGGCGACCGCATCCGGCTCGCCGACACCGACCTTCTGATCGAGATCACCGAGGACCGCAGTGGCGGACCGGGACTGGCCGGCGACGAAGCGGTGTTCGGTGGCGGAAAAGTGTTGCGCGAGTCCATGGGCCAGGGCCGCGCCACCCGCGCCGAGGGCGCGCCCGACACGGTGATCACCGGCGTGGTGGTCGTCGACCACTGGGGGATCATCAAGGCGGACGTCGGTATTCGGGGCGGGCGCATCGTGGCGCTCGGCAAGGCGGGCAACCCCGACACGATGTCGGGGGTGCATCCCGATCTGGTGGTGGGTCCGTCGACCGAGATCATCGCCGGGAACGGCAAGATCCTCACCGCAGGCGGTATCGACTGCCACGTGCACTTCATCTGCCCGCAGATCATGGACGAGGCGCTGGGCGGCGGCATCACGACGATGATCGGCGGCGGTACCGGCCCCGCCGAGGGCAGCAAGGCCACCACCGTCACCCCCGGTTCGTGGCACACCGCCCGGATGCTCGAGGCGCTCGACGGCTGGCCGATGAACATCGCCCTGCTCGGCAAGGGCAACACGGTCAACTCCGAGTCGATGTGGGAGCAGTTGCGCGGCGGGGTCTCCGGGTTCAAGCTGCACGAGGACTGGGGTTCGACACCGGCGGCCATCGACGCGTGCCTCACCGTGGCAGACGCCGCGGGGGTGCAGGTGGCGCTCCACTCGGACACGTTGAACGAGGCCGGTTTCGTCGAGGACACGATCGCGGCGATCGCCGGACGTGCGATCCACGCCTATCACACGGAGGGCGCGGGCGGCGGCCACGCACCGGACATCATCACGGTGGCCGCGCACCCGAACGTGCTGCCGAGTTCGACCAATCCGACTCGGCCGCACACGGTGAACACCCTCGACGAGCATCTCGACATGCTCATGGTGTGCCACCATCTGAGCCCGACGATCCCGGAGGATCTGGCGTTCGCGGAGAGCCGGATCCGGCCGTCCACGATCGCCGCGGAGGATCTGCTGCACGACCTCGGCGCCATCTCCATGATCGGCAGTGACTCGCAGGCCATGGGACGGATCGGCGAGGTGGTGCTGCGCACCTGGCAGACGGCGCACGTGATGAAACGCCGGCGGGGTTTCCTGCCCGGCGACGCAGGCGCCGACAACCAGCGCGTCCAGCGCTACGTGGCGAAATACACGATCTGCCCGGCCGTCGCGCACGGACTCGAGGCCGAGATCGGGTCGGTCGAGGTCGGCAAACTCGCCGACCTGGTGCTGTGGGATCCGGCGTTCTTCGGTGTGCGGCCGCACGCGGTGATCAAGGGCGGCATGATCGCGTGGGCCGCGATGGGCGATGCCAACGCGTCCATACCGACTCCGCAACCGGTGCTGCCGCGTCCGATGTTCGGGGCGGCCCCCAAAGCCGCGGCCGCCACGTCCGTGCACTTCGTCGCGCCGCACGCCCTCGAGGACGGACTGGCCGATCGGCTGGACCTCGACCGGCGACTGGTGCCGGTCGCGAACGTGCGGTCGCGGGGCAAGGCCGACATGCCGCGCAACGACGCGCAGCCGCGGATCGAGGTGGACCCCGACACGTTCACGGTCCGCATCGACGGCGAGGTGTGGGAAGAGCAGCCGGCGGCGGAACTGCCGATGGCCCAGCGATACTTCCTGTTCTGATGCGCCTCGCTCACCTGATGTCCCTCGCCGATTCGCGGCTGCCCACGGGCGGTCACGTGCATTCGGGCGGCATCGAGGAGGCCGTCGCCGGCGGTGTGGTCCGCGACGTCGCCACGACGGAAGCGTTCCTGCGGCGACGGATCCGGACCGCCGGGCTCGTCGGGGGATCGGTCACCGCGGCGGTGTGCGCGGGCGGGCTCACCGCCGAACGCGCCGACGCCGAGATGGACGCGCGCACCCCGTCCCCGGCGGCGCGTTCGTCCTCGCGGGCGCAGGGGCGAGGCCTGCTGCGGCTGGCTCGCACCACGTGGCCCGGAAACGACTGGTCGCCACTCGGACCGCGCCCGCACCTGCCGGTGGTGTCGGGGGTGGTCGGAGCCGTCACCGGGATCGCACCGCGGGAGGCGGCGCTGGTCTTCGTGTACACCACCATGACCGGGTCCGCGATCGCCGCGCAGCGTCTGCTCGCGCTCGATCCCGCGCAGGTCGCCGCGTGCACGTTCGCGCTGGCCGACCTGTGCGACGACGTCGCCGACCAATGCGTGACCGGACTGTCGAGCGTGTCCGACCCGTTCCTGGACGTCGTCGCCGAGCGGCACGTTCTGCGGGACCGCCCCCTGTTCGTGTCGTGACACCGCTGTACCCAGTAAGGAGAAATCAACCATGCCACCACATTTCATCGACGGTGAACCGCACGACCACCACCACGACCGTCCCCGGCGGGTCCGGGTGGCGGGGGAACCGGTCCGCATCGGGATCGGCGGCCCGGTCGGGTCGGGCAAGACCGCGCTCGTCGCCGCGCTCTGCAGGCAACTGCGCGAGGAGTTGTCGCTGGCCGTGCTGACCAACGACATCTACACCACCGAGGACGCGGACTTCCTGCGCCGCAATGCCGTGCTGCCGGACGAACGCATCGCCGCCGTGCAGACCGGTGGCTGCCCCCACACGGCGATCCGCGACGACATCACCGCCAACCTCGACGCCATCGACGACCTGATCGCGGCCAACCCGCCGCTCGATCTGATCCTGGTGGAGTCGGGCGGCGACAATCTCACCGCGACGTTCTCCTCGGGCCTGATCGACGTGCAGATCTTCGTCGTCGACGTCGCCGGCGGTGACAAGGTGCCCCGCAAGGGCGGTCCCGGTGTGACGTTCTCCGATCTGCTCGTGATCAACAAGACCGACCTCGCCCCGATGGTCGGAGCCGACCTCGGGGTGATGCGCCGCGACGCCGAGCGGGTGCGCGAGGGCAGGCCCACCGCGCTGATCTCGCTGACGGAGGACCCGTCGTCCGGACCGGCACTCGCGTGGGTGCGGGAACAGGTGCGCACGCTCACTGCCGTGCACCCGTAGTGCGCACCGAACTGACGATCCTCGCGTCCCCCGATCGCAGTCCGCGGATCTCCGCGGCCGGGGGACTGGCGGCCCGGATCACCGGCCGCGACACGGTCCACGTGATCGGCACCGCCGCGACCCCGCTCGGCGGCGACCACTGGAACATCGCCGTCCGGGTGCTGCCGGGTGCCCGGCTGACGCTGCGCAGCGTCGCGGCGTCCCTGGCGCTGCCCGGCCGCGGTCGGGTGCTGTCCACCGCGCAGTGGTCGGTGGAGGTCGGGGACGACGCCGTGCTCGACTGCGCACTGGAACCCACGGTGATCGCGGGCGGCGCGGAGCATCGCGTCGAGACGACGGTGACCCTCGCCGAGTCGGCAACGGTGCTGCTGCGTGAACGGGTGCAGATCGGGCGGGCGGGGGAGAGGGCGGGACGCTGGGTCGGCGTCACCAACGCCGATCTCGGCGACCTGCCGCTGCTCCGGCACCAACTGGAACTCGGCGTCGGCACCGTCTCGCACGACGTGCTGGACGGTCCGGCGGCCGTCACCAGCGAACTGCGGTACCCGGACGACCGGCCCGCCGAAGTGACGGGTGACATCCGGTCGGCGCGGACGCGTCTGCCGCTGGCCCGCGGCGGCAGCCTCACCACCCGGCTCGGCCCGCACCTGTGACGCAGGTGAGCGGCAAAGTGCGTGATGGTGCGCATTTCCGCACCCGTACCGGGAGCGCCTAAGCTCTACCCTTGTGCTTTCCGTCGTTCCTCGCCCCGTCGTCGTCCGGGCCCCGTCCAAGGTCAATCTGCATCTGGCCGTCGGGGACCTGCGCGACGACGGCTATCACGAGCTGAAGACGGTGTTCCAGGCTCTCTCGCTCGGCGACACGGTGTCCGTGGTCCCGGCGGAGACGCTGTCGGTGACGGTCCGCGGTGAGGACGCCCGCGTCGTGCCCACCGACAGCGGCAACCTCGTGTGGCAGGCCGCCGAGATGCTCGCCGCCGAGTCGGGGCGGCGTCCGGACGTCGAGATCGCCATCGACAAGGGCATCCCGGTGGCGGGCGGGATGGCCGGCGGCAGCGCCGACGCCGCGGCGACGCTGGTCGGTCTGAACGCGCTGTGGCAGCTCGACCTGTCGCGGGAGGAACTCGACGGGTTCGCCGCGAAACTCGGCAGCGACGTGCCGTTCTCCCTTCACGGCGGCACGGCGGTCGGGACGGGACGCGGCGAGCGGCTGCTGCCGGTGCTCTCCCGCAGCACGTTCCACTGGGTGCTCGCGCTCGCGAAGGGCGGCTTGAGCACCCCGACCGTGTTCCGGGAACTGGACCGGCTGCGTGCCGACGGGAATCCGCCGCGACTCGGCGGACCCGAAGACCTGATGCACGCTCTCACGACGGGTGACGCGGCGACGCTGGCGCCGTTGCTGGGCAACGACCTGCAGGCTGCCGCGCTGTCGCTGAATCCGGGACTGCGGCGGACGCTGCGTGCCGGGGTCGCCGCGGGCGCCCTGGCCGGCATCGTCTCCGGGTCCGGCCCGACCTGTGCCTTTCTATGTGCTGACGCGGATGCCGCGGTCCGGGTCAGCGCAGAACTCGCAGGTGCGGGGGTGTGTCGCACGGTGCGAGTCGCCAGCGGACCCGTACCGGGCGCCCGAATAATCAACGACGCGGCGGAGGGATCGCACTGATGGCGAATCTGATCAATCTCGAGCAGGTATCGAAGTCCTTCGGCATCAAGCCGCTGCTCGATTCGGTATCCCTCGGAGTGCAGGAAGGCGAGCGCATCGGCGTCGTCGGCCTCAACGGCGGTGGCAAGACCACCATGCTCGAGGTGCTCGCCGGTGTGGAGTCGCCCGATTCGGGGCGTGTCAGCCGGGTCGGCAGCCTGCGCATGGCGGTCGTGACCCAGCGCGGCGTCCTGCCGCCCGGCTCGAGCGTCGGCGACGTGGTGCTCGGACCTCTCGGGGTTGCCGACCACGAGTGGGCGGGCGACGCCCGCATCCGGTCGATCCTGGCCGGCATCGGCATCGACAACCTCGGTCTCGAGGTGTCGGTCGACGGACTGTCGGGTGGCGAGCGGCGACGCGTCGCGCTGGCGGCCGCGCTCGTCCAGGACCTCGATCTGCTGGTGCTCGACGAGCCGACCAACCACCTCGACGTCGAGGGTGTGCAGTGGCTGGCGGAACATCTCGTCGGCCGTCGCAGTGCGCTGGTGGTCGTGACCCACGACCGGTGGTTCCTCGACACGGTGGCCAACCGCACGTGGGAAGTGGTGGGCGGCAGGGTCGAAAGCTACGAGGGCGGCTACAACGACTGGATCTTCGCCCGGGCGGAGCGCTCCCGGCAGGCCGACGCGTCCGAGGAACGCCGCCGCAACCTCGCCCGCAAGGAACTGGCCTGGCTGCGGCGCGGCGCGCCCGCCCGCACGTCCAAGCCCAAGTACCGGATCGAGGCCGCCGAGGCGTTGATCGCGGATGTCCCGCCGCCCCGCGACAACGTGGCGCTGGCGTCGTTCGCGCAGCGCAGGCTCGGCAGGGTCGTGATCGAACTCGAGGACGCGCGCCTGGAGACGCCGGACGGCCGGGTACTCGTCGACGACCTCACGTGGCGGTTGGCTCCGGGTGAGCGTGTCGGCCTGGTCGGCGTCAACGGCTCCGGCAAGACGACGCTCCTGCGCACGCTCGCCGGGGAGATCGCGCCTGCGTCGGGCAAACGCATCCAGGGGCAGACGGTGCACATCGGCTGGCTCCGTCAGGAACTCGACGACCTGCCGACGAACATGCGGGTGCTCGAGGCCGTCAAGGACGTCGCCGAGCGGATCACGTTGGGCGACAAGGAGGTGTCGGCCGGGCAGCTCGCCGAACGGCTGGGTTTCACCCCCGCCCGGCAACGGACACCGGTCGGTGACCTGTCCGGTGGCGAGCGTCGCCGGCTGCAGTTGACGCGGGTGCTGATGTCGGAGCCCAATGTCCTGCTGCTCGACGAGCCGACGAACGACCTCGACATCGACACCCTGCAGCAACTCGAGGACATCCTCGACGGCTGGGCGGGCACGATGGTCGTCATCAGTCACGACCGGTACCTGATCGAACGCATCTGCGACTCCACCTGGGCGTTGTTCGGCGACGGCAAGCTGACCAACCTGCCCGGCGGAATCGAGGACTACCTGCGCCGGCGGGCGAAGATGGTCGACACGGGCGCACCGTCGGTGGCGTCGACGGCGACCGGTGCGTCCGCGCCGAAGCAGGTGCGGGACGGGGCGGCCGAGCGCGCCGCGCGCAAGGAACTGTCGCGTCTCGAGCGCGCCGTCGCGAAGTTGGACGACCGGGAACGGACGCTGCACGAGAAGCTGGCGGAGGCCGCCACCGATCCGGACAGGCTGCAGAAGCTCGACGCCGAGCTCAAGCAGGTCGTCGCGGAGAAGGAAGCCACCGAGGAACAGTGGATGGAGTTGGCCGCCGAGCTGGACTAGCTCCGTCGGAGCCGCAGCGGCAGCACACGCTGCCGGCGGCTCGTCCCCTGCGCGCTGCGCCAGCACTCGTCTGTGAAATTACTGTGCGGCAAAGGGATTCGAGAATCGCGGCTCGGCTTGCACCCGCAGGGGCGCGCCTGCCAGGTGAGGCTTGCCTAAGGTAGTGTGGGGTGTGTGCTGAAGCGCAGGCCATGCAGTCATTTCGTAACCTTTTCGTGTCCCGGATCACGGCCTGAATATGCATGATCCGGGCAAAACGGGGGAATCCAACGCGAACCTGCAGATTCTCGGACTAATCTGCAGTCCAGGGTTTGCATGTCGCTGCACAGGAGGCGGGGGTCATGGATCTCGAAGCGATCAAACAGATCGAGCAGCTCAAGCACCGTTACTCACGTGCACTCGACACGAAGTCGTGGGTGGAGTTCGCCGACACGATGGTCCCGGACGTCACCGCGACGTACAGCGAATACCTCACGTTCGACTCCCGTGACTCGTTCGTGTCCTTCCTCGAGAACACCCTCGGGACCCACGTCATCACCGAGCACCAGTGCGGCCAACCCGAAATCACCGTCACCGGTGACACCGCCGTCGGCGTGTGGTTTCTCGCGGACACCACGCTGATTCCCGAGGACGGCATGCTGCTGCGCGGGTCCGCCTATTACCACGATCGTTACCTTCGGTGCGCCGACGGCAACTGGCGGATCACGCACACCGGGTACGAACGCACGTGGGAATCGGTTGCGGCGCTGTCCGATTTCCCGAGTTTCCGGCTCACGTCCAACAAGTGGGCGATGTTGCAACCTCCGGCGTCCGCCTGAGGGGGCACACTGGGACGCGGGTGCATCACGGACACTGGGAGGTGACGACGTTGCCGGAAGTCCCCGTTCCCGGCGCGCTGCCGTACCTGACGGTGCGGCACGGAGTCGAGGCGATCGAGTGGTATTCCAAGGTGTTCGGCGCCCGCGTCGTGGGTGAGCCGATCGTCATGGACGACGGCCGGGTCGGTCATGCGGAACTGCGGTTGCCGACCGGCATGATCTATCTCGCCGAGGAATTCCCCGAGATGGGTCTGACCGCGCCGGAATCCGGTTCGACGTCCGTGAGCCTGATGTTGTCCGTCGACGACCCCGACGCCGTCCTGGTGGGTGCCCGCGACGCCGGCGGCACCGTGGAACGCTGGATCTCGGAGGGGCACGGACACCGCAACGCCACCCTCATCGATCCGTTCGGTCATCGCTGGATGCTGGTGGGGCCCGCCGATCCGGCCGTGTCCGACTGAACGATCCGGGCGCGGCTAGTGTCGGGACATGCCGACAATGCCGACTGCACCCGACCGCTCGTCGTTTCCGGACACCCGCGCATGGATCCGCGCGCTGCCCGCACTCGGCGGCGCAACGCCTGCGCCCGTCGACACGCTGCCGGATTCACCGACGGCGCTGTTCCTCGACTGGATCGCGCAGGCCGCGGAAGCCGGTGTTCCGGAACCGCACGCCGCTGCGCTGTCCACGGTCGACGCCGACGGCAATCCGGACGCGCGTTTCCTGCTCCTCAAGGACGTCACGGAGCAGGGCTTCTGGTTCTCGGGTGACACACGCTCCCCGAAGGGACGCGACCTTGCTGCGAATCCCGCTGCGGCACTGTCATTCTACTGGCGCGAGCAGGGCAGGCAGGTGCGGGTGCGCGGCACCGTGATCGAGGGAGAGCCGGCACTGTCGGCACGCGACTTCCGCGAACGGTCGGTCACCGCCCGCGCCGTGGCGGCCGCCAGCAGGCAGAGCGAGGTGCTCGACGATCCCGCCGAATACGAACGCGCGGTCGCGTCGGCGGTGGCCCGCATCGAGGCCGACCCCGACTTCGTGTCGGAGACCTGGCGGGCATGGTGCATCGTCCCGGACAGTGTCGAGTTCTGGCAGGCGGACGCCGGACGCAGGCACGTGCGCCGGCTCTACCGCCGCGAACCGGATCGGTGGATCCGTGAGGTGCTGTGGCCGTGACCGGGCCCGGCGGCAGGAGTCAGCGCGCAGTCGAGGGCGAGCGCAGGTCGACGACGATCGACTGGCCGTTCAGCTTCGCGTGGATCTCGGGGCGTTCGAACCCGGCTGCGACGAGGTACTCGCCGAGCAGCGCCAGCAGTTCGTCGGCGTCCACGGTCGGGTCGGCGGAGTGGCTGCTCGCCGACGCGAGGTGATCCTCGAGCAGCTCGGTGTGTGCAAGACGGCCCGCGACTCGCACGGCTGCCACTCCCATCGCGTTGCGTCGCATGACGGTGCGTCCACGAGATTCGGGCGGCGCCGTCGTGTCGGGGGCCGCGGCCGGCTCCTCGGTGCTGTGCGAACCCGAGCTGCGCGTCGGCAGCGGGAAGGTGAACGTCTCGGCGGAGCTGGTGGCGGACTTGCCGTTGCCGTTGCTGCTGCCGGTCAGTCCGCCCGTGCCGGGTTCGGCGAACGGGGACCCCGTCGCCGGGCTCATGCTCGCGGACCCGTTGCCGCCCGATCCGTTCGTGGAAATGCCGTTCTCCATCGTTTCGCTTCCTGCTCGTGGCCAAACGGGTACCGCGCAAAGCCCGTCAGTGTGCTCGATTCGATCTGAAAGCTACCAGCAGCGTCCGGCGGGCCGCACACCTCGAGGGCTCACGACGCGGCCCTGCCGCCACCCGGACTCTCGGTACCGCTCTGTCAGCGGACCCCCTCTGCCCGCAACTCCCGGGCCCATGCGGACGCGTGCCGCGTCAGCACACCGGCGATCCGCTCCAGCTCACCCGGGTACGACGCGACCTCGGCGGGCATGGACACGCTGAGGGCGTCGGTGGCGGGAATCCGGTAGGGCACCACGGTGGCGATGCACACCACGCCAACCGTGCCCTGTTCCCGTTCGAGGGCCCACCCCCGGTTGCGGACCTCGCCGAGTTCGGTGACGAGGTCGTCGAGGTCGACGATGGTGTTGTCGGTGTACCGCTCGAGTTTCGCGGGAAGCAACTCCCGTACCTCACCGGTGGTGAGTTCGGCGAGAAGGGCCTGCCCGAGCGCGGTGACGTGGCACGGCAGTTTGCGGCCGACGCGATGCATCCGCCGAACCTCGACCTTCGACCCGCGGCTGGCGAGGTAGATGACGCTTTCCTCGTCGCGCCGCGCGAAGTGGACGGTGTGGCTGACTTCCGACCGGAGTGCCTCGAGCACCGCCGCCGCCCTCGAGACGACCGAATCCTTGTCGAGATACGACGTGCCGGTGAGCAGCGCGTGGGTGCCGATGCCGTAGCGGGAACCCGATTCGTCCGCCTCGATCCACCGCAGATCCTTGAGCGTGCGCAGGAGGGCGTGCAGACTCGACCGCGGATATTTGCACGCTTCCTGCAGCTCGCCGAGGCTCATGCGGGTCGGCGACGCGGCGAGCGTCTCGAGGATGTGGATGGTGCGCTCGGCGGATTTGACCGGTTGGGATTCCGGGGCCGCCCCACGCGTGTCTTCTGTCACCATGAAGACACTATCTCTCATTCTGAACGCGATATCACCTACTGACCCGTGCCCGGTGCCGGCGAGGGGTCGCACTCAGTACTCCGCGACGAGGTTGGCCGCGATGTATTCGAGATCGATGTCCTCGCCGAGACCCGGCCGCTGTGGCATCGCCACCATGCCGTGCTCGTCGACGGGGTCGACGATCGACTTCAGGTGCGGCGGCACCCAGTCGTAGTCGACGTGCGGGTGCAGGAGACCGCGCTCGTACCACTGGACGTTGTTGGCGGCGCCGACGAGTGCGAGATTGGGGGCGCCGTTGCCGTGGACCTCGCAGTCGAGGCCGAAGCCCTCGGCCATGTGCATCGTCTTCAGGGCCGGGGTGATGCCGCCGCCGTTCATGGCGCCGACGCGCAGGATGTCGCACGCGTCGTTCGCGATCCAGTCGGCACGGGACCGGTGCCTGCCCGGCGTCGTCTCGGGTCCGATCACCGGGGTGTCGATCTGGTCGGCGAGCCACTTGTACGAGCGCAGCGAGAACTCGTCCATCGGCTCCTCGAACCACTCGAACTTCAGCCGGTCCAGTTCGCGCCCGAGTCTCAGGGCGTCGGTGCGTGAGTACCAGTGGTACCCGTCGAGCATCAGCGAGAAGTCCTCGCCGACGGCGTCGCGGACCGCGGCGCACGCGTCGATGTCCCGGCTCAGGCTGGGGGCGCCCGGCAGCGGCGGCATCCAGGTGTGCAGTTTGATGCCCTGGTAGCCACGCCTTTTCAGGTCGACGGCGAAGTTCGCGTAGTCCTCCGGGGTGGCGAGGCCGCCGTCGATGTCGTCACCGCACATGGTGCTGGCATACGCCTTGACCTCTGCGCGCGCGCCGCCGAGCAGTTTCCACACGGGTGTGTCGAACTTGTTGCCTGCGAGATCCCACAGCGCCTGATCCAGGTAGCTGCAGGTGTGTTCGGGAAGCTCGACCGCCCGCGTGCGCTGCCGGATCGCCCACTTCTTGTCCGCGGCCTCCCGCGCCAGCGGGTCGGAGCCGATGAGGACGGGCCGGAAATGCTGCTCCACCTGGTCCTGCCGCAGGTAGTTCGGCTTGCCCAGGACGTACCCGCTGACGTCGTCGGAGTCGGTGATCCGCAGCAGCGCCCCGGTCGTCGGCACGGACGGGCCGGGATGGCGATGACCGTACGAGTCGACCGAGGTGCGTGCCTCCGTCTTGAAAACCTGCACGGCGACTTCTGTGATCACGCTGGACATGATGATTCGCTTTCTCTTCGAAAAGTCTTATTTGCCCTGGCGGGCGACGTACTTGGCCATGGAGCGGTCGAGTTTCTCGGCGAAGTCGTCGGCGAAGTCCTGCGCGCTGAGCTGCCCGATGAGCACCTTCTGCCACTGGCCGAGCATCTGCACCTGAACGATCTTGCCGAAGTCCGGCAGGTAGTCCGGCGGCGTCACCAGCACGGTTTTCGGGTCGTCGAGTGCCGCGAGCGCGGCCTGCACGGACGGCATGCTCGCGAATTCCGGCGCGGAGCGGGCGGCCTTGTTGACCGGGATCTGCCCGACTCTCTCGTTCCAGTACGCCTGCGATTCCTGGGACGTCATGAACTCGAGGAACTTCCACGCCGCGGCCTGGTGCTTGCTGCTCTTGAACACCGTATACGACGGGAACGGGTCGGTCATGACGGTGCGCTTTCCGTCCTCGTTACGCGGCAGGGCCACGGCGCCGGCCTTGTCGCCGAGCGCCTTCTCGTGGTTGCTCAGCGAGCCGAGGTTGTGCTGCATCATCGCCACGGATCCGCCGCCGAAGCTCGCGACCATCTGCGGGAAGCCGTTGTTGACGTCTGCGGTCGGGGTGGCGACATCGTAGAGCGCGGCGAAGCGTTCGATGGCGTCGACCATCTCGGGACGGTTCAGCGTCGACGTGCCATCCTCGAAGAAGCTCTCGATCCCGGTGCTGGCGAACATGTACTGCAGCAGCGGGTAGATGGATCCGGCGCCGCCGCGAATGGTGAATCCGTAACGGCCGTCGTCCTTGTCGGTCAGATCCTTCGCGGCGTCGAAGAACTCGTCGTAGGTGTCCGGCGGTTCGATCCCGGCCTCGGCGAACCAGTCGGCGCGATACCAGAGGGTGGCGTTGTTGCTGGTGTACGGGAGACCGAACAGATGCTCGCCACCACCGGATTCGCGTGCCGACTCGAGAATTCCGGCGTCGTACTCGTCGCGCTGGGGTGACGCCGCCATGAAGTCGTCGAGGGAGATGACCGCGTCCTGGGCGACGAGCGGGGCGAGGTAGGCGGTGGAGACGATTCCGAGATCCGGTGCCGAGCCGCCGGCGAGCGCGGTCTGGTACTTCTGCTGGGCGCTGTCCGACGGAAGGCCCACGTATTGGATGTCGATGCCGGGATTCGCGGCCTCGAACCGGCGGATCAGCTCCTCGTACAGCGGAGTGCGGTCCGGTCCGGCGTTGTTGTCCCAGAACGTGAGCTGGGCGTTGTTCGGATCGCCGAGGGCGCCGTCGGGCAGCGAGGTCTCGGAACTGCAGGAGGCGAGCACGAGCGTGGCCGCCGCCCCGACCAGGGTGGAGCGCAGGAGCGTTCGCCGGTTCATGTGGATCCTCTTTTCGAAAGTCATGATCAGCCCTTGACGGCGCCGGCGCTCAGGCCCTGGACGAGGTACTTCTGGATGACGGCGAAGACGGCGACCACCGGCACCGCGGCGATGAGACCGCCCGCTGCGAGAACTCCGAAGTCGACGTTGTAGGAGCCGATGGTGTAGCTGAGGCCGACCGGCAGCGTGAACTTCTCCTGGCTGCTGATGAACATCAGGCCGAACAGGAAGTTGTTCCAGCTGCCGATGAACGCGAACGATCCGACGGCGATCAGGCCGGGCCGCAGCAGCGGCAGCATGATGATGCGGAATGCGCGCAGGCGCGAGCAGCCGTCGACCATCGCGGCTTCCTCGAGTTCGACCGGGATCTGCGCGATGAAACCTGCCATGAGCATGGCGGCCAGCGGAAGCTGGAACACGGTGTCGGCGACGATGAGTCCCGTCAGGTTGTTGACGAGGTTCATCTCGCGGAACACCTGGAACAGCGGGATGAGCAGCATGGCGCCGGGCACGAACTGGCTGCAGAGCAGGGCCATCACCAACGGGATCTTGGCGCGGAACTTGAAGCGGGCCAACGCGTATCCGGTGGCGAGCGCGACGAAGGTGGTCAGGACGAGCGACAACGCGGCAACGATGAGGCTGTTCTTGAAGAAGAAGCTGAAGCCGAGGGTGTTCCACACGGTGTCGAAGTGCTCGAACGTGATGGGCCAGGGGAGCATCGAGTTCGATCCGGCGGGCCGGAACGCGAACACGATCATCCAGTAGAACGGCACGAGCGTGAACAGCAGGTACAGGGCCAGCGGCAGTCCGACGCTGAACAGGCGCGGCTTCTTCGTGCGCGCCCGCAGCTTCCCGGTGGTGTCCGGCTCGGGCAGCGCAACGGTGGGGCGATCGGTGGTGGTGGTCACGGCGGTCAGACCTTCTCACTGTTGAACTTGCTCAGGCGCAAGTAGAGGATCGAGCAGAACAGCAGGATCACGAATGCGACCGTGGTGAGTGCCGAGCCGTATCCGAAGTCCTGGGCGGTGGTCGCGAGCTGTGAGACGTACAGCGGGAGCGTCGTGGTGACGTCGGCGGGGCCGCCCGCCGTGAGGGTGTAGAGCAGGTCGACGTTGTTGAACTCCCACACACCGCGCAGC
Organism: Rhodococcus sp. NPDC057529; assembly: GCF_042802055.1. Classification (NCBI taxonomy): domain Bacteria; kingdom Bacillati; phylum Actinomycetota; class Actinomycetes; order Mycobacteriales; family Nocardiaceae; genus Rhodococcus; species Rhodococcus sp. NPDC057529. The sequence continues at coordinate 580,167 of NZ_JBHVEY010000002.1, forward strand.
AGCGTCGACAAGATGATGACGGCCTTCAGGTGCGGGAGGGTGACGAAGCGGAACCGCTGCCAGCGGTTGGCGCCGTCCACGTTGGCCGCCTCGTACAGGTCCTTGGGGGCGCTCTGCAGCTCGGCCAGGATGAGAATGGCGAAGAACGGAACACCGCGCCACAGTTCCGCGACGCCCGTCGCCCAGAACGCGGTGTCCGGATCGGCGATGGGAGCGGCGGTGCCGTCTCCGATGCCCATGTTTCCGAGAAGTTTGAACAGGCCCGTGGACGGGTTGTAGATCAGCAGCCAGATGCCGGTGGTGAGGACGCCGGACACCGCCCAGGGGGAGAACACCAGGGCGCGGGCCAGGCCGCGGCCCCGGAACACCTCGTTGACCAGCAGGGCCAGCCCGAGGCCGAGGATCAGCTGGAACACGACCTGAAATCCCACCCATTTCGCGGTGGTGACCAGGCTGGTCCAGAAGAGGGAGTCGGCGAACATCAGCCGGAAGTTGTCGAGGCCGGCGAAACCGTTGTCCCACGGCGTCGTCGGATTGTAGTACTGCAGGCTGTAGTAGAAGACGCTGCCGACCGGGTAGAAGATGAAGACCGCCAGCAGGAGGACCACCGGCGCGATCAGGATGTAGGGGGCGGCGGTTCTGCGCCAGGCCGGTCTGCGGCGAATGCGACCGGGAGAGGCCGGCGCCGCCGCCGCGGTCCGCCCTCCTGGCCTGGGGGAGGTGGTGGTGACCATGGTGCACGCTCCGAGGTTCGGTGCCGGTCGCGCCGGCGGGTCAGGGGATTGTGGCTACTGCTGCTGACGCGAGATCACCGAGGGTGGCGCGTCAGCGGGGAAGGAGATGGGGAACGACTGCGGCCTCCGGCCGTCCCGGTGAGCCCGGTGTGTGCGGGGCTTCGGTGGCGGTGCATCCGTATCGTTCATGTATGTGAACTCACGTTCTCTATGTGAATTGTCGAACTCACTATGACGGCAGTCACAAGGTCCTGTCAAGCGTGATCGGCTAGACGTTGCGCCGGATCCAGTCGGCGGCCCCGGCCTGCATGTCGGCCGAAAACCGGTGCCCGCCCGCGAACCACTGCGTGGTCAGCCCATCGGACCCGCCGTACGCGCGCCGGAGCAGGCCCTCGGAGTCCCGCATCCCCTGCGGGCCGAAGTGCGCATCGTCCCGCGCGTACTGAACCAGCAGCGGCCGCGGCGCAGCGCATGCGGCGACCTCCGGCCAGTCGCAGACCGCAGGCAGGCCCGGGGTGATCATCAGCCATGTCGTGTCGTCTGCCCTGCCGTCCGCGACGTCGGCAAAAGTGCTCATCATCGCGGTGATCACCCCTGCTCGCAGGCGCGTCGAACACGCCAGCAGGTGTGCGACGCGGGCCCCGCCGCCCGAGAATCCCGCCGCGGCCACCCTGTTCGGATCCACGCCGTCGGTGGCGAGGAGGACGTTCAGCGCGCGCAGGTCCTCGGCGACGACCTTGGCGGCGAGCGAGGTGCCGGTCAGGGTCGCCGCCTTCGCGAGGCCGTTCTCGTGCTCGCGGGCCGCCGCCTCGTATCGGCGCAGGCGAACCGCGGGGGTGTCGGGCCCGGGCGGGCATGCGGTGAAACCCGTCGACCTGGCGCGGTCCGGTAGTTCCGGCCAGGGCACGCGCCTGCTGCCCCAGGGGAAGACGTCGTGCACGAGTACGACGAAACCCGCCTGTACCAGCCCCGTTGCGACGGCCAGGCCGTCGTACCCGCGTGCCCGGAGTGCGGCGACGGCCGGTGGGACGCTGTCCGGGCCGTCGGCCACCTTCTCCTTGCCGTAGAACTTGACGCCGTCGTGGGCGTGCATCAGCAGGACCGCGGGACGCTCCGCGGTGTCGGCTGGCCGGTCGGGGCGCAGGAGCCAGGCCGCGGTGTCCGGACCGTCGTCACCGGCCGCCCACGTGAGTTCGCGACCGGCGACGCCGTCTCGGGCCCACGACCTGCCGTACCGCACGTCGGGGGTGGCCGCCGCCTGTTCGTCGGGCACGCCGAGGACGTCGCGAACGGCGTCGCGGTGTCGGTCGGAGGGGGTCGATCGTGGACAGTGGGGCGAAAGGTGTGTTCCCATGTGTGAACTCCGTCTTGTCTACCGAATCATGTTGTCGAACTGCCGAGGGGTTTTCACATGTCCGAAAGAACCGTCGATCGCATCGTCGCGCACGCCTATCCGTGGGACGTGCTCGGTGATCCGCACTTCGTCGACCGTGCGCGCGCCCTCGGGGTCGCCGAGATCTCGCTCGCCGCGAGCTACCACTCGACCCGCGCCGCAACGCCGCTGCATCCGGCGCACAAGGTGGTCGACGCCCACCACGCCGCGCTGTACCGCCCCATCCGGTCCGCCGCCTGGGACGGCCACACCGTCACGGCCAGGGCGGCGACCTGGGCCGGTTCCGACGATGCATTCGCCGATGCGGCGCGAATGCTGATCGACGCCGGCATCGAGGTGAACGCATGGATCGTGCTGTCCCACAGCACCGTTCTGGGGCAGGCGCATCCGGACGCCACCGTCGTCAACTGCTTCGGGGACCGCTACCCCTACGCGCTCGCGCCCGGGCACCCGGACATCGTCCGGTACGCCCGGACCCTCGCCGCGGAGGCGGTGCGCGGCGTCGACCTCCACGGTGTGTCGATCGAAGCGTGCGGACAACTGGGCATCGCGCACGTCGGCCCGCACGAGAAGACCGATGGCGCCTATCCGGGAATCGGCGACACGCTGATGTCGATCAGCTGCACCGAACGGGAGCGGGCGCTGTGGGCGGATCGGGGCGTCGATCCGGACAAGCTGACGGCGAAGCTGTGTGCAGGCGTGGATGCGCTGACCACGGGCACGCTCGCCCCGGACGCCGCGATCACCGACGTCCTCGACGAGGCGGAGGCCGAGGCGGTGCTGTCCGTGCGCCGTGCGCATGCCGATGCCCTCCGGGGTGCGGTGCTCGGCGCCGTGCGCGCCGAGGTTCCGTCGGCCCGCGTCACGTTGCACGGCCATCCGAACCCCTGGAAGACCGGGCCTTCGCCGGCGCTGACGCCGGCCGCTGCGGACGACGTCGACGCTGTGCTCGTCTCCGCCTGGCCGGGAACCGCGGAGACCGTCGCCGTCACCACGCAGACCCGGGCGCTCGTCGGTGACGCCGTCGACGTCGGGGCCTACGTGTCGGTGTTGCCGCCGAAGAACCTCGACGACGTGAGCGGCCACGTCGCGGCCACCGTCGCGGCCGGAGCGAACGAGCTGCACCTCTATCACCTCGGGTTGGTCAACGCGGCGCAACTCGACGCGTTGGGGCGCATCATCCGCGACTTCTCGGTCTGACGCGGACGAGGTGGGCGCCCACGGCGCCCACCTCGGGATGTCACCGCATCCGCTGCCCGAGCGGGTGGTCGCAGAACGCTCCGCCGACCCGCTGGAGGATCGGGTCGTCGAACGACCACTCGTGGTCGGCGAGGAACTCGTCCGCGAACACCTCCGCGTTGTCCCGGGGTTCGTACCCGATGGCGGCGCCCTCCGCTGCGGACCACCAGCTGCGCGTGTTCCGCGAGATGCCCCACACTGTGTGAAATCCCTTGGCGGAGTCGGACAGTGCGGCCTCGATCAGGCGGGCGGTGTCGGCCGGGGACATCCAGGACGCGAGCCCGCGGTAGTTGGGCGGGCGGTCGAAGCTCGAGCCGATGCGCAGGTTGACGACGTCGATGCCGAAACGGTCGTGGTACAGCCGGCCCAGTGCCTCGACCGCTGCCTTGCTCCAGCCGTAGAACCCGTCCGGGCGCGGCGGAACGTCGCCGGGCAGCGGGTCACCACCGGCCTCCGCGTGCGTCCAGAAGCCCACGGCGTGGTTGCTCGACGCTGCGATCACGCGCGTCACGCCGTGCGCGACGGCGGCCTCGAACACCGCCTGGGTGCCGTCGACGTTGACGGACAGAATGTTCTCCCACGAGTCCTCGGTGCTGAGTCCGCCCAGGTGGAGCACGGCGTCGACGCCGTCGACCGCGGCGGCGACGGCGGCGCGGTCGGTGACCGAACCCTGTACGTACTCCTCGTGTTCGGGGTCGATGTCGGTGATGTCGGCGATGTCGAACAGGCGGAGGGTGCGGCCGGGCTTGCGGAGCAACGGCCGCAGCATCTTGCCCATGTTTCCTGCGGCGCCGGTGATCAGCAGACGCGAGGCGGTGTCGGTCATGTCTTCTCGTACCTCTCTGGGGTGAGTCTTGTAATGCACATCACGGTAGTACATACTTCGAAACGAAGTCACTACCTTGGCGCAGATTCACGTATGTGAACAAATATGGGAATCGGCCGTCTACTTCACACTCCCACTCGGATCGTCCGGCACGTTCCTGCCGGTGAAGGGACCTCCCACCATCATGGCAACAGTCGCATTCCACGGCGTCACCAAGTTGTTCCCCGGCGGAGACAAGGCCGCGGTCGACCACCTGGACCTCCACATCGACGACGGCGAGTTCCTCGTCCTCGTCGGACCGTCCGGCTGCGGGAAGTCGACGTCCCTGCGCATGCTCGCCGGACTCGAAGACGTGGACAAGGGCACGATCGCGATCGGCGGCAACGACGTCACCGAGTTCCAGCCGAAGGACCGTGACATCGCCATGGTCTTCCAGAACTACGCCCTCTACCCCCACATGACGGTGGGGGAGAACATGGGCTTCGGTCTCCGGATCGCCGGCGAGGACAAGGCGGAGATCACGCGGCGCGTCCAGGACGCCGCCAGGATCCTCGACCTCACCAAGTTCCTCGACCGCAAGCCCAAGGCCCTCTCCGGCGGCCAGCGGCAGCGAGTGGCCATGGGGCGCGCCATCGTTCGCAAACCGCAGGTGTTCCTGATGGACGAGCCGCTGTCCAACCTCGACGCCAAGCTCCGCGTGCAGACCCGCGCGCAGATCTCGGCGCTGCAGCGCCGGCTCGCCACCACCACCGTCTACGTGACGCACGATCAGGTCGAGGCCATGACGATGGGCGACCGCGTCGCCGTCCTGAAAGACGGCGTTCTCCAGCAGTGCGACACTCCCCGCCGCATGTACGAGCACCCGAACAACGTGTTCGTCGCCGGGTTCATCGGCTCGCCCGCGATGAACCTGCTCGAACTTCCCCTCGTCGACGGCGGTGTCAGCTTCGGCGGCTCCGTGGTCCCCGTTCCGCGTGCCGCGATCGCCGGGATCGGGGAGCACTCGGTCACGCTCGGTGTGCGTCCCGAGGATCTCGCGATCACCACGGGCAGCGGGCTCGACGTCACCATCGACGTCGTCGAGGAACTCGGCGCCGACGCATACGTCTACGGCCAGGCGGACATTCACGGTCGCAGGCAGCCCATCGTCGTTCGCGCCGACGGCCGCATCCCGCCGAAGCGCGGAGAGGTGATCACGCTGTCGTACGCGGCCGAGCGCACGCATCTGTTTTCCACCGTCACCGGTGACCGGCTCGTCGACTAGCGGCGACCCGATTCTCCCACCGACACCCGACCACCTTTATCAAGGAGTAACCATGCTCGACGGAGTTCTCTTCTTTCCTGTCACCCCGTTCGACGGCAACGGCGACGTCGATCTGCCCGCACTGGCACAGCACATCGAATCCGGTGTCGCGGCCGGACCGGGCGGAGTGTTCGCGGCGTGCGGCACCGGCGAATTCCACGCACTGTCCGCGGCCGAGTTCCGGACCGTCGTGGAAACGGTGGTCGCGGTCACCGGCGGCCGGGTCCCCGTCTTCGCCGGCGCCGGAGGGCCGCTGCCCGTCGCGAAAGAGTTCGTGGCCGCCGCCGCGGACGCGGGCGCCGACGGCATCCTGCTCCTGCCGCCCTATCTCGTCGGAGCGCCTGCCGACGGCCTCGTGGAGTACGTGCGGCAGGTATCGGAGTCGAGCGACCTCCCGGTCATCGTGTACCACCGCGCGAACGGCCAATTCACCGAGCAGAGCGCTCTCGAGGTCGCGCGACTGCCGAAGGTCGTCGGGTTCAAGGACGGCGTCGGCGACCTCGACCTGACGTCGCGAATCGTGCGCACACTGCGGGATGCGCTCGGCGACAAAGAGTTTCAATTCTTCAACGGCCTCCCGACGGCCGAGGTCTCGCAGCAGGCCTACCGGAGCATCGGCGTCACCCTCTACTCGTCGGCGACGTTCGCCTTCGCCCCGGACGTGTCGCTCGCCTACTACCGGGCGCTCGAGGACGACGACACCGAACTGGTCGACTCACTCAACCGCGAGTTCTTCCATCCGCTGGTCCGGCTCCGCGACACCACTCCCGGATACGCGGTCGCGCTGGTGAAGGCGGGCGTGACGTTCACCGGCCTCGACGCCGGTTCGGTGCGGGCGCCGCTCGTCGACGCCAGCGCCGAGCACCGGTACGCATTGGAGCAGATCCTGGCAGCGGGCCGGAAGGTGCTGGCGCAGTAGCGTCTTCGATCATCGGCGGGTCGGCGGACCCGCCGATGACCGAAGCGCGTCTGGACTAGTCGGCGGCGGCCACGAGCGGCTCGAGCGTGAGGTCGGGCAGCTCCTTCTGGATGTACTGCAACCGCCACTTGTCGCTGACGAGGGCCAGCATCACCCCGTCCGATCGGGTGAACACCTCGACACCGCGCTGACGGTTCAGCTCGTCGGCCGACTCGGCGTCGGTGCGCCGCGCCAACGCGTAGCCCAGCGGTTCCATCCGGGCCTCGACGTTGAACTCGGCCTTCATCCGCGCCGCGACCACCTCGAACTGCATGGGGCCGACGGCGGCCATCACGGGCGAGGCGTCGCCGCGGAGGTCGTTGCGGAGGATCTGCACGACACCCTCGGAATCGAGCTGATCCACGGCCCGCCGGAACTGCTTGTACTTGCCCGCGCTCTCGGCCCGCAGGATGGAGAAGTGCTCCGGCGCGAACGACGGGATCGGCGGGAACTCCACCTTCTTCTCGAAGAACAGCGTGTGGCCCGGGGCGAGTGCGGTGGCGTTGACGAGTCCCACCACGTCGCCCGGGTACGCGGATTCGACGGTCGAACGCTCACGGCCGAACACGGTCTGCGCGTATTTCGTCGTGAACGGCTTACCGGTCTGCGCGTGGGTGACCACCATGCCGCGCTCGAACACCCCCGACACGATGCGCATGAACGCCAGCCGGTCGCGGTGCGCGGTGTCCATGCCGGCCTGGACCTTGAAGACGACCGCACTGAACGGGTCCGTGACGTCGCGGGGGGTGCCGTCGACGTCCTCCCGGGCGCGCGGCGGCGGCGCCAGCTCGACGAGCGTGTCGAGGATCTGGCGGACACCGAAGTTGAGCATCGCCGACGCGAAGATCACCGGCGACGTCTGACCGCCGAGGAACAGCTCCTGGTCGTGGTCCTGACCGGTGGCCGACAGCAACTCGCTCTCCTCCGCGGCGGTCTCCCACTCGGAGCCCTCCTTCGCGAGGGCGGCGTCGGCGTCCATGACCTCTTCGGGGGCGATCTTCGCGCCGCCGGCGGTGCGCGTGAACCGAATGTACTCCCGCGGGGCGCCGTCCTCGCCGCGGCGGAGCAGGCCCCGGAAATCGCCGGCGATCCCGACGGGCCAGTACAGGGGAGTGGGGGTGAGCCCGATACGTTCCTGGATCTCGTCGAGAAGCTCCAGCGGCGTCTGGCCGGGCCGGTCCCACTTGTTGATGACGGTGATCACCGGGATTCCGCGGTGACGGCACACCTGGAACAGCTTCAGCGTCTGCGGTTCGAGACCCTTCGCGGCGTCGATCAGCATGACGGCGGCGTCGACCGCGGTCAGGACGCGGTACGTGTCCTCGGAGAAGTCGGAGTGGCCGGGCGTGTCCACCAGGTTGATCACATTGTCGACGGGCTCGTCCGCCGACGCCTCGGTGGAGCGGTAGTTGAACTGCAGGGCGGTGGAGCTGACCGAGATGCCGCGGGCCTTCTCCATCTCCATCCAGTCGGACACCGTCGACTTGCGGCCCGCCTTGCCGTGGACGGCGCCGGCCTCGGAGATGACCTTCGCGTGCAGCGCAAGCGCCTCCGTCAGCGTCGACTTACCGGCGTCGGGATGCGAGATCACGGCGAACGTGCGGCGACGCGACGCCTCGGCCCGGACACCCTTCTCGGATTTCCCCTCCGGTGAGGCGGATGCCTCGGATTTCGCGTCCGATGAGCCGGACGCGGCGGCAGGCGCCGCCTCGGCTGGAATGATGTCGGCCGAGTCGGACGGGGTAGTCAACGAAGAACCTCTCGGGGGACGGAATGCGTGCGGGAAGGCCGTGTGGCCGCATACCAGGTTACTCGGGTGCCGAAGACGAACTCGCAGCACAGTCACATCCACGGCCGCACATCCAGGGACGAGTAACGATCGGAGGCCGGTCACGTATTACACAGTGAGTCGTCGGGGCGCTCCGGAGTTCACCGTTTCTGCGTTCGGACACCCGTATGTGCAGGAGGAAGACAGTGAGCAAGTTCACCGACGAGATGTACGCGACCGCGGCGAGCAGCACCCGCGGTCTCAACACGGGTGAGCCCGACGCGCCACTGCGGCAGCCGTGGGGTGAGATCCACAAGGCCGCGCGCCGCATGGCGGGCGCACTGGCCGAGACAGGTATCGGCCACGGCGACGCCATCGGCATCCTCGCCGGTCAGCCCGTCGACATCGCGCCCTCCTGCCAGGCCACCTGGATGCGTGGCGCGTCCGTCACCATGCTGCATCAGCCGACGCCGCGGACCGACCTGGCGGTGTGGGCCAAGGACACCGAGACCGTCATCACCATGATTCAGGCGAAGGCCGTCATCCTCGGTGCGCCGTTCGACGCCGCCAAGCCGCTGCTCGAGGAACGCGGCATCACCGTCGTGACGGTGGCCGAGCTGAACGAGGGCACACCCATCGACCCGGTCGAGACGTTCGAGAGCGACATCGCCCTGCAGCAACTCACGTCGGGTTCCACCGGTTCGCCCAAGGCCGTGCAGATCACGCACGAGAACTTCTACACCAACGCCTACGCCATGATCGACCGCATCAAGTTCTCCATCGAGGACGACGTGATGATCAGCTGGCTGCCGCTGTTCCACGACATGGGGATGGTCGGATTCCTCAGCGTGCCGATGCAGGTCGGCGCGGAGGTCGTGAGCATCACCCCGATGGACTTCCTCCGCACGCCGCTGCTGTGGGCGGAACTGATGGGCAAGTACAAGGGCACCGTGACGGCCGCCCCCAACTTCGCCTACTCCCTGCTGGCCCGCCGCCTCAAGCAGGCGGAAGACGGCGCCGTCGATCTCAGCACCGTCCGGTACATGTGGAACGGCGCCGAACCCGTGGACCCCGACACCATGAACGCGCTCGCCGAGGCAGGCGCCCGGTTCGGGCTGAACCCGTCCGCGCTCGCCCCCGTCTACGGGATGGCGGAGACCACCCTCGCCGTCTCCATCCCCGATCCGGACCAGGGGCAGGTCCTCGACCGTGTCGACCCGGACCTGCTCGAGGCGATGCAGCGTGCCGTCCCGTCGAACAAGCCGAACGCGCGCCCCCTCGCCACCCTCGGGAAAATGGTGCCGAACCTCGAGGGACGCGTCGTCGACAGCGAGGGGGAACTGCTCCCGACCCGCGGTGTCGGCATCATCGAGGTCCGCGGCAAGGCCGTCACCCCCGGATACATCACCCTCGACGGGCACAAGCCCGCGCAGGACGCGGACGGCTGGCTGAACACCGGCGACGTCGGCTACTTCACCGAAGAGGGCCTCGTCGTCGTGTGCGGTCGCGTCAAGGACGTCATCATCATGGGCGGCCGCAACATCTACCCGACCGACATCGAACGGGCCGCGGGCACGGTCGCCGGAGTGCGCCCCGGCAACGCGGTGGCCGTACGCCTCGACGCCGGGCAGAAGCGGGAAAGCTTCGCCGTCGCGGTCGAGACCAACGACTACCAGGACCCCGAGACGGTCAAGCGCATCGAGCACGAGGTCGTGCACGCCGTGTTCTCCGAGGTCGGTGTGCGACCCCGCACCGTCGCCGTCCTCGGCCCCGGCAGCATCCCCAAGACGTCGTCGGGCAAACTCCGCCGCGCCACGTCCGCGAACCTGGTGGGGTAGGCGCTTCGCGCTCGTGCGTGGTTGGAGAGTCCAGAGACTCGTTAACCACTCACGGGCGCGAAGCGCCTGTCAGTGCAGGCGGTTCTGCGCGGCCTCGAGCCCCACGCGCAGGACCAGTTCGACGGCGTCGGCGGATTCCTCGCAGACGAGGTCGAGTTCCTTGCGTTCCACCGACGAGAACGGCTTCAGCACGTACGACGCCGGATCCATCCGTCCGGGGGGACGGCCGATCCCGACGCGAGTGCGCAGATAGTCCTTGGTGCCGAGCGACTGCGAGATGGACCGCAGTCCGTTGTGCCCGCCCTCGCCGCCGCCCTGCTTGAGGCGGATGGTCCCGAAATCGAGGTCGAGTTCGTCGTGGATGACGACGATGTTGCCCGGGTCGACGGAGAAGAACCTGGCCAGCCCGGCGACGGCGGAACCGGACAGGTTCATGAACGACCGCGGCTTGGCGAGGATCGTCGGACGGCCCTCGAGCCGTCCCTGGACGATCTCGGCGCCGCTCTTCTTGTGCGCGCTGAACTTGCCACCCATGCGCGCGCAGAGCACGCCGGCCACCATGAAGCCGACGTTGTGCCGGGTCTTCTCGTACTGCGGTCCGGGGTTGCCCAGACCCACCACCAGGGCGGTGTCTTCACTCACCGACAGGGTCCTTCCGTGCGTGAGGGGGTCGTGTCAGACGACAGCGGCGCGTCACCCCGGGACAATCCGGGACGACGCGCCGCCGACATCAGTGCGGTTGCGAGAGGATCAGCTCTCGGCGCCCTCTTCGGCCGGAGCCTCGGCGGTCTCGGCCGCGGCTTCGCCGGTCTCCTCTTCGAGGTCGGCAGCGGTCGGGGCCGCGACGACGTTCACGATGAGCAGTTCCTCGTCGGCCTGCAGGGTCGAACCCTTGGGCAGCTCGAGCTGGTTGGCCAGGATCTGGGTGCCGATCTCGAGGCCCTCGACCGAAACCTCGATCTGCTCGGGGATGTGCAGCGCGTCCGCTTCGAGGGAGACGGTGGCGGCGTCCTGCGCGACCAGGGTGCCGGAAGCGGCCTCACCGGTGACGACGACGGGGACGTCGACGGTGACCTTCTCGCCCTTCTTGATGACGAGGAGGTCGGCGTGCTCGATGTAGTTGCGGATCGGGTGAACCACGACCGACTTGGTGAGCGCGACCTGCTCCTTGCCGTCGATGTCGAGCGTCAGGATGGCGTTGGTGCCGTGCGCGCGCAGGATGGCGGCGAAGTCGCGGGAGGGCACGTTCAGGTGGCGGGGGTCCTCACCGTGGCCGTACAGGACCGCGGGGACCTGGCCGTCGCGGCGCGCGCGGCGGGCGGCGCCCTTGCCGAACTCGGTGCGCACGGCGGCTACGAGGCGATTTTCGTCAGACATGGTGAAACGGCTCCTACAACTCACGGTGGTAACTGGCGGGCGGTTCGAGTCGGCGAGGGACGAACGCGCGACGGCCAGGAGCGAAACGCTCGAGCAGAGCCGTAGCCGCGTCGATCACGGTGAGCCAGCCAATTGGAACTTTCTGGTTCACCCTCGCCGAGACAACTTATGGAACTCTACCGGATGGCCCGCTGACCTGCTAATCGGGTGTCCCCGGGCGGGTGGTGCGACCGCGCCGGTCCGGCGGCGGGTAGTGGTGTGGCTCACAACGCCGGGGGTAGCCTCGGCGTGTGAGCGCTGAACGTCCGACCGCCGACCGGCTGACCGCAGTGGCAACCGGTGTCGACCTGCCGCGACATGCGCGGCTGCTCAGCCGGGTGCACGACGCCGTGCTGTCCGGGCAGCGCCCGCCGGCGCTTCCGCGGGACGTGGTGGCGCGGTCGTGGTCCCGCCTGCAGGCGGGGGGTGTGAGCCCGGATCACTGCGCCGACGTGGAGCCCGCCGACTTCTCCGAGATCGAGGCGCGGCGCACCCGCACGGCGCTGCGTACCGTGCTCCCGGAATTGCGCAGCACGCTGACGCAGGTCGCGGAGGACGCGAATTTCATCGTCGTCATCGCCGACGCCGACGGTGTCCTGTTGTGGCGGGAGGGTTCTCGCGGCGTCCGGAAGGCGGCCGACGCGCTCGGGTTCACGGAGGGTGCGCGCTGGGCCGAACAGGCCGTCGGTACCAACGCGATCGGCACGGCGCTGATCGAAGATGCTGCGGTGCAACTCTTCTCGGCCGAACACTACGCGCCCACGCACCACGGCTGGTCCTGCACCGGGTCGCCGGTGCACGACCCCCGCACCGGCGAGATCCTCGGCGTGGTCGACATCAGCGGGTCGGCGATGTCGGTCCACCCGACCACCGTCGCGCTGGTCCGTACCGCGGTGCGACTGGCCGAGGCGACATTGTGGCGTGAGCACACCGCGCAACTGGACAGGCTGCGTGGCCGGGCTGCACCGCTGCTCGCGTCCGCGGGAGGGCCGGCGCTGGTCGTCGACAAGCACGGGTGGGTCGCGGAGGCCAGTGGCATCGCGGCACCGGAGCGGGTCGCGCCGCCGAGTCTCGACAAGCCGCTGCTCGTCCCGGGGCTCGGGCTGTGCGTGCCCGAACCGCTCGGCGACGGCTGGCTGGTGCGCCGGCGCGTCGACGGGGCGGCCATCGAACTGGAACTCGACCTCGGTGATGCGCCGCAGGTGACGGTCCGGGGCGACGTCAACTGGACGCGGGCGCTCTCGCCCCGGCACGCCCAGATCCTGCGGGTGCTGTCGGCGGCGGGAACGGCGGGCGTCGACGCCGCCTCGCTGAGCGACGCGTTGTTCGGCGACCGCGACCACGTGGTGGCGGTCCGCGCCGAGGTCTCGCGTCTGCGCAAGAGTCTCGGCGCGGTCCTGAGCACCCAGCCGTACCGGTTCGCGGCCGGGGTGACGGTCCGGCGCGTCGGGTAGGTCCGGTCAGGCCTGCTTCGCCGCACTGATGCCGGCGCGGCGGCCGTAGAAGCTGCCGTCGCCGAGGGAGGTGCCGCTCGCGTAGCCGCCCGCGCACACCCCCGACGTGCACCGTCCCGCCGCGAAGAGGCCGGGAATGGGTTCACCGGAGACGTGCAGGACCTCGGAGTTCACGGTCGTCCGCAGGCCGCCGAGGGTGAAGCCGAGCGTGAACCCGCGCAGGTCGAGGGCTGCGACGGGGGATCCGATCGGCTTCACCCACTCGGACTTCTTGTGCAGCAACGGGTCCGACCCTTCGGTGGCGTGCTCGTTGTACACCTCCACGGTCGACTGGAGTGCACCTGCGGGCAGGCCCATGTCGGATTCGAGTTCCTCGACGGTCTCCGCCGCCCACTTCGGCTGGGCGCGCAGGAACGGCGTCGCCGTGGTCGCGGCCGCGCCCTCCTCGTAGGACGCCTCGTCGATGACGAGGAACGCCTGGTTGTCCTGGTGGAACAGGGTCATCTGGCCGATGCGACCGGAGTACGTGTCCTCCGGGACGTAGCGCTGGCCCCGGCCGTTGACGAGGATGCCGCGGACGACCAACTGGGGGTCGCAGAGGAACGCGACCTCGGTGGCGTCCATGTGGGCGAGGTCGGCGCCGAGGGCCTGCGCCATGAGGATCGAGCGCCCGTCGTGCTCCTCGATGGCGGCGCCGGGGCGGCCGATGAGCCGCGGTGCGTGGGCCTCGATCATCTTGTCGTTGTACGCGAAGCTGCCGGTCGCGAGGACGACGCCGCGACGCGCCCGCACGGCCACCTCCTTGCCGTACTGTTTGGCGACGATCCCGACGACGCGTCCGGTGTCGTCGGCGACGAGCGTCTGGACGCGCATGTCGTATTCGGCTCGGACCCCGAGCTTTTCGGCGGTCTCGACGAGCGGCTTCATCAGCATGTAGCCGCCGCCCTTCTCGCCGGTCCGCTTGCCGTCCATCTGCGGAACGTGCCCGCGCGGCGCGGGGGTGGCGATCTCGTTGAACGGCGCCGCGTTCTCGCCGCCGGAGTACATGAGCCCGTCGTCGAACGGGGGCTCCCAACCGGGTTCGCCCCAGAAGCTCTCCTTGAACGGGACCCCGCAGTCGACGAGCCAGTTGTAGTGCTCGACACTGCCCTCGCAGTAGTCGGTGATCTTCTCCTCGTCGGCGCCCGGGCCGAGCGCCGCCATCATGAACGTCTTCATGTTCTCGACGGAGTCGTCGAATCCGCACGCCTTCTGCAGGGGCGTTCCGCCGCCGAGGTAGATGAAGCCGCCGGCGAGTGCGGCGGCACCGCCCCATCCGCTGGTGCGCTCGAGGACCAGGACGTCGGCGCCTGCCCGCGCCGCCTCGATGGCGGCGGACACACCGGCGATGCCGTAACCCGCGATCACGACGTCGGCCTCGTAGTCCCACTCGGTGACGGTTGCTGCGGACCGGGGGCGGATCGGTGTGGCGTCGACCATGGGTGGAAGTCCTCTCGGGCGGTCACAGGCGTAGTGTGACGTGGGTTACCCTCAAACTGTAACCTGTTACAAATCCCGAGTCGGTAGATCTCCCGGTGAGTGGGACGTGGTGCCGGGAGGCGCTACTTCGCGAGTGTCCGGACCTCGGCGAGGAACCGGTCGAGATCCTCCGGGGAGCAGAAATAGTGCGGCGACGCCCGCACCACGGCGTCCAGTCCGCGGGCGCTCATGTCCAGCAGCGTCGAACCGCGCAGGCTGGCCGTGACGGTGACGTTGCGGGCGGCCAGCTGTTTCCGGACGTCGCCGGGGTCGAACCCGTCGACGGTGAACGAGACGATTCCGCAGCGGCGGGCGCCGAGGTCGCGCACGGTGACCCCGGGGATCGCCGCGAGACCCGACCGCAGGTGCTCGGCCCCGGCCGCCACCGCCGCCGCCACCTCGTCCACTCCGAGAGCGAGGAGATAGTCGGCCGCCACCCCGAGTCCGAGGCGGGCTGCGACGTCGCACTCCCAGAACTCGAACCGGCTGGCATCGGTCGCGAGGCGGTACGCATCCGCCGCGGTCCACTCCGCACTGTGCAGGTCGAGGGCGGCAGGCTCGAGCGTCGCGGCCAGATCCGGCCGGACGTACAGGAAGCCGGTGCCCCGCGGCGCCCGCAGCCATTTGCGTCCCGTGGCGGAGAGGGCGTCGACGCCCAGTTCGACCACGTCGAGGGCGATCTGGCCGACGGACTGGCACGCGTCGAGCAGCACCAGCGCGCCGTGCGCGTGCGCCAGTTCCGTCACCTCGCGGACGGGATTGACCAGGCCGCCGTTGGTGGGCACGTGGACGAGGGACACGAGACGGACCCGGTCGTCGAGGAGCGTCCCGAGGGCGGCGACGTCGATCTGGCCCGTGGGGTCGCCGGGGATCACGTCGACCGTCGCGCCGACGGACCGCGCCCGCTGCAGGACGGCGATGGCGTTGCTGGCGTACTCGACCTCCGAGATCAGGACGCGGTCACCGGCCTCGAGCGGGATCGCGTGGAAGAAGTCGTTCCAGGCCGTGGTGGCGCTGTCCACCAGCGCGATGCTGTCGGCGCCCGCCCCGATCAGGCGGCCCAGCGACGACTTCACGGCGGCGAGGTCGTCGGCTCGTTCCGCGGCCGCGACGTAGCCGCCGACGTCCGCCTCCCGGCGCAGGTGCGCGAACACCGCGTCCAGGACCGGGGCCGGGGGAAGCGAGGAGCCCGCGCTGTCCAGGAACACCTTGTCGAGGCACCCGGGGGTGTCCCGTCGCGCCTGCTCGAGGTCGAGCATGTCCGATACCTCCCGTTTTGCGGTAACTGGACTCGAACGTACCCGTGAGGTTCGTCGAAAAGTATGCCGATGAGGCGTGCATCGACGGCCGAGTCGCTCTAATGTCGATAACGACGTTCAGGCGGCGCCCGAAGGGGAGGGTCGAATGGCTACTGCAGTTCAGTCCGTCGAAGCAACGTGGCTCACGTCGCGGCCGGCGGCGGAGGCGTATCTGGGTGGTGTGTGCTTCAAACTGGGGCCACCCCAGCTGATCGGCGCGGAATTGGAGTGGCTGACCGCGCAACTGCCGGACCACGTGCGTCCCGACCTCGCCGCTCTCGCCGAAGCTCTCGGGCCGCACACCCCCAGAACCATCGATCCCTCCTCTCCTGCCCAGCCCCTTCCCGGTGGCAGCGCCGTCACGGTCGAACCCGGCGGACAGATCGAACTGTCCAGCGCCCCCTATCGCTCCGCACGGGAATTGTGCGACTACCTCGCCGCCGATCAGGCCGTCCTCGCCGATCTGTTGTCGTCCCGGTCGATTCGGATGTCGTCCGAGGCCGCCGACACCCGCAGGCCCGCTCGACGTCTCCTCCAGTCACCGCGCTACTGCGCCATGGAATCCCGCTTCACCGGAATCGGGCCCTTCGGCAAGTTGATGATGTGCAATACCGCCGCCACCCAGGTCAGCGTGGACGCCGGAGCCGATCCGATTGCGGTGGAGAAGCGGTGGCACCTGCTGCATGCGGTCGGGCCCGCGTTGATCGCGGCGTTCGCGTGTTCACCGCGGCTCTACGGGGTACCCGACGGGCAGTGGGCGTCGCAGCGGATGCGGACGTGGCTCGAACTCGATTCGCCGCGGACCACCGGAACCCCGCACAGCGCGGACTATGCGGCCTGGGTGCTGGACGTGCCGTTGCTGTGCATCCGCAACGACGGACCGGATTGGACGGCGCCCGGCGACGCAACTTTCGGGGACTGGGTGGAGGGGGCGTTGGACGACGTGATCGGGCGTCCGACGTCCGCCGACCTCGACTATCACCTCACCACGCTGTTTCCGCCCGTCCGCGCTGCCGGGCATCTCGAGGTGCGCTACCTCGACGCGCAACCGGGCGACCAGTGGCGGGTCCCGATCGCGGCGATCGACGCACTGCTGTCGGGTCCGGGGGCCATGGCCGAGGCGCTCGCCGCGGCACTGCCCACCGCGGAACGCTGGCGGGATGCGGCCGAGTTCGGCCTGGCCGACCTCGAACTGCGTGCTGCGGCAACGGCTCTGCTGTCGCTGGCGGCGGCGTACTCGCCCGATCCCGAATTCGTCCGGCTGCTCGACACCGCCGCCGAACGATGTTGCCGGGGCCAGGCGCCGAGCGAGGACCGCTGATGGGTACCCGCGAGAAGATCGAGACGGTGTTGACGCGGGCGCGGGAGCGTACCGCCGGATTGACGGACTGTGTCGACGGGGAAGACCTCGTCGCGCAGCATTCCCCGCTGATGAGCCCGCTCGTGTGGGATCTCGCGCACATCGGCAATCAGGAAGAGTTGTGGCTCGTGCGGGACGTCGGCGGCCGCGAACCCGTCCGCAGCGACATCGACGAGTTGTACGACGCGTTCAAACATTCGAGGAATTCCCGGCCCTCCCTGCCGCTGTTGAACCCGGACGAGGCCAGGGATTACCTCCGGACCGTTCGCGACAAGGCGTGGGACGTGCTCGACGGCAGCACGTTCCGGGGCCGCCCGCTCGAGGAGAACGGATTCGCGTTCGGCATGATCGCGCAACACGAGCAGCAGCACGCCGAAACGATGCTCGCCACCCACCAGCTGCGTTCCGGTGCAGCGGTGCTGACCGCGGACAGCGCACCGCGGGTCGGTGGGGCGATCACCGAGGGCGAAGTGGTCGTTCCCGCCGGCGAATTCACGATGGGAACGTCGGACGATCCGTGGGCGCTCGACAACGAGAGGTCCGCGCATGTGGTGCACGTGCCGGCGTTCGTGATGGACGCCGTTCCCGTCACCAACGCCCGCTACCTCGAGTTCGTGGACGACGGTGGGTACGCGCGGCCCGAATTGTGGAGTGAGCGGGGATGGGCGCATCGCCGCGACGCCGGGCTGGAAGCACCCCAGTTCTGGGAGAACGACGGCTGCGGAACGTGGTGGCGCCGCAGGTTCGGAGTCACCGAGCCGATTCATCCTCAGGAACCGGTGGTGCACGTCTGCTTCTTCGAAGCCGAGGCGTTCGCACGCTGGGCAGGCAAGAGGCTGCCGACCGAAGCGGAATGGGAGAAGGCGGCGCGGTGGGATCCGCTCACCGGACGGTCGCGCCGATTCCCCTGGGGCGACGGCGAACCCGATGCATCGCTCGCCAACCTCGGCCAGCGCCACCTCGGACCCGCGGTGGTCGGGGCATATCCGTCGGGGGCGTCCCCGCTCGGCGTGCACCAGTTGATCGGCGACGTCTGGGAGTGGACGTCGTCGCCGTTCGAGCCCTACCCCGGTTTCTCGGCGTTCCCGTACCGCGAATACTCCGAGGTGTTCTACGGCGGCGACTACCGTGTGCTGCGCGGCGGTTCGTTCGGCACCGATCCGGTGGCGTGCCGCGGGACGTTCCGCAACTGGGACCACCCGATCCGCAGGCAGATCTTCTCCGGATTCCGCTGTGCCCGCGACCTTCCGGGAGACGACTACTGAGATGTGCCGACACCTGGGCTATCTGGGACCGGAACGATCAGTGGCCGACCTCGTCGGTTGCGGCGAGAACTCGCTGCTGCACCAGTCCTACGCGCCACGCGACATGAGGGGCGGCGGAACCATCAACGCCGACGGATTCGGCGTCGGGTGGTGGGGTGCGGACGGCTTCTCCCGCTACCGCAGTGCCGCGCCGTTGTGGTCGGATCCCGTCGTGCGAGAGATGTTGCCGAACATCCGCTCCCGCGCCGTGGTGGCCGCCGCCCGGTCGGCGACGGTCGGGATGCCCGTGCAGCACACGGCCTGCGCACCGTTCTGCGACGACACGTGGGCGTTCAGTCACAACGGGGTGGTGCGCGGGTGGCCGGAGTCGCTCGCCGGGCTCGCCGCGGAACTGCCCGCGATCGATCTGCTGCGACTCGAGGCGCCGACCGATTCGGCGGCGTTGTGGCTGCTGCTGCGCCGGGCGCTCGGCGGGCAGGACCCCGAGAAGGCGATGACCTCGCTCGTCCAGTCCGTCGTCGCTGCCGCCCCGAACTCGCGCCTGAATCTGCTGCTGGGCAACGGCACGGAACTGTGGGCCACCACCTGGCATCATTCGCTGTCGGTGCTCGTCGACGACGAACGGGCCATCGTGATGTCCGAACCCTACGACGACGACCCCGCTTGGCAATCGATTCCGGACCGTCACGTCGTCAGCGCACGTCCCGGACACCTGATCGTCACCCCGCTCGAGATGGGAGCACGATGACCACCACACCGACCCTCGAGGTGTACCTGCAGCCCGAACAGCTGAAGGCCGCCCTCCGCAAGGACGCTACCGTCGGGCTCACGTCGAACCCGAAGTGGCTGCCGCCCAAATACTTCTACGACGCCCGCGGCAGCGAGCTGTTCGAGCAGATCACCGCGTTGCCCGAATACTTCCCGACGCGCACCGAACGGGAACTGCTGCGACGTTATTCGGGGGAGATCGCCGAGGTGGTGGCGCCGGAGATTCTCGTGGAACTCGGATCCGGCTCCTCGGAGAAGACCCGGCTGCTGCTCGACGCCGGCACCCGTCGCGGAACCCTCCACACGTATGTGCCGCAGGACGTGTCGGTGTCCGCGCTCGAGGGTGCGGCCGAGCAGATCGGCGCGGAGTTCCCGAACCTCACCGTGCGCGGCGTCGTCAGCGACTTCACCGAGTCGCTGCACCACCTGCCGCGGGGTGGTCGCCGCACGATCGCGTTCCTCGGGGGCACCCTCGGAAACATGGTGCCCGCCGAGCGTGCGGAGTTCCTCTCCGGCATCGCCGACGTGCTCGAACCAGCGGAGCACCTCCTTCTCGGTGTCGGGCTGGTCGTCGATCCCACCGTTCTCGTTCCCGCATACGACGACGCCGCCGGGGTGACGGCACAGTTCAACCGCAATGTGCTGCAGGTACTCAACTCGCAACTCGACGCGGATTTCCCGGTGGACGAGTTCCGGCACGTCGCGCTGTGGGACGCCGGCAACGAGTGGATCGAGATGCGGCTCGAGGCCGAGCGAGCCATGTCGATTCGTATCGCCGAGCTGGATCTGGACGTCGAGTTCGCCGCGGGGGAGCAGCTGAGGACGGAGATTTCCGCCAAGTTCACCCTCGACGGCATCCGACGGGAGTTGGCGGAGGCCGGATTCGGCGTCGACCGGGTCTGGACCGACCCGGACGGGCGCTTCGCGCTGGTGTGCGCCGCGCGGAGGTGACCGACAAGATCAACTTCGGGCGTCGGCGCGCCTATAGTTGCCGCGTAGCGCGTCAACGACCCGAGGAGAACTTGTGCGTCAACCGAAGCTCGCTGCCCTTGCTCTCGCCACCACGGCCGTGATCGGCCTTCCCGCCGCACAGGCATCCGCTCAGCCGCTACCCATTCCGTTCGACACGGGAAGTCTCGGCTCGGACAGCGACGGCCCGGGAGTGCCGACGGAAGACACCCTTCCGGCTCTGACGGTCAC
This sequence comes from Rhodococcus sp. NPDC057529, assembly GCF_042802055.1. Taxonomy (NCBI): domain Bacteria; kingdom Bacillati; phylum Actinomycetota; class Actinomycetes; order Mycobacteriales; family Nocardiaceae; genus Rhodococcus; species Rhodococcus sp. NPDC057529. Next base: position 600,505 of record NZ_JBHVEY010000002.1, read on the forward strand.
ACCCGTCCTCGAGGGACTCGACCATCCGTGGGACGCCGTGCAGGCACCGGACGGCGCGGTGCTCACGGGGCAGCGGTCGGGCGGGTTCTTCGTCCGGCGGGCGGACGGCAGCAGCGGACCGGTCGCCGCCGATCTCGCCGACCTCTACGCACAGTCCGAGACCGGGCTGATGGGTATCGCACTCGCGAGCAACTTCGCACAGTCCCGCACTCTGTACACGTGCCAGGGATTCCAGGGCGGCGGCGTCACCGATATCCGGATCCAGTCGTGGACCGTCGATGCCGGCTGGACGACGCTGACCCGCGGTGCCGCGATCCTGACCGGGATCCCCGTCGACGAGGGACGTCACGGCGGTTGCCGGATCCTGACGGCTACCGACGGCACCCTGTTCGTCGGCACCGGCGACACGGCGCAGCCGACCGTGTCGCAGGATCCGAACTCGCTGGGCGGCAAGACCCTTCACATCAACGCCGACGGCACCCCCGCAGCCGGAAATCCGGATCCGGCGAGCCCCGTGTACACCCTCGGCCATCGCAATGCGCAGGGTCTCGCTCAACAGCCGGGAACGGGTCGCGTCTACGCCGTCGACCAGGGAACGTCGCGGGACGACGAGGTGAATCTCCTGGTCGCCGGCGGCAACTACGGATACAGGCCGGACCGGATTCCCGGCATCTACGACGAGACCGTGCCGATGACGGACCCGGTGCGGGTGCCCGGAGCCATTGCCGCGGCGTGGAGTTCGGGCAGCAGCACCCTGGCGACCGGAAGCGGCGCGTTCGTGACCGGAGCCGGATGGGGACCGTGGGACGGCGCCCTCGTCATGGGCGGACTCAAGACGAAGCAACTGATCTTCCTGCGGCTGGCCGCGGACGGGCAGACGGTGACCGCGCAGACGTTCGGCCTGCAGAATCAGCACGGCCGACTCCGGTCCGTCACCCCGACCGCCGACGGCTCGCTGCTCGTCACCACGGACAACGGTTCCACCGACCAGGTACTGCGCGTCACGCCCCAGGGCTGACCGCCACGGTCAGAACCACGCGAGGGTCCGGCAGGGACCGCCGGACCCTCCTGCGTGGGCGGGGGCGCCGACCGCGACGGTTGCGCCGGACGGCGGAACCTGCGACAGATTCGCGAGAGCTTCCACCGCGTACTTTCCGGCGCCGAGCGCCGCGAGATGCGCACCGTACGTGGTGCTACGCCCTGCATCGATACTGAGGGTGTCTGTTCCCAACGCGACGATGTCTCGCTCCCGGACGAGGAACTCGACGGCGCCCGGGTCGAACCCGGGGGTGTGCTGCACACCGGTGACGTCCTGATTGGTGAACGTCGGGGGCTGTGCGGCGCGGACATCCCACCCCGAGTTCATCGCCACCACGCAGCGATCGGGAAGCGGTCCGTGATCGGACTCCCAGTCCAGAACGTCCTGCCGGGTGAGTAGCGTGTCGTTATCGGCCCGCGCCCGCAGCGAGATGTCCACGACAACGAGCGGTACCACCAGGTCGCGGGGTGGAATTTGCTCGACGGTGAGACCGTTCACGCTCGCGTGCGCCGGCGCGTCGACGTGCGTGCCGGTGTGCTCGTCGTAGCGGAGTTCGTTCTTGGAGAACACGCTGGGAGCGCCTATGCCGACGGAGCCGAGCGGGGTCGCAGCGTCACCGATCCGCGCCACCGGCCGCATCGCGAACTGCTGAGCGCCGGGCCACACGGGAAAGCCGGGTGTGAGCACGTGGGTGAGATCGAGAATCGACGCGTTCGACGCGGGTGCAGCCGATGCCGTCGCCGGCGCGACCGCCGCCCCCAGTGCTGCGGCGCCCACCGCTCCGAGCAGCGACCGCCGACTCATCGGGGCGGCGCGGTTCTCGATGGTCCGGTAGACGTGAGTCATGATGCGGGGCGAGCACATACGCGGCTCCTTCGCTGGGCGGTCGCGGTTCGCTACATCATAGGGTCCGCCGCGCCCGACGAACGGGACGCTCGTTGCGTCGGATCGGACGAGCGTCCCGTTCGCTCAGCAAGACAATTGCTTCCGGATCTCGTCGGCCGCACGCGCGCCCGAGGAGATGGCTCCGTCGATGTAGCCGTTCCAGATGCTCGCGGTCTCCGAGCCCGCCCAGTGGACGCGGTCGGTGGGAGCACGCCACCCTCGTCCGTGCGCGAACCAGGTTCCGGGGGTGGGACTGGCCGCGTAGCCGCCTCGCACCCAGGGGTCCTGCGGCCAGATCTTCTCGGTGTAGTCGACCGGTGACGCGGCGCGGTCGCCGAAGAGTTCGACGAGGGTGCCGAGGATCGCCGCGCGGCGGTCCTCGGCGGACAGCGCCGACCAGGAACGCTGGCGGTCACCGTAGACGAAGCACACGAGCACGCCGTGTCCGGCATCTTCGGGGGAATTGTCGAAGACGACTCCGACGGCGCGGTCGCCGTACACGGTGGCCTGCCCCGAGAGTCCGTCGGCGCGCCAGAACGGGGTGTCGAAGACGGCGTGCACCTTCGCCACGTCGCCCATCGGACTGCGTTCGACCCACCGTGTGCGCGCGACCGGCAGTGGGGGAGTGAACGTGACCCGCTGGGTGGCTGACGGCGGCAGGGCCATGACGACGGCGTCGGCGAGGATCGTTCCCCGCCTGGTCTCGATCCGTACTCCGTCAGCGGTGTGCTCGACGTGCCGCACTGCCGTACCCAGGTGGACCCGGTCACCGAGGTGGGCCGCGACCGCCAGCGCCGTCGACTGTGCTCCGTCGCGGAAGCGGCGCTCCTGGGCGCACCCCTCGGTTTCCATCAGCTGATCGAAACCGCCTGCCGACGCGACGTAGAACAGCAGATGGAACACCGACAGATCGCGCGGTTCGACCGACCACACACCCTCGATCGCGAGCGCGAGTCGTCGACGGGCGTCCTCGTCGGCGACGGTTCGCTCGAAGTACGAGTGGACGGTCTCGCTGTCCCACCTCTCGATGTCCGGGGTGTTCGTGGGGTCGTCGAGATCGATCGTTCTCGCGAGTTCGTCGATGCGGTCGGCGGCGGCCAGGTATTCGGCCATGCCGGGGCCGCCGTCGGGACCGGCGCCGGTGTAGCGCCGCTGGACGCCGTCGGGCCACAGTTCGATGTGTTCGCCGGTGTTGTACGTGGGGAAGGTCGGGCAGCCGAAGCGGTCGGCGAGCGCGAGCAGGTGCTTCTGGGTGGGGCCGACCCATTGCCCGCCGTGGTCGACGACGACGTCGTCCCGCCTCTCCGAGCACACCCTCCCGCCGACGCGGTCGGCTCCCTCGAGGATCATGGTGTCGATCCCGTCGTCGTGTAGTGAGAGTGCGGCGGACAGGCCGGCGTACCCCGCGCCGATCACGACGGTCCGAACGCGGGCCGGTAGGGCAGTCGGGTGATCCTTCGTGTTCGTCATGACCAGCATCCTGTTCTTGATCGGCCCGCCAGTCAATACTCAATCCTGTTTTCCTGCGCGAGAATTCGAGGGTTGACACGATGTGACCCGTGCCACAGACTAATGATAACTGGCCCGTCAATCAGAAATGGGGATCGCGTGGACGACGCATTCGAACAGGAACTCGAGAGGCGCTTGCTCCTACTGGAATCCCGGGGCGGAGGCGGGATGATCCTGCCCGACCTTCCGTGGCGGGACGTCGTGGCGGCGATCGCCGGGATCGTCGCGACGATCACCGTCATGCTGTGGTGGGCGTACTGATGCTGGACGGGCAGCGGGAGGACCGCACCGTGACAGTGGGCAGTGCAGGCGCCGGCGGCACGGACGCGACGTTGAACGAACTGCCGTTGGTGCCGTCGGAGCGGATCTGGGGCTTCTGGGACTACTCCGCGGTCAACATCGGCTTGGCCGTGGCCACCTGGGCGTTTCTGCAGGGCGCCGCCGTTGCGTACTACGTCGGCGCGGTGCAGGCGATCGCGAGCATCGTCATCGGCTACGCGATCAGCGTCTTCCTCGTGTCGCTCGCGCCGTGTCTGCCGTCGGCGAAGTACGGCATCGAGCAGTTCGTCGGACTGCGAAGTGTGTTCGGCAGCAACGGCGCCCGAATCGTGATGGTCGTGATGTCCACTCTCTTCGCGGCCGCCTGGTCCGCGGTTCTGGCCATCATGTTCGGGCACGGCCTGGTGAACGTCATCGACAACGTGTTCGGCGTCGAGATCTCCCACACCGGTGCGGCAGTGAGCCTGCTGGGACTGGTGGCGGTCGGCGTGTCCTGGCTCGTCCTCGCCCGGGGACCGGTCTCGGTGGAGTCCGTGTGCCGGGTGATCGCACCGGTCCTGGTGATCGTCATCGTCGGGATCCTCGTCATGGTGTTCACCAAGCGATCGTGGTCCGAACTGGCCGGTCTGCCGCCGCTCGATCCGGAAAGCGATCCGCACACCAGTTTCATGGTCGCGATCGAGCTGAACATCGCCGGCGGGTTCGCGTGGTGGCCGAACGTCGGAAACCTCGCCCGGCTCACCCGAAGTCCGCGTGCCGCGTTCTGGCCGAACTGGCTCGGGCTCTTCGCCGCCTCCGTGGCCGCCGCCGTGGTCGGTGTCTTCGCCGCGCTGGCCCTGAACATCGAGGATCCGACGGAGTGGATGATTCCCCTCGCGGGAGTCGTGCTCGGTGTCCTGGCACTGATCGTCATCGGCTTCGCCAACGTCACTGCCATCCTCTCCCAGGGATATGCGTCCATGGTCGCCCTCAAGGGCGGCGGCGGGAAGCTGCTCCGTGGCACACCGTGGCCCGTGCTCGTGGCGTTCATCCTCGGGCCCGCGGCGATCCTGGTCTTCTTCCCGTCGGCCGTCTACGACAATTACGGTCGATTCCTGTCCTGGGGCGCGATCCTCGTCGCGCCACTGTGCGCCGTCCAGATCGTGGACTTCTTCCTGCTGCGCAGAGGCGTCCTCCGGATCCGCGACCTGTACCTCCCCAGTGGGCGCTCCTGCTACGGCTACTGGGGCGGTGTCAACGCCTTCGCGTTCGCCTCGGTGGCCGCCGGCGCGGTCACGTACGCGCTGCTGCTCAATCCGGTCACCTACATCCCGTCCCCGATCTTTCCGTACACCACCGCCTCGATTCCGGCGTTCCTCGTCGCCGGCACGCTCCATGCCGTGTTGACCAAGACGTGCGTGCAGCCGCTCGGACTCGGCGGCTACGACCGCGGGCCGCGGGCCGCGCTCGTCGACAGGTGAAAAGTATGTCGTCACAACTCGTTCCCCACGTGTTCTCCTCGCTGCGGATCGGGAACGTGACGCTCGGGAACTGCATCGTGTCCTCCGGTCACGATGCAGTTCTCGTGGAACAGGGGACGGCGGCCGACGACGACTGCATCCCCTCACCGCTCGGTCCGTGTTGTGGAAGAGGCTGTGCTGGAGGGGATCACCGCTTCATCGGGCGATCTGACGGCTACTTCGCGGTGCGCTTGGCGGCCGCCGACACGACCCGGTGCTTGTCGACGGTGATCGCGTCGATGAAGTCGTCGCACACGGCCCGCATCCGCGTCGGCGTCATCAGGGTGGAACCGGTGAGCACCTGTATCGCGAGGCCGTCGAGCAGGCCGAGGAGCATGTCGGTGGCGGCCCCGGGATCGTCGACCCGGAGGGCGCCCTGCTCCACGCCCGCCTCGACCGTCTCGCGGACGACCCCGCGCCATTCTCCGTACACCGTGTCGTTGAGTTCCTGGAGTTCGACGTTGCCGAGTGCGGACGCCCACAATTCCACCCACACCCGCCACGCCGTGATCGTCTCCGGCCCGGCGGGAAGATACGACTCGACGAGCCGGTGCAGCCGCACGAGCGGGACGTCGCTCTTCTCCATGATCCACCGCCGGCGTTCCAGCGAATGCTCGAAGTTGAACTGGAACGCCGCATGCAGCAGCGCATCCTTCGAATCGAAGTAGTAATGAATCGTGCCGTTGCTCACCCCGGCCCTCGCCGCGACGTCGGCGATCCGGACGGCGCGGAAGCCGAGTTCGGCGATGGCCTCGCACGTCGCCTGCAGGATCTGTTCTCGACGTTCCGCTTCAACGCTGGGGCGTGGCATCGCGCTCTCAACTCCTTGGATGTGACTTCTCGTCTACCGAAACCGTAGCCGAGAGCCCGGCCGAACCAGCGTAGCCGTCACTCCGGCTGCGTCGCCCTGCTGTTCTCGCGGATGTGCAGGAGGGTGGGGCGGTCCGCGTCGAAGGCGGCGGTGATCGCGTCGGTCAGCGCTCCGGGAGACTCGACGGACCGTCCGTGACATCCCATCGCCCGCGCCACCGCGGGGAAGTCGATGCCGCCGAGCGCGACCGAGTGGACGGTGTCGCCGCGGTCGGCCATCTCGTTGCGGATCTCCCCGTAGCCGCCGTTGTCGACGACCACGATCGGCAGCGGCAGCCGGAGGTGCGCGGCGGTCGCGAGTTCGGGGAGCGTGAACATCACCCCGCCGTCGCCGAGGATCGCCAGGACCCGTGCGTCCGGGTCGGCCACGGCTGCGCCGATCGCCGCAGGCAGACCGTATCCGAGCGTCCCCTGACCCGTCGGGTACAGGAATCCGCCGGGGCGGTGCACCGCGAGATTCGACAGCGCACCGTAGTAGCAGGCCATGGTGCTGTCCCCGGCGATCACCGTGGATTCGTCGACGACCGGCGCGATCGCTGCCATCATCTCCAGCCACGGGGCACCCTCGGCGGCGGCGTCGGCCCGCAATTCACGTCGGAGCGACGCGGCGCGGTCGTGGGCGCCGGAATCCTCCCGCACCGTGGTGGCGTCGAGCAGTTGCGCGACCACGGTCCCGGCATCTCCCAGCAGGCGGACGGCGGGATCGGCGTTCGTGGTCATCGACGCCGGATCGACGTCGACGCGAATCAGCTTGTGGTCCAGTTCCACCGGGCCGTACCAGAAGTCGGACGGTGCGAACTCGGTGCCGATCGCCACGACGCAATCGGCCGCCTCGAGCGTGGCCCGGACCGCGGGATGGTGAACGCCGGCTCCCACCGACAGCGGGTGGTCCTCGTCGAGTACTCCTTTCCCGTTGGTCGTCGTGAGCACGGGGGCGGACAGACGTTCGGCGAGGGCGCGGACCTGCGGGGCCGCCGACCGGGCGCCGCCGCCCACGACCAGCACGGGAGACTGTGCGGCGGTGAGACGGCGGGTCGCCTCCGTCACCGCGTGCGGGGGAGCGGCGAGCGGAGCAGCGTCCACCGGGGCCACGATCCGGACGTCCGCTTCCGCGTCGAGGATGTCGACGGGGATCTCGATGTGCACCGGCCGGGGCCGGCCCGAGGTCATGGCGGCGAAGGCGTACGCGATCGCGCGGGGGATCTCGGCGAGGCTGGTCACCCGGTGGCTGTAGGCCACGATCGCCTCGAGCGCCGCCTGCTGATTCTTCACCTCGTGGAGGTAGCCGTTTCCCCGCCCCGGGTGGGTGAGCGGCAGTGCCGGCGAGATGAACAGCACCGGGATCGAATCCGACCACGCCTGCGCCGCCGCGGCGGCGGCATTGAGAATGGCGGGGCCGGTCGTGGTCAGGCACACGCCGGGTCTGCCTGTGACGCGCGCATAGCCGTCGGCGGCGTAACCGGCCCCCTGCTCGTGCCGCGTCAGGACGGAGCGGATCGGCGAGTCGGCCAAGGCGGCGTAGACGGCGAGGTTGTGGGTGCCCGGAATGCCGAAGACCGTGTCGACTCCGTGTGCGGCGAGGGCCGCGACGAGTGCCCGGCCGCCGTTCTGGCTTGTCATCGATGCCCTCCCATGGGCTGTGCAGTGTTCGTGTGCGGATGGTGCGCGGGTGCGCGGCGACGGTGTGTCCGCCGCCGCGCACCCACGTCGCTCAGTCCAGGTTCCGGGAAATGACGAGCTTCATGATGTCGGACGTGCCTTCCTCGATCTCCTCCAGTTTGACGTCGCGCATCCACTGCTCGACGGGGTACTCGCGGGAATACCCCCACCCGCCGAGCGTCTGCACCGCAGCGTGCGTGACGAACATGGCGGTCTCGGACGCCGTCAGTTTCGCCATGGCGGCGATGCCCCGGGCGTTTCCGCCGCTGTCGATGATGCGGGCGGCGTGATGGACCAGGAGCCGGGCGGATTCGATCCGCGTCGCCATGTCCGCAAGCCGGAACGCGACCGCCTGGTGCTCGATGATCGGCACCCCGAACTGCTTGCGCGTCTTGGCGTAGTCGAGGGCGTACTCGTAGGCGGCGCGGGCGGCGCCGACGGCGGCCGCCCCGAGCACGACACGGGAGATGTCGAACGTGCCCATCAGGCCGTAGAAGCCCTGCCCTTCGGCGCCGAGACGATTCTCCTCGGGGACGAACACGTTGTCGAAGAAGATCTCCCGGCACACGATGGCGCGCTGCCCCATCTTCTTCATCGGCTCACCGAACGTCATTCCCTCGGCGCCCTTCTCGATCAGGAACGCGGACACGCCGCCGGACCGCTGGGTGCGGTCGGTCTTCGCGAACACGACGTAGAACTGGGCGGCACCCGCATTCGAGATCCACGCCTTCTGCCCGTTGAGGCGGTAGCCGCCGTCGATGCGCTCCGCGGTGGTGACGATCGATGCCGCATCCGAACCGGATCCCGGTTCGGTGGTGGCCAGCGAGGTCATCGGGGCGTTCGGTCCGGTGAGGGGGCCGAGCCACTGCTTCTTCTGCTCCTCGGTGCCGAGGACCATGATCGGGTCGGAGAAGAAGCCGTTGGAGCACACGAGGTTCCCGATGCCGGGATCGCCCCAGCACAGTTCCTCCTGCACCAGGCACTGGGTGAAGACGTCGCCCATGCCGCCTCCGCCGAAGTCCTCGGGGATCATGAAGTCGGTGATGCCCACCGCGGCGGCCTTGGCGAAGATGTCGACGGGTGTCACGACATCCGCCTCGTCGACCTCCCGGCCGCGGGGCCGGATCTCCTTCTGCGCGAAGTCGCGGCACAGCTCGACGATCTGCTTCTGCTCGTCGGTCAGGGGCCAGGCGGGGATGTTGGTGGTGGTCATATGCTGTTCCTTCGCTTCCAATGCGGTTGTGCCGGTGCGGGACTGTGGTGTGCGGGTGGTGCCGTGCGGGTGCGTCGGGTCAGCGCTGCACCGCCGTCAGTTCGGTGAACTCCTCGACGCCGAACCGGCCGAGTTCCCGGCCGAGGCCGGACGATTTCCAGCCCCCGAACGGGGCCTCGGGGTTGAACGGGGCGCCGTTGACGTCGACCTGACCGGTGTCCATCCGCGCCGCGACGCCCAGTGCCCGGTCCGGGTCGGCCGACCACACGGCGCCGCCGAGCCCGTAGTCGCTGTCGTTGGCGAGCCGGACCGCGTCGTCGTCGCCGTCGTGGGGGAGGACGACCAGCACGGGTCCGAAGATCTCCTCCCGCACGATCGGGTCGCGCGGCCCGACGTCGGCGAGCACGGTCGGCCGCAGGTAGTGGCCGGTCTCGAGGTCGGCTGGCACGCCGGTACCTCCCGCGGCCAGGCGCGCCCCGCCGGCGACCGCCGCGTCGACGGACTCCGCGATCGATCGCCGCTGCGCAGCCGAGATCACCGGCCCGAGTTGCGTCGAGCGGTCCCGGGGATCGCCCACCCGCAACGCGCCGGCATGGTCGGCGGCGAGTGCGACCGCCTCCTCGTAGCATGCACGCGGCACGAGCAGACGAGTCCACGCGCTGCACGTCTGACCCGAGTTGAGCATGGCCGCGTCGACGGTCGCGGTGACCGCTTCCGGGAGCGGGGCATCGCCCAGCACCACGGACGCCGACTTGCCGCCGAGTTCGAGGCACGCCCGTGTCAGGGATTCCGCGGCGGAGTGGGCGACGGCCCTGCCGACAGCGGTCGAGCCGGTGAACGACACCACGTCGACACCGGGATGCGCGGCAAGCGCGGCTCCCACCGTGCGGCCGCGGCCCGGCACCAGGTTCACGACCCCCGGCGGAAGTCCGGCGTCGAGTACGGCGTCAGCGAACAGATACGTGGACAGCGGGGTGAGTTCGGCCGGTTTCACGACGGTGGTGCAGCCCGCCGCGAGAGCAGCGCCCACCTTGGCCACGAGCTGGTAGAAGGGATAGTTCCACGGGGTGATGCACGCGACGACACCCGCGGGGCGCCGCAACAGCAGCGTCCGGCCCAACCGTTCCTGGAACGGAAGGTCCCTGGCGAGCCGGGCATACGACGCGAGGATCTCGATACCGAGGTCGATGTGCGCTTCCTCGGCCACAGTGACGGAGGCACCCACTTCGGCGACGGTGGTGTCGACGAGGAGTTGCCTCCGCGCGCGCAGTCGGTCGCACAGCTCTTCCAGGAGCTTCGCGCGATCCTCGGGAGTGCGTGCACCCCAGACTGTTCCAGCGGCGCGTGCCGCCGCGACGGCTGCGTCGACGTGATCGACACCGGCCGACGCGGACCGGCCGATCACCGACTCGGTGGCCGGGTCGTGCACCAGCGTGTACTCGGTGACGGGAATCCAGTTCCCGCCGACGAGGATCGAGTCGCGGTCCCAGGTGGTGTGCATCGTGGTGGTCATCGGGCCGCCGCTCGCGAATCCGTGTACACGGACTTGCCGAGCCAGTGGCCGCCGTCGGTGCCGACGGCGACGCGGCCGCGGAATTCGTCGACAGTGTTCGGGACGAGGCCGGGGGAGCGGGTCTCGGTCATCGCAGTGTTCTCCTGTGCTGTCGCAGGATGTGGACTCACGGGGCAGGGGCCGGTTCGGCGGCCACGACGAGCGCGTCGACGGTGAGCGCGCCGTCCGGGGCGACGCGGACCGGATTCAACTCGATCTCGGCGATGTCGGTCCGTTCCGTGATCAACCGGGACACCCGCGTGATCACGCCGACCAGGCTGTCGACGGATGCCGCGGGGCGTCCCCGCCAGCCGCGCAGAAGCGGCATGCAGCGGAGGCGTTCGAGCATCGCGAGGGCACTCTCGGGTCCGACGGGTGCCACTTCCAGGGCGATGTCCTGCAACACTTCGGTTTCGGTGCCGCCTGCCCCCACCACGATCACCGGGCCGAGGTCGGGATCACGGCGTGCGCCGACGAGGATCTCCACGGTTCCCGACCGGGTGTCCTGCTCCTCGAGCACGTAGTCGCCGTCGCCGAGCCGGGCATGCATGTCGTCGAAACTGCGCACCAGGTGCTGGGTGCCGGCGATGCCGACCGCAACCCCTCCGGCCTCGCTCTTGTGCTCGAGCCAGCTCGCCTTGAGGACCCACGGTGCCCGCAGGCGGCCGGCCAGTTCGACGGCCTCCTCCCGGGTGCGGACGACCCCGCCGTCCGGGAAGTCGACGCCCAGTTCGGCGAGGAGTTCCCGCGCCGCCCAGTAGCCGGGTCGGAGCGGTCCCTGCGGAACAGTCTCGGAGGGGGCCTGATTCGGTGGAACCGGCGGTCGCAGGCGGGACAGTCCGGCCAGCGCGCGACTCGCGGAATCGATCGTGTCGAACACGGGTACGCCGTGCCGCCACAGTACCTGTGCCGTGCTCGATTCCGGGGCCATGGTGTGGACGACGACGGGTTTGCCCGTCTCCGCGGACGCCCGCCCGATCCGTTCCGCGACGGCCGCTTCGCGTTCGGCGAGCGCGGGTGCGTCCCGGGCGTAGCAGCCGAAGTAGCCGGTGAGCACCACGGCGTCCGACTCGTCGGCAGAAAGGAGACATTCGACGACGTCCGCGTAACTTCCCAGGTCCTGTTCCCCGGCCCCGGCGAGATCCACCGGATTGCTGCTGGCGGCACCGGACGGCAGCCGCCCGGCAAGGGATTCGGTGAGCGCCGGCGAGAGTCCGGGGACGGTCAGCGTGTTCGTGCTCGTCACGTCCGCGGCGACGGCGCACTGCCCGCCGCTGTCGCCGACGATGGCGACGCGGTCGCCTGCCGGGACGGTGGTGGCCAGGAATGCCCTTGCGACGGTGACCAGTTCGTCAGGGGTGCTCACGCGGAGCACGCCCGCCGCCCGGCAGGCGGCGTCGACGACGTCCAGGGCGGAGGTGAGTGAGCCCGTGTGGGACCGGGCCAGTCGCGTGCTCGCGGCACTGGCGCCGACCGTCAGCAGCAGGGTCGGCTTTCCGGTGTCGCGCAGGGCACGCAACGTCCGGAACAGGGATTCACCGTCGCGGAAACTTTCGAGGTACAGGGCGATCACGCGCGTCGGGTCGTGGTTGCCGAGGTCGGCGAGCAGTTCGGCGGCAGTGACGTCGGACTGGTTCCCGATGGAGACGAACCGGGACACACCCACGCCGTGCCGGGCGCCGAGTGCGGCGAGTTCGGAGCCGAGTTGTCCGCTCTGCGAGATGATCGCGAGCGGCCCGGGTGTGAACCGTCCCCATGCCAGCGAGAGGTCGGTGGCGCTGTCGTAGATGCCGAGACTGTTGGTGCCGACGAGTCGCGCTCCGGCACTGCGGATCCGGCTCGCGAGTTCGGCTTCGTCGGTGACGCCGGCAGTGACGCCGAGGAATCCGCGGACGCCGAGAGCGAGGGCCTCGTCCACCACGTCCGAGACGAACGGCGCGGGCACGCAGAGCGCGACGAGGTCTGGGACGTCGGGCAGGGCCGACAGAGTGGGATGGCATGCGTGGTCCAGGAGGGTGTCGGTTCTCCTGTTGACCAGATGGACCCGGCGGCGGTGCTCGCCGGTCAGGGCGCCGCTCGCCAGCCAGTAACCCCACTTCGCGGGGTCGGCGGAGGCGCCGACGACGGCTACCGAGGCAGGGTCGGAGAACGCGCTCAGTTGTGTGACGGACTCGGCCACCACAGTGGTCATAGGGGATTCTCCTCGATCTCACGTTGCTGCCGATCGGAAAATAGATAACTGGCTCATCAGTCAATTTAGATTGTGGCGGCACTCACAGGGGCTGTCAACCCGCCTTCCTGACGTCGCTCGGGGCGTGATGCGCTCTTGACATCGGGTGTGATCGCCCTCACGATGATTCATAACTGGCCCACCAGCCAACTATTCGACACTCTCTGTCCTGTCATCCGCGAGGAGCATTCATGAAGACTGTGCACGATGGATCGACCACGGAGGACACGATGACGTCCTCGGCGGAAACCAACGCCGAGGCCGGTCAACTGCCGCGCGGAATCCTCCCGACGTGGGCAGTGTTCGGCGTCTCGCTCGGCATTCTGGCGCCCGCGTCGACGCTGGCCCTCGCCATCGGTGTCGTCGTCACCATCGCCGGCAACCTCAGCTGGATCACGTGGGCCGTGACCTCGGTACTGGTCCTCGGATTCGCCGGGGGCATCGGCTGGCTGGCCAAACGCTTCACCACCACCGGAGGGACGTATGGACTCGCGGCCCGCGCGGCAGGCAAACCGGCCGGATTCTTCGTCATGGTCACCCACCTCGCGTCGTCACTCGTCGCGGGACCCGCGTGCGTGATCGGCTCGGCGATCTACCTCGACGCGTTCCTCCAGAAGGTGGGTCTGCCCGCGAGCACGTGGACGCTCGGCATCTGCGCCGGGGCCGTCGCGGTCGCGGTGACGGCCCTGAATCTCCGCGAGGTAAAGCTGTCCGCGAAGCTGCTCCTGGTGATCGAATTCTTCACCGTGGCGGTGATCGTGGTGCTCCTGATCGTGGTCCTCGCGAACTCCGACACCGGTCCGATCGACAGCCGGCAGTTCGACTTCCACGGCTTCAGCGCCACCGCGATCCTCGCGACCGCCGGCTTCTCCGTGTTCTCCCTCGCCGGATTCGACCACGCCGCCACGCTGGGCCGCGAGGCGCGTCATCCCAAGCGGGCCATCAGCTTCGCCGTCGTCGGCTCCGTTCTGGCCTGCGGCGTGCTCTACATCGTCGCCACCTACATCATCGTGCTCGGCTTCCGCGGGCTGCCGATCGACAACATGAACGCACCCCTCGACACCCTGGCGGAGCACAACGGCGTCGGGTGGCTCGGCTATCTGATCGACATCGGTGTCGCCGTCAGCTTCTTCGGGTCCACCCTCGGGGTCATGGCGGGCACCAGCCGGACCGTGTACACCCTGGCCCGCGACGGTCTGCTGCCCGCTCGCCTCGGCAAGGTCAGTGCCGGCCACGGAACTCCCGTCGGTGCGGTGACGACCCTCGGCGTCATCTACCTGGTGGCCGGGCTCCTCGGCGTGCTGGTGACGACGGCGGAGACGTCGTACGGTCTGCTCGGGACGTACGCCGGGTACATGCTGATCGCCGCATACGGTCTCACTGCACTGGCGGCCGGCTACTGCGCGGTCCGGTCGCGGTCGCTGCGGCTGGGTATCGGGCTCGCGACCGTGCTCGCCGCGATCGGGTCCGTGCTCGTGTACTGGTACAGCTTCAACCCGTTCCCGTCCGGAGCGCGGGGCGTGGTCGCGTGGATCTTCTTCGCGACCGCACTCGGCTACCTCGCCCTGTACTGCTACCTGCGGCTCCGCAAGCCGCTGGTCCTCGCGCGGATCGGTGAATCCGACCGGAAGACGACTCTCGAGGTCGACGCGGACGAGCGGGCCGCGGCGACGCGCTGACCCCACGTGAGTGGCGTGGTGTGCCGCCGCACGCTTTGCCGCTCACCTGCCCGGCGAACGGGACGCTCCTCGCGTCAGATCGAACGAGCGTCCCGTTCGTCGGCGTCGTGTGCGGTGAGTGCCGGGGCGACGAACTGCTCGAGCATGGTGCGTTCGTCGGTGTCGTCGATGCCCGGGACGGTGAGAAGCGAGACGATGATCCGGACGAGCCACCGAGCCTTCCGGGACGTCTCCTCTCCGGTGAACCCCGCCCGCCCCAGGAAGGCGGCGCCCAGCGACTCGATGACGTCCGACGAGTGCGCGATCTGCGCGGCGAGGCCCGAGTCGCCGAGCTGAAACCACGCGGCCAGCGCGGGGTCGGCGCGCACCAGCCGGACCGCTGCCAGCATCGCCTCCACGATCACGTCCGTCGGGCCGGCGGTCGCGGACACCTCCTCCGCGACCAGTGCGCCGATGCGCCGGGCCTCGCGGTGGACGAACGCCAGCTGCAGTGCCTGCCTGCTGTCGAAGTAGCGGTACAGCGTGGCGCGGGAACACCCGGCCGCCCGGGCGACGTCGGCCATGCCGACAGCGGTGATGCCCTTCTCGACGTACAGCTGGGCGGCGACGTCGAGGATGCGCTCGGCGGCGATCCGGGGGCGTTCGTCGCGCATCCAGTCGGCGTTCATTCGCGCACCCGAAACGGGATGCTCGTCGGGCGGCGCACGTAGTTTCCCTCGGCATAGACGACGGCGTCGATGTCGACCGTGAAATCGGGGCAGCGGGCCAGCAGTTCCTCCAGCGCGACCCGGGCCTGCATCCGGGCCGCGGCCGCGCCCAGACAGTGATGGGCGCCGTGACTGAACGTGAGAATCTGCGTCGGTCTGCGGCGCACGTCCAGCTCCTCCGAATCCGGTCCGAACCGGCGCGGGTCGCGGTTCGCGGAGCCGTACAGCAGGAACACCTTCCGGCCCTCGGGGACGACGGTGCCCTCGATCTCGACGTCGCGGGTCGCCGTGCGGGCCAGACCCTGAACGGGGGCCGTGAGCCGCAGCAGTTCCTCGACGGCGTCGCCGACGAGCTCCGGGTGGTCGATCAGGTCGCGCCGCTGATCGCGATGTTCGGTGAGCAACTGGACTGCGCCGCCGAGCATCCCGGTGGTCGTGTCGTTGCCGCCGGTGACCATCGTGAACGCGAAACCGAGGACGGAGAGCAGTCCGGCGAGATCGCCGTCGGACCCCATTCCGCTCGCGACGAGGTGCGAGACGGTGTCGTCACCGGGGTCGGTGCGCCGCCGCTCGATCAGTCCGCCGAAGTAGCCCATCAGGTCGGTGACCGCACCCGTCGCCTGCAGCGTGTCGCCCTGAGCGTTGGCCGCGACGATCGCGTCGGTCCAGCCGTCGAATTGCGTCCGGTCCTCCTCGGGGACGCCGAGGTAATGGGCGACGACCATGCTCGGCAGCGGCTTGAACAGCTCCGTCACGACGTCGCCCTCGCCGGCTTCCCGCAGGCGTTCGAGGCGTTCCACCACGAACGCCCGGACCTCCGGTTCGACGGCGGTGACCTGTCGCGGGGTGAATCCCTTCGACACGAGACGGCGGAACGCGGTGTGGTCGGGCGGATCGAGCATCACCAGCGGCGGATTGTCCTGCAGGCCGATCTTCTCGAGCTCGCCGTACGTGGTGGTGAGGCCGGCGGCGGACGAGAACGTCTCGGCGTCCCGGGCCGCCGCGTAGACGTCGGCGTGCCGGGACAACACCCAGTAGTCGTTCCCGGGTGCGTCCTCGGGGACGACGTGATGGACGGGGTCGTTTTCGCGCAGGGCGGCGTACATCTGCCACGGGGCGCGCCACGTGGGTCCGGACCTCGGCACGAACGAGACGCTCGACACATGTGCGGTCATGTATCGATGGTGAGACACATCGGTATAAGTGTCAATGGGCGGCGTGGGACGCCTAGCCGAACAGGGCGAACGCCACCACGGCGAGGATCAGCACGAGTACCGGGGTGAGAATGAGCAGCAGCCCGAGCAAACCGGGATTCTTCACCGGCCGATGGTCGATGGCGCCCTTGCTGAAACTGCTGAACGGCGACGCGTAGTACACCGGGGGCGCCGGGTGGTATCTGTTGTCGACGGTGATCTGCGCCTTGCCCTGCTCCCAGATCCACGGGACGGCGATCTCGATGTGATGCACACCGGGAGGCGCCGGAATGACGTTGTGACCCCACCGAAGCGGCACGGGAAAGCCGTTGATCCGGGCGTTGGGCGTCACCAGCATCGGGCCCATCGGCGGTTTCTTCGCGTCGATGACCAGCGCGGTGGAAGAGGAGACGGGCTGCACGAAGGGCGACGGTATCACCCTGCGGCAGCCCGGAAGATGTGGCCTACTGGCCGGCTGCGATCCGGGCCTTCTCCAGTGCCGCGAGGGTGCGGAGCACGGTGGCGCGCTGCTTCTCGAGGTCGCTGATCCGGGCGCGCGCGGCGAGGCCGGCGGGCTCGCCGATCAGATTCATCTGCGCGTCGATCGCCGAGAGCTGATCGAGCAGACCGGTGACGCGCGATTCGAGCGCGGCGACGTCGACGGCGTCGGTGCGCACCGGAGCCACCGGCGGCGTGGCCGACGTGCGGGACGCGCTCGGGCGGGACGGCGTGGTGGCCGACGACGTTCCCGAATGGGCGGTGCTGCGCGGCTCCGACACCACGCTGGCAGCCCGGGGACGGAGCGCCTTGCGCACGGCGGCCGGGTCCGGGAGTTCCGCGAGCTTCGTCTCGTTGAGGTCGCGGCGCGCGTCGCGGGCGTTGACGCGGTGCTCGCGCTCCTCGTCGTCGTCGGACTGCAACGTGCCGCCGAGCGGACGCAGACCGTACATGCCCAGGAAGCGGCGGGCCTCGTCGATGACCGTTTCCTTCTCGCGGCAAGTGCCACACCGAGGTTCGTTACGGAACATCTCGACTGCGTTGTCGTCTCCGCACCATACGCACGCCCCCGGCGACCAGCGCCGGACGTTTCGAATTGCAGCGATATCGATAGGGCCGGAGAGAGTCTGCGCGTCGATCACGACGAGCCACAGTAGGGGAATTCGCGCGTGTGAGTCACATCGCCGTAAGTACGACCTGCGGTTCTGCGGCCCAGCGTGACGAAGATCATGCCAACGCCCGGAAAATGCCGAGGAAACGCTGTGTGCCACACATGTTTTCCCGACCGGTAAGTTTTATTCTCCGGCGCCGATCACCGTGGTCAGCCAGTCGACGAGCGGGCGCATCGAACGCCAGGCCGTGCGCACTTCGTCAGCGGCGCGGGGTGTTTCGATCCAGTCGGGGGAGAGATAGCTGCGGCTGGCGGTGAGCGATTTGTGCCGCATCAGGTCGAGGCGCGGGTGGTCCTCGGCGACACCACGGGGACGCGTCTTGAGCGTGTCGCCGCCGATCTCGAACCCCGACGACCGGACCTTCTTCACGAGCCGGACGAGTTCGCGACCTTTGCGGTCGTCGTCGACGGCGTCACGGTAGCGGCCGACCTGCAGCGGGGTATGGGAGTAGAAGCCGCCCGCGACGAACAGCCCGGCGGCATCGATCTGCACGTAGTAGCCAACGCCGGGACGGGTCTCGACGAATCCGCCCTGATGGGTCTTGTAGGGCGTCTTGTCCTTCGAGAACCGGACGTCGCGGTAGGGGCGAAACACCTTGCCCGCGCCGAACTCCGATTCGAGTTCCGCCAGCAGGGCGGTCATGGGGGCGCGCACCGAGTCGTCGTAGACGGATTTGTGCGCGGTCCAGAAACTCTTGCTGTTGTCTGCCTCGAGGTCCTCGTAGAAGTCGAGCGCAGCGGTGGGGATCCCGGTGAACACACGGGCAAGGCTACGCCTGTGAGTGGTTGACGAGTCTCTGGACTCGTCAACCACTCACGGGCCCGAAGGGCCTAGGCGTTGCCGTTGAACAGCGACGTGACCGAGCCGTTCTCGAAAACTTCCTTGATGGTGCGAGCCAGCAGCGGCGCGATGGACAGCACCGTGAGGGTCGGGAACTTCTTCGACTCGTCGATCGGGAGCGTGTTGGTGACGATGACTTCCCGCGCACCACACGCGGCGAGACGCTCGGCCGCAGGGTCGGACAGGACACCGTGGGTGGCGGCGATGATCACGTCGCCCGCGCCGGCCTCCTTGAGGATCTTCACGGCGCCGGCGATGGTTCCACCGGTGTCGATCATGTCGTCGATCAGGATGCAGGTGCGGCCCTCGACGTCACCGACGACGCGGTTGGACTTCACCTGATTGGGCACCAGCGGGTCGCGCGTCTTGTGGATGAACGCCAGCGGCGCGCCACCGAGCGTGTCGGCCCACTTCTCGGCGACCCGGACGCGACCGGAGTCGGGGGAGACGACGGCGATGTTCTCGGTGCCGTAGTTTCCGCGGATGTACTCGGCGAGCTGACCCTGCGCGTGCATGTGGTCGACGGGGCCGTCGAAGAAGCCCTGGATCTGGTCGGTGTGGAGGTCGACCGTGATGATGCGGTCGGCGCCGGCCGTCTTGAGGAGGTCCGCGATCAGGCGAGCCGAGATGGGCTCACGGCCGCGGTGCTTCTTGTCCTGGCGGGCGTACGGGTAGAACGGCAGGATCGCGGTGATGCGCTTGGCCGACCCGCGCTTGAGCGCGTCGATCATGATCAGCTGTTCCATCACCCACGTGTTCAGCGGGGCGGGGTGGCTCTGCAGCACGAAGGCGTCGGAGCCTCGGACCGACTCCTCGAAACGGACGAAGATCTCGCCGTTCGCGAAGTCACGGGCAGTCTGCGGGGTGACCCGCACGTCGAGTTCCTTCGCGACCTGTTCGGCCAGCTCCGGATGCGCGCGACCAGAAAAGAGCATGAGGTTCTTCTGGTTGTCGATCCAATTCGCGGTCACTGCTCTATGCCATCCTTTAAATCTTGCTTCTCGGTTTCGTGCAGATCTGAACTGTGGTGCGGTCCCGCGGCGGACGCCGCCTCGGCGGCGGCGGTACCGGGCCGATTTCGTTGCACCCAGCCGTCAATATTGCGCTGCTTGCCTCCGGAGACCGCGAGTGCCCCCGGCGGTACGTCGAAACGCAGCACCGTGCCGGCGCCGGTGTAAGCACCGTCACCGACCTGTACCGGAGCGACGAACATGGTGTCCGATCCGGTCCGGACGTGTGACCCCACCACCGTACGGCTCTTGGAGACGCCGTCGTAATTGACGAACACGCTCGACGCACCGATGTTGCTGTACTCGCCGATCGTGGCGTCGCCCACGTAGGTCAGGTGAGGAACTTTGGAGTGCGCCCCGATATCGGCGTTCTTCGTCTCGACGAACGCGCCGAGTTTGCCGGACGCACCGAGGACGGTGCCGGGACGCAGATAGGTGAACGGCCCGACGGTGGCGCCTGCGCCGATCGTCGATTCCGAGCCGTGGGTACGCACCACGCTGGCGCCTTCGCCCACCGACACGTCGGTGAGGGTGGTGTCGGGCCCGATGACGGCATCCTCACCCACGGAGGTGGTGCCGAGCAGTTGCACACCGGGATGGATGGTGACGTCGCGGGCCAGCGTGACGCCGACGTCGATCCAGGTGCTCGACGGGTCGACGACGGCGACCCCGGCCCGCATCCAGTTCTCGACGGTGCGGCGGTTGAGTTCGGCGGCCAGCCTCGACAGCTGGACGCGGTCGTTGGCGCCTGCGACCTTCGCGGAGTCGGCAAGGTGGGCGGCGAAGACGGGCGCGCCGGCCTCGCGGGCGATCTTGACGACGTCGGTCAGGTACAGCTCGCCCTGCGCGTTGTTCGCGTTGAGCTGCCCGAGCGCGGTGCGCAGGAACTCCGCGTCGAACGCGTACACACCGGCGTTGACCTCGGTGATGGCCGCCTGCTCCTCGGTGGCGTCGGCCTCTTCGACGATCTCGGCGATCTCACCGTCGTGGGGCAGGCGGACGATCCGACCGTAGCCTCGGGGTTCGGGAGCTGTGAACGTCAGCACCGTCACTGCCGCGGGGGTGGGCTCGCTGCGGTGCTCGTCGACGAGAGCGTGCAGGGTGCGGCCGTCGAGGAGTGGCACGTCGGCGGCGGTGACCAGCACGGTCCCGCGGAAATCGGCGGGCAGGGCGGACAGGCCGATCTCGACGGCGTGTCCGGTGCCGTTCTGCTCTTCCTGGACGGCGACCGCGATCGGGCGGCCCAGTTCGGTCTCGAGGGCGGTAACGGCGGCGCCGACACGCTCCCTGTCGTGACCGACGACGGTGACGAGGTGCGTCGGGTCGACCTCGGCGGCGGCGTGCAGGGAATGCGCCAGCATGGTGCGCCCGCCCAGGGTGTGCAACACCTTGGGGGTCTTCGACCGCATCCGAGTTCCTGCGCCGGCGGCGAGGACGACCACGGCGGTCTGCACTGGCATGAAGCTCCCTCTGCGTCGTTCTACTCATGCTGCTGTAAGCAGCTCCACCTGCAGGAATACGCTCCGCAGGTCTTCGCTCCGCCGCCAGGACTCGAACCTGAACTATCTGAACCAAAATCAGAGGTGCTGCCATTACACTACGGCGGATTGCCACACACACGGGGTGTCACGCCCGTTTGCGCGAGAGAATCCTCGCATGCCGACCCGCCGCCCGTCGAACCGCTGCGGAAATTTGTTGGGAACGCCCCGATAGAGTGGGTGCTACCTGCAGTGTTTCTGCGCTGCCCGCGGCACTTCGTCGTCGCGAGTGTCAGGAAAGGATGGTGCCTCGGTGCCCCGACCCACGGACGTGGACGCGACCCCCGAGCGGGCGGTCCGCACCCGGATGACCGGTACCCAACGCCGGGAGCAGTTGATCGAGATCGGTCGAGCGCTGTTCGCCGAGCGTGGCTACGAGGCGACGTCGATCGAGGAGATTGCACAGCGGGCGCACGTCTCCAAGCCGGTCGTCTACGAACACTTCGGCGGCAAGGAAGGCCTGTACGCCGTCGTCGTGGATCGGGAGATGTCGCGACTGCTGGAGATGGTGACGTCGTCGCTGAAACAGAATCGCTCCCGGATCCGGGTCGAGCGGGTGGCGCTGGCGCTGCTCACCTATGTGGAGGAGCACACCGACGGATTCCGGATCCTCGTCCGCGACTCGCCGGTGGCGGCGCCGGACGGAACCTATTCGAGCCTGCTCAACGAGGCTATCGGGCAGGTAGGGCACATCCTCGCCGGCGACTTCTCGCGGCGTGGGTTCAACCCGGATCTGGCTCTGCTCTACGCACAGGCGCTGGTCGGAATGGTGTCCACGACCGCGACGTGGTGGCTGGACGCGCGGACGCCGCCGAAGGAGGTCGTCGCCGCGCATCTCGTCAACCTGTGCTGGAACGGGCTGACGAATCTGGAGGCCGATCCCCAACTGGGTACCGATCGGCCCGGCGCCCAGCCGGCCTGAACGTGTTCTCGTTTTCCGACTCGCGGTTCAACTTCCGGAGGGCTGCGCCTGTCGAGTGCTAGGGTTCGCTGGAGTTTGCGCCCCGTCGGGGGGGCGTTCGGGAGGCAGTCGATGGCGAGACAGGTTCGAGCAGAGGTAACTCGGGCGTCGGTCCTGATGGCGGCGGCCGACGTATTCTTGCGACTGGGCTACGCGAATGCGGGTCTCAACGAGATCATCGAGCAGTCGGGTGTGACCAAAGGCGCGCTGTACTTCCATTTCAGCTCCAAGGAAGACCTGGCCCGCGGTGTCATCGACGAGGGACAGATCCGCCTCACAGCAGGTATGACGTCCGTGAGTGACGGGCCCACGCCGGCGCTGGAGGCGCTCGTCGCCCTGTCCTACGTGGCGATCGAGGCCGCGAGTGCAGATCCGATCGTCGCGGCGATGTTGCGGCTGCAGCACGAGATCGGCGACTACCAGGGCACGCACGGCAACGTCGTGGCGTCGTGGCAGCAGGGTTTCGAGCGGCTGGTGAAGAGAGCCGTCGAAGAGGGCGACATTCTCGCGGAGGATGACGTCTCCACCGACACGCTGTCCATCTTCCTGCTCGGGTCGCTGCTCGGGGCTCACGTCGTCGCGAGCGCGACGGGCTCCTTCGACGATCTTCCGCGCCGCATGGAACGGGTCTGGTACTTCATCCTTCCCGGGCTCGTCGAGCCGTCGAAGCTCGTCTATTTCCGCCAGTTCGCGTCCCGGCGTCTGCTGCGCTAGCAAACCCCTTCCGCGGGAAGCGGTTTCCGCGACGACCGCTCGATCGCCGCCGCGTCGTCGGTTGCGTCACAGGGTGAAGTCGGGCATTCGGATTAAACACACCTCGAATCTGAGAAAAGCGCTGAAAAAATACTTTAAGTATGTATTTTGGCGGACAAAACGGTTGCGGACTCTTGTTGAAAGGAATGAGTCGGAGCCGCCGTGGTTTGCCCAGTTGGGCGCCAGGCTTTGCCGGACCAATGACGCCGTTTCCGGTTACCGGACGATGTATTGTGAAATCTCGTCCCCCGAATTATCGGGCGGTCGAAAGATAACTGACATTGCCAGCCCAATGAGCCGATGACATCGGAGGGTGCCCGATGCCGTTCGTCATTGTCGAACGCGAAGAGACGCTGGTCGCCGGACTGGCCGTCCGTAGCCCCAAGCGGGCGCTCGGAGAAGCACGCGACAAGGCTCTCGAGAAGACGTGGTCGACCCTCCTCGCGCAGAACGTGGATCGGCCGCTGGCTTCCGCCTACGTGGACCACGCGCCCGAGATCAATTCGTACTACACGCAAATCGTGGGCTACGAGTGCTCCTCCATCGATCAGGTCGGCCGCGGACACTTGGTGTCGCGGATTCCTGCGGGAACGTACGCCAAATTCTCCTCGGTCGGAACGTTTCCTGATCTCTTCGACGCCCTCTGGGGGCAGATTCGTGAGGCGGAGGAATCGCGGCAGATCGAACGGTCCTACACCGGCGACTTCGAGTTCTACCCGCACGCGTTCGGGATCGATTTGTATGTGGCGATAGTGCCACCCGCGACGATGCAGGGGCCGCAATGAGTTTCGAGATCGTCAAGCGTGAGTCCGCCGACTTTGGAGGGCTCGTTCTGCCGCGCACGGAGCTCAGTTCGTCGGCGCATTCGACCGATCTGATGAAGTTCACCCGCGAGCGCATCCAGCAACGCGGCACTGCCGAGCTGGTCACCGTATATGTCGCGGTCCCGGATCTGGGGTGGACCGCCGTGATCGGATATCGGTGTACCGACCTCGGTCAGCTCGAGGTCGGTGACGTACTGGTGCGTGTCCCGGCCGGCTACTTCGCCAAGTTCACGCCCGACGGACGGTCGTCCGACCCGATCGAGGACGTGTGGATTCAGGCCGAGCTGGCGGAGAAGGAAGGGCGCATCGAGCGCGCCTACGCGGAGGAGATCGAGGTCTTCCGCGCTCCGAGCAGCGTCGAGCTGTTCATTTCGCTCGCATAAATACGGGTCGACAATTACAGACCTGAAGTTTGTTTTCGAGCGCGTTTGTGGCATCTCAGGTGACAAATCCGGTGTAAACGCGGAAAATAAGTAGCCGCGGGGCTGTGACCGGGTTCGTGTGTCCAGTTCTTGGGGTCTTTACGTAACCCGTGAGTCCCCGGAATTGCCGCACCGACTCCGATGGGAAAGCCAATGCCAGTTGAACAGCTGTCGCGTCCGCAGGTCGACACACGGTCGACAGATACTCTAATTGACCGAACTCTGAGCGTGTGGGATCCACGGTCGGAGTGTCGCTTCGTCGTGGCCCGGCCCTCCGAGGAGCCCGAGCTGTGGGAAGCATATCTCGAGGGAGCGGTAGCGGGCTATCGCAAGTACGGCGCCGAGAAGGCTCTCGAGTACCGCCGGATCCAGGACGGCGACAGTACCGCGATCTTCTTCGTCGCGATCGAGTCCAACGGCTCCGTCGCAGCGGGTGTCCGCGCGCAGGGACCGTACATCGACGCTGGTCAAGCGCATGCGATCACGGAATGGGCAAACGATCCCGGAGCTCCCGCCGTCCGCCGGATGATCGAGGACCGGCTGCCGTTCGGTGTCGTGGAGGCGAAGGGCGCATGGGTGTCGGACACCGCCGCCCGGCGCGGCGAACTCGTCGGTGCACTGGGCCGTTTTGCCACCTTCTCGATGGATCTTCTCGACGTCCAGTTCATGCTCGCGACCGCCGCATCCCACGTCTTGGACACGTGGCGAACCACCGGTGGGGTAGTGGCCGACCATATTGCTCCCGTGCCCTATCCGGATGACCGCTACGAGACGCGGCTGATGTGGTGGGATCGGAGTAGGCGCAGGGGCCGCGCCGAATTCATGCAGCTGGCCCAACTGTTACTCACGACGTCCGAACCGACGCCGTCGGCAGCCATCGCGACGGGGACGGGAGGCGACGTCGTCCGGCCGATGCGGAGCGTCTCGTGAACGAAACCCACGGTGAGTACACCGCACTACTGCTCGACGAGGGCCACTCCGAGGACGCGGCGGTACTCGACCGCCTCCGCCGCGACCCCGCGGTAGTCTTCGTCGATCGACTCGACCATCAGCGGGACGCGTTGCGTTCCCTCGTTCCCACGCCGGACGCGGGTGTGCTGGACGAGGCTCCGGTGTGGGCGTACTACTCGTGGCGGCGGACCGTGGTGCGTCTGCTCGGTCCCACGTCGTTCCGGCTGTTGCGGCTGGACCGGAATCGGAACAAGATCACCGCGCAGGAGCAGGACCGCCTCCGGGGCGTCACCGTCGGGATCGTCGGTCTCAGCGTCGGTCACGCGGTCGCGTTGGCTCTGACGCTGGAAGGCGCGTGCGGCGGCCTGCGGCTCGCCGACTTCGACACCCTCGACCTGTCCAACCTGAACCGGGTTCCCGGCACTGTTCTGGACCTCGGCGTGAACAAGGCCGTGGTCGCCGCCCGCCGTGTCGCGGAGATCGATCCCTACGTCACTGTGACGTTGTGGAAGGACGGTGTCGATGCCGAATCGATCGCCGAATTCCTGGACGGCACGGACGTGGTGATCGACGAATGCGACTCCCTCGACGTCAAGGTGTCCCTGCGGAGAGAGGCCCGGCGCAGGGGATTGCCGGTGCTGATGGCGACCAGTGACCGGGGTCTGCTGGACGTCGAGCGCTTCGACGTCGAACCGGATCGGCCGCCGTTCCACGGAGTGATCGGTGACGTCGACGTGGAATCGCTGGCAGGACTCGGTTCGCGGGACAAGATTCCGCTCGTTCTGCAGATTCTCGATGCCGGACAGTTGTCGGCGACGATGGCGGCGTCGTTGGTGGAAGTGGACGACACCATCTCCACGTGGCCCCAGCTCGGAGGCGACGTGCTGCTCGGTGGGGCGCAGGTCGCGGCGGCGGTGCGGCGCATCGGGCTCGGGCAGCCGCTCACGTCGGGCCGGTGCCGGATGGATCTCGACGAGTATCTCGATGTTCTCGCCGATCCACCGCTGCCGCAGGACGTGCCGGAGGAACCGGCGAACCGGGCTGCGATCGCGGACCCGACGAAGGACGCCGTCGGCGCCGTCGTGAATGCCGCGGCCCGCGCGCCTTCCGGTGGAAACGTCCAGCCGTGGACGATCGCGGCGGATGACGCGGGACTGACCATCTCCCTCGCGCCGGAGCACACGACGGCCATGGACGTCGGGTACCGCGGCAGTTGTATCGCGGTCGGCGCCGCGCTGCACAACGCCCGAATCGCCGCGTCCGCCGCCGGCCTCCTCGGCGCTGTGACGGTCCGAGAAGCCGATCCGGGGCTCCCCGTCGCCACGCTGACGTTCGGGAGCGGAAACGACCGGGAACTCAGCGACCGCTACGAACACATGCTCGACCGGACCACCAACCGCAGGCTGGGCGTCCCCCGGCCGTTGGACGACTCGCAGGCCGGCCTCCTCGCGGAGGCCGCGGCCCGCGAAGGCGCCCGCCTCTGCCTGGTCACCGACCGGGACGACATCGCGACGATCGGCGCCATTCTGGCCGAGTCGGACCGCATCCGTTTCCTCACCCCCACCCTGCACCGCGAGATGATCGGCGAGTTGCGGTGGCCACCCCGGGATTCGGTCGACACCGGCATCGACGTGCGCGCGCTGGAACTCGATTCGGCGGAACTGTCGACGCTCGCGCTGTTGCGGAGACCCGAGGTCATGGAACGACTCGGCGCACAGGATGCGGGACGGGCGCTGGGCAAGTCCACGGCGGACCGCATCGCCTCGAGTTCGGCTGTCGCGGTCGTCGCGATTCCGGGCAGCACCTCTCGGGACTATGTACGTGGCGGTGAGGCGACCGAAAGCGTGTGGATTCACGCGCAGGCGCTCGGCCTCGCCGTCCAGCCGATTTCGCCGGTGTTTCTCTACGGTGTGGAAAGTGCGGAACTCGAACAACTCTCACCCCGGTATGCGGCACCATTGGAGAGGTTGCGGGAAGAATTGTTCGACGTCGTCGGAGCGAAGGCAGGTGAGGCGCTCGCCATGGTGTTACGGCTCAGCCATGCGCCGGGCCCGTCGGTTCGGAGCGAGCGCCGCGCCGACCGGGTGCGAAGGCGGATATCGTAACGACAGGAGGGCCCGTGAACACCGAGAAGCAAACCGAAAAGCTCGAGACCCTGGTGACAACCGTGGCGTCCCGGCTCACGCCTGTCGACGCGGTCTCGTTCAAGGCCGTGGCCACCCGCGTGCTGCAGGATCTCGTGGAACACTTCGAGGTCGACACCAGCTTTCTCCGGTTCACCGATCACGAGATCGCGGCGACGGTCCTGGTCGCGGAATATCCTCTTCGGCCGTTCATCCCCGATCCGGACCCACTCGGCGTCGTCTACTTTAAGGATGCCGATCCGACCTTCGCCCAGATCGAGCACCAGAAGGAAGTCGCCATCTTCCGTCCGGAGGTGTCCGGTCCGGATTACAACGAACGGGTCCGCGAGGCGTCGGGGGTGCCGCAGGTGTCGCTCGCCGCCGTTCCGCTGCTGTCCGGCGAGACGACGACGGGCACGCTCGGATTCATCAAGTTCGGCGACCGCGACTGGACGCCGCCGGAGCTCGACGTCCTGAAGGCGATTGCCGCCCTGCTCGCCCAGGTCCAGGCCCGCATCGTCGTCGAGGAGCAATTGCGCTACTCGGCCGATCACGATTCCCTCACCGGACTCAGCAACCGGCGCGCCCTGTACCACCATCTGGACACCCGCCTGGCGTCGACCGAACCCGGGCCGGTCGCCATTCTGTTCTTGGACCTGGACCGCCTGAAACCCCTCAACGACTTCTTCGGGCACGGGGCGGGCGACGGGTTCATCTCGACGATCGCGGACCGGCTCAGATCGACCAGCGAGGCCGACGACCTCGTCTCGAGGCTGGGCGGCGACGAATTCGTGCTCGTGCTCGGAGGGTCGGTGGGTCTCGAGGAGGCGGAGCGGCGGGCGCAGCACATCCGCGACGTCGTGACCGAACGGGTGCGTCTCGGCCGCGAGGTGGTCAGCCGCAGTGTCAGCATCGGGGTCGCGGCGGGGCGCCCTGGCAAGGCCACCACGAGTTCGCTCCTCAGCCAGGCCGACCAGGCCGTCATGGTTGCGAAGACCAAGGGCGGTAACGCGATCAGCGTCTTCACCGACGAGATGCAGGAGGAGAGCGAGAAGCGCAACATGATCGAGCTCAGTCTGCGCGCGGCGATCGCGGACGAGTCGCTGTTTCTCGAATACCAGCCCGAGGTCGACCTGCGGACCGGCCGGATCATCGGGGTGGAGGCCCTGGTGCGGTGGAATCATCCGCTGCTCGGGCTGCTGCAGCCGGGCTCGTTCATCGACGTCGCCGAGGCGACGAACGTTGCGGGCGAACTCGGGCGCTGGGTCATCCGGAAGGCCTGCCGGCAGTGGGCCGACTGGCGGTCGCAGGCGCCCGAGTTGGATCTGGATCTCCGCGTCAACGTCTCACCGGGGCAGTTGGCCGGTCTGGACTTTCTCGACGTCGTCGCGAACGCGTTGACGGAGTTCGACCTTCGTAAAGGCGCACTGTGCCTGGAGATCACGGAGAACGCGGTGCTCAGTGATCTCACCTGGACGCGTGAAGCGCTCGAGGGACTGCATGCGATGGACGTGGAGGTCGCGATCGACGACTTCGGCACCGGGTACAGTTCCCTCAGCCACCTCAAGGCACTGCCGGTGGGGACATTGAAGATCGACAAAGGGTTCGTGATGAACCTGGACACCAACCCGGAGGACCGGGCGATCGTGAAGTCGATCATCGGACTCGCCGAGTCGTTCGGCCTCGAGCTGGTGGCGGAGGGCGTCGAGAACGTGGAGTCGGCCCGGCAACTGCTGGACATGGGATGTCATCGGGCGCAGGGATTTCTGTTCAGCCGCCCGGTCTCGGCGGAAAAGGTCGGCAAGTTGCTGGCGGCCGGCGCAATCGAGGTCGGGCTGTAGCCTTTTCCTGCACGGCGCGGCGGCGTGTTGTCAGGGATCGCTCGCGCCCGATTTGCTGCGTCATCGCTTCGAGAAGACAGCGTTACAGACTCGGGGTATGTTTATGCCCACACTGAAGGACCTCTTGTCTTTAATTGGCAAAGTACGGTAACTTCTCGAAGGGTTTGCTGGAGAGTCGCTGAGGGTGGCTTTCTCGCGCGGAACGTGGACTGTCGAAGACTGGAGCAGGGGGATCGATGTCTGGTGGTGCGGTCTTGCAGATCCCCGAATCCCGTATCGGGTGCGACGTGATGACGGTCGGGCACGTGCGAAGCAGTGTCGAGCGGTTCGGTGACCGCTACCTGAACAGGATCTTCACACCCCACGAATTGGAAAGCTGCGCAGGACCCGCGCGGGTCCAACGGCTGGCCGCCCGATTCGCGGCCAAGGAAGCCGTGGTCAAGGTGCTGCGGCCCGGAGACGTTGCCCTGCCGTGGCAGTCCATCGAGATCCGGCGCGAGAGCTGGGGTGGATGCGGAGTGCGACTGTCCGGCAACGCCTCGGCACTCGCCGAGCGTCAGGGGCTCGGCGGGTTCGACGTCTCGATCTCGCACGAGGCCGAGGTCGCGATCGCGATGGTCACCGCGTCCCGGCTGAGTACACCCCCCGATCACCAAGGAGAACGCCACCCATGAGCGAGCAGACGATCCGCAAGGTTCTCGGCGACCACGCCCGGCTGTCCGTCGATGCCGGGAGCATCGCCGTCGGCGCCGATCTGTACGAACTCGGTCTGACGTCCCACGCGAGTGTCAACGTCATGCTGGCGCTGGAGGATTCGTTCGACATCGAGTTCCCCGACGAATTGCTGCGCAAGAGCACGTTCGCGAGCGTCGACTCCATCCGGGGTGCGCTCGTCGAACTCGGCGTGGCATGAGCACCGCCCTCGCGGGCGACACGGGGATCGGGTCCGCCCCGGTGTCCGGACCGTCGGCGCGGGCCGCGAGTGTGGCCGAGGTGGCCGCGCGGTGGGCCGTCGACGTCGATCGTGACGCGCGCTTTCCGCAGGAGGCCGTAAACGCGCTCCGGGACCAGCGTCTGCTGTCGTGCGCCGTCCCTGTGGAACTGGGTGGTGAAGGCGCGACGCTGAGGGAGCTGTGCACGATCGCCCGGACCCTGGGCCGCCAGTGCGCCGCTACCGCGATGATCTTCGCGATGCACCAGACCCAGATCCTCTCGCTCGTACGGCATCCGGGTGGCGACGGCGTCTCCACCTTCCTGCGTGACGCGGTCGCAGGTCAGTACCTGCTCGCGTCGGCGACGACGGAACTGGGCATCGGCGGCGACGTCCGCCGCAGCACGTGCGCGGTGGAGCGGTCCGGTGGCGTGGTGTCGCTGGTCAAGAACGCCCCGGTCATCTCGTACGGCGAGTACGCCGACGCGATCCTCGCGACCGCGCGGCGCACCCCCGACAGCCCGCCCAGCGACCAGGTGCTCGTCATCTGCCGGCGTGCCGACGTGACACTCGAGCGCACCGGCGAGTGGAACACGCTGGGGCTGCGCGGAACCTGCAGTCCCGGTTTCGTGCTGCGCGCCACCACCACACCGGATCTCGTCGTCGCCGACCCCTACTCGGAGATCTCGGCGGAGACCATGCTCCCCGTGTCGCACTCCGTGTGGTCGGCGGTGTGGCTCGGCATCGCCGACGCCGCGGTGGAGAAGGCGCGCCGGTATGTGCGGGCGGCCGCGCGCAAACAGCCGGGCGCAGCCTCGCCCGCAGCGCTGCGCCTCGCCGAGGCAGCCGCCGTGCACCAGCAGTTCGCGGACCTCGTGTTCGCCGCAGCCCGCCGATTCGACGACGCCGACGCGGCTCCGGCCGGTTCGCCGGAGGCCGAAGTCGCCGGAGGAGTGGGCTATTCGCTCGCGATGAACAACCTCAAGGTCACGGCGTCGACCCTGGTCGTCGACCTCGTCGGCAGGGCCCTGCTGATCTGTGGGATCGCCGGGTACCGGGAAGACACGGAGTACTCGCTCGGCCGGCACCTGCGTGATGCGCACGGTGCGGCCGTCATGGTCAACAACGATCGAATCATGGCCAACTCGGCGCAGTTGGCCACGGCATACCGGGGGACGATATGAGCACGGACATCGCAGTGGAGCAGGAAGAGACGAGCGAACTCGAGCGTGCCCGGCGCGCGTTCCGGGCGGAATTGCTGGGGGCGGGACTCCTGGTGGACACATCCGTCGCGGGCCTCTACGGACGGTCGGGGTTGTTCGAGGACATCGTCGACGGCATCGACGCAGTCGTGCGGGCGGCGGGTCCGGGCGACTCCGCGGCCCGATTCCGGTTTCCGCCGGTGTTCCCGCGCACCAGTTTCGAGCGGACGGACTACATCGCGTCGTTCCCGAATCTGACCGGCGCGATCACTACCTTCACCGGCACCAACGCCGAGCACGCCCAACTGCTCTCGGCGCGCGCCGACGGCGAGAGCTGGGACAGGTGGCTCGAGCCGACCGACACCATGCTGGTGTCGGCGGCCTGCCACCCCGCGTACCCGATGTTCACGGGAGTGCTGCCGGACGGCGGTGCGCTGCTCGACGTGTACGGCTACTGCTTCCGGCACGAGCCCGCGTTCGATCCCGCCCGCATGCAGGCGTTCCGGATGCACGAGTTCGTGCGGATCGGCACCGCGGAGCAGGCTGCGAACCACCGTGACTCGTGGATCGAGCGCGGACTGGAGGTGCTGTCCGACCTGTGGCTGGACGCCACCCCGGTGGTCGCCAACGACCCGTTCTTCGGCAGGGCCGGACGAATGCTCGCGGCGAACCAGCGCGACGAGAACCTCAAGACCGAGCTGACGGTGCGCCTGTACGGCGATCTCGACGACGGGACCGCGGTCGTGTCGTGCAACTGTCATCAGGACCATTTCGGTGTCACGTTCGACATCGCCACCGCGGACGGTGGGGTCGCGCACAGTGCGTGCGTCGGTTTCGGGATGGAACGCATCGCGCTGGCGATGCTGCGGACCCACGGCCTGGACCCGTCGCGCTGGCCGAGCGCGGTGAAATCCCGGATGTCGCTGTGACGTCCCGGCTCATCGACATCTCGCCGGACGGCTACGAACCGCACCCCATCCACTCGGACGAACGGACCTGGACGGAGACCAACTGCTACCTCGACCTGTGGGTGGAGGTACTGCACTCGCTCGGGCTCGATCCGGTGCCCGCCGCCGCGTGCGCGTTCGGCGCCCGGTTCGACGGATCGCAGTGGACGTTCCTGAAGTTCAAGCCCGAGGATCTGTTCGGCCTGTACGGGATCGACGTGGGGGAGATGAACGTTTGGCGCGGCGTCCTCGACCATGTGGAGGACAATCTCGCGGTCGGGATGTTGTCAACCGTCGAGGTGGACGCGCACTGGCTGCCGGACACGGCAGGCACCGGCTACCGCGAGAGCCACAGCAAGACCACGATCGTCGCGAACTTCGTCGACCGCGAGTCCGGTGTGCTCGAGTACTTCCACAACAGTGGATATCACCGGCTGACCGGGGACGACTTCCGCGGGCTGTTCGGACTCGACCTCGCCGGAGCGGCGACGTTCACGCCGTACGTCGAGCAGGTCCGGTTCGACGGTGCGCCGGAATACCGGCCGGGCCGCTTCGACGCGGTGCTGCGGCATCATCTCGCGATGCGGCCGGACGGAAATCCGGTGCGCGCTCTCGGTGAGCGGGTGGTCGCCGACGTGCCCTGGATCCGCGGCGCGGGCATCGACACGTTTCACCTGTGGACGTTCGGGGTGTTGCGACAGTGCGGCGCCACCGCGGAACTCGCCGCCGACGTCTGCGAGTACCTCGAGCGCAACGGGTTCGCGGGGGCCGCGGCGTTCGCTCCGGGCTTCCGGGAGGTGGCGCAGGGCGCGAAGAGTGTGCAGTTCCAGATGGCGCGCGCCGCTCGCGGACGCAGCGTCGACCCGTCTGCGCAACTCGACCGCATGGCCGACGCGTGGGAACGGTCGGTGGACGGTGTGGCGCGCGTGGTCGGACACGCGTAGTGGATCTTCTCGACGGCGCTCGGTGGCGTTGCGTGGCAACGGAACCGGGTTCGGTCACCGATCCGTCGGAGTTGGCGGGTGTGCCGGGGCCGTGGTATCCCGCGCAGGTTCCGGGTACTGCGGCCGGCGCGATCCGGGCGGCCGACGGCGTCACGGCGGCGCGCGCGGTGCAGACCGATGCGGTGGACTGGTGGTTCGTCACCGACGTGTCCGGCGGCGGCCCCGGTCCCTGGCGGCTCGAGTTCGACGGCCTGGCCTCGCACGCGGAGGTGTGGGCCGGCGACGACCTCGTCCTGTCCTCGGAGTCGATGTTCGTGCCGGTCTCGGTCGACATGGTCTCTCGCCCCGGCACGATCACGCTGGCGATCCGATTCCCGTCGCTCGACGCGGCGTTGCGCCGTCGGCGACCCCGCGGACGCTGGCGGTCGTCGCTGGTGAGTGCGCAGGGGCTGCGCTGGATGCGGACGAGCCTGCTCGGTCGCGCTCCGGTCTTCGGCGGCGTGCCCGCCCCGGTCGGCCCGTGGCGGCCGGTGCGACTGCACGACGGCGCCGCGCCGGTGCTGTCGGACCGTCACGTGGTCACCACCGTGGAAGCTGGGACGGGCGTGCTGGATCTCGCCGTGCGCGTGCACGGCTCGGTGGGCCCGCCTCCCGTCGTCCGGCTCGGGGACGTCTCCGCGGAGGCGACCGTCGTCGAAATCGGCCCCGGCGTGCGGGACGTGCGCGCGCACCTGTCCGTCCCCGACGTCCGGTTGTGGTGGCCCCACACCCACGGCGTCCCGGTGACGTATCCGCTGAGCATCGCCGTCGGCGAGGACGTTCTCGACCTGGGTGCCGTCGGATTCCGCACCGTGAGCGTGGTGCGCGGTGACGGCGGGTTCCGTCTGTCGGTCAACGGCGTCGACGTGTACTGCCGCGGGGCCGTCTGGACCCCGGTCGATCCGATCGGGCTGGGCGGCCGGACGCAGACGCGGGAAACCCTCGAGCGGGTGGTCGAGGCCGGGCTCAACATGGTCCGGGTGCCGGGCACGATGCTGTACGAGGACTCCGCATTCTGGGACGACTGTGCCGAACTCGGCGTCCTGGTGTGGCAGGACGCCATGCTGTCGACGTTCGACCCACCCGACGACCAGACGTTCCTGGAACTGCTGACCGCGGAGGTCGAGGCGGTGCTGCGACCGCTGTCGGGCAACCCCGCGCTCGCCGTGTTCAGCGGCGGCAGCGAAACCGAACAGCAACCCATCATGCTCGGACTCCCGGCGCCGCACATCCCGGCGGTGCACGACGTGATCCCGGCGGTGGTCGCGCGGATCACGCCGGGGGTGGTGTCGGTGTCGTCGTCGCCGTCCCCGCCGCCAGGAGGCGACGCGCTCGCGACTCACGTGGGGACCGGTGTGGCGCACTACTTCGGCGTCGGCGGTTACCGGCTGCCGCCGTCCGACGTTCGCCAGGCCGGGGTGCGGTTCGCCGCCGAATGCCTCGCATTTTCGATCCCCCCGTCGGACGCGACGATCGAGACCGAGTTCGGCAGCCTCGCCTCCGCGGGTCACCACCCGCGGTGGAAGGCCGCCGTGCCCCGCGACAACGGGGCGTCCTGGGACTTCGAGGACGTCCGCGACCACTACGTGCGGACACTGTTCGGTGAGGAACCGTCGACGGTCCGCTGGTCCGATCCCGAGCGGTACCTCGCGCTCGGTCGCGCCGCCGTCTGCGAGGCTGTCGCGACCACCCTCGGCTACTGGCGTCGCCCGGATTCGGGATGCGACGGGGCGCTGGTGCTCGCGCTCCGCGACCTCGAACCCGGCGCCGGGTGGGGGCTGCTCGACTCCGACGGCAGACCGAAGGCGCCGTGGTTCGTGATGCGGCGGCTCTCCCGGCCCGTCGCGGTCCTGCTCGGCGAGGACGGGATGGACGGACTGCGCATCGACGCGGTCAACGACTCCGCCCGCACGCTCGTGGGGGAGTTGCGGGTCCGGGTGCACACCCGCACGGGTGCGCAGGCGTTCGACGTCACCGAACCGGTGACCGTCGCCGCGCACGCGGCCCGCCGGTGGTCGCTCGACACGCTGCTCGGTCGCTTCACCGATGCCACACACGTCCACCGTTTCGGGGTCCGCGGCCACGAGAGCGTGACCGTCACGCTGTCGGGCGAGGACGGTGTCGTCGCCGAGGCCGTTCACCTCTTCGGCGGCCCGGCGCGCGCCGTCGAACGCACCGTCGGCCTGACGGCGGTGGCCCGGGAGACGGCGCCCGGCGACTGGGTGGTCGACGTCGCCACCGACGGCGCGGCGCAGTACGTCCACCTCGAACTCGGCGGATTCGAACCGGCCGACTCGTGGTTCCATCTGCCGCCCGGCGGCACCCGGATCGTGCCGGTGCGCAGGACCGGGACGGCGGAGGCGGTGACCGGGCAGGTGCGGGCGCTGAACTCGGTGCGCGTCGCCTCGGTCGCGCGGGCCTCCACCTGATCCGGACCCCGGTTCGTCGATGGGCGATATCGACTAGGCTGGCTCAGTCCGCAACTGGCCGCTCGTCCCGGCCCGAGCTGTTCGCCGGCAGTTCGTCATCACTGCTCAGGAGTGCGTCGTTGTCTTCCCCGCTCATCGCTGCCGAGCCCTCGTCCGACACCCCGCTCGCCGGACTGGCGAAGATCGCGCTGGGCGACGCCGTCGTCGCGCAGGTGACGG
This sequence comes from Rhodococcus sp. NPDC057529, assembly GCF_042802055.1. Lineage (NCBI taxonomy): Bacteria > Bacillati > Actinomycetota > Actinomycetes > Mycobacteriales > Nocardiaceae > Rhodococcus > Rhodococcus sp. NPDC057529. The sequence continues at coordinate 635,962 of NZ_JBHVEY010000002.1, forward strand.
AGGCCCTCGGGCGGCATCACCTCGACATCGTCGCGCCCGCCCCCGCCCGGCCGTTCGTGGCCGCGGCCCTCGCCGAGCGCACCCATCTGCTGCTGGTCACGGCGACCGGTCGCGAGGCCGACGACCTCACGGCCGAACTGCAGGAGATGATCGGCGACGCCGTGGCGCAGTTCCCGTCGTGGGAGACGCTGCCGCACGAACGGCTGTCGCCGAGCGCCGACACGGTCGGTCGACGCGTGGAGGTGCTCCGCAGGCTGGCGCGGCCCGACGACCGCGCGTACGGGGCGCCGCTCCAGGTCGTCGTCACCACCGTCCGTTCGCTGGTGCAGCCCATGGCGCCCGGTCTCGGTGAGATCGAACCCGTCACGCTGCGAGTGGGGGTGGAGCACGACTTCGACGGGCTGATCCAGCGGCTCGTCGAAATGGCGTACACCCGCGTCGACATGGTCGGCAAGCGCGGCGAGTTCGCCGTCCGCGGCGGCATCCTGGACCTGTTCTCGCCCACCGCGGATCATCCGGTGCGCGTCGAGTTCTGGGGCGACGAGGTCACCGAGTTGCGGGCGTTCTCCGTCGCCGACCAGAGGTCGCTGGCCGAACTCGACGTCGACGCGGTGATCGCCCCGCCGTGCCGCGAACTGCTTCTCACCGAGGACGTCCGCGACCGGGCCGCGCAGCTCGCGGTCGACAACCAGGCCGACGCCGCGCTCGTCGAGATGCTCGACAAGATGTCGGCAGGCATCCCGGTGGAGGGCATGGAGGCCCTGCTGCCCGTGCTGCGGCCGGGGCAGCTGCAACTGCTCACCGACGTGCTGCCCGAGAGCGCGCACGTGCTGCTGTGCGATCCGGAGAAGATCCGGACACGCGCCACCGACCTGGTGCGCACCGGTCAGGAGTTCCTCGAGGCATCGTGGACGGCGGCCTCGATCGGCGGTGCCGCCCCGCTCGACACGTCCGTGCTGAAAGGCGACGGCATCGACCTCGGCGCCTCCGCCTACCGCTCGCTCAGTCAGGTCCGCGAATCCGCGGAGACCGCAGGTCTGCCGTGGTGGACGCTGAGCCCGCTCGCGTCCGGCAGCGGCGAGGAACTGGAGCTGGCGGTCACCCCGGCACCGCAGGTCCGCGGTTCCGACGAGCTGCTGTCCGAACTGTTCGTGAGCCTGCGCGCCCACGTCAGCACGGGCGGCCGGGCCGTCATCGTGGTCGCAGGCGCCGGCACCGCGCATCGTGTGCTCGAGCGCCTCCGCGAGGCCGAGGTGCCCGCGGCGGAACTCGCACCCGGTTCGGAGCCCGCCCGCGGTCAGGTCGGGGTGCTGCGGGGTTCGCTGCACGACGGCCTGGTCTTCCCCGGCGGCGACACCACCCCCGGGCTCGTCGTCGTCACGGAGTCCGATCTCACCGGCAACCGGGTGGCCGCGGTCGGCGACGGCAAGCGGCTGCCCGCCAAGCGCCGCAACCAGGTGGACCCGCTCGCCCTGACGGCCGGCGACATGGTGGTGCACGATCAGCACGGCATCGGGCGATTCGTCGAGATGGTCGAACGGACCATCGGCGGCGCGCGGCGCGAATACCTCGTGATCGAATACGCCGCCAGCAAGCGCGGCCACCCGGGCGACCGGCTGTTCGTCCCGATGGAGTCCCTCGACCAGCTGTCGCGATACGTCGGCGGCGAACTGCCCGCACTCAGCAAGCTCGGCGGCTCCGACTGGGCCAACACCAAACGCAAGGCGCGCAAGGCAGTTCGGGAGATCGCCGGCGAGCTCGTCCAGCTGTACGCGGCGCGACAGGCCGCGCCCGGTCACGCCTTCGGCCCGGACACCCCGTGGCAGAAGGAGATGGAGGACGCGTTCGCGTTCACCGAGACCCACGACCAGCTGACGGTCATCAGCGAGGTCAAGGCCGACATGGAGAAGGCCGTCCCGATGGACCGCGTCGTCATCGGCGACGTCGGCTACGGCAAGACGGAGATCGCGGTGCGGGCGGCGTTCAAGGCCGTGCAGGACGGCAAGCAGGTGGCGGTCCTGGTGCCGACGACCCTGCTCGCCCAGCAGCACCTGCAGACGTTCACCGAGCGGATGGCGGCGTTCCCGGTCACGGTGCGCGGGCTGTCCCGCTTCACGGATACCGGGGAGTCCAAGGAGATCGTCGCCGGCATGGCCGACGGCGAGATCGACGTCGTCGTCGGCACGCACCGGCTGCTGCAGACCGGGATCCGGTGGAAGGACCTGGGCCTCGTCATCGTCGACGAGGAACAGCGCTTCGGTGTGGAGCACAAAGAACACATCAAGGCGCTGCGCACCCACGTGGACGTACTCACCATGTCGGCGACGCCGATCCCGCGAACGCTCGAGATGAGCATGGCGGGCATCCGCGAGATGTCCACGATCCTCACCCCGCCGGAGGAACGGCACCCCATCCTCACGTATGTCGGCGCGTACGCCGACAAGCAGGTGGCCGCGGCCATCCGACGGGAACTGCTGCGCGACGGTCAGGTGTTCTACGTCCACAACCGGGTCAGCTCGATCGACAAGGCCGCCCAGCGGATCCGCGAACTCGTCCCCGAGGCGCGGGTCGTCGTCGCGCACGGCCAGATGAACGAGGACACGCTCGAGCGGACCGTGCAGGGCTTCTGGGAGCGGGACTACGACGTGCTGGTGTGCACCACCATCATCGAGACCGGCCTCGACATCTCCAACGCCAACACGCTCATCGTCGAACGCGCCGATTCGCTGGGCCTGTCGCAGCTGCACCAGTTGCGCGGTCGCGTCGGGCGTAGCCGTGAACGCGGCTACGCGTACTTCCTGTACCCGCCGGAGAAGCCGCTCACCGAGACGGCCTACGACCGCCTGGCGACCATTTCGCAGAACTCCGACCTCGGCGCCGGCATGGCGGTCGCGATGAAGGACCTCGAGATCCGTGGCGCCGGAAACGTGCTGGGCGCCGAGCAGTCCGGTCACGTGGCGGGGGTCGGGTTCGACCTGTACGTGCGGCTGGTGGGGGAGGCGGTCGAGGCCTTCCGGGCGGCGGCCGACGGCAAGCCGATCACCACCGAGGACGCCCCGAAGGAAGTCCGGATCGACCTTCCCGTCGACGCGCACATCCCCCCGGACTACGTCACCAGCGACCGTCTCCGGCTCGAGGGGTACCGCAAGCTCGCGGCCGCCACCGAACTCGACGGCATCACCGCCGTCGTGGACGAACTCGTCGACCGGTACGGACCGCTCCCCGAGGAGGTCCGCCGGCTGGTGTCGGTGGCCAAACTGCGCCTGCTGGCCCGCGAATACGGACTCGAGGAGATCGCCGTGGTCGGGACGCAGCTGAAGATCGCGCCGATGGCCCTGCCCGACTCGAAGCAGCTGCGTCTCAAGCGGATCTACCCCAGCGCGCAGTACCGCGCCACCACCGGGATGGTGCAGTTGCCGCTGCCCCGGGCAGGTTCGGGTGGGATCGGCGCCGAGCGGGTGCGCGACGTGGAGTTGCTGCAGTACATCGCGGACTTCGTGCTCGCGCTGGACGGCAAGGCCGCCGGGTCCGTGGTGATGGAGGCCTGACCCGATGACGGTGGTCCTGCTCGACCCGTTGCGGCCCACGACGATCCCGATGGCAGCCGTCGGGGTGGTCGGCGGCGGAGTGGAGTTCACCGACGAGGTGCCAGGGTCCGTGCGGACGCTGCTGACCGAAGCACCCGGCGCCGCCGTCCTGATCAGCACCGATCCCGACCATCCCACCGTGCGCCGGTGGGTCGCGTCGGGGTCCCGGATCGTCGCGGCACCGAAGGTCCCGGGCGACAACCTCGTCGAGGCCGCCGAAGTGATGGACCAGTTGTGGAGCTACGGCGGGTGGGAAGTGACGCAGACACACCGGACGCTGTCGCACTACCTCGTCGAGGAGACGTACGAGGTCCTCGACGCGATCGAATCCGCCGAGCCCGCAGACCTGCGTGAAGAGCTCGGAGATCTGCTGCTGCAGGTGCTGTTCCATTCGCGCATCGCCTCGGCGTCGGGCAATTTCGACGTCGACGACGTGGCCGCGACACTGGTCGCCAAGCTCGTGCACCGCAGCCCCCACCTCGGTGAGGACGTCGTCGGCCCGATCGACATCGCCGAGCAGGAACGTGCGTGGGAGATCCGGAAGGCGGCGGAAAAGGCCCGCAGCTCCTGCCTCGACGGCGTCGCGATGAGTCAGCCCGCGGCGTCCCTCGCGGCGAAGGTCGTCGCCCGCGCGAGCAAGGCAGGTTTGCCGCCCGAGCTGGTGCCCGCGGAGATCACCGCGGACAGCGCGGCGGTGGTCGCCGCCGAATCGAGGCTGCAGGCGGCGACGCACGATCTGATCGCCCGTGTCCGCGCGGCCGAGGATGCTGCGCGCGCGGCGGGGAAGACCGAACTCGCCCCCGCGGACTGGCTCGGGTACTGGACGTCCTGATACCGGGACGACGGGCGCTATCGCTCGGGTTTGCCAAAATGTAACTGAGGGATGAATCACTCCCGTGTCCGTAGTGCAAGAAAAACAAACCTGAGGTAGTTTAAAGCGCGCATAGAAGACCAGTCGGTTGCAAACACGCGTTCTGAAGTACTGAGAAGTACTTCGGTTCGGGTGTTTATGGTCTTCGCGCACTGCACGTGGTGGGTATCCGAGCTCCCGGTCGGGCGAGGGCCGATACCCACAGGGGACCACACATAGCGATGCTTCCGGGCCGAGTCGATTGCCCGACGATGAGAGACGGACACATGAGCCTGTACACGCCTGACCGCCTGGAACCTTCCGACGAGACAGACGCGCACGACATCGACGAGACCGGCGCCGCCGACCGCGCGCCCGGCCGCCCGACGGTCACCGTCGTCGTGCCTGCGATGAACGAAGCCAAGAACCTTCCCCATGTCGCCGCGCGCATGCCGGAAGGCATCGACGAAATCGTCTTCGTGGACGGCCATTCCGTCGACGACACCGTCGCTGTGGCGCGGAGCCTGTGGCCGGACGCGAAGTTCGTGACGCAGAGCCGCAAGGGCAAGGGAAACGCCCTGGCCTGTGGCTTCCGTGTCGCGACCAGCGACATCGTCGTGATGATCGACGCCGACGGCTCCACCGACCCCGCCGAGATCCCGTTGTTCGTCGGTGCGCTCGTGGCCGGCGCCGACTTCGCGAAGGGAACCCGTTTCGCCGACGGCGGCGGCAGCTCGGACATCACCTTCGGCCGGAAGCTCGGAAACAAGGCGTTGAACGCCATCGTCAACCTCAAGTTCGGGGCCGCGTTCAGCGACTTGTGCTACGGCTACAACGCATTCTGGCGCCACCACGTCCCGGTGATGGCACTGCCCGCGGTGGAGGCGACCGAGGCGCAGTGGGGCGACGGGTTCGAGATCGAGACCCTCATCAACGTACGGGTCGCGAACGCGGGCCTGAAGATCACCGAGGTGCCGAGTTTCGAGCAGGATCGCATCCACGGCGAGAGCAACCTGAACGCGGTGCGGGACGGACTTCGTGTGTTGCGCACGATCCGGAGCGAACAGCGCACGACCGCAACGCACCTGTCCCCGGCGCCCGTCCCGCAGGGCTGAGCGACCATGACGGTGTCCACGCTCGTGTCCTGCTCCGTCGTCATCTGCGCCTACACCACCGAACGGTGGAGCGATCTGTGCGCCGCGGTCGACTCGGTGCTCACCCAGAGTGTGCCGGTCCTCGAGGTGCTGCTGGTGATCGACCACTCGGAGGAGTTGTTCTCCCGTGCCGAACGGCACTTCGCAGCGGAACCTCGTGTGACCGTGCTCCGCAACTCCGAGTCGAGGGGCCTGTCCGGGGCCCGCAACACGGGCGTGCGCGCGGCGCGCGGCGACATGATCGCGTTCCTCGACGACGACGCCCGCGCCGAATCCGACTGGTACCGCGTGTCCGCCGCCCACTATTCCGACCCCGACGTACTCGGTGTCGGCGGATTCGCGAGTCCGGCGTGGCCGGCCGACCGCCCCGTGTGGATGCCCGCCGAGTTCGACTGGGTGGTCGGTTGCAGCTACGTCGGCCAGCCGACGCGCATCGAACCGGTGCGGAACTTCATCGGCTGCAACATGTCTCTGCGGCGCACGGTCTTCGACACCGTCGACGGGTTCAGTGACGGAATCGGCAGGGTCGGGAAGACGCCGGTCGGGTGCGAGGAGACCGAACTCTGCATCCGGATCCGAACCCACCAGCCCACCGCACGGTTGCTGTTCGACCCCGCGATGAAGGTGGTGCACCGCGTCAGCGACGACCGCACCACGTTCCGCTACTTCCTCTCGCGCTGCTTCCACGAGGGCGTGTCGAAAGCGCTGGTTTCCGATCTCGTGGGGGCCGGCGACGCGCTCAGCAGCGAACGGGCGTACACGGCACGTGTCCTCCCGCGAGCCGTCGTCACGGGGATCGCGTCCCCGCGGCACGGCGGACTGGTCCGAGCGGGTGCCGTGATCGCGGGGTTCACGGTGACCGCAGCCGGATACGTCCGAGGCCTCGTCGGTCTGCGATCGAAGCGGGTGACGGCATGACCGGAACGCTCGATCGCAGGATCGACCTGGTGCCGGCTCTCGGGAGCGATCACGCGCCGACATGGGACGGCGCCGTCTGGGTCGGCGAGCTCCGTGGACCTGTCCGGGAGGACACCGAATACCGGCTGGCCCGGGCCGAGGGGTATCGGCGCGCCCGGCTGCTGGTGCGAGCAGATCGCACCCTGCTGGGATTCGTCGAGGTGGACGTCGAGGACGGCAGGCTCGAGACCGCCGCCCTGCGGCACGCACTGGACGGGCTCGTGCCGGCGACAGTCGCCGACAGCGTCGTCGACGCCGACGCATCCGGTCCTACGGTCACCGTCGTGGTGTGTACCCGCGACCGGGTCGACAGCCTGAGGATCGCCCTCGACTCGATCCTGTCGCTCGACCATCCCGGCTACGAGGTGATCGTGGTCGACAACGCATCCCGCACGGATGCGACGCAACGCTACGTCGCCGAACTCGGTGACCCCCGGGTGCGCGTCGTGACCGAGCCCCGGCCCGGACTGTCCCGGGCGCGCAATGCGGGCGTCCGCGCGGCGACCACCGAGATCGTCGCGTTCACCGACGACGAC
>NZ_JBHVEY010000003.1:0-330820 GCF_042802055.1 Rhodococcus sp. NPDC057529
TTCCTTGACGGTTTTGAGGGCGGTGCCGGCGGCGGGTCCGCCGGTGAGGGCGTCGTCGAGGTCGATGCCGGTGAGGTCGAGGCGGATGGGGTGGATGGTGGTGAACCAGCCGACGGTGCGGGAGAGGTCGGCGCCGGGGATCAGGGTGTTGTCGCGGCCGTGGCCTTCCACACTGATCAGTGTGCTGGCGGTGGGGTGGCCGTGTCGGCGTCGGAAGGTGCTGACCGCGAGGGCGAGGGCGGTGAGCAGTGCGTCGTCGACGGTGCCGTGAAACTGTGTCGGGATATCCGCCAGAAGTGCCTCGGTGACCGCGGGTGAGGTTGTGACGGTGACGGTCCCGGTGGTGTTCTCGGTGTCGAGAGCCGGGTCGAGGGGGCGGGAGCCCAGCAGGGGGTCGGGGCCGTCGAGGACGGCGCGCCAGAGGGGTAGTTCGGTGGCGCGGTCGGGGGCGGTGTCGGTGAGGGCGTGGGCCCAGCGGCGCATGGAGGTGCCGACCGGTGGGAGGGCCGGTGGTGTGCCGGTGCTGACGGCGGCCCAGGCGGCGGCGAGGTCGGGGACGAGGATGCGCCAGGACACTCCGTCGACCGCGAGGTGGTGGATGACGAACAGCAACCGTCCCGGGTCGGGTCGGTCCCCGGTGGATTCGAACCAGACGACCTGCACCATCACACCGTGCCGGGGGTCGAGCCTGCCTGCCGCACGGTCTGTTTCGTCGGCCACCCGCGCCGCGAACCGCGTGCCGGCGACCGCGTCGACCACGATGCGGGACACCAGTGTCCCGGCCTGGACGGCTCCGGCGGGCGGTACCTCGATCACCGCTTCGCTGCCGGGACCGGGGAAGCAGAGCCGCGCCCGCAGAACGTCGTGGTGATCGAGGACTGCTTGTACGGCGCGGGTGAGAGAGTCGAGGTCGAGTCCGGCGGGCGCGATGAGGAGGGTGGCCTGTGAGAACCTGCCGATGCCGGTGCCCCGGTCGAGGAGCCGGCGGGCGATGGGCGTCGGCGGGAAGTTCCCGATCCCCGACCCGGGAAGCTCTTCCAGTTCCACGGCATCGGTCGCATGCGCCACCTCGGCAAGAGCCGCTACCGACCTGCGCTCGAATACATCGCGCGGTGACACGAAGACACCTTCGGCCTTGGCCCGCGCCACCAACTGGATGGCCATGATGCTGTCGCCGCCGAGGGCGAAGAACGAATCCTCGACTCCGACGGTGCGGACTCCGAGGACCTCGGCGAACAACCGGGACAACGTCTTCTCTGCCGGAGTGGCCGGCTCCCGGCCGGGTGTGACGGGGCGAGCGAAATCCGGCTCCGGCAACGCCTTCACGTCGATCTTGCCGTTGGCCGTCAGCGGCAGCCGGTCGAGGACGACCAGGGCCGCGGGGACCATGTGCGCGGCGAGCTGTGTGCGGGCGAAGGCGAGCACCTCGTCGGAGTCGACGTCCCCGGCTTCCTGCATTGCGGCGATATCGGGCACCACGTAGCCGATCAGCCGGTCTGCGCCGTGCTCGTCGCGCCGCACCCGGACCACGGACTGCGCAACAGTGGGATGACGCACCAGGGTGGACTCGATCTCCCCGGGTTCGATCCGGTAGCCGCGCAGCTGAATCTGAAGATCGGTACGTCCCCGATAGTCCAGTCGGCCCTGTCGGTCCCGGCGGGCGAGGTCCCCGGTCCGGTACATTCGGGCCCCGGGTGGTCCGTCCGGGTCCGCCACGAAACGCGCCGCGGTCAGATCCGGGCGATGGAGATAGCCGCGCGCCAGTTGGTGTCCGGACACGTACATTTCACCGACCACCCCCGGTGGAACGGGATGCAGCCGCCGGTCTCGGACGGAGACCCGCACACCGGGTATCGCCCGCCCGATCGGGGAGCCCGTCGACGGAGCAGAAACGGAACGATCGAGCGGCAGAAGGCTGACGTGCACCGTGGTCTCGGTGATGCCGTACATGTTCACCAGTCGCGGACGGGTATCACCGTGCCGGTCGTACCAGCCGGCCAGGGAGCGGAGGTCGAGGGACTCGCCACCGAAGACCACGTGCCGCAGCGCCAGGTCGTCCGGGACCGAGGCCTGCCGGTCGGCCTCGAGAAGCTGGGAGAACGCGGTGGGGGTCTGGCTCAGCACGGTCACGTGTTCGCGGCGCAGCAGTTCGAGGAACAACTCCGGAGTCCGGGCGGTGTAGTGATCGACCACCACGGCCCGGCCGCCGAAGAGCAAAGCGCCCCACAGTTCCCAGACCGAGAAGTCGAATGCGTGGGAATGGAACATCGTCCACACGTCGCGCTCGTCGAACCCGAAACCCGGCTGGGTGCCGGCGAACAGTGCCGCCACATTCCGATGCGAGACCACGACACCTTTCGGGCGACCCGTGGATCCCGAGGTGTAGATCACGTACGCAACGGCGTCCGGCAGAAGCCGCGCGGTTCGTTCGGTATCGGAGACGGGGCCGGGTGCGACGGCGGCCAGGTGGTCGGTGACCTCGGCGGAGTCCAGCAGCACGCGCGGGACACCGAGGCCCCGCATCGTCGAGTCCTGCTCGCTGGTGGTCACCACACACATCGGCGCCGCGTCCGCGAGCACGAATGCGAGTCGGTCGCGGGGGTTGTCGATGTCGAGCGGGAGGTATCCCGCACCGGTCTCGATGGTGGCGACGATGGTGACGATCAGGTCGACGGACCTGGGCAGGGCGACGGCGACCAGTGATTCCGGGCCGGCCCCCAGTGAGATCAAATGCCGTGCCAGCCGATTGGCACGTTCGCTCAATGCGGTGTAACTCAGGGGCGTGTTCTCGACCGTGACCGCACTCGCGTTCGGGAAGCGCTGCACGGTCCGGGTGAATCGGTCGGCGAGGGTCGTCTCGTCGTCCATGCCTTCCGGAGTGCGGGCCGTCGGCGCTGCGTGACATTCGACGTCGTCGGTGATGTCGATATCGCCGATCACACGGCGAGGATCGTCGGTGACGGCGTCGAGTATGCGGATGAGGCACTTCGCGAATGCCTCGATCGTCGCGGGGTCGAACAGGTCGGTGGTATAGGTGAAAGCAGCCGAGATGCCGGCGGGTTCGCCACCCGGCCCGAAGCTCTCGCCCAGCGTCAGCTGCAGATCGAACTTCGCCGTGCCGGGCCTGGCGTCGATGACGTCGGCGGTCACACCGGGCAGTTCGAGGGTAGGGGAGTCGTGGCTCTGGTGCTCGAGAAGAACCTGGAACAGTGGTGAATGAGCGGTCGAACGATCCGGAGCGAGCATCTCCACGACTCGCTCGAACGGGAGCTCGGCGTGGGTGAAGGCGCCGAGATCGGCGTCCCGGGTGCGGTCGAGGAGATCGGCGAACGACAGGGCTGCGTCGACGCGCAGTCGGAGCACCAGGGTGCCGACGAACATCCCGACGAGGTCGTCGAGGGCCGGGTCGCCACGGCCTGCGATCGGCGTCCCGACGACGATGTCCGCGCTGTCGCTCAGCCGTGCCAGTAACACAGCGAGAGCGGCATGGGTTGCCATGAACATCGTGGACTCGTGCCGGCGCGCGAGCATCGCCAGCCGGTTGTGTGTGACGGGGCCGATGTCGAAACGGAATGTCGCCCCGCGCAGGGACCGCTGGACGGGTCGGGGGCGGTCGGCCGGCAGTGGGAGGACGTGCGGGAGGTCGGCCAGCGTCTGCGCCCAGAATGCGGCCTGCTGGGCGGCGAGCGACTGTGGGTCGTCCTCCGATCCGAGGAGTTCGTGTTGCCACAGGGTGTAATCCGCGTACTGGACGGGCAGCGGCGACCAATCGGGTGCCCGCTGCCGGGTACGGGCCGTGTAGGCGGCGACCATGTCGCGGACCAGGGGCCCCATCGACTGGCCGTCGGCACAGATGTGGTGGACGACCAGTGTCAGGACATGGACGTCGGCATCGAGTTCGAGCAGCTGAATTCGGACGGGAAGGTCGCAGGTCACGTCGAACCCGGTGTCGATGAACCGGGAAAGGCGGGCAGGCACTTGTTCTCGTGTCGCGGGAATCGGGTGAAGGTCGAGGAGTGCTCGCTCGGGCGGGAGCACGTGTTGGATCGGCTGGCCTTCGTGCACCGGGTAGAGCGTGCGGAGCGTCTCGTGACGGGCGATGACGTCGGTAAGCGCCTGACGCAGGGCGGTGACGTTCAGGATTCCGTGGAGACGGAGAGTGACCGGGATGTTGTATGCGGGGGATGTGGTGTCGTACTGATTGAGGAACCACATTCGTTTCTGCGCCGGCGACACCGGAATCCACTGCGGTCGGGCCGAGATCTCGAGGGTGGGACGGGTTCGTTCGCCCGTTTGCGCTCGCACCGACGCCCGGGCCAGCATGCGGGGTGTCGGGGCGTCGAAGAGTGTGCGGACACCGATGTCGGTGTGCAGCGCATTGTTGATGCGTGTCACGGCCCGGGTGGCGCTGAGCGAGTTGCCGCCGGCGTCGAAGAAGTTGTCGTCGATGCCGAAGCACCGCGATCCGACGACCGCCGCCAGGATGCCGGCGATGGAATCTTCGAGGGGTGTGGCCGGTGGCGGGGCCTCCGCCGAAGTGGAGGTGCCGGACGTCGCGGTGACGGCGATGGCTTCGAGGGCGGCCCGGTCGAGTTTGCCGGCCGGGGTGCGGGGGATCGTCGTGATCGGCACGATCGTTGCCGGAACCATGTGGTGGGGAAGCTGTTCGGCGAGATGGGAGATCAGTCCCGATGGGTCGACGTCCCGATCGGTGGCGGGCAGTACGTACGAGGTCAACGCCGTGTCACCGGAGGTGGTGGTGCGGGGGAGCGTGGCGGCGAAGGCCACGGCGGGATGCCGGGTGAGTGCGGCGTCGATCTCGCCCGGTTCGATGCGGAAGCCGCGGATCTTCACCTGGAAGTCGGTGCGGCCGAGGTAGTCGAGTGCACGTGCGCCCCCGGTCCAGCGCACCAGGTCACCGGTCCGGTACATCCGTTCGCCGGGTTCGCCGTACGGGTTGGCGACGAAGCGTGCGGCGGTGAGTCCGGCCCGCCGGTGGTAGCCCCGGGCGAGACCGTCGCCGGCGATGTAGAGCTCGCCGGGCGCCCCGATCGGGACAGGTTGCAGCAGGCGGTCGAGGACGAGTTCGGCGACGCCACGGAGGGGGCCACCGATCGTCACCGGCTCCGCCGCGTTCAGGTCGGCCGTCATGTCGGCCGCCACGGTGGCCTCGGTCGGACCGTACGCGTTGAGCAACCGGTGCTCGGGCGCCCACCGCTGCACCAACTGGGGCGGACACTCCTCCCCGCCGGTCACGACGCAACCGACATCCGGGACGTCCCGGGGGTCGATCGAAGCGAGTGCGGTGGGGGTGAGAAATGCGTGGGTTACCCTTTCCTCCACCATGATCCGGCTGAGTTCGCGCCCGCCGTACACGGTCGGCGGCACGATCACCATCGTCGCCCCCACCCCGAACGCCAGCAGGTACTCCAGAACGGAGGCGTCGAAGCTCGGCGACGAAAAGTGCAGCACCCGGGACTGGGAGGTCACCCTCGCGCGGTCGCGCAACTCCTCCGCCAGCGCGTTCACTCCGCGGTGCGGGACGAGTACACCTTTCGGTACACCGGTGGAGCCCGAGGTGTAGATGGCGTAGGCGATGCCGTCGACACTCGCCGGCGGAGTGCGGGACACACCGCGCGGGTACGCATTGCGGTCCTGGCGGACCTCGTCGAGGTCGACCCAGCGGACGGTGTCCGGTAGCTCGTCGCGATGGCGGGTGCGGGTGAGACCGAGTACGGCCCCCGAGTCGGCGAGCATGCGTTCGACCCGGGCGGCAGGGTAGGTGGGGTCGACGGGGAGGAACGCGGCGCCCGTCTTGATCACCGCCCAGACGGCGAGTACCGACTCCGCCGAACGCGGTATCGCTACGGCGACAAGGTCTTCGGGACCGGCACCGAGCTCGATCAGCGCCGCGGTGAGGCGATCGGACCGTGCCTCGACCTCTGCGTAGGTGAACTCTTTCGTGCCGTCCACCAGGGCGACCGCGTCGGGGAAACGGGCGGCGGTGAGGATGTCGGAGAACGTGCGAGGTGCGGCCCGATGGGCGCCGCGGACGGGCGCGAGCAGTTCGAAGTCACTCTCCCCCAGCAGATTCAGCCGGGCCAATGGCAGCGCCGGATCTGTCGCGATCGACGTGAGAACCTTGGCGACTTCACCGAGCAGAGCATCGACGGCAGGGGTGTCGAAGAGCGCGCTCTGGAAGGTGATTCGCAGATGCAGCCGCGGGTGTGGAGTGACGGCGAGGGCGAGCGGGTAGTGGGTTGCGTCGAAGGTGTCGACATGGGTGACCCGGAGGCCGGGGGTGGTGAGGGTGGTGGTGTCGAGGGGGTAGGACTCGAGGACGGTGAGGGTGTCGAAGGTGGCGGCGGGTCCGGTGGCGGTGTGGATGTCGGTGAGGCCGAGGTGGTGGTGGTCGAGGAGTTGGGTGTGGGTGGTGTGGGTGCGGTGGAGGAGGTCGGTGAGGGTGTCGGTGGGGTGGAGGGTGATGCGGACGGGGATGGTGTTGATGAACAGTCCGATCATCGTTTCGATGCCGGGGATGTGGGGTGGGCGTCCGGAGACGGTGGTGCCGAAGACGACGTCGGTGCGGTGGGTGTGGGTGGCGAGGACGATGCCCCAGGCGGTGTGGAGGATGGTGTTCAGGGTGAGGTTCAGGTCGCGGGCAACTGACCGAAGGGCCTCGGTCAGCTCCTCTGTCAGCGTCACCGCGCGCTCGGCCGCGGGACCGGTCCGCCCCCGGGCCGACTCGGGCGGGACGAGCAGGGTGGGTTCGTCGATGCCGTCGAGGGCGTGTTGCCAGGCGGTGATGCTGTCGGTGGTGTCGTGGTGGGTGAGCCAGGTGAGGTAGTCGCGGTAGGGGGTGGTGTGGGGGAGGTGGTGGTCGTTGCCGGTGGTGTAGAGGTGGAGCAGTTCGTGCAGGAGCAGGGGGGTGGACCAGCCGTCGAGGAGGATGTGGTGGTTGGTGAGGGCGAGGCGGTGGTCGGTGGGGGTGTGGGTGATGAGGGTGAGGCGGATCAGTGGGGGGTGGGTGAGGTCGAAGCGGGTGGTGCGGTCGGTGGTGAGGAGTTGGTCGGTGGTGGTGTGGCGGTGGTGGGGGTCGTCGGTGGTGAGGTCGTGGTGGGTGAAGGGCATTTCGGTGTGGTCGGTGATGATTTGGGTGGGGGTGCCGTCGGGGGTGTGGGTGAAGGCGGCGCGGAGGTTGGGGTGGTGGTGGAGGAGGGTGTCGGCGGCGGTGTGGAGTCGGTGGGGGTCGAGGGGGCCGTGGAGGGTGAGGACGAGTTGGACGGTGTAGGTGTCGGGGGTGTGGGTGAGTTCGGAGTGGTAGAGGAGTCCGGCTTGTAGTGGGGTGAGGGGCCAGATGTCGGTGAGGGTGGGGTAGTGGGTTTCGAGGGTGTCGATGGTGTGTTGGTCGAGGGTGATGAGGTCGAGGTCGGTGGGGGTGAGTCCGCCTGCGTGGGGGGTGTGGGTGTGGGTGGTGAGTGCGGTGAGGGCGTGGGTCCAGAGTTCGGTGAGTTCGGTGACGTCGCCGGCGGTCAGCACCCCCGCCGCATAGCTCCAGGTGGACTTCAACTGCTGACCACCGGCAGGTCCGACCGCCGCGGCAACGATGCTCACGACCGCGGTGGACGGCAGGTGAGATCCCTGGTTCGGCGTCAGATGTTCACTGTCGAGCGGAATCCAGCCCGAGCTCACGGTTCCCGAATTCATGTCCGGAGTGGCGTCTGCGGTGGTGAAGCGGCCGAGGTAGTTGAAGTTGATCTGGGGGTCGGGGAGGTCCCGGAGTTGGTCGGCGGTGTGGGGGTCGAGGTAGCGCAGTTGTCCGTATCCGGCGCCGTGGTCGGGGATGGTGCGCAGTTGTTCCTTGACGGTTTTGAGGGCGGTGCCGGCGGCGGGTCCGCCGGTGAGGGCGTCGTCGAGGTCGATGCCGGTGAGGTCGAGGCGGATGGGGTGGACGGTGGTGAACCAGCCGACGGTGCGGGAGAGGTCGGCGCCGGGGATCAGGGTGTTGTCGCGGCCGTGGCCTTCCACACTGATCAGTGTGCTGGCGGTGGGGTGGCCGTGTCGGCGTCGGAAGGTGCTGACCGCGAGGGCGAGGGCGGTGAGCAGCACGTCGTCGACAGTGCCGTGGAATGCGTCGGGCACCGTCGTCAGCAGCGCGCGTGTCGTTTCGGCAGAAACACCGATCGCGAGGTCGCGGGCCGTCGAGTCGGTGTCGAGAGCCGCGTCGAGGGGGCGGGAGCCCAGCAGGGGGTCGGGGCCGTCGAGGACGGCGCGCCAGAGGGGGAGTTCGGTGGCGCGGTCGGGGGCGGTGTCGGTGAGGGCGTGGGCCCAGCGGCGCATGGAGGTGCCGACCGGTGGGAGGGCCGGTGGTGTGCCGGTGCTGACGGCGGTCCAGGCGGCGGCGAGGTCGGGGACGAGGATGCGCCAGGACACTCCGTCGACCGCGAGGTGGTGGATGACGAACAGCAACCGTCCCGGGTCGGGTCGGTCCTCGGTCGATTCGAACCAGACGACCTGCACCATGATGCCGGTGTCGGGGTCCAGACGCGCCGTGGCCGAACGTAACTCGCAGTCGATGATCGATTGGAACCGCGCACCCGCGAGCTCGTCGACCGGAACTCGGCGCAGCAGGCCGGCAGCGTCCACGGAGCCGGCCGGCAACACCTCCACGGCCGCGTCCCTGCGCGACTCCGCCCGGTGGAGCCGGGCACGGAGCAGGTCGTGGCGGTCGAGGACGGTCTGAACCGTGCGGGCGAGCCGATCCGGGTCCAACCCGGGGGGTGCGGTGAAGAGAGCGGCCTGCGAGAACCTGCCGATGTCGGTGCCCCGGTCGAGGAGCCAGTGCGCGATCGGCGTCAAGGGCATCTCGCCCACCCCGACCCCGGGTAATTCCTCGAGGACCGGCGATTGCATGTCGGCAGATTCGATGGCCCTCGCGAGCCGGCCGATGGTCCTGTGCTCGAACACATCCCGCGGCGTCAGAACGACTCCGGCCTCTCTGGCCCGCGCCACCAACTGGATGGCCATGATGCTGTCACCGCCGAGAGCGAAGAACGAATCCTCGATGCCCACCTCGTCGAGTCCCAGGACCTCGGAGAACGCCGACCCGAGTACGCGTTCGACATCGGTGGCCGGCATGCGGCTCGATGAGCGCGCAGCGAAGTCGAACCGTGGCAACGCGCCACGATCGACCTTGCCGTGCGCCGTCAATGGGAGCGCGGCAAGAGGAATGACCGCGGTGGGAACCATGTGGGCCGGAAGGGCGGCCGCAAGGTGGGTGATCAGATCGGCACCGTCGAGTTCGGTTCCCGTTGCGGCCACCACGTAACCGATCAGGTGCGCCGTGCCGTGGGCGTCCTGTTGGAGAACGACGACGGCCTGCGCGACACCGGCCTGCCGGAGCAAAGTGTTCTCGATCTCTCCGGGTTCGATCCGGTAACCGTGCAGTTGCACCTGGAAGTCGCTACGACCCCGGTACTCGAGCTGTCCCCGGTCGGTCCAGCGGGCGCGGTCGCCGGTGCGGTACATCCGCGTTCCGGGTGCGCCGTGCGGATCCGCCACGAAACGCGCTGCGGTCAACGGCATGCGTCCGAGATAGCCTCGAGCCAATTGCTTTCCGGCGATGTACAGGTCGCCGACAGCTCCGGGAGGCGCCGGGTGCAGGCGACCGTCGAGGACATATGCGCAGGTATTCCACACCGGCGACCCGATCGGCACGATCGGGTCGCCGTCGCTGGAGTCGACGTCGCAGTAGGTGACCGTGATGGCGGCTTCGGCGGGACCGTACATGTTGCCCAGTCCCACACAGAGTTCCAGCACCTTGGCCGCCGTCCGGCGGGAGATCGTTTCGCCACCGGAGAGGACGCGCCGGAGTGAAGCGGGCAGAGCGTACCGGCTGTCGTCCACGAACACGGCGAGAATCGACGGTACGAACTCGACGACGGTGATCTCTTCGGCGGCCATCGTGGCCGCCAGGTAGTCGAAATCGAGGTGACCGTCGGGCCGAAGGAGGATCAGGGCAGCACCGGAACACAGGGGCGCCAGGCATTCCCAGACCGCTACGTCGAAGGCGATCGGTGCCTTCTGGACCGTGCGATCACCAGGGCCGAGCGGCAGCTGGGATCGCGACCATCTCAACTGACTGGCGATCGCGGCGTGTGAGACGGTCACCCCCTTCGGCTGACCGGTGGATCCGGACGTGAACACGATGTAGGCGGTGTTGGCGGCGCGCAACGGCGCGACCCGATCGTGATCGGTGATCGGCGCGCAGTCGCGGCCCGAGACGTCGAGGCCCTCGAGCCTGAGACCGGGAAGGCCGTGGGGTAAGGGTAGATCGGTGTCGCCGCCGATCAGGACGAGCGCGGGAGCGGAGGTCCGGAGAAGGTAGGACATGCGCTCGGGGGGATTGGCGAGATCGAGCATCAGGAAAGCGGCCCCGGTCTTGGTGACGGCATAGAGTCCGGCCAGCAGCTCGAACGACCGCGGTGCCGCGAGTGCGACGACGTTCTCCGGTCCGATATTTCGTGAGATCAGTTCACGAGCGAGTCGATTCACCCACCTGTCGAAGTCCCGGTACGTCATCGACCGTTCCGCGAATGTCACTGCGTCCGCGTCGGGAGTGCGGTCGACCTGCGCATCGAACAGGTCGACGACCGTCTCCTCCGGGCTCTCGTGCGCCGTCGCGTTCCATCGCTCCAGTACGAGGTCGCGCTCGGCGTCGTCGAGGAGTGCGAGGTCACCGACGGCGACGGCGGGGTCGGCGAGGGCGGCATCGATCACGCGGAGGAACCGGTCGGCGAGCCGCTGGACGGTGTGCTCGTCGAACAGGTCGGTGGCATAGATGATCTGGGCGCTGATTCCGGCCGCGGATCCGGCACCGTCGACGTGCTCGCGAAGCACCACGTTCAGGTCGAACGGCGACAGGTGTGCATCGAGGTCGACGACGGAGACGTCGAGTCCGGGTAGTTCCGGTCTCGGCTGCTCCATGTTCTGAAACGAGAGCATGACCTGGAAGAGGGGGTGAACCGCGGTCGAACGGGCCGGGTCGATTTCCTCCACCAGTCGCTCGAACGGTATGTCGGCGTGGGCGAATGCGTCGATGTCGGTGTCGCGGACGCACGCGAGCACTTCGGCGAACGATGCCGCCGATTCGATGGTAGTGCGCAGGACAAGTGTGCCGACGAACATTCCGACGAGTTCGTCGAGGGCCTCTTCGCCGCGACCGGCGATCGGAGATCCGATGCTGATGTCACCGGAATCGGCGAGGCGGGAGAGCAGGACGGCAAGAGCGGCGTGCACGGTGACGAAAGGTGTCACGCCGTGTTCGAGTGAGAACCTGTCGATCCGTCGGTGGGTGGCCGGGGGAATCTCGAACCGGACGGTGGCGGCCCGAGTGGAGGCCGTCGCGGGCCGGGGATGATCGAGGGGAAGTTCGAGCCGGTCGGGGAGGTCGGCCAGTGTCGTGCGCCAGTAGCGGAGTTGAGTCGATATAGGTGAATCGGGATCGTCGGTGGATCCCAGCATGTCGCGTTGCCACACCGTGTAGTCGGAGTACTGCAGGGGAAGCGGCGGCCACTCCGGTGCGCCACCTCGGTTGCGGGCGGTGTAGGCCACCGTCAGATCGCGTGCGAGGGGAGCCAGTGACGATCCGTCCGCCGAGATGTGGTGGACGACCACGGCCAGCACGTGGACGTGCGGGTCGACTTGCCAGAGGAAGGCGCGCAGGGGGAGCTCCGTCGTGACGTCGAATCCGGTGCCCACCACGTGGCGAAGGTGATGGTCGAGATCGGATTCGTCCACTACCGGAACTGGGGACAGCTCGAAAGGCATGTCCTCGAGAGGCGACACGACCTGGACGGGGCCGTTCTCGGTGAGGGGATAGACGGTGCGCAACGCCTCGTGTCTGCCGGCGACGTCGCGCAGTGCCGCGCGGAGGGCATCGACGTCGAGCGGTCCCTCGATGCGCACGATCATGGGGATGTTGTAGGTGGCTGCTGTGGTGTCGAACTGGTTGACGAACCACATCCGCTGCTGCGCGAAGGATACCGGGGCGGGCCCACTGTGCCTGCGCGGACCGAGTGCCGGGCGGCCGGCGGGCAGGTCTTCCGCCTTCTCGAGGACTGCCGCCAACGCCTCCACGGTCGGTGCCTCGAACAGCGTGCGCACTCCGATCCCGGTGCCGAGTGCGGAGTTGAGCCGGGCCACGACCTTCGTCGCGACGAGGGACGTGCCGCCGAGTTCGAAGAAGTTGTCGTCGACCCCCACGCCTTCCACGCCGAGTACGCGGGCGAAGACGCCGGCGACCGCCTCCTCGTGCGCTGTTCGGGGGGCACGGAACTCCGCGACGTCCACCAGAAACTCGGGCACGGGCAGCGCTTCACGGTCAATGGCTCCGGTGGCGTCGAGGGGGAACGCGTCGACGACGACGATCGCGGTCGGCACCAGGTGAGAGGGCAGCGTTGTCGCTGCGTACGTTCGGACCGCGGCCGGGTCCACGGACGCGCCGGGTGTCGCCGCGACGTAGGACACCAGGATCCGCTCGCCGGAGGTGCGAGTGTGGTCGACGGTGACCGATCCGGCGACGGTTGCATGCCGGCGCAAGACCGTGTCCACCTCGTCGGGCACGACTCGACAACCGCGCAGTCGTGGCTGAAAGTCGCAGCGCCCCAGTATCTCCAGACGTCCGTCGCGAGTGACGCGCGCGAGATCACCCGTGCGGTACATGCGGTGGCCCGGGTCTCCGAAGGGGCAGGCAACGAAGTGAGTGGCAGTGAGTGCAGGCCGGTGGTGGTACCCGCGTGCCAGTTCGGCGCCGCCGGCGTACAACTCGCCGATGACCCCGTTCGGCACGAGACGCAGCCTGCGGTCGAGCACGACGGTGCGTCGATCAGGGCACGGTCGCAGAGCGAGGTCGGACACCTCGCGGGCCGTGGTCGCCGTGGCGGAAGCGAGGCACGTGAGGGTTTCGGTGGTCGTGTACAGGTCGACGACGGCCGAGGTGGTCTCCACCCAGGAGGGCAGCAACGAGAGCAGATCCTTCGTGGGCGGCTCACCGGCCAAGACCACCAACCGCATCGCCGGGAGGTCACCGTCGGCAGACATCGATGCGTGTGCCGTCTGCTCGAACGCGGTGGGGTTCTGGCTCAGTACGGTTACCCGCTCGTGTCGAAGCAGGGTACACAGCTCCTGCGGTGAGCGTGCGGTCCCGGTGTCGACGATCACCAGGCGCGCTCCGTGCAGAATCGCACCCCACAACTCCCAGAGCGTGAGGTCGACGGCGTGGGACGGCACCATCGCCCAGGTGTCGGTTCGGTCGAATCGCCATGCCCGGGGTGTCTTCTCGAATGCGGAGATCAGGCCGCGATGCGTCATCGTCACCGGTTTCGGGCGCGCAGTGGACCCGGCGGTGAACACGACGTACGCGGCCGAGTCCGGCCGCAGCGCCTGGGCCCGCTCCGTCTCGGTGACCGGTGCCGCCGAGATTCCGGCGATGTCGGCCACCACGTCGGGTGCATCGACGAGAACCGGTGTTGCACCGAGACCGAGCGGCGCGTCGGCGTCGGCGCGCCGGGTCAGCACGAGGGTGGGCCCCGCCTCGGTGAGGGCATGCGCAATGCGAGCAGCGGGCCAGTCCACCTGGAGCGGCAGGCAGACGCCACCGGCGACGAGCACGGCGAGTGTCGCGACCACGGATTCGATCGAGGGTGGAAGTGCCACCGCCACCACGGTTTCGGAGGTGACCCCGCGGCGTTGCAGATAACGAGCCCATCGGTTGACGCGGGCCGCGAGCTCGGCGTAGCCGAGGGTCTCACCCGCGGCGGTGAGCGCCGCGGCATGCGCATACCGCGCGGCGCTGCGCGTGAATTCGTCCACGAGCGTGCCGGTCACCGGTGCGGGGGGCCCGCGCCACCCGGCCAGGGCGGCTTCCTGCTCCCCGGCGTCGAGAAGGTCGATGTCTCCCACCGGGACGTCCGGATCGGTCGTGACGGCCTCGAGAATCCGGACGAATCGGTCCGCGAAGGTGTGGATGGTGTCAGGGTCGAACAGGTCGGCGGCGTAGACGAAGCCGGCCTGCATGCCCAGCGGTGTTCCGTCGTCCGCAAGGTTCTCGGTGAGCCACAACTGAAGGTCGAACTTGGAGATGCCCGCGTCGTACGGCACCGAATCGATGCGTAGGCCGGGAAGCTCGAGGCCGTGCAGTCCCTCGCCCGAGGGCAGGACGTTCTGGAATTCGAGAAGCACCTGGAACAGCGGTGGATGTGCGGCCGAACGCTGGGGCTCCAGCTCTTCCACCAACTGCTCGAACGGGATGTCGGCGTGTCCGAAGGCGGCGAGGTCGACCCCGCGGGTCTGCTGGACGGTGTCGGTGAAACTCGCGGCGCGATCTATCCGTGTGCGCAGGACCAGAGTGTTCACGAACATGCCGACCACGTCGTCGAGCGCCGCCTCACCCCGGCCGGCCACAGGTGTGCCGACGGCGATGTCGTCGGACCCGGTCAACCGGGCCAGCAACACCGCAAGGGCTGCGTGCATGGTCATGAACACCGTGGAGGTGTGGCGACGGGCAAGCGCCCGGATGCTGTCGTGCAGTGCCGCACCGATGCCGAACTCCGCGCGTCCTCCGCGCAGCGATTGCTCGGCGGGACGGGGGCGGTCGGTCGGCAACTCCAGGAGCTCCGGTAGCCCACTCAGGTTTTCGGACCAGTAGTCGAGTTGGCGGGAGACCGTGCTGCCGGGATCGCTGTCGGTCCCCAGCAATTCGTACTGCCACAGGGTGTAATCGACGTACTGCACGTCGAGGGGCTCCCACTGTGGTGGCCGTCCGGCGGTGCGCGCCGTGTACGCGGTCGTCACGTCCCGTGCCAACGGCGCCGTGGACGCCCCGTCGGCGGCGACGTGATGGAGGACCAGCGCCAGCACGTGTTCGGTGTCGCTCATCTCGAACAGGGCGACGCGCAGTGGAGCTGCTTGGCTGACGTCGAATCGCGAGGCGCAGGTCTCGGCGAGATGCCGGTCCAGGTCCGTTTCGTCGCGCACCGGCACGGGTCGGATCTCGGGCACGGCCTCCGCCGCGGTCACGACAACCTGATGGGGGCCGTCGACCGAGGCGGGAAAGACGGTGCGGAGCGATTCGTGGCGTTCGACCACGTCGGTGACCGCGGCCACCAGCGCCAGGACATCGAGCACACCGGCGAGTCGCACGACCAGGGGGATGTTGTACGCCGGCGAGGTGGTGTCGTATTGGTTGATGAACCACATCCGCTGTTGGGCGGGAGACAGCGGGATCCGTGCGGGTCGCGGAAAACGGTGCAGCGCCGGTCGATCGGCGCCCCGGGGGCCGGCACCGTCGATCCGGGCGGCGAACGTCGCGACGGTCGGTGCGTCGAACAGTTCGGCGACGTCGATCCGGGCGCCCAGCGCGGCATTTGCCCGGGCGACGACCCGCGTTGCGGTCAGGGAGTTACCGCCGAGGTCGAAGTAGTCGTCGTCCACTCCGATGCCGTCGACACCCAGCACGGACTCGAAGACCTTCGCGATCACCTCTTCCGTCGGGGTGGTCGGTGTCCGTCGGCCGTCCCCCTCGCGAACGGGCGGTGGGGGGAGCGCTGTCCGGTCGAGCTTGCCGCCCGGGGTGAGGGGAATCGTGTTGATGGGGACGAGCAGGGGCACCATGTAGTGGGGAAGGGTCTGCCGAACGTGACGGTCGACGTCGGCGAGGTCCAGTCCCTCGCCGGTCGCCGCTCGCACGTACGAGACCAGCGTGGTCTCCCCGCTCCCGGTGTCGTAGTCGACGGTGGTCGCGAACCCGACGGCCGGGTGGTCTGTCAGCACGGCATCGACTTCACCGAGTTCGATCCGGAATCCCCGCACCTTGACCTGGGAGTCGCTGCGGCCGATGTAGTCGAGGACGTGATTCTCCCTCGTCCAGCGAACCACGTCCCCGGTCCGGTACATCCGATCGCCGGGACGCCCGAACGGGTCGGCGACGAACCGCGCCGCGGTCACGCCGGTGCGGCGGTGATAACCGCGGGCGAGGGCCGGCCCGGAGAGATACAGCTCGCCCGCGACCCCCGGCGGGACGGGATGGAGTCGTTCGTCGAGAACCACCACGGACATCCCGCGCACCGGCCCGCCGATCGTCACCGGAGCGGTGGACGCCATCGGCCCGCTCAGGGTGGACATGATGGTGGCCTCGGTCGGCCCGTACGCGTTGAACATGCGGCGTCCCGCCGACCATCGCACCACTGTGTCCGGCGGACACGCCTCCCCGGCCACGACGAGATGCGTCAGGGTGGGCAGGTTCCCGGGGTCGAGTGTCGCCAGAGTGGACGGAGTCAGCACCGCATGCGTGATTCGTCTTTCGGTGAGGACCCGGGTCAGCTCGACGCCGCCGAACACCCCACGCGGGACGATCTCCAGCCGCGCTCCGGACCCGACCGCCGCCAGTGATTCGAACAGGGAGGCGTCGAAACTCGGCGATGCGAACTGCGCGACCCGTGATGCGGGATGGACCATGAGGCTTTCGCGTTCGGCGGCCACCAGGTTCGCGAGGCCACGATGGGTCACCACCACGCCCTTCGGGATTCCCGTCGACCCGGAGGTGTAGATGACGTACGCCGGATGATCCGGTCGCAGCGGTCGGCGCCGATCCGCTTCCACGAGGGCGTCGGCGCGGCATCGTTCGACGTCGGCGGTGGTGGCCGCGTCGTCGAGTTCGATCCAGGACGCCGAGGAGGCCTGCGCCAACGCCGCACGGTACGAGGATGTGGTGATGCCGATCTGTGCGCCGGAATCGGTCAGCATGTGGTCGATGCGGGCGGCCGGATAGGTCGGATCCACCGGTAGAAAGGCAGCGCCCGACTTCGCGGTCGCCCACACCGCTACCACGAATTCCACCGACCGGGGCAGTGCCAGGGCGACAACGGTTTCCGGACCGGCTCCACGTTCGACGAGTAGGCGGGCGAGCCGGTTCGAGTGTCGATCGAGCTCCCGGTAGGTGAGCTCCTCGGTGCCGTCCGCAACGGCGACGGCATCGCGCTCGGCCGGCATGGCGGCGGTCAGGAGATCGGGGAACAGCTGCACGGGGCGGGTGGGTGCACCGACTGCGGGCGTGAGTCCGGCCAGTGCGGCGGGCGCAGCGAACACGAGATCCCCGACCGCGACGACGGGTTCGGCGGTCGCGGCCTCGAGCATGCGGACCAGCTGGTCGGTGAAGGTCTCGATCGTTGCCGGGTCGAACAACGCTGTCGAGTAGACGATCTCGACGTCGATGCCCGACTCGGTACCGTGCTCGGTGCACGTCACCTGCAGGTCGGTCCCACCGCCCGCCGGCATGCGAGCCTCGGCGTCCGCCGGCCCCGCGCGGGCGAACACGAAGCCGACCTGACATGGGTACGAAGCGCCCGGCGCCGTCGGAAGACCGAGTGCCGTCGCGAGGTCGTCGAACGGAATCTCGGCATGGCGGAAAGCAGCCACCTCGATGGTGTGCACCGAAACGAGCAGTTCGGCGAAGGTCGATGCGGCGTCGACCCGGGACCGCAGGATCAGCGGCCACCCGTACGGGCCTGCCGGGGCACCCACAGCCACGTCGCCTCGACCACTCAGCCGCGCCAGCAGCGCGGCAAGGGCGGTGTGCACGACGGAGTAGCTCGCGAAGGAGCCGGCCTTACCGAGGTCCCGGATCTTGCCGTGCACGTCGGCGGGAACGTGCCTGACCACACGGCCGTCGAGATCACCGAGGTGGCCGGGGCGGACATGATCGGCTCGGAGGACGGGCTCGGTGGACAGCCCGTCGAGCACACTCCTCCAGAATTCGAGGTGAACCGCTCTGCCCCGGCGTCGTGCCCCCTCTGCCGCGGTCTCGGCGTGGAGATCCGCCGGTGCCGCCGCGGGATCCGCGGTGAGGAACTCCTCGAGCAATCCGACGAAGGCCCGCTGGTGTGAACGCAGATCTTCATCGGTGTAGCGGCCGGGGTTGCCCCGGAACTCGACCATCGTCTTCTCGGGTGTTCCGGTCGTATACACGTTGACCAGCAGGTCATCGACCGGCCCGGACGTGACCACGCGGAATTCGCCGGCAAGTGCGCCGAGGGTGATCTTCGGACGGAAGAGCATCACGTTGACCATCGGCGCCGCGAGAACACGGGCGGCCTTCCGGCCGGCCTCCCGGCGGATGTCCTCGAGGGTGTACCGCTGATGGCGCAGTGCGCCCGTCACGTCCCACTGCACCCGCTGGATCAAGTTGGCGAGCGTGTCGTCGGGATGTGTGCTCACCTGCAGCGGCGCGACGGTGACCAGCATTCCGCCGGAGCGGCGCAGAATCACTGTCGTCCGGGCCGAGACGGGCAGGTTGACGAGTACCTCGTCGTTGCCGGTCATGCGCGCGAGATAGCAACCGAATGCCGAGACGACCACCGCTGCGGCGGGGGCACCGAAAACGTGGTGGGAACGGGCGAGTCTTCGGGCAGCCTCGTCGGACAGTGCCGAGTTCGCGAGAGTGCACCTCGCCACGGCAGCTGCGGCGACCGGCGACAAACTCGCGCCCGCGGTCATCTCGGCGACCCGGTCGGCCCAGTAGGCGTGATCGGACTCGAATCGGCGCGACGCCCGGTACTCCCGATCGATGGCACACAGGGTTCGCAGATCTGCCGCGCGGTTGGGTTCGGGCGAACGACCCTCCGTCGCGGCCGAGTACAGCGTGGCGATCCGGTTCACGAGTGTCATCGCCCCGTACCCGTCGAGCGCGACGTGGTGAATTCGGCTGTACCACAAGTAGTCCTGCTCGCCGACTTGCAGCACCGCCGACTTGGCCAACATATCGCGTGTGAGGTCGATCGGGCTCGTGTAGTCGCCTTCCATCCACGCGTGCGCCGTCCCGACCGGATCGCTCGCGGTGCGGAAGTCGACGAAATCCGTGGACAACTCGATGGTCGGATCGATGACCTGGAACGGCTCGCCGTCCATCTCGACGATCCTCAGGAAGGTGGATTGGAACTCCCGGCCCGCCGCCAACGACGCCTCGTTCAGAAGATCGAGGTCGAGGGGCCCGTGCAATTCGACGTACTGGGCGATGCAGAGTGCGACGTCGGGTGCCAATCGCTGCGCGAGCCACATCCCACGTTGCGCCGACGACAGTGGGAAGGCGTCCACGTCGCGAGCACGGTGGTGGAGTGGCATTGCAGAATCCAACTGAAAGGATCCCTTCACATGCGACCGGGGGTCGTGGGGCGACGACGCCTCATGCGGGGCAGGGTCGTGGCGGCCCGGGGTTCGGGGTTCCGATATTGCAGCGCGGATCGCCGTATCGTCCGCGTTCGACTACATCCTTCTCAACTCGGGGTCAGCTCTTTTATATCGCTGCTTTGCCCGCGCCCGTTACCACTCGGTGGCGTTACCGGTGCGCCGCCGCATTGTTTGACTCTGCTCTCCGTGCGCACGAGGTGGCGCGCCGAGCTCTCCGTGCGCACGAGGTGGCGCGCCGACACAACCCGGATCCGCATCTGCGGGGCGGAGCGAGCGCGTGGTTCGAACTCGTGCCGTGAGATGAGCGGCGTCGCCGGCGTATCGCCGTCACGACTCGGGTACCCGATCCGGGTCGGGTAAACCGATACCGAAAGGCCCCATCTGAAGGTGATCGTCGATGATTAATCTGTACTATCCACTGGCTGTTGCGCTGTATGTCCTCGTGGCACTCTGGCAAGGAAATCTCGGCCACTGGTGACCTCCGCCGAGAGCGGCAGGCGGCTCGGGTTGGTGTACGCCCGATCTGAGTAATCGATCCGATCGAGGACCCATCGTGTGCTCCTCGATGAGGGAAGCGCGGTGTGCCCGAACCTGAGAAAGATGGTTGGTGTCGGCGGACGGTGAGGGTCTGTCAGCGCGATGATCATGAGGGGATAACTTGTGAGCGTGTGGATCTCGAGCGGCGGTGCCGCCCGTTGCCGTTCCCTGGCGCCGGGTGTGCCGACGCGGAAGGCCAAGCGGGTCGAGCACGCGCTGTACGCCCGTTGACGCCCTGCCGGATCAGGGGCTGGATTCGCCACCGCCCGTCATCTGGTCGAGGATCGCCTGCTGTGCCTGCATTTCCTCCTCCTCGGTGATCTCACCACGTTCCCGGGCCTCCTCGAGTTCCTCGAGCGCCCGGCGGGCACGCGCCGGATCGTGCAACTCCTGCTCGACCTGCCGCTGGATCAACTCCGCCAGCGAGATCACCCCTTTGACCGGTTGCAGCGGCAAGGTGACGATGAACGAGAACAGACCCATGCCTCAGCCCTGCCCCTCCGGCTTCTGGGTCACCACGAAGTCGTACGCCGCCTGCGGTCCGAGCAGGCGCATCTCCACCCGCCCGTCCCAGTCCTGGGCCAGGTCGCCGAGCACCTGTTCGAGCTCGTCCTGACGCTCGACGTCGGCGAGGATCGCCACCTGCACGGCCTCCTCCTCGTGCGTTGGTTCGCGCACGTTCACGGAAGCGGCGAGGTCGTCGAGCGCCTCGACGACCCTGCGGGTGTCCTTTTCGCGTTTGGCGGCGATTGCGTTGCTCACCAGTTCCCCCAGTGCCATCCGTGCCTGCCGGCCCTCGTCCTCCGACTTGTCGCGAATCTCCTCGCGCAGCGCCGCCGCCTGCTCGTTCTCGTCGAGAATTTCCTGCAGGATCGCCTTCTCCACGTACCGGCCCTTCACGATGTACTGGGCCTTGCCCGCCAAATGCTCGAGAGCAGTGCCGAACTCGTCCGCGTGCGCCGAGAGCAGTTCCTCCTGCACGGCGTCGGCGTCGCGGAGCACCGCACCGAACCGCAGCGGCAGCACCGGCGCCACCCCGGCCACCCCGTCCAGCAGGTCCGCATGCGCCCGCAGGTCCCCGGGTGCGCCGAGCGCCCGGTCCACCGACAGCCCGCTCACCAGGGCGGCGATGTCACCATGCGTGATCACCTCCACGGTGCCGTCCGCGACCCCGGTCGCATCGTCGGCGACCTCGACGTCGGCCGGGACGATGCCGTAGACATACATACCGGTCGTTTGCTTCGTCTGCTCCGAGGTGGCCATCACCGGTCACCGCGAGTCGATTTGCGCGAGACTCGTTCCCGCTCCGGTTCTTCCTCTTCCTCCCCGCCCCCGAAGAGGCCGCCGAGCTTGTCGCCCGCCGATTCGAGCGCACCCTTCGTCTTGTGCTTGGCAGCGCCCTCGGTGGCGCCCGACACGATCTCGGACAGCCCCTTCGGTTCGCTGCCGATCTCGAGCCGGTTCACCGCTTCCGCGAACCGCAGGTACGTGTCCACGCTCGCGACGACGACTCGGGCGTCGATGGTCAGCAGTTCGATGCCGACCAGCGAGACCCGCACGTAGGCGTCGATCACGAGGCCCTTGTCGAGGATGGTGTCGATGACGTCGGCGAGACTACTCGAGCTGGGTCCACCTGCCGTGGTCATGCGCGTGCTCCCGTCCTACGCCGCGGTGTTGCCTTCTTCGCGGCAGTTTTCTTCGCGGGGGTCTTCTTCGCGGCGGCCCTTTTCGCGGGGGTCTTCTTCGCGGCAGTTTTCTTCGCGGGGGTCTTCTTCGCTGCGGCCCTCTTTACGGGTGCCTTCTGTGCAGCGGCCTTCTGGGGACGACGCCGGCGCGGCTCGGGACGGCGCCGGCGCGGCTTGGGCTCCTCCTCCTCAGGCTCTTCCTCCTCCGCCTCGTCCTCAGCGGACTCGTCCTCGGATTCCTCGTCCTCGTACTCGCCGGACTCCTCTTCCGGCTCCTCTTCCGGCTCTTCCTCCTCGTACTCGCCGGACTCGTCCTCAGCGGACTCGTCCTCGGATTCCTCGTCCTCGTACTCGCCGGACTCGTCCTCCGGCCCCTCTTCCGGTTCCTCGTCCTCGTACTCGCCGGACTCGTCCTCCGGAGGTTCCTCGTCTTCGTATTCGTCGGTCTCGTCTTGGTCCTGCGGCTCTTCGTCGTCGGCCGGTTCCTCGTTGGTGTCCTCGGACTCCTCGGGTTCGACAACCTTGCCGTCCCGAATTTCCCCGCGCCACCCCACAACCTCGTCAGGATGGAGAACGGACTGCGTCATGACGTGGCGCCCGAAGTGCTTCAACTCCAAGCGCGCTCGCCGACCTTGCGCACGCCACAGGTTCCCCGTCTTCTCGAACAAACCCTTCGGGTGATACTCGAGAATCAGAACGATGCGGGTGAGATCGGGGGTCACCTCGTGGAACGTCACCGCACCGTCGATGAAACCCTTGGCGCCCTTCGACCGCCACACGATCCGCTCATCCGGAACCTGCTCGAGGATCGACGCTTCCCAGGTGCGATGCGAAAGGAAGATCTGCGCTTTCCACTCGAGCTTCTCGTCCGCTTCCTGCTCCACCCGCTCGACCTTCTTCATGAACGACGGAAAATCGGCGAACTGGGTCCACTGGTTATACGCCAGTTGGACCGGCACCCCGACATCGATCGTTTCGACGATGTTGGTCAACTTGAGCTTCTTGCCCTTACCGCCACCGCCGCCGGTGACCGCGTCCTTCACATCCGACGCCGTGTCCTTCACCTTGTCGGTCAGCCCGGAGAACAGCGACTTGCCGTCGCCCTTCCCGTCACCATTGCCGTCGCCGTCGCCGTCGCCGTTGCCGTTGCTTTTGCCGGTGACAGCGGACAGCAGGCTTCCACCGCCGCCCTCGGCGTAGTCGGTCAGCCGGCCGGTCGCGCCCGCCACCTTGTCGGAGACGGCGGAGACGGCCTTGTCGGTCACGGTGCCGAGCAGGCCCTGCGCCGCCTTCTGCAGGGGTGAGATCGATGCGGTCTCACCGGACGCACCGGAAACGTTCTTACGCAGCTTCTTCGCCGCACTGTCAAGATTCGAGGTCATCGCTGATCACTTCCGGGTGCGTCGTACGGGTACGGAATCGGTCGTCGCCTTCGCGCGCGTCCTGCGGGCCCGGGACAGCTCGTCCTCGTCCTCGTCGTCATCCTTCGTCGACGACCGCGACCGGGACCGGGTGGGCCGGGAACCACCGCCACCGGATGAGCGGCGCCGCGGGGTCGGCCGCCTCCGGGCGCGGGGCGTCTGTTCGGAATCGTCGTCACCGGTCTCGTCACCGGTGTCGTCTTCCCCGTACTCCTCGTCCTCGTCTTCGTACTCGTCCTCGGGTTCTTCGTCGCGGCGTCGCGTCGGCTTCTTCTTCCCGCCGGCAGCCCTGCCGAGGAGGTCCTCACCCGACTGCAGCCGGGTGTTGAGCGAGTCGATGCGCTGGCTGGCCGCGGTCACCGCGGCCGCCTTCGCGGCATTCATCAGCTCCTTGCGGACCGTCGCACCGAGCTTGGCCACCTCGGGGGAGTCGGCGAGCAGTTTGCGGCCCTCGTTGAGAACACCCAGCGACCCGCTGGGAAACCGTCTGCTGGCCCCGTACCCGGCGAGCATCAGCGCCAGCTTCATCTTGTGCGTGCGGCCCAACATGTAACCGGCACCTACGGCCATGGCCATCTGGCCCTTGCTTGTCATCGCCCAACCCCTTCGTCGAGTTGATGTTGTGGTGCACCTCGGCGCCGGCGGCGGTCTGGAATCGGATCCTCACCCGGTGGGGGCGCATCTCCGCCGACTACCCCGCGGCAGGGCCACCTAATCGGCCGCTCAACACCACACCGCAGTCCGGCCGCAAAACGGTCCGACCGGTCGGCTCCTGGGGGTGACGACGATGGGTGCCGGTGCCCCTCGTGGTGCCGGGATCGTGTCGGTCCGGCCCACCGCGTCACGGCCCTGCGACCGCCTGGGTCGCACATCGCGGACGGAGATCCGGGTGACGCACGTCTTGTGGATCGGGCGGGAGACTTGCCGGCCGATCTCGAACAGAACCGGATCTGCGCCAACGCCTTCCGGCCATCCCTGATCAGTGCTTCCGGTCTGTCGCGGATCGACGATCTCGCGGAGGATGGTCTCCTGCACGTCGCGGCCCTTGACCAGAGGTGTGCCCGCAGGGTCGGCTAGCGGACCAGCCCACCCGGGCAGAGTTCAATCGGTCAAAGACGGCAGGGGACTGCGCAATTCGTGCCGAAGAACGGTCCACACGGTCGGATCCTCCGGCATCGTCCACGAAAGGTGTGCCGAGTTTCCGTGGACCGGGGAGGGGGTACCCGTCTGATATGGCGCGGGAAGGCATTGTCGGCTCGGCCCTCCTGGGGCGAACCGGCGCAGGGAACCGGGCCGGTGCGGGCATCGGGCGTGGTCTTCGGCGGGCCGCCGGTGACGTCGGCTCCGGCAATGTGCCACGATCGGTCGACGACGCCGCCAAATGGCTGAAACCCCACCTTCACGACCTACTCGACCACCCACTCCTCGGCGAAGTCAAGGAGCGAGCCGCGGTGCGGAAGAGCCTCGACCAATGGCTGGACACCGTCGCCGAGTCCGTCGCCCACGGTGGACCGAGCACCACTGCCGCCCTGCGGGCGATCGACTCCACCCTCAATGGCAAGAACCCGATATGGGCGGCGATCAAGGGCCTGGTGTCCGGGCTGAGCCGCACCGTGAAGGTCGCCCTTGTCCTGCTCATCCTCCTCGGGCTAGTGCTGGGGCCGATTCTGCTGGTGCTCGCGCTGCTGGCCCTTCTCGTGGCCGGGCTCGCCATTGCCGTCCGCGCCGCCACCCGGTGACCTGCGGAGCATCCAGCGTAGCCAGCCGCGATCCGGGTACCCGCACAGTACGTTGTCCCGGGCCCGCACACCGGCCGGGGCAACCAGCCCCGGTACCGGTCGCCAACCCCTTCGGCCGCGGGGCGCCCAACGCCGCACGCGCCGAGGCCGAGTGTTCGCCCACCCAGCCCCGGCCGCGTGCGGTCGTCCTACAACCTCACGAACCACTCCCACCCACACCTCTCACTCGAGGAACAGGTCGGCCTCTTCGGGTCTGATGACCTGCGTATCGTGAATAGATGAAGACAAAATCGCCTCCGAACGAACTCGCCCGCAGGCTCGCCGAGCGGGAAGAAGTGGAAGTCGGCATCCTCGAACTCGAGGGACTGCTGGCGAAGGCCAGACGCCGCCTCGACGAGGTGTCCGCCGAGATCGAATCTCTCCGGGAGCATCGAGTACCACCGAGCTAGGTGGCGATCACACCCCACCGCGAGCTCGGACGCCCAGTTCACCGCCGAACCTCCACGATGCCGTCTCCGGCGCCGACCAAGCCGCGCATCGGGACGGATTGCTCGTCAGCAGTTCCCCACGCACCGAAGGACCTCGTGCAGTCCACCGTCGATCAGACTCCGGTCCGATTCGACTGGACACTGTCCGGAATTTCGTCTCGGTCTCGTCGAGCCACCTCGACGGAGGGATCCACGCTCCCCACCCGGTTGGGCCGTCGTCGGCGGTGTCACCTGGACCCCGGTCGAGCAACTGCATGACTCCCCGAAACGCCGGTCACACGACTTGCACCGACTCTGCCGCGAGGGTCAGTGTTACCGGACGCCCCCGCCACCGTGTCTCGATGTCACCGTCGCGCGGGAGATCAGTCGGTCGTAGGTTGGCGGCAGCGCTCGGCTCCCCGAGATCAACGCATTCGGAGACCATCACGCAGAAGCCGGCGTTCAAGGCCGCCGAAATATGCGGCGCGGAACCTACACATGGCGTTTTCACGAGGGCCCCAGCGCGCCGTGGTGGGTTACTTCCGGTTTGTGCGCGGTTGGTGAGGAGAATTCCGCGTCCCGCAACGCCTTCCGGGAAGCCGGTAGGTCAACGCGATGCGCCGCGGTCAGTGTTTCCTGTTGTCGCGTTCTCGGGCACTGCAAGCGATGCCCGGCCGGAGAAATTCTGGTCGGGTGCGGTGTGGCGGTTAGGTCGTTCGACTTTCTGGTCCCAGAATTGCGGGTATGGCCGAGATCGTTGCTTCCCGCCGCCGGGGGCGGCCCAGTAAGGGGACCCGTGCTGTGGTCAAGGCGCTGGTGCCTCCGGAGCTCAAGGAAGCGGCCGCCAGCGCCGCGAAGGCGCACGGCATGACCGCGAACGACTACATCGCGGCGCTCATCGCGGCCGACACCGGCATGACCGAGCTGCTGGCATCGATTCGGGAGAAGCGGACCGCGACACGACGATCCGCGGAATCCTGCAGATCAGGACCGTGACGGATCACCGGTCTGGGCAGTGTGTGGCGACCTGCGTGCTCGTCGCGACAGTGACCGTAGATCGTCCGCCGTCGCGCGATGATCGCAGGACTCCGCCGGAACGAACAACGTCGACGCGACACTGAACGACTCCACGGATCAGTGCACGTTACGGCACTATTTATTGCACGAAGGGACAAGCCCATGACCCGCACCATCGCGGTGGTCAACCACAAAGGTGGTTCCACCAAGACCACGAGCACCGTCAATCTCGCCCAGGCCCTCGTCGAAGCCGGCTACACCGTCCGGGTCGTCGACCTCGACCCGCAATGCAACGCCACCACCTGGCTCGGTGCCACGCCGGAAGCGGTCGACAACGATGTCCTGTCGGTGCTGATGATGGTGGCGAGCATCGAGGATGCCACCACCATCACCGCGTCCGGTATTCACCTCGTTCCTGCCACCAAGGAACTCGATTCCGTCGGGCCCTACTTCCTCAAGAAACCCGGTGCGCACGGCGTCCTGCGCAAGGCCCTTGCGAACGCCCCCGATGTCGACTTCAATCTCCTCGACTGCCCGGGAGACTTCGACCACCTGACCATCAGCGCACTCGTCGCCTGCACCGACGTGCTCGCCGCTGTCATGACGGGCGCGATGGAACTCGAAGCGCTCATGCGGATCGAGAACTACATCAGCGAGCAGGTCGAGCTGCTCAACCCCACCGCGCGGCTCAATCACATTCTGTGTGGCCGCGTCGAACTCGGCCAGGTCATCGACCAGCAGGTCCTCGCCGCGCTCCGTGAGACCTACCCCGATCAGACGATGCGCACCATCATCCCGAAGTCCGTCCGTGTCAGCGAGAGCTACAGCGCCGAAGAACCCGTCGTCAGGTGGGCCCCGTCGTCGTCGGCGGCACGCGCCTACCGCGACGCCGCCCGAGAACTCGTCGAAAGGATGCCCTGATGAGCGCGACACGTAAACCCGGACTTGTCAACAACCCCCTCGAACGCCGTCCCCAGACCCGCACCGGCACCCATCAGGTCGGGACGTGCTCGAGAACTCGTCGGAAGGATCTTCTGATCAGCGCGACACGTGAGCACGGACTCGCCAACAGTCCTGCCGAACGCAAGCGGCGGCTGCCGAACCTCGTCGAGCAGGGCGTGGACGTCACACGGGAAGCGGCCACCATCGGCGACCCCCAGCCGGGGCCGGTTGCCCTCGACGAGGAAAAGGCCACCACACGGGTACCCGCGGACAAGACGCTGGAATCCGTCTACATCAACCGCGCCAGGGTCGAAGACGGCAAGAATGCCGTCGCCGCGATCGGCCATATCGCCGGCGCCCCCGACAGCTGGTCCGACCTCGTCGACGAAGCCCTCGCCCGCTACCTTCCCGTTCTCCAACGCGAATTCAACGATGGCGCACCCTTCCCCCCGCGCAATCCCGAACGCGTCCGGGGATCACGCATCAACTAGCCCGCCCAGCGCCGCCCGCAGGAGGAGGGAGCGGACGCCCTCACCGAGGACGACCGCGGCCCTCACCGAGGTATCGAGAACGATGTCAGCGGCCCTTGTGTGGCCCCTTTGCCGGTAACGGCGCTCCCAATGCTGTGGGTGTGTCAGGATTTATCCGAGTGGATACTCGGGCCGAGCCCGGACACCAGGTTCGGGCGGTCGCCATTCAGGGTGGTTGACATGCGGGTTGTGAACCAGATAGCGGCGATTGCGTTTGTCTCGATTCTCGTCAGCTCAGCGTGTGGCAGCACTTCCGATCCGTCCGGTTCGTCACCGACGACTGTGGCTCATCCGCCGGCGGAGTTTGTCGAGGGTCCGTGCGCGAAGACGCCAAATCCGGTCCCACTGCTGGAGAATGCTCGCTGCGGGGAATTGGTGGTCCCGGTGAACCGCACCAGAGAAGACAGCGGATCCTTGCGCTTGGCAGTTGCGATCGTTCCGTCGGAAACGCAGCCGCCGGCCAAGGCTCCGATCGTGTTTCTCATGGGCGGGCCCGGTCAGGATGCGGTCACGGATCCTCCGGTCAACCCGGACGTGCCGCTGAACCGTGATCGCGATCTGATCCTGATGGGACAGCGAGGCAACATCACGTCCAGCTCGCCGTTGTCCTGCCCGGAGATTTTCGAGTTCTTCGCCCACCGGATCGGGATGGCGTGGAACGCTGAGTCCACCCGGGATGCGTACGTGGAAGCGGTGCAGGGCTGCCACGACCGCCTGGCTCCCACCGTCGACCTCTCGGCGTTCAATTCGACCGAGAGCACCTATGACCTGATCGATCTGCGCAAGGCACTCGGCCTCGAGAAGTGGAATGTGTTCTCCCACTCGTACGGTACCGACCTTGCGCTGATCTACATGCGTCACGACGCCGACGCGATCGAGTCGATCGCGTTCGACGGAGTGACGCCTCCATCGGTTGGTGCCCTGGGGTGGACCTGGGCCAGCGCTCGCCAAGCATTCGACAACATGGTCGAGGCGTGCGAGGACCAGCCGACATGCAACGAACGCTATCCCGACCTGGGGGCAACGTTCATCCGGCTGGTCAATGAGCTGGAAGCGAAGCCCATCACCACGACGGTCAACGTCGAGGGCGTTGGAGAGACGAAGGTTGTCGTCGACGGCGGAATGCTGCTGAACTGGTTTGTCCCCGTGGCCACCCATCTGCCGACAGAGTTCCCGTCAACGGTCGATGAGCTCGCACACGGGAATGCGCAGCCCATTGCGTCGCGGTGGGCCGAGGTGTGGGGGCATCCGGAGAGGGGCGTCCTGCAGTGGGGCCTCACCCTGAGCATTTGGTGCCGCGAATGGATCCCGTTCGAGACCGTCGAACAGTCGATGCAACAGGCGGAAAAGGAATTCCCGGAACTCCCGGAGTCCGTTCGGGCCCAAGCGCCACAGCTGCCGTTCCTGCGCGACGCCTGCGAGGTGTGGGACGTGCCGAAGGCCCCTGACTCGATCCGAGACATCACCGTCAGTGACATCCCGTCGCTCGTGCTGTCGGGTACCTACGACGGGCAGACCGGAGCGGTGTGGGGCGACTACATCGCGAAGGATCTCTCGCAATCCACAGTCGCGGTAGTGCCCGGAGCTGCACACGGTGTGTATGCAGAGCCACCGTGCGGAGCCGAGATCATCGCGTCGTTCTTCGACGATCCGGAGAAGCCGGACACATCCTGCACGGACACGACGCCACTGCCGGCATACGACATTCTCCCGCCACGCTGATGACGACCGAGGTGTTCGCCGTCGGTGGCCCTCGGTTGTCGCGTCGGGCGGTTCTCGGCGGGGCGGTCGCCGGGTTGGCGGTGCTCGTGTCGCCGGCATGTTCGTCGACGGAGTCGACCACCACAGCGACGAGCGTCCCCGCGAACGCGAAGGACGCGTTCAACGAGCTCGACGCCAAGATCGACAAGGCGATGCGGGACTACGCGATCCCTGGCGTTGCGGTCGGCGTCATTGCCGACGGCGAGGAGTACATAAAGGGTTACGGGGTCACCAATGTCGACCACCCGACACCGGTGGACGGCGACACCCTGTTCCGGATCGGCTCCACGACGAAGACGTTCACCGGAACGACCGTGATGCGCCTCGTCGACGAGGGCAAGGTCGATCTGGAGGCACCGATTCGCCGGTATCTGCCCGATTTCGCGGTCGCCGATCCCGACGCCGGCGCCACGGCGACGGTGCGACAACTGCTCAACCACACGTCGGGTTGGCTCGGTGACGATCTCCAGGACTTCGGTCGAGGTGACGACGCGATAACCAAGTTCGTGGCGTCGATGACCCGGCTCCCACAGAAGACGCCGCCGGGCACGGTCTTCGCCTACAACAATGCGGGGTTGGTTGTGGCGGGGCGGATCGTCGAGGCCGTGACCGGATCGGTCTACGAGGACGCCGTCCAGAAGATGCTGCTGGACCCGCTCGAGTTGAGTCACACCCGCTTCTTCTCGGACCAGATAGTCGGCCAGAATATCGCCGCCTCACACAACGTCGACGACGGAAAAGCCGTTGTGGATCCGGGCTTCTGGTTCTTCCCACGCAGTTGCAACCCGACCGGATCGTTGATTTCCAGCGTGCGGGATCAGGTGCGCTACGCGCGCTTCCACCTCGGCGACGGCACGACACCCAACGGAGATCGGTTGATGAGCAAAGACTCGCTCATCGCCATGCGTTCGAATCCAGGCGTCGGCGGCACACTTCAGGTCGAACTCACCGGCGTGGGAGTGACATGGATGCTGCGGCCGTCCGCGGAGAACGAGACGATCGTCCAACACGGCGGAACCTGGGCGGGTCAACGATCCGGGTTCTTCATGGTGCCCAGCCGTAACTTCGCCATGACCGTGCTCACCAATTCCGAGGGCGGAGGGAAACTGCTCAACGAACTGTTCGCCGAGGACTGGTCGCTTCGCCGCTTCGCCGGAATCGGTAACCTGCCCGCGACGCCCCAGAAGTTGAGCACGGCCGAGCTGGCGCCCTACGAGGGCGCGTACGCCACTGACGACATCGATCAGTCGGGCACCCTGGGGACCGTCGTGATCCACTTCCGCGGCAAAGACGGCCAGCTCGTCGGCAACATGAGCGACGCCCCGGATGCCACCTACCTGCCGGATGAGCAGACAGCCCCGAATCTCGGTCTTGCGCTGTACAAGACCGACTACGGGCTCGACCTCGGCCCCGACCTCGAACCCACCGGCACCCGATCCAACTTCCTTCGGGGGTCCGATGGGAATGTCGCCTGGTTCAGCAACCACGGACGGCTCTACCGGCACCTGCAGTAAATAGCCGAACCACCCCCGGGAAACGCCGGTGGCGCAATGCGAAAGCGCCGTTCAGGGTTCCTGATCGCCTATTCCGGAACCCGCGGAAGCGGCGACGTCCATTCCTCGCGGTGGCGGCGAGGGCAATGGACGGTTGGCTCAGTTCCCGCCGCCGTTGCCCCGTCCACCACCGCCGTTGTTTCCGTTCCCGTTTCCGTTGCTCCCGTTGCCGTTTCCTTGGTTCCCGTTACCTGGGCCGGCGTTGCCGCCTTGGCCGTTGCCTTGGTTGCCGTTCCCGCCGCCGGTGCCTACACCTGTGCTCGGTGCAGTGTCGTCCGGCGCGAGAACCTCGGGTGCGGGGGCGATCGGTTCGGAGCTGATCATGGTGGCCGGCGGCGGGGGTGCCGGCGCGAGGCTGCTGCTCAGGGTGGGAGCGGGCGGCGCAACAACACGCACGGTGCCACCAAGTGAGACGTCGTTGACTGCCGAACCGGGACGCCTCGATACCGCAGAAACTTGGTATTGATCGACGCCGTAGAGGCGCGACACGCCCTGACGCTCAGCCAACGATTTTCACCGTCGCTCCGGCGGCCACTTCCAGCCGCGGAGGGCGTAGTACTTCTCGCGGGGCTCACCGGTCCAACCATTGATGCCTTTCCGTGGAAGCCACCAGGCGTGGACCAGCAGGACGATCATGGCCAAGGCGCCGAGCAGCACGAAGAACCAGAATCGCCCGGCCGTGGCGGAGACGAGGACCGACAGCACGCACAACACGACCATCTTCCCGATCCGCCGCCATTTCGGGGTGTGCTCCTCCCAATGTCCCCACACGATGGTGCCTACCGCGGTGATCCCGCAGATCACGGCGATCTCAAACCAGTAGGGCCAGCTGCTCATCGTTCACCTTCCCATGATTCCGCAGCTACCGCACCGCCCGCCGATTCACACAGGCCTGGCCCAACGTCAGGGTGCAGCCGTCCCGCTTCGTCAACGGTTCGATCTCACCACTCGCGGGGCCGCGTCCGAGCGGACGGCACGGTGTGCGTGTGTGCGCTCCGGACCCGCTGCGCTGGCAGGTCGCCGCGCGGCTCGCGGCAATGTCCGTGCCCGGCGGCTCCCACCGGTGGTCGTCGGCACCATCGCCTCCGGGTGGGTTGTGCGGGCGATATTCGACCCCATGGTTCGACGGGGTGCCCCGGTCCTCCAGCCCGCGCACGGATCGTGTTCTTGCTTTCGTCGGTGAGGTCGGAAGTGGTGGTGCCGCGGTATCTGACGGACACACAGGTCTTAATATTGAGCGTCCTACGCTCAATTTTTCTCCTTGACCGCATTTTGGCTCCGAGGGAAAATTGAGTCGATAACACTCAAGTTCGGTGGGTGTGATGTCTAGCGGTTCCGCGAAGGACCATGCCCGCCCGGTGTGGTGCTGGAGGCGGTCATGGCTCGCGCGGTGGGAATCGATTTGGGGACCACGAACTCGGTGGTGTGTGTACTCGAGGGTGGCGACCCGGTGGTGGTCGCCAACTCGGAGGGTTCGCGCACGACACCGTCGGTCGTGGCGTTCGCGAAGAACGGCGAGGTGCTGGTCGGCCAGCCAGCCAAGAACCAGGCAGTCACCAATGTGGACCGGACGGTGCGGTCGGTGAAACGGGAGATCGGCACCGACTGGCATGTGGCAATCGACGACAAGAAATATAGCGCTCAGGAGATCAGCGCCCGAGTGCTGATGAAACTGAAAAGGGACGCGGAATCGTATCTGGGTGAGGACATCACGGACGCCGTGATCACCGTCCCCGCGTACTTCGAGGACGCCCAGCGTCAGGCCACCAAGGAAGCCGGCCAGATCGCCGGCCTCAACGTCCTGCGCATCGTCAACGAGCCCACCGCGGCCGCACTGGCCTACGGCCTCGACAAGGGCGACAAGGAACAGACCATCCTGGTCTTCGACCTCGGTGGCGGCACCTTCGACGTCTCGCTGCTCGAAATCGGCGACGGCGTCGTTGAAGTCCGGGCCACGTCCGGCGACAACCACCTCGGTGGTGACGACTGGGACGACAGGATCGTGAAGTGGCTGGCCGAGAAATTCAAGTCGCACAACGGGTTGGATTTGACGAAGGACAAGATGGCGATGCAGCGGCTGCGAGAGGCCGCGGAGAAGGCGAAGATCGAACTGAGCTCGTCGCAGAGCACGTCGATCAATCTGCCCTACATCACCGTCGACGCGGACAAGAACCCGCTGTTCCTCGACGAGCAGTTGTCCCGCAGCGAGTTCGAGAAGATCACGTCCGATCTCCTCGACCGCACCCGCGCGCCGTTCCAATCGGTGATCAAGGACGCAAAGATCGCCGTCAAGGACATCGACCACGTCGTGCTCGTCGGCGGTTCCACCCGTATGCCCGCCGTGACGAATCTGGTGCGCGAGTTGACCGGCGGGAAGGAACCGAACAAGGGCGTCAACCCGGACGAGGTGGTCGCCGTCGGCGCCGCCCTGCAGGCCGGCGTCCTCAAGGGCGAGGTCAAAGACGTGCTGCTCCTCGACGTCACCCCGCTGTCCCTCGGCATCGAGACCAAGGGTGGCGTGATGACCAAGCTGATCGAGCGCAACACCACCATCCCGACCAAGCGGTCCGAGACCTTCACCACGGCTGACGACAACCAGCCGTCGGTGCAGATCCAGGTGTTCCAGGGTGAGCGCGAAATCGCCTCGCACAACAAGCTGCTCGGCTCGTTCGAGCTGGCGGGGATTCCGCCGGCACCGCGTGGTGTGCCGCAGATCGAGGTCACCTTCGACATCGACGCCAACGGCATCGTGCACGTGACCGCGAAGGACAAGGGCACCGGTAAGGAGAACACGATCAAGATCCAGGAGGGCTCGGGCCTGTCCAAGGAGGAGATCGACCGGATGATCAAGGACGCCGAGGCGCATGCCGCGGAGGACGCTCAACGCAGAGAGGAAGCGGAGGTCCGCAACCAGGCCGAGTCGCTGGTGTATCAGACCGAGAAGTTCATCAAGGACAACGAGGACAAGGTGCCCGCCGATGTCAAGGAAAAGGTCGAGTCGTCGATCGCGAATACCCAAGAGAAGTTGAAAGGCAGCGACGTCGCGGCCATCAAAGAAGCCATCGAAAAACTGACCACCGACTCGCAAGCCCTGGGCCAGGCGATCTACGACGCACAGGCGAAGGATTCGGCGGCCACCGGTGGAGGGAACGGCGCCTCGGAAGGGGCCGGTGGTGAAGTCTTCGACGCTGAGGTGGTGGACGAACCTGGACGGGAGGACACCCGATGACCAGCAGCGAGCGGCGCAACGGCGACAAGCCGCCGCGGGAACCGATCTCGATCACCGACAAACGCCGTGTCGATCCGGATACCGGCCGGGTACGCGAGCACACCCCGAGTGAGCCCGTCACCCCGACCCCACAACGGGAACCCGACCCGGCCACCCCGGACGCCGAGATGCACCCTGGGTACCGGCCCGATCGGGACGTCGGCGAACACCCTGATCGAGTGTCGGAGTTGACCGCTGATCTGCAGCGGGTGCAAGCCGAGTACACCAACTATCGGCGCCGAATAGAACGCGACCGGCGCCTGTCGGTCGAGGCCGCGACGGCATCGGTGGTGGCGAAGTTTCTCGGGATCCTCGATGACCTCGACCGAGCCCGCGAGCACGGCGACCTCGAAACCGGGCCACTGCGCGCGATCGCGGCCGAACTCGATGCGATCCTGAGCGGCCTGGGGGTGGTCGCATTCGGTGAAGAGGGCGACCGCTTCGATCCCACCCTGCACGAAGCAGTCCAGCACGAAGGCGCCGGGGGAGATCCCGTCGTGGACAGGGTGCTCCGACGCGGCTACACATTCGGTGGCGGCAAGGTGCTGCGGACCGCGACAGTCACCGTGGTCGGGGGACCCGCTCCGCCGGGGGACGTGACGGGCACAACATCGGCCGACGATTCCTGAGACGCCGCCCATGAGCCCGACAACGCCGGTCTTGGCGCGCAGCTCGTCCGGCGACCGGCAGAGGGAAAGGAGGATTCTCGGTGACGCAGCAGGAATGGCTCGCCCGTGACTTCTACGCCGCTCTCGGTGTCCCTTCAACGGCGTCGGCCGAGGAAATCAAGAAGGCATACCGCACATTGGCCCGGGAGCTGCATCCGGACGCAAACCCGCACAACACCCAGGTAGTGGAACGGTTCAAGGCCGTCAGTGAGGCGTACGCGGTGCTATCGGACCCCGCCAAACGCAAGGACTACGATCGCACGCGCCGGCTGTTCCGATCCGGGGCGTCCGCGAGGACGGGTTTTCCCCCCGAAGCTGGCACCACCACGACCGCGCGCGCCGGGTCGGGCGGCTTCGAATTCGGTGACCTGTTCGGGAGCCGTTCACCCTTCACCGTGGGCGATCCTCTGGGCGGGCTGGGTGATGTGCTCGGAGACCTGTTCCGGCGCGCCGGAACCAGAGCGGCGTCGGCCCGGCCGAGGCGGGGCAGTGACGTCGAGACCGAGACCCGGATGTCCTTCCGGGAGGCGGTCGCCGGGATGGTGTTGCCGCTGAGGGTGAGTGGGCCGATGGTGTGCACCAGCTGTCACGGCTCGGGCTCACGACCGGGAACCCGGCAACGGACCTGCCCACACTGCCACGGCGTCGGGATCGAGGACCGTGCCCGCACCATCTCCGTCGACGTCCCGCCCGGAGTGGGCGACGGGCAACGCGTCCGGATACCGGCGCAGGGCGAACCAGGTCTCGCCGGGGCACCGTCGGGGGACCTCTATGTCACCGTGCGGGTGGACCCGGACCCGGTGTTCGCCCGCAGCGGCGATGACCTCACCGTCACCGTTCCCGTGTCCTTCGCCGAACTTGCCTTGGGGACCGTGCTGTCCGTGCCCACCCTCGATGGCCAGGTCAGTGTGAAGATCCCGCCAGGCGCCCAGTCCGGGAGAACGATCCGACTGCGCGGACGCGGGGTGGCCCACCGCGGCACCGCGGTCGGCGATCTGCTGGTAACCGTAGAGGTCGCGGTCCCGCCCGAACTTGATCATGAGGCTGCCGAGGCGCTGCGTGTGTACGCCCGGGCAGAGGAATCAAGCGGATTCGACCCCCGCGCCGGATGGGCCGGAAGAAGATGATGCCGAGAAAGACGTCGGCGTGATCGCCTCGGGCGGTCCGGTCGGAGTCGTTCTTCGGGATGGGGACAACGAAGTCCTGGACTCCCTGAGGTCGAGCTTGCCGCTCCGCGGACCCCAGTTGTTGATCACGGTGTTGCGGAATACC
Source organism: Rhodococcus sp. NPDC057529 (assembly GCF_042802055.1). Classification (NCBI taxonomy): domain Bacteria; kingdom Bacillati; phylum Actinomycetota; class Actinomycetes; order Mycobacteriales; family Nocardiaceae; genus Rhodococcus; species Rhodococcus sp. NPDC057529. The sequence continues at coordinate 36,103 of NZ_JBHVEY010000003.1, forward strand.
TGGGTCTCAAGCATCTTTCGGATCGTGTCGGCGGTCGGGTCGAGCGTGAGCGGTTCGGTTTCCATCGGCACGGTGACGTGTGCGGAGGAAATGTTGCGGGTGGGACAATGAAGTGTCGTCACGTTGACAGCCTTCCTGCACGGAAAACTCGCTCGAGCAGAGAGCATGATCAAAGACTGTTTGCGGGCCACCTCACGAGTGAATGACATTCTGGGTGTCACTGGGTGCCTCGAGTTTTCCGCGTGGATTTCCGGTGGGAAAGGAGGCTCTCGTCGAACAGCTATCCTCCTTGGCGCAGCACAAGCGGTGGGCGAATCATGTAGCGTCTCCCCGCGGCTACTCCCACACCACGTGCACTGCGAGCAGCAGGCACGACGTGCACTCGGCGATCGAGCCTTCGAGGCAGCGTATTCCGATGGATCGGATAACTGTTGTCGGCTGCCTCGAAGTGCGACGGCGGGACCTCCCCGCTCCGTCACCTGTGTCCACGACGCTAGCCGCACCTGGGATGATCACACATTAGGGGAGCGAAGTCGCGGTGCCGATAGCCGTTCCGGCTGTTGATTCGGTCGTCGGAGCGTTCGCCGAAGCCGGCGCCGCACAGGCTGTCGGCCTCGGCGCCCATCAGCGCATCGATAAACGTGGACAGCAGGCTGCGCAGCAGATCGGGGCTGGCGTCGGTGAGGCGGTCGGTCAGGAACTGGTGCAGGTCGATATCGTGGTCACTGGTCATCGCGTGATCCAACACCCAAGTGACTTTGGTCGGTCTCTCGAAGAGTCACGCGATGGGCCGCCTTCTTGGGCTACGACACGCCGGTCCGATGCGGATCCGGTTCGTACACCATCATCGTGGACGCAACCCGCGGGTGGCGCAGGTCGTGCCCCGGATTCCGTTGGCCAGGTGGGTTGTTCGGGCGCCACCGGCTTGATCCTCACCCTGGCCGGCGCGGGTGGGTTTCGAGCAGATGCCCGGAGCGACGCGGCGATGTCATCGTATGAGACGGGTGGGCCGGGCCTATGCGACACGCGAGATTCCGAGGGTGGTACGAGGGATGCACCAGATCGGGGGGCTGACGTCGCCGATCTGGTGCACGTACCTGCACGTGGGAAGGTGAGCTCCCAGCAGTGTGGTCAGATACCGAGTTCCACGGACTCGCCGGGCTTCAGCGCGACGATGATGTCGCCGAGGCCATCGTCCTCAAAGAGATCACGGATCTCTGACGCATTCTGGCTGAAGTGTTGCCAGGAGTCCTCGTGTACGGCGATCACCTTCTTGGCGCCGAGGATTTTGGCGGCCTCGAGCGCCCGCTCGTTGCTCAGCGTGATGTAGCTGCCCTCTGCGATGACGTCGAACTTCGCGCCCCCGACGAACAACACAGCAATGTCGACGGGACCGAACTTCTCGGCGATCTCGGAAATGACCTCCACCTGAGAGTTGTCACCGCTGACGTAGACACTGGGCATGCCGGGACCGGTGAGCATGAACCCGATGACCGGTCCCAAGGCCTGCCAGGTTCCCTCTGGGCCGTGTTTGGCGGGGACTGCGGTGACGGTGAGTTCCCCACCGTGTGGCAGCGGCACCGACTGAGAGGTGTACTCGGTGAGCCCGGTGACGTTGTCGCCGAACTGGTCGGCAACCTCGGTAGTAGTGAAGACGTGCGGAACCGTGTTGAGGAACTCGCGGCCGGCCATGTCCAGGTTGTCGATGTGCTCGTGGGAGGCCAGAGCGATGTCGATCGTGCCCAGTTCTTCTGGTGTGAAGGCGGGCCCGGTGGTTTTGACCACGTCTCCTGCTATCGGATGGTGGTAAACCTGCGGCGGGTCGAACGTGGGGTCGGTGATGATGCGGAGACCGGCGAGGTCGAGAACGGCCGTGGGGCCGCCGACCAGGGTGACTTTTGTTGACATAGTTACAGTTCAGCAGGGTCGCCCAGGCGCCGGAAGTACAGTTTTCGTACCAGTAGCGACTGGACACCTGCGCCGGTGCGGTATTGCCGAAGGACACAGAAGGGCCGTGCACCGTCGGTGACGAATGCACGGCCTCGTGACACGAAGAGCCCCTGTTCAGGCTTGACCCGCCAGAACCTGTTGGGTGACGTCCTCGGCGCCGTGGAGAATGCAGACGATGTCGCCGTTATCGCCGAAGACCGGGGCGTTCAGTGGCTGCCAATACCGCTCCTCGAACGAGCCGTCCTCTTGTTTCATGTCGTATCTCTGCACCGGGAGCACGTCGATCGCGCGGTTCGCGAGGACTCGCGCGATGGATTCACGGAGCACCGTTGTCCCGTCGGCGGTCGGGTCGTCCGGGTTGTCGGGGAAGACGAGCAGGATGTCGCGACCGACGATCTCCTCACGTACGCGACCGGTGGCGGCGAGGAAGCTATCGGTTGCGGCGAGGACGCGACGCTGAGGGTCGATGACGATGAACTGATTGGGAAGGCTCTCGAACAGTCGTCGGTAGTCCGGCTCGCTCCATGCCACGCCGTTGGTCTGTGCGTCTGACATTGCTGTTCCTCCTGGAGTGGGTGAGATCCGCACGCGCGGCGGTGAACGCCTGCGGGTGTGCCTCCAGTAGAGCAATCGGCGCCCTGCACCGACGAGTACAAATGTTGTACCGACGGGTTATGGCCGCGGAGTCGGGCGACGGAACCAACCGGGGTAGGCGGAAGCCAGATCTGTGGGTCCCTCGAACCCGACGTCGCCCGCCGCGATGGCCGCCGCACAGGTGCGTTTGCCCCACCACAATTCACCGAGAATCGTGGGTTCGACGATCACCGTGAGGTCGATTTCCCGCTCGGGGAACCCGACGCACGCGCCCGAGTCGAATTCGCCGACGTAGATCCATCCGGTGGATGGCTCGCTGTTCGGGAACCGGAACCCGATGGTGAGTTCCTTCTTCGGCAGCGTTGTTCGATCGAGGCCCCGATGCATGTGCCACAGCAATGACGCCGCGTTGAGTTCATCGTCGCCCGTCGGCGGTAGTTGCCACTGCGAGGTCCAGGTTCCCAGAGCCTCGAGCACCGGGCGCAATGCGAGACCGGCATCGGTCAACTTGTACTCCGACCGCGCACGGTGTCGGCCGTCAACGACATGGTCCACCACTCCGATGCGTTCGAGGTACCTCAACCGCGACGAGAGCAGAGTGCGGGACAGTCCGGGCATCGCTCGGTGGATGGCGTTGAACCGGCTGGCGCCGACCAGCATCTCGCGCACGATCAGTAGCGACCAACGGTCCCCGATCAGTCGGGTTCCCAACGAGACCGGGCAGTATGCGACGGATGGCATCCACCCGTCGGTGTCCGGGTCCAGGCGTGGCATCGCAGGTTGTGTGTCGCTCACGATCCCTCCAATAGCTGGAAACTGCGGTCGGCTGGCGGGGTGGTAGTTGTGTATTACGATCCTCCGCCTACTCGCCCCTCGAGGATAGGTGCACTGTGCGCACCCGGTGTCAGCGCGCAGTGCAAGGGGCTGGGCGTCGAGTCGTGAACACACGGTTGCGACATTTCAGTTGGTGGCGGCCACCACCTCGTCGATGAAGGGATCGGGTAGTCGCAACCGCAGAGAGTGCTCACCGGCCTCCTTCAGGTGCGCGGCCAGGGACGTGAACGCGGCGATGACGTTCGGGCCGCCGTCGGGGAGGAAGCGGATCAGCTCGTGTTGGGCGCAGCGGATGGCGACCGGAATCAGCACCGTCTCGGCCTCGGGCGCGTGTCCTGCGGCCCACAGGCACGACACTTGAAGCCGGGCGGCGTACAGCCATGCCAGTTCACGTCCGGTTCCTTCGAGGGAGTGGGCCCAGTCGTTCGCCCAGTCGACGGCGGTGCGAATCTGTTCGGGGTTACCTTCTCGCAGGAGGAGTGAGATGGCAGCTTCGTCTTCGAGTTGAGCGACGATCTGTGCGATGCCGTCGGTCGAGTCCGGTTTCCTGTGCGGAACAGGTACGAACCCGGGTCGTAGAGGCAGCGCGAGGCGGATGCGTTCATTGTCGACGGCGGCCCGCAGCCGGGGAAGTGACAACAACTGAGCCGTGCGGGCGCCTTCGTCGAGCTCGTGCAGGGCCCCGGCCCTGTCGTGGTGGACGATGCCGATACGAGCGCGAAGACAGTAGTGCCGGATCATGAAGTCTGCGGTGCCGCCGAGCGCGGTGTCGAAGTTCTCGGCGAGCAGTTCCTCGGCCTCGTCGATCTGATTTCGCAGGTACAGCTGTTCGGCGAGGAGCGCACGCGCCAGCCGCGCATGCTGGGATTGGGTGTTGCCGGCGTCGGAAACGAGTTGAAGTGCTTGCCGATACAGTTCGACCGCGCCGGTGAGATCGAGTTGTTCTGCCTTCGCCAGACCGGCGAAACAGTATCCGTAGGCCACGGTGTAGGGCCCGGTGGTCTTGCTGTGATAGGGCGCCGCCCAGCGCTGACGGCGGTCGGCGTCGTCGAATTGAAACTCGTACGTGTCGGCGAACGTGTCGAGCAGGGCCGCCATCGACACAACGAAGGGGTGATGCGCGCTGGGGTCGGCGAGGCATTCGGCGACAAGGTCCTTCACACCGACCACCCGGTCGGCGGTGACATCGATATTCGCCTGCAGCACATCTGATTCCACGCGCAGTCGGGAACGTTGATCGGCGGGCAGGCCGAGCGTCTCGAGGAGGCCGAGCGCGCGGCGACGTGACTCGACCGCCTGGTCGAGGTGTTGCAGTTCGGTGTTCGCCCAGCTGGTGGCGAGTTGGAGCCGCACGCTCGACAGCACCAGGTCGTGCGGAAGCTTGGAGATCAGGCCGAGCAGAGTCGACATCTGCGACCGGTCGAGGAGATAGAGGTCATCGTCCTCGACCACTGCGACCGCGGATTCGGGGTCTCCGGCGGCGAGCAGGTGGTCGATCGCCTCTCCGAGCAGGCGGTGTTCCCGGAACCATGCCGACGCGGAGCGGTGCAATTGCGTGGTTCTGCCAGGGTGGTCGCGTTCGAGTCGGCGGCGTAGGAACTGTGCGAACAGGTGGTGGTAGCGGTACCACCGGTAGTCGTCAGCGGCCCGCCCGAGGAACAGGTCCCGAGCGGAAACTTCCTCGAGCCGGGCCTGGCCGTCGGCGACTCCGGCGAGAATCGACGCCAACTCCCCGCACACTCGCTCGGGCACCGAGGTGGCGAGCAGGAAGTCGAGGACCTCCGGTTCGAGGGCATTGAGGACGTTTTCGGCGAGGTACTCCTCGATCGAGGGCGTGTCGGCGCGGAATCGTTCGAGTACGTCGGTCGTGCCGCCGGCTTCCCGCAGCGAGAGCGAGGCCAGTTGCAGTGCTGCGATCCATCCGTCGGTCGAATCCCGCAACAGCGAGATGTCGGCGTCCGTCAGTTGCGTTCGCACCCGGGTGGCGAAGAAGCTCCGTGACTCGTCGAGGTCGAAACCGAGTGCTTTGGTGTCGATTTCACGTAGTTCGTCACACACGCGCATGCGGCTGAGTGGAAGCCCGGATCTCGCGCGGCTGGCCACGACGATCCGCAGGTGGTGGCAACTGTTGTCGAGGAGGAACTCCATGGCCGCGATCGAATCCGGCGCGGTCACCCGGTGCCAGTCGTCGATCACGATCACCAACGGTTCACCACTGTCGTGGAGCCGGTTGATCAGGGAGGTCAGGACGAAGCGTTCGGCAGCCGAGCCGTTCTCCTCGAGCGCCTGGCCGAGGCCGTCCACCACCGGTGCCCGCACCCACCGGACCGCCTCGACGAGGTGCGAGAGAAACCACACCGTGTTGTTGTCGTCGGCGTCGACGGTCAGCCACGCTACCGGGACCTGTTCGGCGGTCAATTCCTCACGCCATTGCGCGAGCAGACTGCTCTTTCCGAAGCCGGCGGGCCCGTGGACGAGAGTCAGTCGGCTTTCTCGGCCCTCCCGTAGCGCGTCGAGGAGTCGTTGTCGGCGCACCAGCTGCCGCACGCTCGTCGGTGGGCGGAATTTGGTCACCGGAACCGGTGGAGTCCGCGGCGACACCGCGCCGGGGCGTCGTCGCGCGTGCGAGTCCGGGACTTCCGATTCCTCATGCCGTTGCACGGCCGGAACGAACATGTCATCGGCGATCATCCCGTGCCCGCGCTGGATCGCCCGAAGTTCCTCCCCGAACGCTTCCGCGCTCGCCGGCCGGTTTTCCACCGGACGTGCCATCGCGTGTTCCACCGCACCGCACAAGTCGTCGGGGATACCAGGTGCGTGTAGGTCCGGAAGCGGCTCGCTGGAAATCCGCAGGAACTGAGCGACGAGGTGTTCACCGTTGCGCCGTTCGAACGCGGCATGCCCCGTCAGTGCGCAGAACAACGTCGCTCCCAGGCCGTAGACGTCGGATGCGGCCGTGGACGGATGTCCCTCGAGCACCTCGGGAGCGGTGAATGCAGGCGAACCGGTGATCGCCCCCGACGTGGTCTTGAACCCGCCGACGATCCGGGCGATGCCGAAATCGGTCAACTGTGGCTCGTCGTACTCGGTCAGCAGGATGTTTCCTGGTTTGATATCGCGGTGCAGGGTGCCCCCGCGGTGCGCGGTCTCGAGGGCGCCCGCGATCTTGACTCCGAGATGCAGCACCTGCTCCCACCCGAGTGGTCCGCTTTGACGGATCCGCCAATCGAGCGAGCCGTGCGAGTGATAGGGCATGACCAGAAATGGTCGTTTGCTGCGGGTCACTCCCACCTGGTAGAGGTCGACGATATTCGGGTGCCCGGACATGCGTCCCATTGCACGCTGCTCACGCAGAAACCGTGCGAGGTTCTCCGGGTCGAGATCAGCGGTCAGGACTTTGACGGCGACCGTGCGGTCGAGGTCGTCCTGCCGACAGCGGAAGACCGCCCCGAAGCCTCCGCGGCCGATCTCCACGGCGTCGTCGAAGCCGGCAGCGGACAGCTCCACCGTGATGTCCGGTTCCCGCTGCGTTGCCCACGGATCGTCCGCCACCGGCCTGCACCACCTCTGACATCTTCTCTCAGGATAATCGGCGGCAACGGCCCGGACGCCGAGATCGTGGCCAACGAGGCCGTCCGGATGCAGACCGTCGTAAGGTCACAGGGCACGGCCGCTGCGTTTGACGGCATGAACGATCATGTTGGTCTCGAGTGCTGACGCATCCGCCACCCAGGGTTCGGTGGTGATGTAGTCGTAGAGCACGACCTCGTCCGGTGCGGCGATGTTCGCGACCACTTGGTATTCACCGGCAGTGCCGACGGCGTATCGCACGTACGGTGTCTCCAGCATGCCGCGCACGAGCGGCTCGATCCGGTTGCGTTGTGTCTTGATGAGCACCATCGCCTCCGACTGCAACCCGAACATGGTTGGATCGACGACGACGCGCAAACTGACCGACCCGTTTGTGAGCAGGGACTGTACCCGTCGTCGGGCGGTCGCCTCGGACACCCCCGCAGTCCGGGCGAGCGAGGTAGTGCTCACCCGCCCGTTGGCCGTCAGTTCCCGGATGATCGTCTTGTCGGCGGTATCGCGTTGCGCCCCAAGTGGGTCCACTCGAAAGCCGGGCATGGCCGCCCCATGGTCATCGCTGCCTTCTCCACCGGGGTAAGAACACCAGGTTCCCAGTCACGGACCGTGCGGAAGTAGCGCAGCACGGGATCGGTCCAGCATCGGACCACCCCGGTGGTTGCGGGTAACTCGTCCATGATCAGTTTTTGGATCCGGTTCCGGGGTGTCATGATTTCCGCGATGCAGTCGGCCGTCCCGGTGAGGACGTAGGCGAAGATGCAGTCGCTGCGTTGGGCGAGCGCGTGTGCAGCGACCCGCACGGTGCCGGGGGAGCACTGCAGGCGCACGATGGCGGTGTTACTGCTGTTCGCAACGGCGGTGACGGCGATCCGTCCGGACTCGATCAATGCGATGCCGTGTCGGGTGACATTGCGTTCGGGCTCGTCCAGTGCCTGTGCGATCCGGCTCCACGAGGCCCGCCCGTCTACCTGGAGGGCTGCGACGATTCGTTGATCGAGCGAGAACCTGCGCTTGGTCACTGTCCACGTCTTTTTCGAGGTGATCCATCGGGGCGGGTGTCGTCCGAGCTGGCCTTGCTTGCCCCGAGAATCGAGGGTCGGCGAACTGTACCCATTGCGCTCCCGCGACTTCGGCCGTGTTCGGTGCCCGATGGCTGGGGTGGGCGCCGAACACGACCGGAACCGCGACGCACTCGTTCAGGCGCCGGTTCCTGGCTTCACGATCAGTTCCTCAGAGGGCGTGGGCTGAGGCGGATCGGTGATCGCCTCCTCGTCGTCGCGCAGCATGCCGATTCGCTGGTACCGGGCAGGGCCGGCCTTGCGCAGCCATAACGCGTAGGCGAACCCTGCCGCGAGGATGAGCACGAGATAGAGCGGGATCAGCGAGACCACCATGCTGCTGGTCCCGGCCAGGAAGGAAAGGTTTTTGCACAACAGGATTACGACGACACCCTGCGCGATCGCGCCGATCACCGGCGCGACGATGGTGCGCATCCGATCACCGAATCCGTTGCGGCCGACTCGGTTAAAGTATCCGACCACACCGATCGAGACCATCAACTGGACGACGACGACACCGAGGGTGCAGAAGATCGGCAGCCAGGTACCCAGCTCGAGGAGGGGGTTCGCGCCGCCGACCGCGAAGATGACGACCACCACGGCGGCGATGAGTCCTTGTACACCGATCGCGACGTACGGCGACCGCTGCACCGGATGTGTCTTGCCGAGGGCGGCGGGCAGGATGCGGTCTCGTCCCAGCGAGTACAGGTATCGGGCCGCATTGTTGTGGAAGGCGAACGAGCACGCGAAGAAGCTGCTCACAACCAGGAAGTTCATGAGTATGAGAACGAAATGACCGGTGTAGGTCTCGGCCAGCGCGAAGAAATAGTTCGATGTTTCGGACGTGGCTGCTTCCTGAGCATTCGAACCGAACCCGATCAGACCGGCGTACGCGGTGATCGCATAGAACACACCGAGGGAAATAACCGCGATGTAGGTTGCGCGCGGCACCGTCTTGCGGGGGTCGGCGGTTTCTTCGCCATAGATTGCGCTCGTCTCGAAACCGATCCAGGACCAGAATGCGAGGAAGAAACCGATGCCGATGGCCGGGGCGCTGCCCAGGACGGTCGGGTTGAACAGCTCGGGCATCTGACCTTCCGCACCCCCTTGTCCGATGGTGGCCAGGCTGACCACCAGGATCACGAGCACCTCGACTGCGAGGAGGACGCCGAGCACGCGTGCTGTGAGGGTGACGCGGAAGTAGGAGATCACGACCTCCAGGGCCAATCCGATCAGGGCGCACCAATACCAGGCGATGTGGATGTGGAGGTAGTGGTCGAGCAGCTCGGAGGCGTAGTACCCGAATCCGCCGAGGATGGCGGGCGCGATCATGCTGTACGAGGCGAGGATGGAAAAGCCCGCAGCCAGTCCGGCGGGTTTGCCCAATCCCTGTGTGGTGTAGGTGTAGAAAGCTCCGGCCGAGGTGATGCGCTTGGCCATCTCCGCGTAGCCGACGGTGAAGATCACCAAGATCAGGGTGGTGGCGAGATAGATCAAGGCGGTGGCATTTCCGCCACCGGAAGAGATCGAGATGGGAATGTATGCCGATGCGACGACCAAGGGTGCAGCGGCCGCGGTGACCATGAGGACGATATGAAAGAACCGGATGGAACCACGAAGCAATTCATTGCCGTGGTTCAGGACTGAGTTGTCCTTACTGTTTTCTGATGTCATGTTCGAACTCCAAACAGCGTGTGAGTGTCGCCTGCTTTGCATGAACCACGAGATGGTCGGCGGGAGTGAGTGTTTCGCGCGACCGGAAAAATGGGTTGATTAGCTCCCTGCGCCCAACTTCACCGAAGTCGGAGTGTGCTGCGTAAATCGGGGAATCAGAGTCGGTGGCCGCTACGGGATGGCGGGGTCCCGGGGCGTGTGGCGCGTGTGGGGCGGTCGGTCCGGATAACGCTCGAGGGCACCGATGACGTGATGTGCACGAGGTCTCGCACCGGATGGCGCTGTGTTCTTCCAACGTCCTCTCTCGGCGGAAGCCGAATCTCACGTCGTCATATGGTTATCTGCCTTTCCGTGAAAAAGTGGGGTTGACCAGCGGCATTCTGATTTTCAGAGTCTATGCCCGGAGTGTGACGCGCGTCTGTGGTCGTCATGCACACCGTCGATTAGGTAAGTGTGCCGAATGCACGTTCCTCGACGTGCGTGGAAGGCGTACGCGAGGGTCGACACGACCAGCGGCAGAGCATTCTGGGTGGGAAGCGGCGAGGGCCACGCCGGTCGATTCGGCGTGGCCCCCAACTGAGAACGTGGCCCCTCGGAGTCGATGGTCGCGGACCGGGCGGGCCACGTGACAGGAGCGAGCGGTCCTGCTGCTGGGGCGACATCGCGATGTCGCCGCGGCCGCGAAGGTGGCGTCACCGATCATGTGCCGATCTCGACGTGCGCCGAACTATACACCCGCGCAAAGGTGTTCGGCCTGTCGACGACAATCCTAGAGAGGGAGGGCCGGGTCATCGACGCCGATCGTTCGCCGCCCCTGGAAGAATCGAACCATGTCGGTGGGACCGTGACCGCCGATTCCGGCGCTGTTCCAGAAGGACTGCTCCGAGCCATCGGCGAGATCGGCGAGCTTGCAACCGTTGACCCGGATCTCACCCGCGGAGAGCTGGGACGCGGTGTCGAGCGCGGCCTCGAGGTCGCGGCCGAACACGAACCCGGCCAGCCCGGTTTCCGGACCGTTCGCAGCTCGGATGGCGTCCTCGACGGACTCGACCGCATGCACGGTGACCGCCGGTCCGAAGAGTTCGTGTTCGGACTGCTCGGCCGGCAACCCGACGACCACCGTCGGCGAGAAGAACCATCCCTCCAGCTCTGGAAGCGGAGCGCTGGTCAGCACCTTGCCACCGCGGGACACCAGATCATCGATCTGACCCTGCAAACGCGCACGGTGCGCCTGATGGGAAAGCGGGCCGACGTCGGTGCCGGCGTCGAAACTGTGTCCCACGCGCAGAGCGCTGAGCGCGCCGAGCAGTGCGTCGACGAATTCGTCGTGCAACTCGTCCGGGACCAGGATCTTGCCCGGAGCCTCACACCACTGACCGTTGAGTTTGGTCATCCCCTCGGCGACCGCGGCCGCCGCCGCAGCGATATCGGCGTCAGGGCGTACGACGGCGGGGTTGTGGCCACCGAGTTCGAGCTGGAGTGCGGTGAAGTAAGGTGCCGCCGCCTGAGCGACCGCCCGGCCGCCGGCGCCGCCGCCGGTGAACGAGATTGCCCGGATCCGCGGATCCGACACCAATTGGGCGCCGACGGCGCTGCCGCCGTGGACCAGCTGGAACACCGCTGCGGGCAGCTCGAGGTCCGCGATGGCCTGTGCCAGGATCTCGGCGACGATCTGACACCCGGCCGGCGCCCATTCCGATGGCTTGAGAATGACCGGGCACCCCGCGGCCAGTGCACTGGCCACCTTGGCGACCGCGACGAAGGTGGGAGCGTTCCACGGCGCGAGGACAACGGCCGGACCCAACGGACGCCGGAGGAGCCGCACTTCACGGCCGTCAGCGGCGAGGGTGCTCGACTCTCCGATCTCGAGCAGTTGGTCCCTGGCTGCGTGGACCCGGGGAGCGAGGTACGAGGCCATCTGACTACTCACCCGCAGGGGATTACCCGTCGACAGGCAGTCCTGCCGGGCCACCTCGTCGGCTCGGTCGGCCAGCCCGTCAGCGAGCGCGTCGAGGAGGCGGATACGCAGGTCGGTCGGCGAGCGTGCCCAGGTGCCGTCGGCATGTACCGCGGCGGCCGCCGCCAGCGCCCGCTCGACGTCCCGACCGGCGGTGGCGACCTGCCTCTGCCGCACCACACCGGTGTTCGGATCGTCGAGTGTTCCGGTCAGCACCTCGGTGGGTTCGGTGAAAGTGCCGTCGATCAAGTCGGTTTGGGCGATGGGCGCATGGAGACGTGAGTCCTGTTCGGTGGCGGTCACGGGGAGGTGCCTTCCTGCTGAGGGGTGGTACCCGAGGCGCCGCATCGGCCCCCGGGGCGGACGGTGTCAGGGGTGCTCTGGACGGAAGTCGAGAACGATGCGGATGGTCGTCGGATCCGCCATTGCGGCGAAGCCGTCATTGATGGCGGTGAACGGCAGTTCCGCAGTGACCATGGCGTCCAGGTCGAGACGTCCGGTCCTGTAGTGGTCGGTGAACATGTCGACGTCGCTGAGGAATCGGTTGGCGCCCATGTAGGCGCCCTGCACGATCCGGTCGCCGTAGACGAGGGCATCGGCCGAGAGGGAGAGCTTCGCACCGGCGGGCATGAGCCCGAGGATCGTTGCGGTGCCGGTCGGGGCGAGGATCGTGAAGGCGAGTTCCGCGGTCTGCGGGCGTCCGACCGCCTCGATCGCGTGGGTGACGCCGTCGGGGAGGATCTCGATCACCCGGTCCGCGGTGGAGGTCGGGTCGGTGGCGAGAACGGTGTCCGTGGCACCGAAGCGGCGGGCGAGCTCGAGCTTGTCCGCGACCGCATCGATCGCCACGATTCGTCGGGCCCCGGCAAGCCGGGCCCCCTGCACCGCGGCGATGCCGACACCACCGCAACCGATGACGGCAACGGTGTCCTCCGCTGTGACCTTCGCCCCGTGCACCACTGCACCGACTCCGGTGGTGATGCAGCACCCGAGAAGACACGCCACCGAGAGCGGGAGGTCGTCGGACACCTTGGCCAGCGATGCTTCACCGGCGAGGAAAGCCTCGGCGAACGCCCCGACGCCGCCGAGCACCTCGACTTCCCGATTGTCGTGGGTGAGCAGCTTCGGTCGTTCGCGCCGGCGGAGCTGATCGACCCGCACACATTGAGTGGGTCGCCCCCGGAGGCAGCTGTTACAGAGCCCGCAGGAGGGGGTCACCGTGGCCACCACCCGGTCACCGGGCTTGAGGCGTGTCACCGCGGAGCCCACGTGTTCGACCGTGCCCACCGCTTCGTGGCCGAGGACGGCGGGAGTCGCGATGGACAGCGCTCCGTTGAGGTAGTGCAGGTCGCTGTGGCACAGACCGACCCGGTCGGTGCGGACGACCACTTCGTGGTCGGTGGGCTCGTCGAGAAGCAATTCGACAAGCTGTAGTTTGTCGCCGGGTTCTTCGAGTACCGCGGCGGTGATCGGTGTACGCACCGAACCTCCTTGATCGATGTCGGAAAAGACGGGTCTCTACCGGTGAGAGGACGACCGGGGATCCTCGCTCCGACGCTGCTGCGGCGGCCGATGTCCACCGCGCCGGAGGCGGCGTGTCATCCGGTCACCGCCCGGGCCTCCATGGCCACCTCGAGCATGTCGGCGACCGAGGTCAACTTCACCCGGGGCCGGCGCTGCGGTTTCCCGGTAGATTTCTCGTGACGATCGATCGCCTCCCATGCCTTGAAGTCGAGCGCGTCGGGCTGACGGTCGGTGATCAGAGCGCGCAGCGCATCGCCGCCCTGCGCCGGCGCGGCAAGTCGGCCCGCGGCATAGTCGTCGAACAGGGCCGCGACGGTGTCCTCCGCGCACTTCTTGTTGGTGCCGACGACACCGGACGGGCCGCGTTTGATCCAGCCCGCGGTGTAGACGCCGGTGACCGCACTGCCGGTGCCGGGATCGATGACGCGACCACGGTCGTTGGGAAGCGTGCCACTCGCGTCGTCGAACGGCACACCGGGCTGTGGTCGGCCCTTGTACCCGATCGACCGCAGCACCAGTCCGCACTCGATGTCTTCGGTCTCCTCGGTTGCCCGGGCAGCCAGCCGCCCACCGCCGGAATCGACCAGTTCATTGCGGACAACCCGCAATCCACTGACCCGATCCTCACCGAGGACCTGGGTGGGTGAGGCAAGGTATCTCAGGACGATCCGCTTGCTCGCCCGACCCGAAGGCCGTTCGACCAGGTCACCGAGAATCTGCCCCTTCAGACCCGCCATCGCATACGGATCCGCCTCCAGCGCGGCCGCCGTGGCCGGGTCGATCTCGACCTCTCGCGGGTCGACCACCACATCGAAACCTGCCCCATCGGACAAGCCCAGCAGCTCAGGAGTGGTGAAGCCCGATTGCACCGGACCCCGCCGCCCGAGCACGATCACCTCGGAGATCGAGCTGGCCGCCAGCGCCTGCAACGCATGGTCGGCGATGTCCGTGCGTGCCAGTGCGTCGACGTCGCTCGCCAGGACGCGGGCCACATCGAGAGCCACGTTGCCGTTTCCCACGATCACCGCGCGTTCGCACGACAGATCGAATGTGAGGTCGGCGAAATCGGGGTGGCCGTTGTACCAGGCGACGAAGTCCGTGGCCGAGTGACTGCCCGGCAGGTTCTCGCCGGGTACCCCGAGCCGACGATCGTGCGGGGCACCGACGGTGTAGATCACGGCGTGGTGGTGGGCCAGGAGTTCCTCATGAGTGAGATGGGTGCCGACCTCGACGTTGAGGTGAAGATCCAGACCCGCCCGACCTGCCGTGCGGGTGAACAGCTTGGTCACCGCCTTGGTGCTCTGGTGGTCGGGGGCGACACCGAAACGGGCCAACCCGAACGGGACGGGCAGCCGCTCGAACAGGTGAACCTCGACGTCGACGCCCTTGCGGGTCAGCAGTTCCTCGGCCGCGTAGCATCCGGCGGGCCCGGACCCGACGATCGCCACCCGCAATGGGCCCGGCTCGGCGACCTCCACCCTCGGCTTCGCCTTCGTGGAGTTGGTCGTCGGGTAGCCCTGATGCGCCGGATCGGCGAAGTACCGGGCGTTGATCTCCAGGTACCGCTCGGTGTCCTCGGTGACATCGAAGTCCGGCAGGATCGCATCGACCGGGCACACGTCCGCGCAGGCACCGCAGTCGATGCAGGTGTCCGGGTCGATGTAGAGCATCTCGGCGGTGGCGTATCCGGGTTCGTCCGGCGTCGGATGGATGCAGTTGACCGGACACACCGACACGCAGGTGGCGTCGTTGCAGCAGTTCTGGGTGATGAGGTAACTCATGCCGCACCTCTCCTGGTCTCGGGTGTGTCAGGGGTCGGCGCGTGTGGTTCCCGCGCCGGCAGAATGAAGCCGCGTCCGGTGGGACCGGCGGCGATGTCGAAGGCTGCCACGATCACATGTCCGTCTTGATGTATACGTTCTTGAGCTCGGTGTAACCGTCGATGGCGGCCAAGCCGAGCTCGCGCCCGAACCCGGACTGCTTGAACCCACCGAACGGTGTCTGAATCCGGACCGACGAGTTCGAGTTGACCGACAAGGTCCCGCATTCGAGCGCCCGCGCCATCCGGAGCGCGCGACCCACATCGGAGGTCCAGACCGACCCGCTGAGTCCGTAGATGGTGTCGTTCGCCAGCCGCACCGCGTCCAGTTCGTCGTCGAAGGGCAGGACCACCGCGATCGGACCGAAAATTTCGTCCCGCACGACCTGGGACGACGGATCGGGCTGAACCACGATGCGCGGTGCCATCCAGAAGCCCGGTCCGTCCGGAACCTGCCCCGCCACTGTCGTATCGAGGTCATCGCGCAGGAAGGAGGTGACTTTCTCCCGATGCGCCTGCGACACCAACGGGCCGAGCTTGGTCGACTCATCGAGAGGGTCACCGATGCTCAGGGCGCGGGTCGCCTCGACGAAACCGGCGACGAAATCGTCGAAAACGCTTCGCTGCACCAGGATACGGCTGCGAGCGCAGCAATCCTGACCGGTGTTTCCGAACACGCTCATCGGGGCCTCGGCGATCGCGCGAGACAGGTCCGCATCGGAGAAGATCACGTTCGCCGACTTGCCGCCCAACTCGAGGGTGATCCGCTTCATGGTGTCCGCCGCCGACCGCATCACGTCCTGGCCGGTCGCGGTCGATCCGGTGAAGCTGACCTTGGCCACCGACGGGTGAGAGGTCAGCACCTTGCCGACCGTTCGCCCCGGCCCGGACACGACCTGCACCAGGTCCGCGGGCAGATCGAGGCCGGCCACGAGTTCCCCGAATCGGCGGGTCGAGAGGGGCGTGAGCTCTGCCGGCTTGACCACCACCGAATTGCCGGCGGCCAGGGCGGGCGCGATGTTCCACGACGCAATGGGGAGGGGGAAGTTCCACGGGGCGATGACGGCGACCACCCCGACGGGCTCGCGGAAGGTCATGTCCACCCCGCCCTCCACGGGAATGGTGTCTCCGAGGATCTTGTCGACGACACCGGCGTAGTAGTGGAAGCATTCGGCCACCCCACCGATCTCGCCGCGGGCGTCGCTGATCGGCTTGCCGACATCGGTGGCCTCGAGCTGGGCGAGCTCGTCGACGTGTGCCTCGACGATTCCGGCGATCGCGCGCAACCCGTCGCGGCGGACCGACAGGGGCAGTCGCGCCCATTCGCGTTGCGCCTTGACCGAGCGCTCCACGGCCGCTTCCGCGGCCGCGGCATCGGCCACCGGGTATTCGGCGATCACTTGCTCGGTTGCCGGGTTGATCACAGTGTTCATCTCGTACACGTCTGGTCCTCTGTTCGGCCGCGGGGTGATGAGCGTGCAGCACACTGCACGGGTCCCTAGATGTTGGAACGGTGATTCCATGCTCGGTTCCGGTGCTCAGCGGGGCAACGTGCATCGTGCCCTGCGACTCTTCAAAGCATGTGCACTTTGAACACAGACTGCCGGGTGTGACTGCTCTTACAGTCGAAACATCCGACTTTCGAATCGAGGAATCATGGCATCAACCGCCGAATCGAACGACCAGCAGCGGCTTCGGGACTTTGTCGAAGCAAACGGGATTCACACGTTCAAGATTGGCGCAGTGGACCTGGACGGGCTCTGGCGCGGCAAGCGGATCTCGGCCGAATACTTCGTCGACAGTGTTCACCGCGACGGCACCAACATCTGCAACATCCTCTTCGGGTGGGACATGCAGGACGAGATGATCTCGGACCTGACCTACACCGGCTGGCACACCGGATACCCGGACATCAACCTGCGTCCGGACCTGTCCACGCTGGCAGTCGTGCCGTGGGAGCCCGGTACCGCCTCGGTCATCTGCGACATCTTCGAGCGCGACGGCCGGCCGCTCGAGCTGTCCCCCCGCACCGTGCTGAAGTCGATGATCTCGCGGGCCGAGTCGCTGGGATTCCAGCCGATCTTCGCGTACGAGTTCGAGTTCTACCTCTTCCGTGGCACCCCGCAGGAGATGGCATCACGGCACTGGCGTGACCTCGAGCCGTTCACCGAGGGACATCACACTTACAGCGTCTACCGAGACACCGGTTCAGAATTCGTCATCGGTGAACTCCGCCGACAGCTCGCCGAATACGGCATCAGCATCGAGGCCAGCAACAGCGAACACGGTCCGGGCCAGTTCGAGGTCAACATTCACTACTCGGATGCCCTCAAGGCCGCCGACAGCGCGATGCTGCTCAAGCACGCGGTCAAGGAACTGGCCGCCCGCCACGGACTGACCGCGTCGTTCATCGCCAAGGTCAACCCGGCCTGGGCCGGGTCCTCCGGGCACGTGCACCAGAGCCTGCTGGACAAGGACGGGACCGCCGTCTTCGCGAACCCGACCAACCCGGGAACGCTGAGCGAAACCGGTAACCGCTACCTCGCTGGCCTCGTCGATCACGCCGCCGACCTGACCGCGATCTACCTGCCGATCATCAACTCCTACAAGCGCACCGAGGGCGGCACCTGGGCCGGATCGAGCTCGACGTGGGGCCTGGACAACCGCACCGTGGCCATCCGCTCCATCCCGAGCGCGGGCCCGGCAGCGCGGGTCGAGAACAGGATCGGCGGTGCCGACGCGAACCCCTACCTGGTGGTCGCCGCCAACCTGGCCGCCGGACTCGACGGAATCGAACAGAACATCCCACTCCCCCCGGCCGTGGAGGGCAACGCCTACGCCCTGCCCGCCGGGAAGGCCCCGTTGCTGCCGACCTCGCTGCCGGCCGCCGTGGACCGATTCAACGCCAGCATCTTCGCCCGCAAGTTCCTCGGTGATCGCTTCGTCGACCACTTCACCGCCACCCGCCGGTGGGAGATCAAGCAATTCGGTGCCGCGATCACCGAATGGGAAATCGCCCGCTACCTCGAGCACATCTGACCCACCACCCTCAGACGAGAAAAGAGACTTTCATGACCAGCCACCAAGGGATGTACGCTGCCGTCACCGGCGCAGGTTCGGGCAACGGCAAGGCGATCGCCGAGACCCTGCTCGCCGAGGGCGCCAAGGTCGCGCTCCTCGACATCGCCCCCGATTCGCTCGCCCACATCACCGAACGCTTCCCCGAGGCCATCGCCGTCGCCGTCGATGTCGCGCAGCCCGAATCGGTCCGCCAGGCCATCGACTCGGTCGAGGAACAGTTCGGGCGCTTGGACCTGCTCGTCAACAATGCGGGCATCTGCCGCTCGAGCACCTTCTCCGAGCTTCCGCTGAAGGAGTGGGACGAGGTGTTCGCGGTCAACTCGACCGGACCGTTCCTGATGAGCCAGGCCGCGATGCCCCTGCTCCGCGCCGGCGCGGACGCCCGCGGCGAGCAGGCCACCTCGGCTATCGTGAACATCACCTCGGTGGAGGCGCACATCGTGATCTCCAGCAGCGGACACCCCCAGGTCCACTACAACGCCTCCAAGGGTGCACTGCTGCAGCTGACCCGCGCTCTGGCCGTCGAATCCGCCGCCGACCGGGTCCGCGTGAATGCAGTCGCCCCCGGCTTCATCGAAACCCCCTTCACCACTAACGTTCTCGGCAATCCGGACGTCAAGAACTGGCTCCTCGAGCGGACCCCCATGGGCCGCGTCGGGCAGCCGGAAGACGTCGCGAACGCGGTCTCGTTCCTCGGCAGCGAAAAGGCCAGCTGGGTCACCGGCACCACCCTGTTCGTCGACGGCGGCTGGACGGTCTTCTGACATGGGCCGCCCGCTCATCGCAGTCTCGGCAGGGATGGAGGAGCTTCCGACCGCCTTCGGACCCATGGACTGCACCAAACTGACCGCCCCCTACACCGACGCCATCTACGCCGCCGGCGGACAACCGGTGATCATGCCGGTCATCGAGGAACCCCCCACCGAGTTGCTGGCCCGAATGAACGGACTGCTTCTCACCGGTGGCGGCGACCTGGACCCCGCTCTCTACGGCGAGATCCCCGACGACACCGTGTACGGGGTGCGGCGGGACCGCGACGAGTTCGAGATCGCCCTGTACCGGGAAGCGGTGGCCCTAGGAATGCCGATCCTGGGCATCTGCCGAGGCATGCAACTGATCAACGTGCTCCGCGGCGGAAACCTCCACCAGGAGATCCCTGGACACTGGCAGGAGAACCCGCCGACCCGGCTGAGCCACGGCATCGACGTCACCGCCGGATCCGCCCTCGCCGAGGCCATGTGCGCGACCGCCGGTTCCCGGGTCAACAGTTACCACCACCAGAGCCTCAGGAACCTCGGTGCCGGTCTGCAGGTGACCGCGCTCAGCGGTGAGGTGATCGAGGCCGTCGAAGCCGACGACGCCGACCTCGTATGCGTGCAGTGGCACCCCGAGCACCTGTATGCGACCGAACCCGAACACAAGGCGCTGTTCGAGACCTTTGTCGAGCGGGCGGCCGCGACCATCCGCTCCACGACTCCAGAGGAGAACTAGTTATGTCCGACAACGTGACCGTGGGTCGCGACTTCGACTTCCACGGACCCGCACTCGACGAAATCTTCGACACCTACAAGGAAATGCGCGAAAAGTGCCCGGTCGGGCGCAGCGAGAAGCACGGCGGTTTCGTCTACATCACCAAGAGCGAGGACATCTTCGCCGCCGAACAGTCCCCGGAAACCTTCGCGGTGGGCCCGTCGATGCTGATGCCCTCCTTCGGAACCGATGTGCCGCTCATCCCCATCGACATCGATCCGCCGGACCACGGCGACTACCGGAAGATCCTTCTTCCGCTGTTCACCCCCAAGGCGATCGCCCGTCTCGACGACGGAATGCACAGCACCTCCAGGGAACTCGCCGAAGAGGTCGCCGCCCACGAGGTCGTCGACGCCTCCGCCATGTTCGCCCGGCCGATGCCCACCATCATCTTCAGCCGACTGGCCGGCTTCCCGGAAGCCGACTGGCCGAAGTTCGACCGGTGGATAGACGACATCATCTACGAGCGCACCGTGGACCCGGCCCGCGCGTACAAGGCCGGCGGGGAGGTGATGGACTACTTCGACGACCTGCTCAAGTCCCGCTTGAACGACGAACCCGCCGAAGACATCATCGGCTATCTGCTTTCGGCCGAAGTGAAGGGCCGCAAGCTCAACCACGACGAACTCCTGTCGTACTGCTACCTGCTCTTCCTCGCCGGACTCGACACCACGGCATGGGCGATCCGCTCGGCCTTGTGGTACCTCGCACAGAACCCGAAAGCGCAGCAACGCCTGCGGGAGAACCCCGACGAGATTCCCGCGGCGGCGGAAGAGTTCCTCCGCACCCTGTCGCCGGTGCAGGCGATGGCGCGCACCTGCCTGGCCGACACCGAGGTGTCCGGTGAGCAGATCAAAGCCGGCGAGCGCGTGGTGCTCGTCTTCGGCGCCGGAAACCGGGACCCGGAGGTCTACGACGACCCGGACGAGATCATCCTCGACCGAGAGAACAACCGGCACCTCGCCTTCGGCGGCGGTATCCACCGTTGCCTCGGCTCCAACCTCGGACGACAGGAACTGGTCGTCGCCCTCGAAGAGTTCCTGGATGTCGTGGGTGAATTCTCGTTGGAGAACCCGGACGAGCCGTGGCACGGCGTCGGCCCCCTGACCCTGCGGATCGGACGGTGAACTGACATGTACGACGTATGGGTAGACAGCACCCGTTGCCAGGGGCACGCCCGATGCTTCGCCTTCGCCCCCGACATCTTCGACTTCGACGACGAAGGGTATGCCTTCATTCCCGAGGACAGGAGCCAGCACGCCCAGATCCCGGAGGATCTGCGCCTGGCCATTGCGAACTGCCCCGAGCGGGCAATTCAGGTGAAGGACAACACCTAGCCATGGACGCCTCAGCCAATGTGCTGGTGGTCGGAGCATCGGTGGCATCGGCCGCACTGATCGCCCAGCTGCGTGAGGACGGGTTCGGCGGCCGGGTCGTGGTCCTCGACCACGACCCGGACGCTCCGTACGACCGACCGCCCCTGTCCAAGGACTTCCTCGGGGGAACGAGCATCCGCCCCGAGGCGCCGTGGTGGGACGGCAACTGTGAACTGATCCGCGGACAGGCAACCGGACTCGACACCGCGGCTTCCGCGGTCGAGGTCGCCCTGGCCGACGGATCGACCCGCACCCTGGTCGCCGACCACATCGTCGCGGCCACCGGCGCGGCGCCGATCCGCTTGCCCGGAGTACCGACCGGCGTCGCCCAACTGCGGACCGCGGCCGACGCCCGCCACATCCGCGAAGCCACCACTGCGGGGCAGCGAGTGATCGTCCTGGGCGCCGGCACCATCGGAACCGAACTGGCGTCCACCCTCGTTGCCGGCGGCTGCTCGGTGTCGGTGGTCGACCAGGCGGACCGGCCGCTCGACCGGTTCCTGGGCGGGCATCTCGGGGCCGAGGCGGCGGCGTGGATCCAGGACGGCGGAGCCGAGCTCCACCTGCGTTCGCGGGTCGAGCAGATCGCCCGAACCGGCGGGGAATGGACGGTGACGACGGACTCGGGGCAGCTGACCGGTGACCTGGTGGTCAGCGCAATCGGTGTCCGGCCGGCCACGCAGTGGCTGCAGGGCTCCGGCGTCGACATCACCGACGGGATCCGATGCGACTCCGACGGCACCGCCCTCGACCCCGACGGCACCGTGATCCCGCACGTGCACGCGATCGGTGACGTGGCGGCATGGAGCACTCCGACAGCCGGGCCGCGGCGGAGCGAGGACTGGACGACCGCGCAGCGCCACGGCCGCCACCTCGCACGTCACCTCCTCGGATTGGAACCCCTCCAGCCCGTGGACCGCGAACTGCGCTATTTCTGGAGCCATCAGTTCGGCCGCAGGATCCAGGTTCTGGGCACCCCGGTAGCGGACGCTACGCTTGTACAGCATGTCGACGAACCAGCACGGAAGTCCGCCTTCTACACACTCGAGCGGGACAGTGCGACGGTGGCGTGGATTTCGATCAACGCCCCCAAGGAGTTCGTCCTCGCCATGCGCAAGTCGGTGGCCGTCCATGGCTGAGACGGCCCGGTGATGAGCGAGGTGCCGGCGGAGCAGGTTGCGTTCCGCACGCAGCTCGATCAGATGACTCGTCAGCTGGTCGCCGTCGAGCGCCGCGCCAAAACACTCGCCGAGCTCAATCGCCTTCTGTCGCAAGGCGGGGATCCCCTGGTACTAGCCCAGCGCGCAGTGGACCTCGTGATGCGAGCGACGGGAGCGTCGGGCACGTTCGTCTACTTGTGGGACCCGGAGACCGAGCGGCTCGTTCTCCGGGTCGCCACCACCGGCCGTCAGGCCGCCCACGTCGGTGAGATACAGCTTCGTCTCGGTGAGGGTGTCACCGGGTGGTCGGCCCTGATGCGCCAGACCGTGGTCTTGCACGACAACATCCAGCTCGATCCCCGATTCGCCAGCTTCCCCGTCCTCGAAGAGGACCAGTTCCGGTCGATGGTGGCCGTGCCCATCGTGGTCTCCGGTGGTGATCCGTTGGGCGTGTTCAGCCTCTACAGCCACACGCCCAACACCTTCGATACCCACGACGTGGACCTGGCAACCGAGGTCGGCGGGCTGCTGGCCAGCGGCTTGATCCAAGCCCAGACGGTCAAGGACCTCCGCCGGCATTCCGCTGCCGCGCGGTTCCTGCGGGACGTTCCCGCGGACGCCACCGGCTCCTTGCAGCGATGCGTCGACGTACTGGCGGAGTCGATCCGAGCTCAGCTCGACGCCGCGTTGTGCACCATCGAACTCGCCGACCGGACCACTCGAGAAGGACACACCCGGCCGGGGCTGGCCTTCGCCGACACCGTCGAGAAGACGACTGTCGCGGCATCACGATCGGTGCGCTCCCGCGCAGACCTACCGGCCCTGGTGGACAAACTCGGCCCCGCCCTCGAGAAGTCGACGACCTCGTTCGGAAACCTGTTCTCACTCGGTGCGATTACCTGCTACCGGGGCCAGCCGTTCACCGAGGCCGACGCCAGCATCCTGGAAGCGCTGGGAGCGCAGGCCGGGGCCCTGATCGCCTCGGTGAGCAGCCCGACGATGAACACTCCGCTGCTCGGCCGACTCACCGCGGCGCCGACCCCCGATCACGCCGAGAGGGTCCTGCGGGATCTCGGTTGGCGTCCCGGACCCACACATCCCGTGCTGGTACGCCTGCGCGACACAGAGTTCGGCACCCCCTCCGCGTTCGACGGGGTCGTCGCCGCCCTCCATGAGATGTGCGCCGAGTTCGACGACGTCGTGGTGGCTCCGTCCGCGCCCACAGTGACCCTGTTGATCCGACACCAGCCGGAGCAGTGGAAAGGTTTCGAACAGGCGCTGCGCCACACCCTCCGACAAGCCCAGACAATGAGCCGAGGGATTCTGGCAGGGATCGGGCCTCCCGCCCGAGACGCCCGTGACCTGGCATCGGTCCTGGAGAACACCGAGACGGCACTGGCCTGGGCAGAACTACTCGGTGAGCCCGTCGTCTACTTCCAGGACGTCGAACATCTCCGTCTGCTCCCCCGGGTGGCACTGAACATCGGCGACGACCTGCGAGAGGTTCTCTCCTGGTTCGCCGAGGTAGTGCGCTACGACCTGCGTCACGGCACCTCCCTGGCGCCGACGCTCGAAACGTACCTGATCAACCGTGGCTCGGCGACAGATACGGCAAGCGATCTGTTCATCCACCGCAACACTCTTCGTCAACGTCTCACCCGCATCGAAGACCTGACGGGACGACCGGTGAACACTGTCAGCGACTGGGCCGTCGCAGCACTTGCCGCTCGAATCGTGGCAGCCGACAACGTATCTCAATAACTCGCTTGGCGGACGTGTACGTCGATCACGGCAGCGCGGCCGGCATTCTTCGCTCCTTCACGCCTGGACGCGGGTGGGTAGGTGATACCCGCAGTTGCGCTGATGACCGCCCTGGAGTATCAGTGCTCGGGCGGGCCCGCTGGAATCGGCGATCCGACTCAGACGTGCCGCCCCACACGCCGAAGGGCTCGGCAAAGGTGAGGGCATGGTCGCGGCACCGCTGCCGAACAGGACACTGACTGCAGACTTCCTTGGCGTCGCGTTCGCGACGAAGCCGCTCACCCGAGCCCTCGGTCTCCCGAGCGAAGAACAGGTCCGACCCGGTCTACCGGCAGCGTGCGCTCAGTTGCCAATCCCATTGGGCCGTCAGGGGTGACGGCTTCGTCATCGTTCGAGTCCCTTCGGTCATCCGCCTGCAGTCAGCTCACACGAGTAACCAGATCGTCGGTGTGCTGCCGGCCGGATGATCGGAGGAGATGCAGTTCGCCGAGGGCATTACGGGCGATGGTTTGCTGTTCGGTGATGGTCATCTGCCCACGCCAGGAACCGAGGAAGGTCCACGTCCACGACAGCAGGGTGGCGATCCGGCTGCGGAAACCGACAACATACACCACGTGCACGGCCAGCCACATCACCCAGGCGAAGAACCCCGCCAGCTCGATGCTTCCGATGGACGCGACAGCATTGAACCGGGAGATTGTGGCCATCGAGCCCTTGTCGCGGTACTCGAACGGTTTGCGCTCGGGAGCCGGGCGACCTTTGACGGTGGCCTTGACCTCGGTGGCGACCTGACGAGCGGCGTAACGACCACCCTGGATTGCGACCTGGGCCACGCCAGGAAGTCGATCGAGCGACATCATGTCCCCGACGACGAAGACATTCGGATGACCCGGCAGGGACAGGTCGCCCTCGACCGCGATGCGGCCGGCCCGATCGATCGCGGCGCCGCACTGGTCGGCGAGCCGGCGTCCCAGTGGACTGGCGGAAACCCCGGCGGACCACACTTTGCAGGCCGATTCGATGCGGTGCCGGACTCCGTCGGCGTCACGATAGGTCAGGCCGGTGGAATCGACATCGGTCACCGACGCGCTCAACCGAATCTCGACACCGAGCTGTTCGAGGGTCTCCGCCGCGCGTCCTCCGAGGTTGTCCCCGAATGGCGGCAGGACGGCGGAGGCGGCGTCGAGCAGGATGATGCGCGCGCTGCGCGGATCGATGTTGGTATAGGTGCCGACCAGAGTGCGGTGGGCGAGTTCGGCGATCTGGCCCGCCATCTCCACACCCGTGGGACCGGCGCCGACCACCACGAACGTCAGCAACCGGTCACGCTCGCCGGGATCCTCGCAGACTTCGGCGTGCTCGAAGGCACCCAGGATGCGCCCACGGAGTTCGAGAGCATCGTCGATCGACTTCATTCCCGGAGCATGTTCGGCGTAGTGATCGTTACCGAAGTACGACTGCTGCGCCCCCGCCGAGACGATCAAGCTGTCGTACTCGGTGACCGTCGTCCGTCCAAGGTGTTCGGAGGTCACCGCTCGTGCCGACAGATCGATGGACGTGACTTTTCCAACCCGGACCGCGGCGTTGGACTGATCTTTCAAGATCATCCGGGTGGAGGGTGCGATCTCGCCTTCCGAGAGAATCCCGGTGGCTACCTGATACAGGAGCGGTTGAAACAGGTGATGAGTCGTCCGGTCGATCACGGTGACATCGACATCGGCCCGGCGGAGAGCCTTGGTCGCAAACAATCCACCGAAACCGGAACCGATGACCACGACACGATGGCGCGGTGAGTTCGACTGTTGGGTGCTCATATCCAAGCCTCTCGATAGAAGTAGTGATCGGGCCGCCCGGCGGTGAGCTGCCGGACGGCCCGATCGGGCAAGTTCGCTGATCTCGATGAGTAGTCGGTTCGATGCGATCAGCGAAACACAGGTCACACGGTGGCGGCGGTGTAGCCGTGCGCGGCAGCGACTTCGGTGGACAGCAGCGTGCCGTCGTGGGTGGACAGGCCTGTGGCGAGGCCGGGGACGGTCGCGGTCGCTTCCTGCCAGCCCTTGTCGGCGAGGGCGACGACGTAGGGCAGGGTGGCGTTGGTGAGGGCGTAGGTGGAGGTGCGGGGGACGGCGCCGGGCATGTTGGCGACGCAGTAGAACACCGAGTCGTGTACCTGGTAGGTGGGTTCGGCGTGGGTGGTGGGGCGGGAGTCGGCGAAGCAGCCGCCCTGGTCGATGGCGATGTCGACGAGCACCGAACCGGGCTTCATCCGGGAGACCAGGTTGTTGGAGACGAGGGTGGGGGCCTTGGCTCCGGGGACGAGGACGGCGCCGATGACCAGGTCCGCGTCGAGGACGGCCTGCTCGAGTTCGAGGCTGTTGGAAACGATGGTCTTGACCTGGCCGTGGTACTGGGCGTCGATCTCGCGGAGGCGGGCGATGGACAGGTCGAGGACGGTGACGTCGGCGTGCATGCCGTGTGCGATGGCGATGGCGTTGCGGCCGGAGACGCCGGCGCCGATGACGACGACCTTGGCCGGTCGCACCCCGGGAACACCGCCCATGAGCACGCCGCGGCCGCCGCCCTGGCGCATCAGGTGGTAGGCGCCGGCCTGCGGGGCGAGGCGTCCGGCGACCTCGCTCATGGGGGCGAGCAGCGGCAGCGAGCCGTCGGCGCCGGTGACGGTTTCGTAGGCGATGGAGGTGGTCTTCGACGCGAGCAGGGCGTCGGTGCAGTCCTTGGATGCGGCGAGGTGCAGGTAGGTGAACAGCACCTGGTCCTGGCGGAGGCGGGGGTATTCCTCGGCGATGGGTTCCTTGACCTTCAGCAGCAGGTCGGCACTCTCCCAGACCTGGTCGGCGGCCTCGAGGATCTGAGCGCCTGCGGCTTTGAAGTCTGCGTCGGCGAAGGACGAGCCGACCCCGGCGCCGGTTTCGATGATCACCTCGTGGCCGCGGCCGACGAGTTCGTGGACACCGGCGGGGGTGATGGCCACCCGGTATTCGTGGTTCTTGATTTCGCGGGGAATGCCGACTCTCATGACTACTCCATCAGAAGGGATGCCCGTCAGCGGACTGCTGAGCAAAGGAAACGGGTACCGCCGGAAGTTCGGCTGATATCCATCAATGCTGAAGAAATAATCCGAAAATTCCAAGAGTGAGAGAGAAAATTCTCAGAAGAGTCAATCTCAATGAATAAAATTCGATCAACGCCGGGCGGTCCCCGCTCGAACCGAAGGATGTTCGGCTCCACAAGTACCTGGCAGCTGTGCGTCCCCACTATCGGGAACGGCAGACTGAAAGGGCTCGCCCTCGGCGTACGCGGAGAGGACGCACACTCAGCTGACAAATTGTGTGCGCAAGGCACATTGCGGCCGCTCCGCAATTCGATGATCCTGACTACGGTCGTCGAACAGAAGGAGTTACCGTGCCCGGCAGCCAGCCCCGTCTGCTCGTCATCCAACCCGACCCTCTGGTCAGGCTCGAGCGTTTCGAAAGCTGGCTCATCGAGGGCGGTCTCGACATCCGAATTGTCAGTCCCTTCGGCGGAAGTGCACTGCCCGCGACGTTGCAAGAAGACGGATTGTTAGTGCTCGGCGGCAGCATGAGTTCCCTCGATGATCACGCATATCCGTGGTTGGCGGACATCCGGCGACTCTTTCGCCACGCGGTCGAGGCCCAGACGCCGACCTTCGGAATATGTCTCGGCGCTCAACTGCTGGCTCAGGCGTGTGGCGGTCAGGTGGCCGTCGGTGACCATGGGATCGAAGCGGGAGTTGTCGACGTCCAACTCCTTCCCGGTGCCGGGGACGACCCTGTGTTTGCGGATGTCCCGTCCCCCTTCTGCTCAGGTGCAATGCACGGCGACATGATCAGGAAACTGCCGGCGTCGGCCACCTGGCTCGGCAACGCCGATCCCTACCCCCATCAAGCATTTCGAGTGGGGCGATGCGCGTGGGGAGTGCAATTCCACCCCGAAGTCACACCGGCGCTGTATCAAGAGTGGGTTTCGGCCGACGTCGGCGACGAACCCAGGACGCGCGAAGCGAAGCGACGCGGCGGACTCGACATCGAAACCCGCGACGGCGAGATCCGAACAGCTAGCTCCATCATGGCGAAGAACTTCGCCCGACTGGTAGTCAAGCGGGCGAGCCCCAGTGCTGTCACGGGATACCACACACTGAGCGTGGAACCGTGAGATGACCCGGCACCGATACAGCGAAAAGTGTGCACAGCAACCACAGAGCATCTCGAACTTCATGAATACAGGAGCTTTCATGACCGTGACGGCGGCGCAAGATCATCGGGACACGCATGAGCTACGCGCATCGGCCGGGGCTCATCTCTGGCGTCACTTCGCTGACATGACGACAGCCGCCGACCGCCCCCTCACCGTGATGGTGAGGGGCGAAGGCTGCTATCTCATCGACTCCGAAGGAAATCGGTACCTCGACGGGCTGTCGAACCTGTTCTGTGTCAACTTGGGCTACAGCTACGGCGAGGAACTCGGACAAGCTGCCCTCGACCAGTATCGGCTGCTGGGCTACCACTCGAGCTGGGGATCGACGCACCCGACAGCGATCGAACTCGCCACGGTCCTCGCGGACCTCGCGCCCGCGAACCTCAACCATGTGTTCTTGACCCCGAGCGGAGGAGAATCCGTCGAGGCAGCGTGGAAACTCGCAAGGGAATATCACTCCCTGCGAGGCGAAAAACGCTGGAAGGCGATCGGCCGCAATCTGGCCTACCACGGCACCACTCTCGGAGCGCTATCGCTCAACGGGTTGCCGGAACTCCGGAGCCAGTTCGAGCCGCTCGTGCCCGGAGCCGCGCATGTGCGCAACACCAAGCGGTTCGGCCGATCGGCAAGTGAGCCCGAGACGGACTTCACGGGCTTTCTCCTCGACGATCTCGAGGAGCGGATTCTCGCCGAGGACCCCGCGACCATCGCCATGGTGATCATGGAACCGGTACAAAATCATGGCGGCGCGCTGATGCCGCCGGCCGGGTACTTCGCCGGTGTCCGGTCACTCTGCGACAAGTACGGAATACTGCTCGTCTCGGATGAAACGATCACCGCGTTCGGCCGATGCGGTTCCTGGTTCGCCTCCGAACGGTTCGGGATGCAGCCGGACATCATCACCACCGCAAAGGGCCTGTCGTCTGCGTACGCCGTGATCGGTGCATTGATCGCGACGGAAGAAGTGTTCTCGGTCTTCCACCAGTCTGGGCGGAAATTTACTCACGGCAACACCTTTGGTGGGCATCCAGTAATGGCTGCCGTCGCGCTTCGTAACATCGAGTTGATGAAAGAGCTCGATCTTCCCGGACGCGTACGCAACAAAGAGTCAGAGCTGCGCAGCAAGCTGGAAGCGCTGAGCGTTCTGCCTGCGGTCGTAGACGTTCGAGGTACGGGGTTCTTCTATGCGATCGAACTCGCCACAAACGAGCCGGACGGCGAACGCTTCTCCGACGAAAAGATGCGACGTCTGTACGGGGACGACCGATTGACTGATCAACTCGCCCAACACGGAGTTCTGCTCCGGCTGTCGATGGATGGCGGCGATCCCGTCCTGTGTATCGCGCCGCCCCTGGTGGCAGACACAGACGAGATCGATCACCTCGTCGAGGCGCTCGAGCAGGTATTGGCACCGTTGGTGTGAGCTGCCGACCGCCTCCACGCGGTATGGGCAGGCAGATATACGTCACAGCGAACGATGCCTGCTGATCACGAGAAACGAAGGAGAAATGGACATTTCAACACCGGCTTCCACTGCGAGGCGGGTGCTCCCCGACGCACCCCTCCTGGCGGCCGCGGGAGGCCGCGCTCCCGTCCGGCGCCCCGTGTGGTTCATGCGGCAGGCGGGCCGCTCGCTTCCCGAGTACCGCGAGATCCGGTCGGGGATCGGCATGCTCGAGTCGTGCTTCGATCCGGCACTGGTCTGCGAGATCACCATGCAGCCCGTGCGCAGGCACGGGGTCGACGCCGCGATCCTGTTCTCCGACATCGTGGTGCCGCTCAAGGCGGCCGGCATCGATCTGGACATCGTGGCCGGCACCGGCCCCGTCGTCGCGAATCCGGTCCGCTCGATCGCGGACGTCGCCGCCCTGCCTCGGCTCGTGCCCGAGGAGGTCGGCGCGGTCGCGCAGGCCGTGCAGCTGCTCACCGCGGAACTCGGGTCGACACCGCTGATCGGTTTCGCCGGCGCCCCGTTCACCCTCGCGTCGTACCTGGTCGAGGGCGGACCGAGCCGCAACCACGAGCGCACGAAGGCGCTGATGCACTCCGACCCGAAGACGTGGCACGCGCTGCTCGGCACCCTCGCCGACACCACCATCACGTTCCTGCAGGCGCAGTTGCGCGCCGGCGTCGACGCGATCCAGCTGTTCGACTCGTGGGCGGGTGCGTTGTCGTTGGCCGAGTACCGGGAGTTCGTGCTGCCGCACTCGGAGCGGGTGTTCGCGGAGGTAACGAGCGCGAAGGTGCCGCGGATCCACTTCGGTGTCGGAACGGGTGAGCTGCTCGGTGCGATGGGTGAGGCGGGCGCGGACGTGGTCGGTGTCGACTGGCGCATCCCCCTGGACGTCGCGGCGCGCCGGGTCGGCCCGGGCAAGGCGCTGCAGGGCAACCTCGACCCCGCGGTGCTGTTCGCGGGACCGGCGGCCGTCGAGAAGCAGGTGCGCCGCATCACTGCGGAGGCCGACGCCGCGCTCGCCGCAGGCGCCACGGGGCACATCTTCAACCTCGGGCACGGCGTCCTGCCCGACACCGACCCGGGCGCGCTGACCGCGCTGGTCGAGTTGGTGCACTCGCTGTGACCGACGCGTCACCGCACGGAGTTGCAGTCACCGACGGGTCGGCTTCACTACAGTGCAGGATCTGACGAGAAGGCAGGTGTAGCAAGCTTTGGACGAGTTGTGGCAGTTGATGTGTGACGCCGTCCGGTCGGTCGAGCGAATCATGTTCCCGTGCGTTCCGGGAGGGTATGGTCAGCGACCTGGACCTGCGGAAAGCCATGTGGGCCTCGGGACCGCGTCGATTGAGAACCCCTGCAAGGTCTATAGATCGGCGGGGACGGGTCGTGGATCGATCGTGGCACGAGTTTCAGTGTCCGGGTGTGGTGCCGCACAAGGTCTGCCACCGATGGCGTCGGGCGCACCCCAGGCGCATGGCGTTGTCGACATCGGTCGCTGTTGTGGCACCAGATTCGACCATTCGAATCGCATTGAGCAGGTAGGGGATCAGCAGGGCGTTCACGATGAACGCGGCATCGACCACCGAGCGGTGAGCCGTCGAAACGACGTTTTTCCGGCTCGCAGCACGAGGCTCAGCTCGCCCATGATCCAGGGATCCTCATGTGTGCGAGGTCCTTTCGGATACCGGACCGGTGGAGCCGCGGATCACCAGATGTGCCGGTGCCCGAAGTTGCTGCGTCGCGGTCCGACCGGCCTTCTGCAGGGATGACAACACCAGGTCCACCGCGGTGCGTCCGACGGCTTCGAGTGGTCCCGACACGGTCGTGAGTGGTGGGGCGCAGAAGTCGGCCCCGAAGATGTCGTCGAAGCCGACCACGCTGATGTCGGCCGGAACCTGGACGCCGCGTTCGGCGAATCTGCGCAGGGCACCGATGGCCAGCAGGTCGTTGTGGGCGATGACCGCGCTGGCGCCGGTGCCGATCGCGGCATCCGCTGCGGCGGGGCCACCCTGGATGGAGGGGGTGAACGGGCCGAGCAGCGTCGCCTCCATACCCAAGGTCGAGGCGGCGTCGCGTACCGCGCATACTCATCCCTACGACGGGCCTGTGCTGAAGCCCGCATCCGTCCCTCGGAACGGTGAGCTATGTCGTGCGCGGATCGGTTCAGCGGCAACCGCGGGAGATGGTCAGCGCCGTGGTGCGCACGGCCGGGGCGAGGTGCTCGAGCTTGCCCGGCCATCGAGCAACCACCCCGAGCGCCCCTTGCAGGATGCCACCGGGCGCAATGATCGGCGAGGCGACGGAGATGACCCCGGGAGTCATCTCCTCCCGGGAGTAGGCGACACCGGTTCGGCGTATTTCACGTAGTTCGGTGCCGAGCCGGCCGGGCTGGATGATGGTGTGTTTGGTCTGGCGGGTCAGCCCGCGGTCGACGATCTCGACGAACAATTCGCGCGGTGAATTCGCCAGGATGCATTTGCCGACCGCGGTCGCGTGCAGGGGAAGGCGTCCACCGACTTCGGTTTCGTTCGGTACGGCGGTGAGTGCGGAGATCTTCTCGATGCACAGCACGTCGAGTCCGTCGAGGACCGTCAGTTGCACGTTCTCGTGGGTGGCTTCGGCGAGATCGTGCATCAGCGCGTGGCCGGCGGGCCTCAGTGCCTTTTCGTTCGAGAGCGGGCCTCGTGCAACGCGGTGCGTAGTCCCGTGCGGCGTCCGGTGCCGCCGTCGGAAGGTGTGGTGAGGGCAGTGCGGAATTTCAGTTCGGACGCGGTCTCGGGAGCGTCGTCGGCGGTCGCGGACAGGAAGCGGTCCGGGAATGCCAGCTTGTGGATGGTGCGCAGGGTCAGGAAGTATTGCTTGGCAAGCGAACCGGTGGTGTAGGGCAGATCGTATTTCTCACACAGGGCGCGGACCCTCGTCGCTATTTCCGCGTAGCGGTTGCTGGGAAGGTCGGGGAAGAGGTGATGCTCGATCTGGTAGCAGAGGTTGCCGCTCAGGAATGCCAGCACCGCGCCGGCCCGGAAGTTGGCGGTACCCAGCATCTGGCGTAGATACCATTCCGCTCGGGTCTCGTGTTCGAGTTCCGCGGGCGTGAACTTCTCTGCGCCGTCGGGAAAGTGCCCGCAGAAGATCACGACGTACGCCCACAGGTTTCGCAGCAGGTTGGCCGAGAGGTTCGCCGTCAGCGTCCGTCGCCACCGACGCCCGCTGACGGCGGGGAAGAGCACGTAGTCCTTGCCGGCCTGGCGAACGATCTTGCCGAGCAGTGCCCGGGTGTGGGCGCTCTTCTCGGCGGCGGTGTCGACGCGGTCCCGTTCGGAGTACAGTCCGTGCAGGGCGATGCCCCATTCGAATATGAATGCCAACAAAAGGTTCCGCAGCGGCTGCAGCAGATGTTCGGGTTTCCACGGCTGGTCGCGGGTGATGCGGATGACGCCGAACCCGAGGTCGTCGTCCATTCCGACGACGTTGCTGAACACGTGGTGACGATAATTGTGCGAGTATTGCCACTGGGACGACACCCCCGCCATGTCCCACTCCCACGTGCTGGAGTGGATTTCCGGGTCGTTCATCCAGTCCCACTGCCCGTGAGACACGTTGTGCCCGATCTCCATGTTCTCCACGCTCTTGGCGAGAGCTAGGGCGGTCGTCCCGAGGATCCACCCGAACCGTGCCCGGCTGCAATGGATCACCAGGCGTGCAGAGGCATCCAGCACACGCTGGAACGCGATCGTGCGTCGGATGTACGTGGCGTCGCGCTCACCGAGCGAATCGGTGACGTCCCGCCGGATGGCGTCGAGTTCGGAGCGGAGCGACTCGACATCCTCTTCGGTGAGATGTGCGTATTCCTTGATGTCGGATATCGCCATTCTCGACTCCCGATTTCCCGACCCGCTTCGTGCCTCACTGTGAAGTGAACGCCGCATTCCGCAGACTGTCAACACTGTAGATCTACAGTTCAGGCCTACAGTGTTGGTGGAGGTGTCGTGATGGCCGATGAGCCCGAACGTCGTTCGATCCACTCCGACGGCGGCCCGATCACCCGGGAGCGGATACTCGAAGCAGCGCTCGCGATCGTCGACCGGGACGGCATCGACGGGCTGTCCATGCGCCGCCTCGGTAAGGCGCTCGGCCGCGACCCCATGACCCTGTACCGTCACGCTCCGAACAAGGCCGCGTTGCTCGACGGTCTCGCCGAGCGGGTGCTCGACGAACTGGACGTCGATACCGGCGACGGCGACTGGGCCACCCAACTTCGGGAGGTCGCGCGGGGCTTCCGCCGACTGGCCCTCGCTCATCCGCAGGTGGTGCCGCTCCTCGTCACCCGACCGCTGTCGACGCCGCTCGGGCTCAGGCCGCTCGGCACCCTGCGCCCCCTCGAGGACATCCTGACCCTGCTGACCCGGGCGGGGTTCACCGACGCCGACGCCCTGCACGTCTATCGGGCGTTGTTCGGTTTCCTCTACGGCCACATCCTCAACGAACTGCAGGAACTCGTCGAGCGACCCGACGAATCCGACGACCTCCTGCGCCTCGGGCTGCACCGTCTGCCGATCGGTGAATTCCCGCTCCTGCGGGGTCTGGCGCCGGTGCTCGCGTCCTACGACGGCGCCGCCGAACTCGAACGGGGGGTCGACATCCTCCTGGCGGGCCTGACCGCGACGCTGAAGCGTGGGGACGGCTTGACTCCGGAGTGAGCGCGCGTCGGTGATCGGCTCAGCCGACGCCGACGGTCTGTCGCTCGGGCTCGATCACGGCCACGACGCGCTCGTCCTCCCGAGGGTACGGCGCACCCGTGTACTTCGTGGACAGCTCGTCGACGATCTCCCACGCGGCATCGCCGTCGAGCCATTCGACTACTCGCCCGCGGACGACGACGGGCTCGAACGGGTTGTCGACGGGCGCGATGGACAGCGCCACCCGTGGGTCGCGGCGCAGGTTGCGTGCCTTGCGCGAGCCGGGACCGGTGAGGAAGACGATTCGGTCGCCGTGCGCGCCGATCCAGAGGGGAACGGTGTGGGGCGAGCCGTCGGGGAGGGTGGTGGCGAGGTGAGCGATCGAGGTGCCGTCGAGTGTGCGGCGCACGTCGGGGTCAAGCATGGATCTGCTCCTTCATCTGAGGGCGCCGGCGCGAGGCCGACGTCGTGGGGTAGGCGGCAAGGGTCATCGGACCACCGCGTAGTGGAGATGGGTCACGCCGGGCGCTGGGACGACCTCCAGCAAACGGAGTTGCACGTGGTCCGGGAGTTCCTGGAAGAAGCGGCGACCGGCGCCCAGTAGGACGGGGACCTGGTGCAGGACCACCTCGTCGACGAGTCCGGCTTTCAAGGCCGCGGCCAGGACTCCGCCGCCCATGAGGCTGACGTCCTTGTCGCCGGCGGTCTCGCGCGCCGCTGCGACCGCGTCCTCGATTCCGCCGGTGACGAGTGTCTGCTGCTCGGACATCTCCGGCGCAGGCCGATGGCTGAGGACGAACACGCGAGCCGTCGGGTGTGGGCTGCCGCCGCCGAAACGACCGGAATCCTCATAGGTGTTGCGTCCCGCAACGACCGCACCGACGCGGCCGGCGAGGGTGTCGAAGATCCGGGCGCTGGGCTCGCTCAGGCGGAACCCGTCGAACAGCCGACTGGCGGTGTCGCCGTCGCCGTACCAGTCGAACAGGGATGTCCCGTCACCGATTCCGCGGCCGGGTCCCGGATTTCGGCCGGTGATGTAACCGTCGACCGAGACCGCGTGGGCGCTGAAGACCTTGCTCATCTTCGTGTTCCTTTCGGGGTTCCTTCAGGAGACTTCATGAGCGTAACAGTCTGAGTTCCTTCAGGGAACCCCGATTGTTAGACTGGTTCCATGCAACGCACAGATTTCGGTGGGATGGCGTGCTCGATCGCGCGAACGCTCGACGTCATCGGGGAGCCCTGGTCGCCGCTGATCCTGCGCGACGTGTGGGCCGGATTCACCCGATTCGAGCAGATTCAGGCCGACCTCGGCATCTCGCGCAAGGTCCTGACCGAACGACTCAACCACCTCGTGGAGCGCGGCGTGCTCGAGCGCCGGCCCTACGACCGACGGCCGCGGTACGAATACGTCCTGACGGAGAAGGGCATCCAACTCCTCGACGTTCTGATGGCAATGGCCACCTGGGGCGACAACTGGCTCGCGGGGGAGGCGGGCCCGCCCGTCCTCTACCGCCACCACGCGTGCGGCGAGATCAGCACGGCCGACCTGCGTTGCGCACACTGCGGCGAGTCGATGCACGCCGGCGACGTCGAACTACTCCAAGGGCCCGGCGCCGCCGTGTGAACGGTGCGGCCCGCCCCGCCCTCCCGGTGATCGGTCAGACGTTCGGGTCCTTTGGTTGTGCGCCCGGGCTGGTGCTCGCGGTCAGTTCTGTGGGTGTCCAGGAGGGCCAATTGGCTTCGCCGACGAGGTATCCGTCGGTGAACTGGGCGACGATGCGCGGGCCGGTGCTCGCGCTGTTGTCGTACACGGTCACGTGATCACAACGTGGGAACGACTGAGCGACGAGACCCCACAATCTTTGGTATCGCTGGCGGATCTTGTCTTCCGGCACATCGTGCCCGCCGGCTCGCACCCGGTAGCGCACACGCTGGACAGCTAGCTCCTCTGGAACCATCACCACATGCAAGACGACGGTGTACTCGTGTGTGCGCGCTTCGTCGATCAACTTCAGCTTCGACGGATGGGAGAACACCGTCTCGGCGATGAACGACATTCCCCGGCTCAGTAGGTGTGATCGGGTCTTCGCGGCGATCTCTGCCGCCGCGTAGGAGTGTGCAGCCGGATTCGCCGGCCATCGTTGTCTGGCGATCTCGTCGGCATTGACTAACGGGCTGGCCGGCAGCAGGGGAGCAAGGGTGAGCGCCACGAAGGTGGACTTGCCGGCGCCGTTGCAGCCGACCACCAAGTCGAGTCGTTTCACTCGGGCAGGACTGCGTGGGTGCCGTCGGGACGATACTCGATGATCTGACCGTCCTCGGACAACGCGACAGTGGTGACTCCCTGGGCCGCGAGCGCGGCGCCATAGTCGGCGGTGGCCAGTTGTTCCTCGATCGCCGCGTTGATCTCGGCGTTGAACGCTGTGCCTTCTTCGGTTCCGAGTTCGCCGATCGGCAACCGGCCGGCGAGGGCTTCCTCTACTCGGCGCCGGGCCGCGGTCTGCCGGCTCGAGACCGCCCGTCCCACCCGGGCCCAGTGTTCGAGTTGCTGACGTCCTGTGCGGTGCTGCCGTTCTCCTTCGGCCATGGCGCTGGCTACCAGGTCTGCTGCCAGGCGGGTGACCTTGTCTCCACTACTCGGCATTGCTGCCCTCCTGTGGTGTAGCTACTTGCTACAAGTGTAGCTAACGGCTACAGGCTGTGTCGGCGATCGCCCAGCGGGGCTTTCGGCGACTTCAGTTCCTACCCGACGCTAATGGGTACCCATCGCGCACGTAAGTCGGCCTGCCGGCTCGCGGCGAGTGGATTCTGGCCAGTGGTTATGTGCCGCAGAAGGTTTGGAACGTTCGGCTGAACGAGGGCGGGGCGGGTGTGGTGTAGTCGGACCATGCGTCGCGGCGGTCGAACGGATGGGTGACGACCTCCAGTAGCTTCTCGAATGGGGCGAGTTCACCGTCGGTTGCGGCCCGCAAGGCAGCGTCGAGTTGATGGTTGCGTGGGATGTAGAGCGGGTTGACGCGGTCCATCGAGTCCGCGGTCTCCGCCGCCCCGCGCCGGTGCTGTGTCAGGGCGCTGCGCCAGCGGTGCAACCACGGCTCGGTGTGCTCGCGCGGTGCGAGGCTGTCGAGAGGTACCGAATTTCCGCGTAGTTCGTCCGCGAGGGCACGGAAACCACTGGTCCAGTCGACGCGGTGTTCCTGTACCAGCGTCAGAAGGTCGTCGATCAGTGCTCGGTCGAGGGCTGTGCCGGCCATGCCGAGTTTGGCCGCCATGCCTGCAGCGTAGTGGCCGTCGTAACGCTCGTCGAAGGTGTCGAGGACTGCCGATGCCGCGGTGATCGCGTCATCGGGCGCCTGGCCGATCAGCGTGAGCAGCGTTTCGGCGAAGCGCGCCAGATTCCATTTCAGGACGGCGGGTTGGTTGCCGAACGCATAGCGGCCGCTGTGGTCGATCGAACTGAACACCGCCGTCGGGTCGTAGGTGTCGAGGAAGGCGCACGGACCGTAGTCGATGGTCTCCCCGGAGATGGTCGTGTTGTCGGTGTTCATCACCCCGTGCACGAAACCGGTGAGCATCCACCGTGCCACCAGTGACGCTTGCGCCTCGACCACGGCCTCGAAGAACGTCAGGTAGCGATTGCCGTCACCGTTCGCCGGCAGTTCGATCAGCTTCGGGTAGTGGCGGGCGATGGCGTAGTCGGCGAGCGGCTGCAGCAGATCGCCTTGCCGCGCTGCATATTCGAACGTGCCGACGCGCAGGTGGCTGGCTGCGACTCGGGCGAGCACGGCGCCGGGTTCGGTGCCGTTCCGGTGGACGGGCCGGCCTGTCGCGATCACCGACAGTGCGCGGGTGGTGGGGATGCCGAGGGCGTACATGGCCTCGCTGACGAGGTATTCACGCAGCATGGGGCCGACGACCGCGAAGCCGTCGCCGCCCCGGGAGAACGGGGTTCGCCCCGAGCCCTTGAGGTGCAGATCCACACGCTGACCGTCACCATTGGTCAGTTCGCCGAGCAGCAACGCCCGACCGTCTCCGAGGAGCGGCACGTACCCGCCGAACTGATGGCCCGCATATGCCATCGCTACCGGTTTGGCCCCGGTCGGTGCCGTCGATCCGGACAGGACGCCGACTCCGTCCTCGCTGCGCAGTGCGTGTACGTCCAACCTCAGCGCCGCCGCGAGCTGCTCGTTGAGCACGAGCATGGTGGGGTCCGGCACAGGGGCGCCCTGCCACGGCACCGTCAGGGCGCCCAGCTCGTCGGCGAAGGTGCTCGAGAGGCCGGACACCGCGGTGTTCGTGCGCACGGTGGAATCGGGAATTGCAGCCATCAGGTCAGGGTAATCGCTGCACAACCGCGAACAGTTACCCGTCGAAGTCGCTGAAGAGGTAGTTGTCGATGTTCGGCCCCACTCGCCGAGCGAGAACTTCGATGGGGGCATTGGCGACGTCGGGGAGCAGGAGGATGAATTTCGATATCGCCAGCCCGGCCGTTTGGCTGACCACCAGTGCGTAACGCTCGTCCTGGTGATCGCTGCGGACGACATCGCCGAGTGCGCGCTGCACGAGTCCGAGGAAGAAGTCTCGTACTCGCATGGCGATCTCGTCGTGCGTGACGGCGACTCGCAGCAGCGCGATTGCCCGTGCTCGCTGCTGTGGGTTCGTCTCCCAGAATTCGAGTACGCGTCGGATGAAGATCTCGCCGGGCGCGTCGGTCTCGGCGGTGATTCCGGAGAATACGGTCTTCGCGTCGACCTCCGGTTGCAGGGCGGCCACCAGCAGCGCGTTCTTGTTGCCGAAGTAGTGATGGATGAGCGCCGGGTCGACTCCGGCCTCTTTGGCGATGGCGCGCATGGTCGTTCGGTCGAATCCGCGATCGGAGAACAGCTCTCGCGCCGACCGCAGGATGGTGCCGCGCTTGTCGGCGGAGTCGGCGACGACCTTCGGACGGCCGGGCGCGCGACTATCCATGTGCTCCGGCGCGCGCGAGGACCAGCATGCGCTCTTCGATGGTGGCGCGCACGGGCCGGATATCGGCCGCGATGCCGGCTGTGTCCAGGACGGAATCG
Source organism: Rhodococcus sp. NPDC057529 (assembly GCF_042802055.1). NCBI lineage: Bacteria > Bacillati > Actinomycetota > Actinomycetes > Mycobacteriales > Nocardiaceae > Rhodococcus > Rhodococcus sp. NPDC057529. Next base: position 75,446 of record NZ_JBHVEY010000003.1, read on the forward strand.
ATCGTCGCCGGATCCGTGTCCGGGACTCGGATCGCCCGGCCGTCCAGGATGACGGGGATTCCGGCATCGTTCAGTGCCGCGAATGCTTGCGCCCATTCCGGAGTGTGCACCGCGACCGCGCGGGTGTCGCCGATGATGTCGTCCTCGCTGCCGGCGGCGACGAGTTGCCCGGACGACATCAGCAACAGGCGATCACATTGCTGTGCTTCTTCCATATAGTGGGTGGTGACCAGGACGCCGACGCCGTTGTCGGCCTGCTGCCGGATGGTGTCCCACAGTCGTGCCCGCGACAGTGCGTCCACGCCGGAGGTCGGCTCGTCCAACACCAGCACGTCGGGTTCGTGTGCCAGGGCCACGACGAACGCCACCTGTCGTTGCGAGCCCAGGGCCAGTTCGCGGACGAGGATGCTGCGCGCGTCGTGAAGTTCGGCGGGAACACCGGGCACGGGAACACCGTAGGCCTCTGCGCTGAAAGCCAGGTTCTCCGCGACGGTCAGATCGCGATAGAGACCGAGATTCTGGGGCACGTAACCCATGCGCGCCCTCCGCGTTCGGTCCGGCGGGCCGCCGAGCAACTCGACCGCTCCCTCCGTCGCGGCGAGCAGACCCAGGAGCATCCGGATCAGCGTGGTCTTCCCGGCCCCGTTGGCCCCGAGAAGACCGACCACCTCGCCGGGGGCGACGGTCATCGACATCGAGTCGACGGCCGTGAAATCACCGAACTTCCGGGTCACCGAGCGTGCCCGCAGAACGTCACCGGTCATGATGCGCCGACCTCCCGGCGACGTGTCAGCGACAACGCGATGACGATGTCTTCGAGGTCGGGCGTGATGGTCGCGGCGTCGGTGCCGGGGTGTCCGTCCTCCCAGTACTCGTGACGTTCCCGGCCGCGGCGCCACGACCACTCCGGTCGCACCGGATCCGCTGCCGAGGTGATGGTGCCGGTGAACCCGGCACGCACCTCGTCGTAGGAGCCCTGGGTGAGGATTCGGCCGGAGTCGAGGACGACGAGGTGCCCGGCTCGTTCGGCCTCGTCGAGGTATGTCGTCGACATGATCACGGCCGCACCGTCCGCGGCGGCCTCCGAGATCAATCGCCACAGGTCGATGCGGCTCACGGGGTCGACGCCGGTGCTCGGTTCGTCGAGGATCAGCATCGTGGGCCGGTGCAGCATCGCCATCGCCGTGCCCAGTTTGCGCCGCATCCCTCCCGACAACGCCGAGGCGAGTCGGTCCGCCGCATCACCCAGCCCGGCGCGGTCGATGAGTTCCTCGCGCCGCTCGGCCAATTCGCTGCCGCCCAGGCCGTAGATGCCGCCGACGAAATCCATGTTCTGCCGAACCGTCAGCGCCGCCCAACTCCCCGGGCCCGCACAGAGAAACCCGATGTCGTGCTTGGCCGGGGCGTGCACGGTCCCACTGTCGGGGAGGACCTCTCCCACGAACGTCCGCAACAGCGTCGACTTCCCCGCTCCGTCGCCACCGACCAGGGCCACCACCTGGCCGGCCGGAACGTCGATGCTCACTCCGTCGAGGGCTGTCCGGTCGCCGAACCGGACGACGACGGACTCGGTCGCGGCGATCATGCGGCGTCCGCACCGGTCGGATCGACCGATTTCGACGCCTCGGCCTTACTCGCCTTCGAAACGTCCGGCGCGAGATCTCGCCGGAAACGAAGCGTCGACCCGGTGAACACCACGATCGCCATCACGGCCAGCACGACCAGCGGCAACCACAACGACGAGATCGGCGCGTCACGCAACATCACGCCCTGCGAGATCATCGTGAAATACGTCAGCGGAAGCAGGTAACCGATCCAGCGAACCCCAGCCGCCATCGCGTCGAGCGGAAAAATCATGCCGGACAACAAGATCTGTGGCATCAGGAACAGGAATGCCGTTTGGATCGCTTGTCCGGTGGTCTGCGAGATCGTCGATATCAGCACACCGAGACCGAGGACGACGAACAGGAAGAGCGCGGCGCCGAGCGCGAACACCAGCACGTTGCCGTTGAACGGCACCCCGAACAGCACCATGCCCAGCACCGTCACAACGGTCATGTCCAGCGCGGCGAGCAGAAAATAGGGCACGATCTTGCCCAGGATCACCTGACTCGGGCGGATCGGCATGACCGCGAGTTGCTCGAGGGTCCCGGCCTCACGTTCCCGGACCAGGCCGATGCTGGTGACGATCGTGCCGATGAACGTGAGGATCAGGCCGATGATCGCCGGCACCATCACCCACGACGTCTTCAGGTCGGGATTGAACAACACCTCGGTGCGGACCTGGTCGCCGAGTTTGTTCAGGATCGACACCGTCGACTGGGCGGCGAACAGATTCGAGCCGTCCACCAGTGCCGTCGACTGTTCCGTGGGGGTCGACCCGGTCACCACCACGACGTCGACCTTGTTCTCCCGCAACAGATCCGTCGCCTGGGCGGTCGAGCCGTCGACGTCTGTCTGCGTCACGTCGAAGAACGGCGGCAACGACGTGCTCACCTGCTGCGCCGAGGGGCCCATGACCGCCGTCTCGACCGAGGACACATAGAAGTTGGCCGCGTAGCCGAAGATCACGAGCAGGAGAAGAGGCAGCGCGATCAACATCGCCAATGTGCGGGGGTCCCGCCGAAGTTCGCGAAATTCCTTGAGAATCATGGCGCGCATATTCGATGCTAGGCACGCCGAATGGCCTGGGTCAACGGTTGATGAATTACCCGCCGTGCCGGAGATCCGCCGCGTCTGTCACTGCCGAAGGGCGGCGTCCAGCATGCGGATCAACTCGCCGACCCGTCCGCCGCCACCCGGTGCCGCCGGAAAACGTCCGAGTACGTCGACGACGACCGGTGTCGCACGCTGGACCGCTCGCTCGACGTGTTCGGCGCCGACGGTCCGATCGTCACCGGCGACGAGTTCGGCCGCTCTCGCCGCGTACGCGGCCGCTCCGAGAATGTGCTTGACCTGGGTGGCCTTCGCCAAGGGATGCAGGTAGGCAGCGCCTGCCGCGGCCATCGCCGCCCACGCCGCCTCGCGCGCGGCCTCGGTGTCTGTGCACTTGGCCGCCGCGAGCGCCGCCCACGCCGCGTCGCGCAGAGATTTCCCGCGCTCACCACCCCGAGCGAACTCCCACGCGGCAGCGATCGCGTCGCGGGGCCGGGAGTCGTCCGGCTGATCGGCCTCGAATATGTCGAGTACCCCCTCCGCGCACCCCGCGGCGAACGCGGTGACCTCACGAAGATCCTGATTGCTCAGAACGATTTCCGTTGCTTCCCCTGCCATGGATCCATTTTCGACCACCGGACGACCGGGCATCGAGACTGTCCCCCAAAGTGGACTGTGGCGCACGACACAGCCGCTCGTAGCGTTCCTGGCACCGACGAAAGTGCGTGTTCAAGACAATCCCACGCCCATGATTGGGCTGAACGGAGTATGTGATGAGCGGAGACCTGAACGAGGTCGGGACCGGTGTCAACCTATTCACCGCAGGGGAGGTTCGCGGTACCGCGCGGTGGTTCAACGACACGGCCGACGTGCTGTCGATCGACGACGACGATCTCGAGGACACGATCGCGTTCGTCAGCAAGGGTGGGATGACCTTCCTGTCGCCGATCCTGCCCGACCTGCGCGCGATCGTCTGTACAGCCGGGAGCCGGGAATCGCACCTCGCGATCCTGTCGCGGGAGTCCGACGTGCCCTGCGTGCTCGCCGCCGAACTGACCGGAACCGTCGCCGACGGCGACACCGTGGTGCTGGACCTGTCCGATACCGAGACCGCCCGCGTGGCCGTCGCGGCAGGGGCGGTGACGGCGTGACCGCGCAACTGACCACTCCCGTGAACGTGGAGGCTCTGTACACGGACCCGGCCTACGAGCCCACACTCGAGGAGTGGAACTGGCTCGTGCACGCTGCGGGTGCGGCCTACAAGTCCGAACTGTCCGCGCGGACCGTGTTCGAGTCGGAACTGTTCGGCATGAACACCTACATCCTGATGTCGATGATGGAGGACTACCTGAGGGTGCCGGAGCGCATCCGCACCATCCGGCAGCACGCCACCCCCACCGAGCTGGTGCGCAAGGCTCTGCCCATCGGCAACAAGCGCAGCTTCATCAACCTCGCGGCCACCCCGCTGCACTATCTCACCGGTCGTGAGCTGTTCGTCGACCTCGGAGAGAACACCCTGTCGGACGGTCTGGACGATCAGCTCGAGGTGCTCCGCTTCTGGCGCGAGGCGACCATCGCGATGCGCACCGACAACGTCCTGTTCAACATGGACGCGGAGCCGGAGAACAGTTCCCATGTCATCGACGGCGACGTGCTGGCGCAGATCCGCTCCCACCTCGTCCCCGCCGACGACGAGGTCAAGGCGGGGATTCGCAAATTCGGCGCGCGGCTGACCGCGTACGCGTTCCTGGAGAACTGCGACGCGCGCACCGCGGTGTGCGACACCGGGCCCTATCAGCTCGAGGACGGCACGTTCCTCGCGCTGCGGGAGACCTGCACGGACGGCGACGGCGACTTCCCCTGGGTCGACGGTATCCGGGAAACGCTGCCCTACCATCATTTCGTCATCGCCTACCGGCTGCCCGCCACGGTGAAGATGGACAACAACGTCTGGGGCACCGCCTGGTTCACACCCAGCGACTACCAGGCCGACATCATCGAAACCCGGGTGTTCTGCACCGACGACGGCACCCTCCGCCCCCTCGGTGCCGACGAGGTCGAGGAGGCCACCAAGGCGATCCGCAAGGCACACCGAGCGCTGTACCAGCGCTTGGCCGAAACCGATGCCGAGGAACGCAACCTGTACGCCACCGAGATGTACGCGTGGAAGCTCAAGGCGTGGGCACGACTCGCCGGCTGCTACGACGAGATCGATTGGGCCATAACGCCGCGGATCGCCGAATCCTTCCGGAAGTTCAGCGATCCCGACCTCGCGCTGCAGTTGATCGGTGGCGTCTTCGTTCCGCAGGACCGCGACGGTTGCTTCCGTCCACTGGGAGGTTAGGCCATGTCGATTCTCGGGAAGGGAGATCCGTCGTACGCCTTTGCGCCGGTGACCGGAACAGTGCGCCATTTCCGGTCACCGGACGACGTGATCGCCTCGCTCGACAGCGACCTCGAGTCCACGATCGCGCTCGTCGCGTCGGGCGGCACGACATTCCTGTCACCGATCCTGGGCCGGCTCGGGGGAATCGTCTGTCTGGATGGGACACTCCGCTCACACCTGGCGATCGTCTCACGAGAGTTCGAGGTCCCGTGTCTGGTCGGTACCGAACTGTCCGAGGACATCCCCGACGGCACCGAAGTCACGCTTCGTATCGACGAGCAGACGGGAGTCGTTGCTTCCCCGGATCCTGACACCGCATCGGACCCGTCCGCGGATGTGAGCGCCGCGTGGTGGGACTACATCCGGCGCGTGGGAGACGAGATCGCCGTCAAGGACTTCACGGTCGACGTCTCGGGTGCTGCGCTCGAGGCACTCCTCTCCGAGGAACTCACCGACGACCGCCTCGACGACCTCGTCCAGCACATGGGCCGGGCCATGAAACCCGAATTGACGCGCCGGTCCGGGTTCACGTCCGAACTGTTTCCGATGCTGCCCTATATGACGCTGTCGGTCATCGAGGATTTCCACAGCTACGTGGATCGGATACGTGTGATCGACGCGGCTGTGCCGGCGGAAGAGCTGGGTCGCCGGTTGCGTGAGGGGCCGAACAAGGTCAGCCCGCTGTGGATCTGGATGATCGGCTACCACTTCCTCTGCGGTCGAGAGTGCCTGATCCAGATGGGCGCCATCGAGCCCGGTGACCACCGGGAGGATATCCGCACCGTCGTGGACTTCTGGCGCCGGCTCACCCTGGCACATCGTGGTGACGGCACACTCGACTACAAGGACGCCGGATTCACCAACCGGTACCTGCCGACGGCCGTCGTCGACGAGCTGGTCGGCGCGGCAACGGTGTTGGATGCGGCCACCGCGAAGAGCCTCAAGCGGCTGAACGCCACGGTGTCGGGATACTCGTTCCTGTATTTCTGTGATTCACGGGTCGGCATCTGCGACTCCGGTCCGTATCCGCGGCCGACGGGAAACCGGCAGACGATCGTGCGGGACTATCTCTCCCTCGGCCCCAGTGCATGGGCGTATCCGTGGGCGGACGATCTGGACCCGCCCTACACCGGATTGACGATGGTCCTGACGTTCGACCGCGCGAAGTTCACCGAGTTCGAAATCAACGACTGGGGAACCACGTTCACCGAACCGGATCAACTTCTGGCCGTCGTCGACGAAGCTGCCGTGTACGGGTATCGCGCCGACGGCACCCGTGAGCTGATCGCGCCGGAAGACTGGCCGAATGTTGCGGCGGATCTCAGCCGATGCCACATGGGCCTGTATCAGAAATTCGCCACCATGGACCGGAGCGACCGAATCATGGCCGCCACCACCATGTACACCTCGGGGCTTCGCCCCTTTGCCGCCGAGGCCGGGGTGACGGATCAGGTCGACTGGGCGATGTCGCCGAAGACGCTTGCGCTCTACCCTGATCCGTTCGACGACGACGACCGGGCCGCGGCCGTATTCGGAGGTGCCCTGGTGGCACACGACATGCCCGGATCCTTCTCACCCATTCGCTGAACCATTCGAGAGGAGGCGCTCCCATGCGCCAATCGATGCAGAAACTCATTCACGCCGACGAGCTGTTGTGTCATCAGACGCCGGAAACCTTCGCGACCATCAGCCATGCCGACACGTCGTGGACGGAGAAGCTGTGGTCTTCGCTCTTCGCTCGTGACGGGTCCATCCAGGTCGACATCGGTCTCGGGAAATACCACAACCGGAACGTGATGGACATGTTCGCCGGCGTCTCGCGGGGGAAGGAGCAGCTGACGGTTCGAGCCAGCAGGCAGCTCGATCTCGACGGCGAGCGGATCGGTGTGGGGCCCTTGGACTACGAGGTCATCGAGCCGCTCCGTCAGGTGCGCTGGGTCCTGCAGGAGAACGACGTGGTCCCACTGCGATTCGACCTCACCGTCACCGGAGTGCTGCCGCCGTTTCTGGAGCAGAAGGATGCCCAGCGTGAGCCGCAGGGCTTCCGGGTGCAGTCCGATCTGCTCCGGTACCACCAGGCGTCGACGGTCAGCGGTGAGATCTGGCTCGACGGCGAGCGTATCGAGGTGCGCGACGAGGAGTGGTTCGGCTTCCGCGACCACTCCTGGGGAGTGCGGATGGACGTCGGTGAGCCCGCACCGGATGTCTTCAAACCTCAGCGGCTCGACGGCGACTTCATTCTCACCTGGAGTCCGATGTGGATGCAGCGTCCCGACGGGTCCAGCTACGAGATCCACCACTACCTGCAATGGGTCGACGGTGCGGTGACCTACTTCTCGGGCTTCGAGAATCTTCCCGACGGAACCCAGCGCCCGCTGCAAGGATTGAGAGACGACCTCAAGTACGACCCCGACAACAGGCGACTCCTCGGTGGGACGCTGACCTTCGACGCGGGGTGGGGCGAGACGCGCACCCTCGAGATCGAACCGGTCAGTGACACCGGGTTCCACCTCGGCACGGGACTGTACTTCGGGTTCAAGGGCCAGCGGCACGGGCAATGGCAGGGACCCGAACACCTCGACGGTGAACGGTACGCGGATGTCTCCGATTCCGATACCGCACGCGAGGTACACCAGTTGCGGGACTGCGTGATCCGCTGCCGCGAAGGCGACGCCGTCGGGTACGGCATCTTCGAATCGATGGTGATCGGTGAGCATCCCCGCTACGGGCTGACGAAGGAGACGTCCTTCCTCTGACCGGAGCGTGACGGGGCCGCGGACTAATTGTCCGCGGCCCCTTACTCATATCCGCTGCGCCCGCGCCAGCAGCGCCAGTTCCATCCGGGACTGGCAGCCGGTGGTCGTGAGGATTCGGGTGACGTACTTCTTCACGCTGTCCTCGGCCAGGGAGAGGATCTCGGCGATCTGCGCATTCGACAATCCGTCCGCGACGAGCCGGACGACCTGCCGCTGCCGCACGGAGAGCCGTGCAAGGGCGGCCTGCGACTTCGACGCGGGCAGGCCGCGAGCCATGGCGGACATCTGCTGGCTCAGCAGGCGCAGCGTGGCCGCCTCCGAGGCGCCGATCTTGCCGGGCTCCGGGTCGAACATCCCCAGCAGTGCCGTGTGTCCCGCGCTCAGCTCCAGGCGCAATGCGGCAGCGGTCTGCATGCGCCACGTGGAGGAGAGGAAGTATCTGACGTAGGCGTCGGCCGCCGCCGGCAACTGGCCCATCGACTGCAGTTCGTCCAATGACGACACCCCGCTGGAGACGAGTTGCCGCATCGCCGCCGGCGTGCCGAAGATGTCGTAGCGGGCCCACCGGTCCTGGTACTCGGGCAGCATCTTGGCGGTTTTGCCCGCCGTCAGGGGTGCCGAGTCCTCGAAGACGGTGTGGAAGGTCGCGCCGGCGAAGAACGACACGTGTCTCAGGGCGAAGTGCTCACTGATCGCCTCGACGGCCCGTTCCTTGAAGTCGGGAAGGCAGGCCGCGCCGGAGCACTGTTCGAGGATGTCGAAGGCACGCTCGTAGTCGGCCTTGCTCAGGTTGGCGCGGAACGGGGAGCGGTTTCGGGACGAGGACTTTGCGCTCGGCGTTGTCCCGGAAGTGTCCCCCAACGTGGACTGGGTCACACCACGGAGCGTAACTAGTTTTAGGTCACAACGCCAAGAAGCCGGAGAAAAAATACCAGGTAGCCACCTGTTTCCGGCCGCGTCGGCGGCTGCGTCCGTCCCGAGGAAACGTGAGGTGACATGTCCGACTCCGTGGTTACGCCCCCGAAATGGGGATCGACCGAAATGCTCCCATTGCCGGGCCGCTTCAACACCGCTGTGCGGTCGTTGGCGGCACAACGATTCTCCGCCACCGGCGAGCGGTGGAAAGACAGCGTGTTCGAACGTCAGTTCGAGATCTTCTCGGTGGAGGATGCGCGAGCGATCGAGCAGGAGGCCCTGGATTCCGGGTACCGGTTCGAGTACTCCGCGACGGTCTCGCTCGAATCCGAGCCGCACAAGTACAAGCGAACCGACCGAGAGGCGCGGGAGTTCTCGGAAGACCGGGACTCGGACGGTCGCCGTCACGTGGGTATCGGCGACAACGTGATCAAGAAGTCCCAGACGGTCATCGGACCGGTCGCGTTGATCTCCGCCGTCGAGCAGGTCATGGAATTCCTCACCGACGGCATCCCGCCCGGCACGATCGCCGTGATCGACGACTCGGGCGGCACCTTGACCGCACCGATCATCGAAGGGTTCGCCGGCGTCATCTGCCTCGGCGGCACCGTGCGCTCGCACCTGGGCATCCTCGCCCGTGAGTACGACGTCCCCACGCTGATGAACTGCAAGATCAACGACCTGAAGAACGGCGACCTGGTCGAACTCGAAGTGACCGCGGCGCCCCCGGCAGCGGATGCCTACGAGACGGGCGACACCGGGCATGCCCGGATCTGGCTGATCGAAAGCGAGAGCTGAGACCATGGCGAATCTGAACTACCGGACCCTGCTGGAGACCAACAACTACCTCCGGAGTCTGTCCGACACCACCTACTGGCTGTGCATCACGCGGACGGTGCAGGAGTCGAAGCTGTTCCCGATGAACCCGTACATGCTGGTGAGCTATCTCAACAGCTTCTACCGGTTGCCGACCCTGCTGCGCGAGATCGACGCGGCGACGCCCGCCGAGGAACTCGGAGACCGCGCCCGCGAGGTCAGCCTCAAGGTGGACACGGTCAACGCGGCGTGGGGCATGCCCGCGTTCTACCTCATCGGCCGCGAAATGCTGATGAACTGGGGGCTCCTGCGGCCCACCGACGCGGTCGACGACGTCGTCGACGTGCTCGACTTCTCCCGGCGGTTCAATCTGGCCTACCACCGCAACGACGGACACCTGACGAACAAGGAATTCGGCGACCGCAGCCAGTTCCTGCCCGAACGAACCCTGCAGGTGTTCGAGTCCGACCTGCACGGTGTGGTGCCCGGTGACCGGCTGCACACCGCCGCAACCAAACTCGTCGCCCAACTGTCCCAGTACGCGTTCCTCGCGCACTGCGAGTGCCGCATCGGCCTGCACAACAGCGGCCCCTACGACTTCGGCAACAACCGGCAGATGATCATGCGGGACTTCTTCGACCTCACCGAAGGTGACTACCCGTGGCTCGACGGCATCGCCACCCAATTGCCGTTCAACAACCTCACGATCCCGATCGTCTTCAAGGGAACCAACTTCCACTTGATGGACGACTGGGCGTCCTTCGAGGCCGAACCCGGATACAACGCCGCCAACATCGAAGCGGTCGGGATGTACACCTCGGACGCGTTGACCGACGGCTACATTCCGGTCGGCATGGACGACGCCGACACCCTGGCCGATACCATGGAGCAGTACCGGGAGATCCTCAACGAGGCGACCACCGACCTGTGGAAGCGGATCGCCACCTGGTCACGCGAGCAGATGATCGACGCCGGCGCCCTGGTCTACTCCTCGGTCGGCAAGGACTTCGCGCATCTCGCCGGAACCTACCGGCAGGACGACTGGTTCCAGGTCGACGAACGAGTGCAGCGGTTCAAGCCCCTGCTCAACGACGAATACGGACGCGACAACCTCGGCGAGATGGTGGGCCTGCTGGGATTGCCCCACCAGACGAGCAACGAGTACACCATGGCCCGCTACTCCGACCTGAATCGCAACATGCTCACCGGCATCCCCTACTCGGTGCTCACCGACGACGACTACGCACCGACGGCAGGTGACCGGTTCACCGGCTCGTCGAGCCTGCCCGGCAAGACCGGTGTGTGGACCACGAGTGCCGGGCGCATCGACATCGACGACTACAACTCGCGCGCACGGGGATTCACTCCCTCCGTGCTCGACGGTGGCAACCGCTACCTCGACGAGGAATGGGTGAAGTGGAACCACGGGACCCCGCAGGCGGACGAGCTGTACCGCCTCGCACAGCGCGGCTCCCGAAACCTGGAGGGCCGCGGGTCCGGGCTGCGTCGCGCCGACCTGCCCGCCGCGAGCGAGACGAAGGAATGACGATGCAGATCGGTGACCTGATCCGCCGCGCCGGGCGGCAGTACGGTGCCGCCCCCGCGTTGATCGACGGCGACCGGGTGGTCAGCTTCGCCGAATTCGACGCACTCACCGACCGGCTCGGCCACGCGCTGCTGGCCCGCGGTCTGGACGCCGGTGACCGCGTCGCGGTGCTCATGCCGAACGGGATCGACGGCGTCGTCGTCTACTACGCCCTCGCGAAGGCCGGGCTGGTCCGGGTCCCGCTGAACGTCCGAGAGACCGCGCACGAGCACGCCTACAAGGTCGAGGATTCGCAGGCACGAGCGCTGGTCCACGCCGGAGAGCCGCCCGCACGGGTCGAGGTGATGATCACCGCCGACGAGCTGCCCGGCCTCATCGCCGGCGCCGCCGAGGGCCCCTGCGACGTGCGGCGCGACCAGGACGAACCACTGCGGTTGGCCTACACCGGCGGCACGACCGGCAAGCCCAAGGCGGTGGTCCTGACCACGCGCAGCGAGCTCGCCGAAGTGGCGAATTTCCTGGTCGACCTGCTGCCGAACCTGCGACCGGACTCGGTGATGCTGCACGCCGCCCCGATCACCCACGGCAGCGGCGCGTTCTTCCTGCCGCACCTGGTCAAGGGCGCCCCGAACGTCATCGTGTCGAAATTCTCGCCCGGCGCCTTCCTCGACGCCGCACAGAAGTACCGGGCCACGTCGACGTTCATGGTGCCGACGATGATCGCGATGCTGCTCGAAGATCCCGCCACGGCAACAGCGGATCTCGCCCTCGAGCGCTTGTGCTACGGAGGAGCCCCGATCGCGACCAGTGTGCTCCGACGCGGAATCGACCTCCTCGGACCGGTTTTCGCGCAGCTCTACGGTCAGGCGGAGGCCCCGCTGGCGATCACCTGCCTGCAGCCGTGGGAACACACACCGGAACGATTGACCTCCGCCGGTAAGCCCTACACGTTCGTCGAGGTGCAGGTCCGGGCCGCCGACGGCACCGTGCTCGGACCGGACGAGGTCGGGGAGGTCCTGACCCGGGGGCCGCACACGATGAGCCGGTACTGGCGTCGCCCGGACGCCACCGCCGAGACGATCGAACCGGACGGCTGGTTGCACACCGGCGACATCGGACGCTGGGACGACGACGGATACCTGCACCTGCTCGACCGCAGGCACGACGTCATCATCTCGGGCGGCTTCAACGTCTACCCCCGCGAGGTCGAAGACGCCCTGCTGACCCACCCCGCGGTCGTCGAGGCCGCCGTCGTGGGCCTGCCCGACGAGAAGTGGGGCGAACGGGTCGCCGCCGCTGTCGTCACCCGCTCCACCGCCGAGCCCGACGAGATCCTCGAGTTCTGCGCCGATCGACTCGCCGGTTTCAAACGGCCTCGTTCCCTGGAGATCTGGCCGAACATCCCCACCAGTCCGGTCGGGAAATCCCTGCGCCGCGAAGTGCGCGACCGCATGGTCGCCGCGCAGGTCTGACCCCGACACCGAAAGGACCCGTCATGCTCGACCCCAACGAACTCACCGTTCACACCCTGACCCTGCGGCAGCTCGGATCCGCCGAGCAGCTCGCCGAGATCAACGCCCTCCCGATCGCCGACGTCGAGGCGGCGCTGGAGAAGGCCGTCGCGGACGGCGCGGTGATGGCCGCGCGCGGCAACTACATGATCACCCCGGCCGGCCGCGAGTTCCTCGACGACGTGTACGCCCGCGCCTTCGCCGGTCTGCGCGCGGACCCGGCCGTCACCGACGCGATGGACTCCTTCGAGACCGGCGTCAACAAGCAGGTCCTCACCCTGACCACCGATTGGCAGACGATCGAGGTCGACGGCGCCCGCGTCAGCAACGATCACGCCGACGCCGACTACGACGCCAAGATCGTCGAGAAGCTCGGCCGCGTGCACGAGAAGACCCAGAAGGTCCTGCAACCCCTGGCCCAGCAGAACCCGCTGGTCGATCGATTCCTCGACCGGATCGGCGCGGCGCTGATCCGCGCAGAGGGCGGCGAGACCGACTACGTCAGCGGCGTCCGCGTCGACTCCGTCCACACCGTGTGGTTCCAGATGCACGAACACATCCTCCGCCTCACCGGACGGGAGCGCCCCGAATGAGCACCGCAACGGGACTTCGCTGGCTCGTCGTCCCCGACGAGAACGCCGCCGAGCCGAGCCGCGATCTGGTCGGCGGGAAGGCATGGAGCCTGTGGCGGATGCGGTCACTGGGTCTGCGGGTGCCACCGGCGTTCGTCGTCACCACCGCGGCCTGCGAGGCTTACTTCGCCGACGGCGGCCTGCCCGAGGGCCTGGCCGACGAACTGATCGCTGGAATCCGGTTGCTGGAGAAGGAACTCGGCCGCACGTTCGGCGGCGCCGAACGCCCGCTGCTGGTGTCGGTGCGCTCCGGCGCCGCGATCAGCATGCCCGGCATGATGGACACCATCCTCGACCTCGGCTGCAACGACGAGGTCGAGGCCGCCCTGGCCGCAGAAAGCGGCGACCGCGACTTCGCCGCCGAGGTGCATCGCCGCTTCACCGGCTTCTACGGCCGTCTCGTCCTCGGCTGCACCGAGGAACTCGAAGACCTGCCCGATACCGCGTCGGTCCGGGCGGCGATTTCCGGCGACGTCGACGAGACCGTGCCGGCCGACCCGTGGGAACAATTGCGCGCCGCCGTCGCCTCGGTCTTCCAGTCGAGCCGGTCCCGGCGTGCCCTCGCCTACCGCAAGCACTACGGCATCCCCGACGACCTCGGCACCGCGGTCACCATCCAGGCGATGGTGTTCGGCAACCTCGACGACGACTCCGGCACCGGGGTTCTGTTCACCCGCAACCCCGTCGACGGCACCCGCGAACCGTACGGCGAGTACCTGCAACGCGGGCAGGGCGAGGACGTCGTGTCCGGCCGGATCACCCCGAAACCCCTCACCGACCTGGAGGAGCGCTGGCCGGCCGTGCACGCCGAACTCCTCGACGCCGCCGAGCGACTCGACCGCGAGGGCCGCGACGCCCAGGACATCGAGTTCACCATTCAGAGCGGCGAGTTGTTCCTGCTGCAGTCCCGGCCGGCGAAGCGGACCGCCCGCGCCGCGGTCCGGATCGCCGTCGAACTCGTCGACGAGGGTGTCCTCGAACCGGCGGAGGCGCTGACCCGCGTCACCGCGGACCAGATCCGCACCCTGCTGCGGCCGGAAATCGCCGCCGGTGCCGCCGAGACCGCCGACGTGCTCGTGACCGGTGTGGCCGCCAGCCCGGGCGTCGCCACCGGTGTGGTCGTGGACACTCCCGAAGCGGCACAAGCGAACCCGGGAAGCATCCTGGTCCGCAAATCGACCAGCCCCGACGACGTCCACGGCATGATCGCGGCCGCCGCTGTCGTCACCGAGCAGGGCGGCGCCACCTCGCACGCCGCCGTGGTCAGCCGGGCCCTGGACACCCCCTGTGTCGTCGGCTGCGGCACCGACACCGTGGCAGGCCTGGTCGGCCGCACCGTCACCGTCGACGCCACCACCGGCAAGGTCTACGCCGGCGAACTGCCGACCTCGGCGGTCGACGAGAGTGAGGACGAGGATCTGCGTCGCCTCACCGGCTGGGCCGAGAGGGTCACCTCGCTGCAGGTCGGCCCCGACGTCGCCGTCGAACCGATCTTCAACGCGGACACCGTCGCCGCCGAGGACCTCGGCGAGCAGCTGCCCGACATCCCTGACGGCACCAAAACCGTACGCGGAGCCGTGTTCTGCGCCCCCGACGGCGTGCGCGCTGCCCTGGACTCCGGTGTCGAAGCAATTGTTACCACCCATCGGCTGCCGGTGCTTCTAGCAGCCATCGCACACCAGAGGAGCACGTCATGACCACGGCGGATCGTGTGACCCATCGCGAGGTGCAGGAGATTCTGCGCACCTTCAAGGAGTCCGGATGGGCCTCCATGACCCTAGAACTCGACGGTATCCGAATCACGGTCGGTAAGGACGGGCCCCCGGTTCCTGCTCCGGCCGCACCGGGTCCGGCCGCACCGGCTCCGGCCGCACCGGCCGCGGTCGCCGAACCAGCTCCGGCTGCAGCCGTGCCGTCCCCGGCTGCAGCCGCGTCCGCTCCTGCCGCCGTGCCCGCACCTGCGGCACCGGCCGCTGTCGACACCGCCGGGTGTGTCGAGGTCCGGGCACAGACGGTCGGCGCGTTCTGGGCTGCACCGAGCCCGGGCGATCCGCCGTTCGTACAGGTCGGGCAGACCGTCGAGGCCGGTCAGCAGATCGCCATCGTCGAGGTCATGAAGTTGATGAACCCCGTGGTCACACCGCAAGGCGGAGAGATCGTGCAGATCTGCGCCGCCAACGCGGACCTCGTCGAATTCGACCAGGTGCTGTTCCTGATCAGGCCGACCGATGGCTAGCCCGGCGACCCTGACCACCGAGTCACCGCGCCGCACCCCGCTGCGGCGGGTCCTGATCGCCAACCGCGGGGAGATCGCGGTCCGCGTGATCACGGCCTGCCGCGCCCTCGGCATCGAGACGGTCGCCGTGACCTCGACCGTGGACCGCGACGGGCTCGCCGCTCGGATGGCCGACCGCGCCGTGTGCATCGGCCCCGCCCCGGCAGCGCAGAGCTACCTGGCGATCCCCGCCGTGCTCAGTGCCGCCCTCGGCGCCGGCTGCGACGCCGTGCACCCCGGCTACGGATTCTTGTCGGAGAACCCGGACTTCGCCGCCGCCTGCGTCGCCGAAGGGCTCACGTTCGTCGGACCGCGCCCGGAAGCGGTCGCCGAGGCCGGGGACAAGGCTCGGGCCCGTGAACTCGCCCGCTCGGCCGGTATCCCCGTGCTGTCCGGCTCTCCGATACTCGACTCGACCGAGGCGGCGGTCGCCGCGGCCGCCGAACTCGGCTATCCGGTCCTGGTCAAGGCCGCCGCCGGCGGCGGTGGCCGGGGAATGTCTGTGGTCGAGAACGAATCCGAGCTGAGGGCCCGCTGGTCGTCGGCCGCGGCGGAGGCGCAGTCGGCGTTCGGTGACGGGCGACTGTACGTCGAGCGGTTCATCCGCAACGCCCGCCACATCGAGGTCCAGGTGCTCGGGGACAAACACGGCAACGTCATCCACCTCGGCGAACGCGACTGCACCCTGCAACGTCGCCACCAGAAGGTCGTCGAGGAATCGCCGGCACCCAACCTGCCCGAGAGGATTCGTCAGGACATCCGACGCAGCGGGGTTCTGTTCGCCGAGGCGCTCGGGCTCGACAGCGCCGGCACCGTCGAATTCATCTACGACGCAGACTCCCACGAGTTCGCGTTCCTCGAGTTCAACGCCCGAATCCAGGTCGAGCACCCGGTGACCGAGATGGTCACCGGCGTCGACCTGGTCGCCGAGCAGTTGCGTTCGGCGGCAGGGGAGCCGCTGCGGTTCACCCAGGACGACATCGACCTGACCGGGCACGCCATCGAGGTGCGCATCACCACCGAGGACCCGGCCCGCGGTTTCATCCCCAATCCGGGCACGGTGCAGACCTGGGATCCCCCGGAGGGCGCGGGCATTCGCGTCGACAGTCACTGCGAACCCGGCTACGTCGTTACCCCGTACTACGACTCTCTGCTGGCGAAGATCGTGGCGCACGGACCCGACCGTGACGTCGCCGCGGATCGTCTGGTCGCCGCCCTCGGGAGGCTGGGGGTGACCGGAGTTCCCACCACCGCCGATTTCGCCCGGGTGGCACTGGATCATCCGGACTTCCGGGCCGGCACCGTCACCACCGAGTGGATCGCCTCTCGGGGCCTCCCCGACTATCTGGAGAAGATCTCATGAGTTACCTCGACATCGCTCCGCGCAACGCCGACGGCACCCGGCGCAAGATCGACATCGTCGATCAGACACTGCGCGACGGCCCCCAGAGTTGGTGGGGCATGCGGCTGCGCAAGGACATGGGTCTGCCCATGGCTTCCGAGCTGGACCGCACCGGCTTCCACACCATCGACCTGGCCGGCAGTTCGATCTTCGAGGTGCTCGTGCGGCACTGCAAGGAAGATCCGTGGGAGCAGTTGATCTCGCTGTCGAAGTCGATGCCCGAGACGACGGTTCGTGCCGGCACCCGCAGCAATGGCATCGTCACGTTCGGACTCACCGCGGACAGCGTGATGGACCTGTGGGTGCAGCGACTCAGCGCTCACGGCGTCGGCAGCTTCTGGATCTATGACGGCCTGTTCAACATCGACAAGATCGGCCGCCTCGTCAAGACCGTGCAGGCCGAGGGTGGTCAGGCGCTGCCGTGCATCCTCTACGCCGACACGCCTTACCACACCGACGAGTACTACGCCGCCCGCACACGGGAGCTGGTCGCGACCGGTGCGGACGGTATCGAACTCGAGGATGCCGCCGGCCTGCTGACCCCCGAGCGCACCCGCTCGCTCATTGCGGCCATCAAAGGTGCGGCCGGAAACCTGCCGGTGGAGGTCCATTTTCACAGCAACAACGCGCTCGCGCCGCTGAACTACCTCGAAGCCGTCCTCGCCGGCGCAGATCGTGTGCACACGGCTAGCCGCCCGCTCGCGGCGGGGGTGTCGCTGCCCTCGACCGAGAACACGGTGGCGAACCTGCGCTACGCCGGCTTCGACGTCGACGTCGACGAGTCCCGTTTCGCCGCAGTAGAACAGCACCTGCTGCGCGTCGCGGAGTACGAGGACCTGCCGGTCGGCCAGCCGGCCGAGTACTCCCTGTTCCAGTACCGGCACCAGCTTCCCGGCGGAATGGCGGGCACGTTCAAGGCGCAGCTGCGCGACCGCGGCATGGAAGATCGTTTCGAAGAGGTCCTCGACGAGATGTCCCGGGTGCGAGAAGAACTCGGCTACCCCGTCATGGCCACACCGTTCTCGCAGCTGGTGGGCACGCAGGCGGTGCTGAACGTGGTGACGGGATCCCGGTATTCCGTGGTGCCGGACGAGGTGATGATCTATTCGCAAGGCTTCTACGGCAAACCCGTCGCCCCGATGGATCCGAATGTGTACGACACCATCATGAGCTCGCCCAAGGCGAAGAGCTACGAGAACTGGGAGCCCCCGCAGCCGAGCCTGGGCGAACTGCGGAAAAAGTTCGGCGAGTCGATCAGCGACGACGAGTTGCTTCTGCGGCTGCTCGTCCCCGAGAACGACATCAACGTGATGCGCGCTACCCCTCAGAGGAACCGCGACTTCGCCCCGACCAGCAGGCAGGCGCGGTACATCAGGAACCTGGTCGAAGCCTCCGTCGGCGCGTACCTGCACATCGAGGCCGAGGACTTCTCGCTGACCCTGGCGGGTGAGCACTGATGAGCGAGCTGGGTGTGGGGCGGCCGACCAAGCGCCGCGCCGGCTCCGCCGTCGGGGGACTCCCGGTCGCCGACTCGCGTCCGGTCCTCGACGGCGATGCCGTGCTCGGCTCCCGGTGCACGGTGTGCCGGTACCCGACCGCGCAACAGCATTTGCCGTGGTGCCCGGTGTGCTACGCCTCCACCGAACCGGCCCGCTTCGCCCGCACGGGCGAGACCTGGTCATCGACCGTGGTTGCGATCCCCGTGGGCACCCGACGGCCACCGTTCGGGCTTGCGTACGTCGACCTCGACGACGGCCCACGGGTACTCGTTCACCTCGGCGAACCTGCGGTACTCGAGATCGGTACCCGGCTCGAGGTCACCGGAACAGACGACGGCGATCTCGTCGCCACTACGGAGGTGCAGCGATGAACCAGGCCATGTTGTGGGGTGTCGGAACCTCTGCCTACGGACGATTCCCGGACCAGCGTGTCGAGTCTCTCGCCTGGACCGCGGTCGCGGAAGCAGTCCAGGACGCCGGTATCCGGCCCGATGCGATCGACGCCATCATCGTCGGGTCCGTGTTCGGCCCGCCCGGGGTCGCGACACGTATCCAGCGCGGACTCGGCATTCCCTCGGTGCCCATGTGGACCGTCGAGAATGCTTGTGCCAGCGGCACCGCGGCCTACCACGAGGCGGTCGAAGCGGTCCGCTATGGCCGGTTCAAGTGCATTCTGGTGCTCGGAGTGGATCAGATGTCCACCCTGTTCTCCGGAGCCATCGTGCCCGAAGCCACCGACCCCGAAGGCGCGGCGTCCCTGCCGTTGCCGGGCCTGTACGCCCTGCAGGCGCAGCGGTACGTCGGCGAATTCGGCGTCACCCCAGAACAACTCGCGGCCATCGCGGTCAAGAACAAGACCAACGGGATGGACAACCCCCGCGCCCAACTGCGGGACACGGCGCCCACGGTTCAGGAGGTGCTCGACTCCCGCATGATCGCCGAACCGCTGACGTTCCTGCAGTGCTGCCCGACCAGCGACGGGGCCGGCGCCGCCATCGTCGGCGGCGACCGCGGCAACCGCAACGACCTGCGGATCGAGGCCTCCGCGATGGTTTCCGGTGCCCTGTGGGACCAGCGCAGCGAGGACGTCTGGGGCTTCGCCAGCGTCGCCCGCGCCGCCGAGAAGGCCTTCGACCAGGCCGGCCGCACCCCGCAGGAGATCGACGTGCTCGAGGTGCACGACGCCTTCACCATCGGTGAGATCATCACCCTCGAGGCGCTCGGCATCGCACCCCGCGGCAAGGGCGCCGAACTCGCCCCCTCCGGCCACACCGCCCGCGACGGTGCGCAACCGGTCAACCCGAGCGGGGGCCTGCTCTCACGCGGGCATCCGCTCGGCGCCACCGGAATGGCGCAGCTCGCCGAAATCGCATGGCAACTGCGCGGACAGGCCGGACCGCGGCAGGTCGCCCGGCACCGTGTCGGGCTCGTCGAGACGATGGGTGGGGGAGCGGCCGGAATGGACGGCAACGCCTGCGTCGTCACCATCCTGTCCACACAGTCATGACCGCGACCTACGCGGGACTTCTCGGGTTCCGTGACATCGGCGGACTGCGAACCCGGGACGGCGGGCACCTACGGTCCGGAGTGCTCTTCCGCAGCGGGACACCGCAATTCCTGGACGAGCAGTCGGGGCAGGCGCTGATCGCAGACACCGGGATCCGGGCGACCATCGATCTGCGGCTGCCCCACGAAGTCGCGGTGGAGGGGCGAGGACCTCTCGACGAGTTGGGGGTTCGCCACTTCCGCCACCCGTTCAGCATCGGCGACCGCGTGGCCGAGGACTCGGCGGTTGCCCCAATGGACGGTGACGATCCGCTCGTCACCCGCTATCTCACCTACCTGGCCGAGGACGCCGCCGGCGTGGTCTCCCTCGCCACACGGCTTCTCGAACCCGCCGTTCTCCCGGTCCTGGTGCACTGCACCGTCGGCAAGGACCGGACCGGCGTGGCCATCGCATTGCTCCTCGACGCCATCGGGGTGCTCCGCGAGGACATCGCCGCCGACTACGCCGCCGCCCCCGACGACGTCACCGCCTCCATGCGGCGTCTGCGGCAGATGACGTCGTACGGCCCCGCCGCCGACCTCTACCCACCGGAGGCATGGACGGCGCCCGCGGATGCGATGGAACGGTTCCTCGACAACGTCGACCAACGGTACGGCGGTGTCCACGCTCTGCTGCGGGACAACGGGATAGGCGCCGACGACGTGCGCCGACTGACAGAACTGCTCATTACATACGACCGTAAGGACACCTCATGCGAGTAGTCGAGACCCGCGTCATCGGAGCAACACCCGACGCCGTGTGGAAAATCGGCGGCGACACTGCCAACGTCGCGGACTGGATTCCCGCGCTGGAAAAGTCGCGCCAACACGGTGACCTGCGGTACGCGACCTTCGTCGACGACGGTGGCGAAGCGACGGAGCGGATCGTCCACCACGACGATCCGCGGCGAAGCTACACTTACGAGTACGTCTCCGGGCCGCTGCCCCTGTCGTTCTATTCCTCGACCTTCACCGTCAACCCCCATCCCGACGGCGCCGAAGTCGTGTGGAGTGCCGAGTTCGCATCCACCGCCCCCGAGAGCGAACCCGAACTTGCAGAGGCGATCTCCGAGATCTACCGATCCGCGTTGATCGAATTGGCCAATTGTGCAGAAGCGAACTGAGAAGTCGGGTTCGACGCCTAGCTGTGTGACATCAGTGACCTGAGGAAGAAGGTCAGGTTGGCGGGGCGTTCGGCGAGGCGGCGCATGAAGTAGCCGTACCACTGCTCGCCGTAGGGGAGGTACACCCGCAGGTGCTTGTTCTCGCCGACCAGGCGGAGTTGTTCGGCGTCGCGGATGCCGTACAGCATCTGGATTTCGAATTCGTCGGCGGTGCGGCCGTTGGTCTTCGCCTGCTGCAGGGCGGCCTCGATCATGGCCGGGTCGTGGGACGCGACCATCGGGTAGCCCTGGCCGTTCATCAGGATGCGCAGGCAGCGCAGGTAGGCATCGTCGACCGCCTCCTTGCCCTGGTACGCGACCGAGGCAGGTTCCTTGTAAGCGCCCTTGCACAACCGGATGCGCGATCCGGGGCCGGACAGGTCCCGGCAGTCGCCCTCGGTGCGCTCGAGGTATGCCTGCAGCACGGTGCCGAGGGACGGGAAGTCCTTGCGGAGTTCGCGGACGATCGACAGCGTCGAGTCGGTGGTGGTGTGGTCCTCGGCGTCGACGGTGACCCACGCGCCGGCCTCCTCGGCGGCGGTGCAGATCTTGTGCGCGTTCTCGAGGGCCACCTTGTGTCCGTCGCGGGGCAGGAACTGCCCCAGCGCGGACAGCTTCAACGAGACCTCGACATTGCGAACCGAGGTCGGCGACGTCGACGCGGTCTTCTGGCTGAGGGTCGCCAGATCGGACAGCAGGGTCAGGTAGTGCGACACGGTGGCGTCGGCCTGCGCCGAATCGGTGGTGTCCTCGCCGAGGTGATCGATCGTGATGTAGCGGCCGGAGTCGAGGATGGATGTGGTCGCGGCGATCGCCTGGTCCTCGGTCTGGCCGGCGACGAACCGGTCGACGAGGCTGCGGGTCACCGGGATCTTGGTGACGGTGCGTTCGATGCGAGGCGAGCGGGCGGCGGCCAGCAGGGCGGGGCGGAGCAGGGCGGAGAATGCCATCAGATGTCCTCGGAGGTGTCGGCCGCCTGGTGCGGGTAGCGGTGGTCGGTGGCGGGGACGAACGTTTCCTTGATGGTGCGGGCGGACGCCCAGCGCAGCAGGTTCTGCGGGGAGCCGGCCTTGTCGTTGGTGCCCGACGCGCGGGCACCGCCGAACGGTTGCTGTCCGACGACGGCGCCGGTGGGCTTGTCGTTGATGTAGAAGTTGCCGGCCGCGAACCGCAGGTCGTCGGTGGCCTGGGCGATCGCGGTGCGGTCGTCGGCGATGATCGACCCGGTCAGCGCGTATGCGGAGCCCTTGTCGACGAGGTCGAGGACCTTCTCGAACGATCCGGCGGCGGAGTCGTCGTAGACGTGTACGGACAGGATCGGTCCGAAGTATTCGGTGCGGAACGCCTCGTCCGTGGGGTCGTCACCGAGCAGCACGGTGGGGTCGACGAAGTAGCCGACACTGTCGTCGACGTGGCCGCCGGCGGCGATGGTCAGGCCGGGGGTGGCCTTCGCGCGGGCGATGGCGTCGGCGTTGCGGTCGAAGGCACGCTTGTCGATGACGGCGCCACCGAAGTTCGAGAAGTCGGTGACGTCACCGTATTTCAGCGTCGATGCCTTCTCGATGAAGTCGTCACCCATCTTCGCCCACACCGACTTCGGGACGAACGCCCGGGAGGCGGCGGAGCATTTCTGGCCCTGGTAGTCGAAGGCGCCGCGGAGCAGCGCGGTGGTCAGAGTATCGGGGTTCGCGGAGCTGTGGGCGAGGACGAAGTCCTTGCCGCCGGTCTCGCCGACCAGTCGAGGGTAGGAGTGGTAGTTCGAGATGTTGTTGCCGACCTGCTGCCACAGGTGCTGGAAGGTGGCGGTGGAGCCGGTGAAGTGGATTCCGGCGAGGCGGGGGTCGGCGAGAACGACGTCGGAGACCGCGGCGCCGGAGCCGTTGACGAGGTTGATCACGCCGGGCGGCAGTCCGGCGGCCTCGAGCAGTTTCATCGTCCAGTACGCGGCGACGGCCTGCGTCTGCGACGGCTTCCACACCACCGTGTTGCCCATCAGTGCGGGCGCGGTGGGCAGGTTGCCGGCGATGGCGGTGAAGTTGAACGGGGTGATCGCATACACGAAGCCCTCGAGCGAGCGGTACTCGAGCTTGTTCCACACCCCGGGGGAGGAGATGGGCTGGTCGGCGAGGATCTGGCGGGCGAAGTGGACGTTGAACCGCCAGAAGTCGATCAGTTCGCACGGAGTGTCGATCTCGGCCTGGTATGCGGTCTTGGACTGGCCGAGCATGGTTGCGGCGGCGAGTGTTTCGCGCCAGGGTCCGGACAGCAGGTCGGCTGCGCGCAGGAACACCGCGGCGCGGTCCTCGAACGACAGCGCCCGCCAGGCCGGGGCCGCGGCGGTGGCCGCGGCGACCGCGTCCTGGATGTCCTGTGTGCCCGCGTTGGTGAAGGTGCCCAGTACCGCCGAATGCCGGTGCGGCTGGACGACGTCGATGGCCGGGCCGTTGCCGCGCCGGTGCTGCCCGCCGATCACGTGGTGGATCTCCGTCGGATTCGACCCGAGTTCGGCCAGCTTCGCCTGCAGCCGCGCCCGCTCCGCGCTGCCCGGCGTGAACGACCCCACCGGCTCGTTGACGGGCTGCGGGGTGGTGGTGATGGCGTCCATGAAAACCTCCTACGGGATGTGGCGGCGAAGACGGCCGCCGCAACGAACTAGCCGTAGTCAACACCAGCACGGCGGCGAAAGAATGAGCCAGTCGAACAAATCTCTATTATTGGAGTTGTACAATCAGCCAACTGCTCGTGTGATCCCGAAGTGGAGATCGTCCCGTGAATTCTGAAGGCGGAACCCGTACGGGTTCACCCGACTCGTCCGGCCGTGCCGCCGGAAGCATCACGCTGCGTGAGCTTCTCAGTTCCCTCGACACCTCGGTCGTCGAACTGATCGACGCGCCGGCCGGCACCGAGGTCGCGCTGTCCTCCGTCGCACTCGTCGACAGCTCCGACCTGGCCACCGAGACCGATTCGCAATCGCCGCTGCCGGACCTGTACCTGCACGTCGGGATCGGCAAGACGGAGGCCGTGCGCTGGTTCGACAGCATTGCCCTCCGCCCGTCCGAGCACCGGGTGAGGGCGGTGATGTCCAAGAATGCGGCAACGTCGACGGCGCTGCAGGCAGCGGCCCGCCGCGCCGGGGTCGCGTTGGTGGCGGTGCACCCGAAGGCCCGCTGGGATCACGTGTTCCCGCTGGTGCAACGCATGCTGGACCGCTCCCGCCGCAGCACGGGCCTGGGTGATCCGGATCTGCTGGCCACCGACACCGACCTGTTCGGGCTCGCGCAGATCGTCGCCCAGAACGCCGGCGGCATGGTGTCGATCGAGGACGCGCAATCGCACGTGCTGGCCTACTCCGCCTCCGACGAGGCCGCGGACGAGTTGCGGACGCTGTCGATCCTCGGCCGAGAAGGGCCCCGCGACTACCTGCGGGCACTGCAGCGGTGGGGGGTTTTCGACCGTCTCCGCAGCAGCGACGAGGTCATCGACGTTCCCGCCCATCGCAAGCTCGGCACGAAGCGGCGGCTGGTGGTCAGCATCCGGCAGTCCTCCGACGACGCCACGACATCGGCGCGCACGCTCGGGTCCATCTGGCTGCAACAGGGGGTGGCGCCGTTCGCCGACGACGCCGAGGACGTGTTGCGGGGCGCGTCCGCGATCGCCGCGCGGATCATCTCGCGCAGTCTCAATGCGCCATCCACCGAGGGCCTGCTGATCCAGCGGCTGTTCGGCGCCCGCGGGGGTGGTGTGGACGTCCCGTCCGTGGTCAGTGCCCTGAACCTGTCGGCGACCGGGCCCGCTGCGGTCGTCGGTTTCGCGGTCAGTGCCACCGAGACCGCCGGTGGCGGCCGGCTCCCGGAACTGGGCAGCATGCTGCGCCTGCAGGCCAGTTCCTTTCGCCGCGACTCCGTGGCGACGATCATCGGGGAGCGCGCCTACGTGCTGCTCCCGCGCTACACGAGCCCGAAATCGGTGACCACGTGGACCCGGCAACTCGTCGAGCAGTTCGAGGCGAAGCGGTCGATCGCCTTGCGGGCGGCGATCGCGATCCCGGTGCCCGATCTGGGGCAGGTCGCCGGAGCGAGGGGAGAGGTCGACCGTGTTCTCGACGGCACCGCCGCGACCTTCCCCGAGGGTCGGGTGACCACGCTTGCCGAATCGCGCACCGCGGTGCTGTTCGGGGAGATCCTCGACCTCCTCGCCGAACACCGGGAACTGCACGACCCGCGGCTCGACGCCCTCGTCGACTACGACGACAAGCATGCGTCGAATCTGCAGGACAGTGCCGAAGCCTATCTCGCGGCGCACGGCGACGTCCGCGCGGCCGCCGGTGTCCTGCAGGTACATCCGAATACCCTGCGCTACCGGATTCGCCGCGTCGAGGAGATCGTCGGTATCGAACTGCACGACGCCTCCGACCGGATGCTGTTCGAATTGCAGCTCGCCTTGCGGCGCCGCGGCGTGGCGAATTCCTCCGCCTGAGAGTTGGCCGAAAGAACAAAATCCGGAATACCTTTTCTCATATCGGGCCCAATACTTCGACAGGCGCAGTCGGTTTACTGACTGGCACCAGTTCGCGACAACGGCGCCGCGTGCGTGGACCTCGACGAAGGAACGGTGAACTCCTGGTGGGTATGTCGGTGCATTCCGGAATACGTGAGATGCCGGTCGCGGCGCCTCACGCGACGATCGAAAGCCTCCGAACGGCGTTCTTCCCGCACACCTCCCCGGGCGATCACGCCGCCGCGGACGCCGTCGTGCGCGAGCATCTCGATCTCGCGACGAGGCGTCTGCCCGGTACCGATATCGTGCAGTTCCTCTCCGCGGGCCACGTTCCGGGCGTGCTCGTCGTCACCGACGACGTGCCGCTGCTCGTCGATACGCTCAGCGGCGTAGTGGAATCCGGCGAAGCGGTGATCACTCGCCTGCTTCATCCCGTCGTCCCGGTGATCCGAGACGAGACGGGCACGCTCGTCGACGTCGCCGCCGACCGAACCGAGGCGACGATCGAATCCTGGATTCGGTTCGAACTTGCTGCCCCGATGGAAGGTTCGCGGGCCGAGCAGCTGCAGGCCGATCTCGCGCAGGCGCTGACCGCCCTCCGGAACATTGCCGCGGACCGGCCCGCCGCACTCGAACGCGTCCGGCAGGCCGCGGCGACACTGGCCGCGGCGCCCTCGGTGTCCGCGCCGTGGGATCCGCGGGAACTCGCCGACGGCATCGACCTGCTCGGCTGGTTCGGTGACGGACACTTCACCTTCCTCGGCTACCACTACCAGGGCCTCGGCGCCGACGTCGCCGACGAACTCGGAGTGTTCCGGACTACCCGATCGACGGTCGACCAGGAGAGCGCGACACAGTCTCCGGTCGCGGTCGTTCAGGGCCCGGAGTTCCCCACGAGTTGCCGAAGGCTGCACCCGCACCTGATCAGGGTCCCGGAGATCGGTGAAACCGGTGTGGTGTTGGGTGAGCACCGATTCCTGGGGGTGTTCACCGTCACCGCGCTGCACGAAAACGTCCTCGACATCCCGGTTCTCGGCCGCCGTGTTCGCGAGGTCATCACACGGGCGGGTTACCGGCTCGACTCCCACGCCGGGCGGACACTGCTGGAAATCATCCAGGACCTCCCGCGGCCGCAGTTGTTCGCGCTCGACGTCGACACCCTGCACCGCACCGTGGTGGCGGTCCTCGGCGCCGCCGAGCGCAAAGAACTGCTGGTGTTCCTGCGCGCCGCCGACGACCGTCGGTCGCTCTCGGCGCTGGTCTACCTGCCACGCGACCGCTACACCACGGCCGTGCGCACCGGCATGCAGCGCGCGCTGCTCGAACGATTCCCCGGCATGGCCGTCGACCGCACGGTGCGGGTCACCGAGAACCCACTCGCACTGGTGCATTTCACCCTCCGAGCCGGCGGCGACCAGGTGCTGGACGCCCACGAGGACTGGAACGTCCTCGAAGAACAGGTGCGATCCCGTCTGGCGGCGGTCTGCCGCAGCTGGGACGACGCGCTCCACGACCACCTGCGCGGGTGCGCCGGAGTGCCCGCGACGGTCGGTGCGAGCTACACGCACCGGCTGCCCGCGTCCTACAAACACGACTTCACCGCGGCGCGTGCGGCCGCCGACATCGCCCGCCTCGAAGCCCTCGCGGCGGGCGGCGTCGACGTCGCGCTTCACACCCGGCCGGCCGGCGAACACACCGAACTGCGATTCACCCTGTATGTCGCCGGTGAACGCGTCTCGCTCAGCGACATCCTGCCGATCCTGCACAGTCTCGGCGTCGAGGTACTCGACGAACGCCCCTACCCGGTGACCCGGCAAGACGGGTTGTCGACGTGGATCTACGAGTTCAGCCTCTACCACGACGAATCCGCGGACATCACCGCGACAGTCGACGCTGAACGCGACACGGAGACTCCGGACACCCTGGCCCGCCGCTTCTGCGACACGTTCGTCGCCGCTTGGTCCGGTGCCGACGAAGTCGACTCCTTCAACGCCCTCGTCACGCGGGTCGGCCTGACCTGGACGGAGGCGGCGCTGCTGCGGGCCCACGCCAAGTACTTGCGGCAGATCGGGTTCCCCTACAGCACCAGACGCATCGCCGCCGTGCTCGTCGACAACCCCCGTACCTGCGCGGCATTGATCGAGCTGTTCACCGCCCTGTTCGACCCCGCCGCCGATCAGAGCCGCGACAGCACTGCCGTTGCGGAGCAGATCGGCGGAGCGATCGAGGAGGTCGTCAGTCTGGAGGCGGACCGGATCCTGCGCGCTTACCTCGACCTGATGCGGGCCACCGTGCGCACCAACTACTACCGCAACGGCGACGGAGTCCGGCGCTCGCCGGCCCTGGCCCTCAAACTCGAACCCGGTGAGCTGTCCCAACTCCCGCAGCCGCGCGCGCGGTTCGAGGTGTTCGTCTACTCCCCGCACGTCGAGGGCGTGCACCTGCGCTACGACGCCGTCTCCCGCGGCGGGCTGCGCTGGTCCGACCGGCGCGAGGACTTCCGCACCGAAATCCTCGGTCTGGTCAAGGCGCAGGCGGTGAAGAACGCGGTCATCGTCCCGGTCGGCGCGAAGGGTGGCTTCGTCGTCAAGAGGCCACCGGCCGCGACCGGAGACCCCGTCGCCGACCGGGAGGCGTTCCGAGCGGTGGGTATCGGGTGCTACCGCGACTTCATCGGTGCGCTGCTCGATGTCACCGACAACGTGCATCCGGAAACGGGTGCGACGGTGCCCCCGACGGGGGTGGTGCGCCGAGACGGTGACGACCCGTACCTGGTGGTCGCCGCGGACAAGGGCACCGCCACCTTCTCCGACGACGCCAACGCCGTCGCCGCCGAATACGGGTTCTGGCTCGGTGACGCGTTCGCCTCCGGCGGGTCGGTGGGATACGACCACAAGGCCATGGGCATCACCGCCAAGGGCGCGTGGGAAAGCGTCAAGCGGCACTTCCGGGAAATGGGCGTCGACACCCAGACCCAGGACTTCACCGTCGCCGGGGTCGGAGATATGAGCGGCGACGTCTTCGGCAACGGCATGCTCCTCAGTGAGCACATCCGGCTCGTGGCCGCGTTCGATCACCGGCACATCTTCGTCGATCCGAATCCGGATCCGGCCGCCTCGCACCGGGAGCGGGCCCGGCTGTTCGCGCTGCCCCGCTCGTCCTGGAACGACTACGACACCGATCGGATCAGCACCGGGGGAGGTGTGTTCGACCGCACCGCCAAATCGGTTCCCGTGTCCGCCGAGATGCGCGAGGCACTCGGCCTGGACTCGACCGTGACCCGGCTGTCCCCGCAGGACCTCATCCGGGCCATCCTCTGCGCCCCGGTCGACCTGTTGTGGAACGGCGGGATCGGCACGTACGTCAAGGCCGCCCGTGAAACGCACCTCGAGGTCGGGGACAAGGCCAACGACGGTGTCCGCGTGGACGCTGGGCAGGTGCGGGCGAAGGTGATCGGCGAGGGCGGCAACCTCGGCGTCACCGCGCTCGGACGCATCGAGTTCGCCCTCGGCGGCGGCCGGATCAACACGGACGCACTCGACAACTCGGCCGGCGTCGACTGCTCCGACCACGAGGTCAACATCAAGATCCTCCTCGACGGACTCGTCTCCACCGGGCGCATCGAACCGGAGGCCCGGAACCGGTTGCTGCAGAACATGACCGACGACGTCGAGATACTCGTTCTGGCCGGCAACGTCGACCAGAACGCTCTCCTCGGCACCAGCCGCGCCACCGCGGCCGCCAAGTTGCGGGTGCACGCCCGTCAGATCCGGGCACTCGAGGCGCAGCGCGGCCTCGACCGCACCCTCGAAGCCCTCCCCGACGAGGACGAGCTGGAACGACTCGGCAAGCAGGGGCGAGGGCTGACCTCCCCCGAACTGGCGACCCTGACCGCGCATGTCAAACTTGCCCTGAAGTCGGACTTGCTGGCCGGCGACCTCGTCGACGGGGATGCCTTCACCGACCGTCTGCTCGGGTACTTCCCCGCCCGGCTGCAGAAGGACTATCCGGACGCGATCCGCACTCACCGGCTGCGCCGCGAGATCATCGCGACCGTGATCACCAACGAGGTGGTCGACACCGGCGGCATCACCTACGTGTTCCGGCTCTGCGAGGACACCGGCGCCTCTGCCGTCGACGCCGTCCGCGCCTACGCGGCTGCCAGCGCGATCGCCGATCTGCCCGCACTGATTTCCCGGATTCACACGGACGCACCGAACACCGCGGTCTCCGATGCCATGATGGCGGAGGTGCGGCGGCTGCTCGACCGGCTGTCGCGGTGGTTGCTCCACCACCGGCCGCAGCCGCTCGCCATCGGCGCCGAGATCACCCGATACGGCACGGCTTTCGAGCACCTGCTGCCGAGGGTTCCGGGTTGGTTGCAGGGCCCGGATGCTCAGATTGTCGAAACCCGAGCCGCCGGCATGCAGGCACTGGACGCTCAACCCGAGCACGCAACCGCCATCGTCAGCCTGCTGCACGCCTTCTGCGTCATGGACATCATCGACGTCGCAGACCTCGAGGGCCGGGCACTCGACGAGGCCGCCGAACTGTACTACACCCTCAACGCGCACCTCGGTCTCGATCACCTGCTGACCGCCATCTCCGGCCTCGACGACACCGACCGCTGGAACGCCCTGGCCCGGCTCGCCCTGCGCGACGAGGTGTACGGCTCGATGCGACTGCTGTGCCTGGACGTGCTCTCCGGTTCGGCATCCGCCGAAACCGCCGCGGAGAAGATCGCCGACTGGGAGGCCACCAACACCTCCCGGCTGGCCCGCGCCCGCTCGATCCTCACCGAGATCTTCGCCGTCCACCCGGCCGACCTGTCGACGCTGTCCGTCGCGGCCCGGCAGGTGCGGACCATGGTCGGCCGCGCCGGCACCGGCCGATCGACCAACTGACCAAAGACGCGGTGGACGGTGCTGGCAGTACCCGTCACACTTTCGCCGCTGTGAGGGGCGATTCGACGGTTTGGCGCCGACTCAGGAACCACTTGTTGGCGAGGAACAACACCACGACCACAGCCCAGGACAGCAGGCTCAGCACCAGTTGCGACCGGGCGCTGTCTTCCAGGTACATCTGCAGCAGTACGCCGAGGATTGCCGCGGTGGTCAGCAGCGACAGCACCGGGAACAACCACATCTTCACGCGCAACTCGGAGTCCGGGGTGCGGAAACGAAGAACGATGTGCGAGATCGCGATCAGCAGGTAGACGAACAGGATGATCGCGCCGCTCGAGTTCAGCAGGAACGTGAACACGGTGTCCGGCGAGACCGCGGCGGCGATGACACAGAGGAATCCGACGACCGAGGACACCAGGATCGCGGCGGCCGGCACGCCGCGCCGGGTAACCCGGGTGAGGAGTGGCGGCGCCTCGCGTCGGGCGGCCAGGACGAACAGCATGCGCGAGGAGGTGTACATCCCCGAGTTGAGACAGCTCAGCACCGCCGTCAGCACGACGGCGTTCATGATGTTGTCGGCGTAGGGGATGCCCATCTCGGTCATCGCGGCGACGAAGGGGGAGGCCGCCAGGTCGGTGTCATTCCAGGGGAGGATCGTCACCAGCAGGAATACCGCGCCGACGAAGAACACCGCGATGCGCATGATCACCGAGTTCGCGGCCTTGGCAACGGCCTTCTCCGGATTCTCCGACTCGGCAGCCGCGATCGTCGCGACCTCGGCGCCGACCATGGAGAAGATCACCGTCACCACACCGACGGTGATCGCGGCGGGACCGTTCGGCAGGAAGCCGCCGTGGGACCACAGGTTGGAGAAGTCCATCGTCTTGTTCGGCCAGACACCGAACACGTAGAGCGAGCCGAGCCCGATGAACAGACAGATCGCGAACACCTTCACGCCCGCGAACCAGTATTCGAACTCGCCGAAGGACGAGACGGAGAACAGGTTGGTTGCGGTCATCAGGACCATCAGCACCAGGGCGCACAACCACAGCGGGACGTCGATCCAGAACTGGATGATCTTGGCGCCGGCGATCGCTTCGAAGCCGACGACGATCACCCAGAAGTACCAATACAGCCAGCCGACGGAGAAGCCGGCCCAGTTGCCGAGCGCGCTGCGGGCATAGTCCGCGAACGATCCGGTCGACGGGTTCGCCACGGCCATCTCGGCCAGCATGCGCATGACCATGATGATCAGGATGCCGCTGGCGGCGTAGGTGATGAAGGCCGCGGGCCCGGTGTCGGAGATGACGACGCCGGATCCGACGAACAGGCCGGCGCCGATCACCCCGCCGATGGCGATCATCGTCAGCTGTCGCTGGCTGAGTGCCTTCTTCAGTTCCGGTGCGCTGCTCATGAGCGCCCGGTCCGGATCGAAGCTGCGTGCCGCGAGTGTTGGTCGTGTAATTCGGCGATGGACATGGGGGCTTCCCTTTCGTCGTTCTCCGCAAGACCTCGATGTCGGGAGGCACGTGACGTGCCTCATACGAAGCTCTCTGCAACTAAAGACGATCACCAGGGCCGTGTGATCGGCGGATCGAACGAAAATCCTCGCAGCAACTTGGCCGATCGAACGTATCGCTCAGAGGGGCTCGGTTTCGTGGGCGACGATCCGCCGGCGTTTTTCACGAGACCGGACCGTTGCCGGTGGTCGCATCGCGGAAGCACCGGCGGCTGCAACTACCAGCTCGGATCCCCGTACATCGCAACCCTGGCCAGTATCGGTGTCTGCCTCGCCGTCTACCTCACGACCATCGCGTCGACGAGGGACGCCATCCTCATCTACGGTGCCGCCGGGGGCTTCGGACAATGCTCGCACCTGAACCCCGGCACACTGTGTCAGGAATTATCCGCGGTCCTGCGCCTGCATGATCGCTGCCGCGGTGGAGGCGATCGTCCGATCGTCGTCGTGGGTCAGCCGGATGAGCGCTTTCCGTGCCGCGGTGCCGGGAATCTCGGCGAGTGCCTGCGTGATTCGTAATCGGGTGGGTGCGTCGTCGATGGTGTCGAGCGTGTCTTTCATGGCCCCGACGATGTCGTCGGCCGTCGGAGAGAGGGTCGTCAGCAGACCCAGCACCTCGGCGGCCTCGACATCGAGCCGGCCCGTGACGACCATCTGGAGGAGGACGGGTATCGACTCGCCGTTCCCGCGAGAGCCGAGCGCCAGGGCCGCGTATCCGCGGACCGTGGCGTCCGAGTCGTCGAGGGCACGTCTCAGATGTTCGGCGGCTTCCTCGGTGTGGATTGCCGCTATCGCGGTGGTGGCGCGACGCCGGACGTCGACCTCCTCCGCGTCCAGGCCGTGGGCGAGATCCGCGAGTCCTCGACCGGCGATCCTCGCCAACGACCACTGCAGCGCGCCGGCCACATTGAGGTCGTCCTCCGTGAGGGCGGCCTCGACCAACGCCTCGACGGGCAGCGACGCCTTCCCGTTCGCAGAGAGGATCGCCTGTTGACGCCGGGCGGCGGACTCCGATTCGAGCGCCCGCAACAGGGTGACGAGGTTCAGGACGTCGTCCCACTGCGCGGGAGAGGCAGCGTCGACGCTTTCGAGTCTGCCGAGCAGTTCCTCCTCGGCGGCGATCCGCCGGCGAGTGTGCCGAATGAGGTCTCCCACCAGATCGGCCGGTGCGAAATCGGGCTCGTCCAGTGCGCGCTTGGCCTCGTTCAGCGACAGCCCCAACGTCCTCAGGCTCTCGACGTGGAAGAGCCGTCGGATGTCGTCGGCGGAGTACTCGCGGTAACCACCCGACGTGCGGCCGGTGGGCTCGACCAGTCCCAACCTGTCGTAGTGGCGCAACATCCGCGTGCTGACACCGCACCGCCGCGAGACCTCGCCGATCAACATCCCATCTCCTCCCTTACATGTCCGGACCGGCGACAGCGACGCGCTTCGCCATCTCGAGTGAGAGGGCGAATCCGCTGTCGGGGTCGTGGCAGAGCTGCCTCGTCGCCTCGGCATGCGCGCGAACGTGCGGATCGGGACTCGTCCCGGCTGCGTCGAGGACCGGTAGGGCGGCGTCCCCGAGTTCCACGAAGGCACGGCTCAGGCTGAGGTGCATCTGATGGTCGCCGCGTCCGAGTTCGGTCACCAGTTCGGCCGTGAGCGCAGCCTCGCCGCCGGGTGGCACGAGGACCGCGGCCGCCCGCCATGCGCTGCGCGCGACCTCGTCGTGCTCGTCGTGCAGCAGTGCCGATACCGCGGGCCAGGCGAGCCGATCCCCGATCTTGGACAGGGTGTGCAGCGACTGGCTGCGGGCCTGCGCGGAGCCGGACCCGAGCTCGTGGACCAGTCTCGGCACCGTGACCTCGCCCGGCAGGCGGCACAGTGCCCAGGTCAGCATGTCGCGGACATAGAAGTCCGGTTCGACGGCACACCGGTCGACGAGAGCATCCGTGAATCGGGGATCGGGGTGCGTGCCCGCGGCGAGCGCCGCCCGCAGCCGGGCGGACGCGTCGGTCGCGGCCAGAGCGTCGACGAGGTGAGCATTCGGCCCACCCTGGTTGGTTGTGTTCACGACAACCACCTCCTTCGCCGACCATTCGAGTCCTTGTCACTGTGTCAGGGTCAAGGGCCGGGTGGATGCGCGTGGTGGAAAATCTAGCCATGATCCTCCCGAAGGTCCGAGACCCGCGCTTCGTGACGATCCGCCGCGGTGGCACCCTCACCGACGCCGATCACCGGCTTCTGGCCCTGTGGGCGGCATCGTGCGCGGAGCACGTGCTGAACCTGTTCGAGTCGGTTCGGCCCGACGACGCACGACCGCGTGACGCGATCGAGAACGCCCGCGCGTGGGTGCGTGGGGAGGTGAAGATGATGGAGGCCCGCGCCGCCGGCGGTCATGCGATGGGGGCGGCCAGAGACCTGCGTGGAGCCGCCCGGCACGCCGCCTACGCTGCGGGGCAGGCCGGGGCGGTCGCGCACGTCGCGGCGCACGAACTCGGTGCCGCCGCCTATGCGATCAAGGCCGCACGTGCTGCCGCGCCCGCCGGGGAGGGCGACGCAGCGGGACGGCGTGAGTGCCGTTGGCAGCGTGACCAACTCCCCGAGGCGATTCGTGCACTCGTACTCGACGACCAGCGGTTGCGGAACGACATCTGCTGGTCGGTGTTCGACTGCTGAGCGCGCGTCGTTTCACCGAGCGTCACCTGTCCGGGCGGGACGGCGTCCCCGTCCGAGCACCCAGCCGCCGTAACCGATGAACACGACCCCGGCCCCGGCACCGGCCGCCGCGCTCGGCGCCACGGCATCGGCAAGCCCGAGACCTGCAGCAGCCACCGCGACGAGCGCCGCGACGACACCGGTCAGCGCAAGACCCCGGGCGTGAAAGACCCTGCCCAGCGGAATGAAGTGGACACCGACGACGAACAGCGTCCACGCCGCGTCGTACGCCGGATACCCGACCGCGGCAAGGAGGAGGTTCCCGACCACGATCAGCACCACCTCCACCGCCACCGTGAGCCAGTAGCGGCGGCGGACCCGCGGGTCGGCCATCGCCGAGCCGGTCGTCGTCAGCCGGCGCACCAGCAGCACCACCAGCGCGACGAGGAGTAGCGCCGAGATCACCGATCCGGCGACCAGGTAGGGCACCCACGGTGCGGGCGGGTCCTCCTGTGCCCAGCCGAACCAGGCGATCCCCGCGACCGCCAGCACCGCTGCGCCGATCACCTCGCCGCGATCCCAGAGCGGCGCGATCGGCGTTACCGGAACGGAACTGTCGGACAACTGATTCGAACGGCGCTCACTGATGCCGATCACCTCCTGCAGTCTCGCGTCGGTGGCCGTTCAGCCACATCTGCATGTCGTCGTGTGCCGCCCGGGCCATCGGCGTCGGGTGGCCGGTGAATCCGTGGGGCGAGTCCGGGTAGATACGGAGATCGACGTCGACGCCCGAAGCGGACAGTCGTGCGGCCATGGCCAGGTTGTCCTGCAGCAGGATGTCTTTATTGCCGACGACCATCAGGATCGGAGGCAGGTCGGTGAGGTCGGCATAGATCGGGGACAGATCGGGATGAGTGCGGTCCGACGCCGCGCCCGCGTAGGCGTCGAGGAAGTACTCGTCGGCGATGAGGCGTCCGGCGGGTGTCTGAGCGCTGAGGTCGTACGTTCCGAACTGCAGGACGGCGGAATCAAAGGCGAACATCCCCCGATCGCGCAGCCGTAGAAGCGTGGTCATCGCGAGCGTTGCACCGGCCGAGAAGCCGCCGATGGAGAGTGTCGTCGTCCCGAAGCGTTCCGCGGCGTGTTCGACGAGCCAGAGTGCGGCGGCTTCGCAATCGTCGGGTGCGGCAGGCCACGGGTGTTCCGGAGCGAGCCGGTAGTCCACGCTGACGACCGCGACGCCGAGCGCGTCCGCGAGCCGGCGGTTGCGGACGTCGCTGCCGGCGGCCGACCCCATGTAGAACCCGCCGCCGTGGATCTCCAGGTAGACACCCGTCGCGGCCCGGCCGACAGGGGCGTGAATCCGCAGCGGGACTCGACGACCACCGCTGACGACGACCTCCTCGACAGCCGGCGGTTGCGACG
Source organism: Rhodococcus sp. NPDC057529 (assembly GCF_042802055.1). Taxonomy (NCBI): domain Bacteria; kingdom Bacillati; phylum Actinomycetota; class Actinomycetes; order Mycobacteriales; family Nocardiaceae; genus Rhodococcus; species Rhodococcus sp. NPDC057529. The sequence goes on from NZ_JBHVEY010000003.1 coordinate 111,532, forward strand.
GGGCGGGGGCGGGGGCCTCGGCGCGGACCGATCGAAGTTCCGCCCAGCTACTCGGACCCCGACCGGCGACGCGCTGCGCGTAGAACGCCCGCGACGCGTCGACGAGAGGCAGCAGGCGCGGGTCGATCAGATCAGACAGTCCGAAGTGCATCGAGATCACAGTACGGACAGGACCCGCAATCCATCTCGTGACGCGCGGACGTCCGGCGTCGTGGCAGGGTGAGGCGGTGGGCGACGCACTGTATCCGGTGATAGAGCCGTACGAGTCCGGACTACTCGACGTGTCCGACGGTCACCGCGTGTACTGGGAGACCGTCGGGACCTCGACCGGGATCCCCGTGGTGTATCTGCACGGCGGACCGGGCTCGGGAAGTACCGCCGGAGCGCGACGCTATTTCGACCCGACCGCCTTCCGGTCGGTGCTGTTCGACCAGCGCGGGTGCGGTCGCAGCACGCCGCTCGCGGACGGCCCCGACTACGACCTGCGGTCGAACACGACCGCGCACCTGATTGACGACATCGAGCGCCTGCGTGAGCATCTCGGGGTCGAGCGGTGGATCGTCACCGGCGTCTCGTGGGGCGTCAGCCTGGGATTGGCATACGCACAGAAGTACCCGGAGCGGGTGATCGCGGCGGTGTTCGGTGCGGTCACCACGGGTTCCCGCAGGGAGATCGACTGGATCACCCGCGCCATGGGGCGCGTGTTCCCGCAGCAGTGGGAACGGTTCGTCGCGGGTGTGCCGGAGAGTGAACGGTCGGGGAACCTCCCGGCCGCCTACGCCCGCCTGCTGGCCGACCCGGACCCGGACGTGCGCCGGACGGCGGCGATGAGGTGGTGTGCGTGGGAGGACACGCATGTTTCGCTGATGCCGGGGTGGCAGCCGAACCCGCGCTACGACGATCCCGCATTCCGGAGCGTGTTCGCGCGGTTGGTGACGCACTACTGGTCACACGACTGCTTCCTCGCCCCGAACAAGATCCTCGACGGGATGGGCGCCCTCGCCGGCATCCCGGCGATCCTGGTGCACGGACGTTACGACGTGTCCGGGCCGTTGGACACCGCGTGGGACATCGCGCGGGCCTGGCCCGGCAGCAAGTTGGTCGTGCTCGACGACGCCGGGCACGGGGGAGAAGGATTCGCCGCCGCGGTGGCCGCCGCCGTGGACAGTTTCAACGGCCGGTCGTGACGCAGTGAAATATGCTGCGTGAGGTGGATATTGTCGACGCGCATCATCACTTCATCAACCTGCCCGGCCTCACGTACCCGTGGATCGACAACCGCCCACCTGCACTGACCGCCCTGCTGTCGAATTACTACGACGCGGCGCGCCGATACCTGCCGCACGACTACCGGGCACAGGTCGACGGGATACCCGTCACGGCCTCGGTCGCGTGTGAGTTCGGAGCAGCGGACGGTGTCGCGGAGGCCGTCTGGGTTCAGCAGTGCGCCGATCGTGTCGGCGTTCCGAACGCCTTCATCGCGGCCGCTCAGCTCGAATCGGATGGTCTGGCAGATGTTCTCGCGCGATACCGGGATCTGCCGGTGGTCCAGGCGGTGCGGCAGCCGCTGTACTGGGCGGACGACCCCGTCAAGCGTCTGGGTGCGCGGGGCGACTACCTGTCGGACCCGGCCTGGCTGCGCGGGTTCGAGAAGGTCGCCGATGCGGGGTTCGTGTGGGATCTGCTCGTATACGACGAGCAGCTACCCGGCGCGCACGAACTCATTGCCGCGTTTCCCGACACCACCTTCGTGTTGGAGGCGGTCGGTTGGCCCGTCGACCTCACCGCCGAGGGCTTCTCCCGTTGGGAAGAACGCCTCGGTGCGGTGAGTCGGTTTCCGAACGTCGTCCTCAAGTTTCAGGGAATCGCCCTCATCTTCGGAACCTCCCCGGACGCGATCGGTCGCTGGATTCGGACGGCGCTCAGGATCTTCGGCGCCGGACGATGCATGTTCGCCTCCCATTACCCGATCGACCATCTGCTGTGGGACAGCGAGACCATGGTGTCCACCGTGCAGGCGGCCCTCGACGGCCTGTCGTCGGCGGAACAGTCGCTCTTCTTCGGCGACACCGCGCGGCGGGTGTATCGCCTGCCGGGGCGTTAGGCTCACCACACGCGCCACAGCGGGGATCAGACGTTCGGGGGTCGGTCCGGGACGAGGAGTGCGCCGATGTCTTTGCCGATGGGGACGGCGTTGTTGGTGTCGGAGTTGGCTTTCGGTCCGAGGGTGCAGTAGACGACGATCGTCGTGTCGGTCTTGGTGTCGTAGAAGGCGACGCCGTTGTAGCCGCCGAATGCCGGGTTCATGTAGAGCCAGTCGTCGATGTGGACGACCCCGAACGCGAAGTACTTCTGCGCCGTCATGGGGCCGAGGCCTGCAGTGCTGGGGGCCATCATTTCCTTGAACTGCTCCTCCGAGAGGAGCTTGCCTGCGGCGAGCGCACGCACCCACACGGAGACGTCGGCGAGGGTGGAGTTCATGTTGCCGCTGTTGAGGAATGCGGTGGGGTTCCAGAATGTGGAGTCCTCGAAGACGCCACGTTCATTCGTGTAGCCGTGCAGCGTCGGCTCCGTCATCTGGGGTGTGAGGACGACGTCGCTGGAGTTCATGCCGAGCGGGTCCAGGATGCGCTGCTGGATCAAATCGTGGAGCGTCGTGCCGGTGGCCTTCTCGAGGACCACGCCGAGCAGGCACAGGTCGCTGTGGGCGTACGCCCAATTGGTGCCGGGTTCGAACAGCGGCGGCCGCGCGTTGGCGAGGTCGAAGATCTGCTGCGCGGTGAAACCCGCCATCGGGTTGGCGTAGAACTGCTTCAGGAATTCGGGGTCGGTGACGTAGTCAGCGATGCCCGTGGTGCTGTTGGCGAGCATCCGCGGGGTGATCTTGTCGGCGCGCGGGAAGTCGGGGACCCATTCGGCGATGGGCTTGTCGAGGGGGACGACGCCGTCCTTGTCGAGTTGCAGCAGCACCGTCGACAGCATCGGTTCCATCGGCTGGCCCACCCGCAGCTGCATGTCGGGTGTCGCGGGGACGCCGATCGGGGATCCGCCCAGCGCGCCCGCGGTGACCTGCTCGTCGCCGCGCCAGACCCCGAACACGGCGGACGAGAGGTCGAGTTCGGTCATCTTGCCCTGGACGATCTGTTCGATCTTCGCGGCGTCGGGGGATTCCGGGGCTGTCGACTCCGTCCCACCGCCGCCGGTGTCATCCGATCCGCAGGAGAGGGTGGCGAATCCGATGGCGACGGCGAGGGCGGCGGATGCACCGCGGCGCACCCACCGGTGAGTCGGCTTACTCATAACGGACGATCCCTTCGACGAGCGGGAATCTTGCGGGAGCAGCGATACGTGAATCTACCGTCGCCGACGCCGCGCGGGGAGCAAACGGCGGGTGCGCCCCGGCCGATCCGGCGACCGTGCGGCCACCGCTCGGGCAAGATCGGAGTATGAAGTACGTCCTGCTGATCTGCGACGACGAGTCGGTATCGCCGACGAACGAGGAGCTCGAGGCCGACCCCGTGCATCAGGCGTGGTGGGCCGATGTGCAGCGGCGCGGCGGTTTCCTCGTCGGCCAGCGGTTGCGGCCGGTGGTGGACGCCACGACGGTGCGGGTCCGCGACGGCGAGACTCTGGTGTCGGATGGGCCGTTCGCCGAGACCAAGGACTTCGTCGGCGGATTCGTGATCGTCGACTGCGCGAATCTGGACGAGGCGATCGAGATCGCGGCCGGCCATCCCTACGCGCGCTGGGGCGGCGTCGAGATCCGCCCCGTGTGGGAATGACGGAGTCCGAGAACCGAGTCCGTTCGGCCGTCGCTGCGGCGTTCCGGGACGAGTGGGGCCAGGTGGTTGCGACCCTGATCGGGATGACGGGAGATTGGGATCTGGCCGAGGACTGCGCGCAGGACGCGTTCGCCGCCGCGTTGACGAGCTGGGAACGCGATGGCGTTCCCCGGAGCCCCGGTGCGTGGCTCACCGCGACCGCCCGCAACCGTGCGATCGATCGGCTGCGCCGCGACGCCGTGGGTGCGGGCAAGGTGCGCCAGCTCGCCGTGCCGGCCCGCGACCGGGACGAGCTGCCGCACGACGAGATTCCTGACGAGCGGCTGCGGCTGATCTTCACCTGCTGCCATCCGGCGCTGCCGTTCCCGGCCCGGGTCGCCCTCACCCTGCGGACGCTGGCCGGTTTGAGCACCGCCGAGATCGCCCGGGCCTTCCTCACCGCCGAGGCCACGATGGCGCAGCGTCTCGTCCGCGCGAAGCGGAAGATCCGCGAGGCCGGGATCCCGTACCGGGTGCCGCCCGTCGAATTGCTGCCACCGCGACTGGCCGCCGTCCTCGCGGTGCTCTACCTGATCTTCAACCAGGGCTACGACGAGGAGAACGGAGAACGGGCCCTGACCGCCGAGGCGATCCGCCTGGCCCGGCTCCTCGTCCGGCTGATGCCCGGGGAACCCGAGCCGCGCGGCCTGCTCGCGCTGATGCTGCTGCACGAGTCCCGGCGCGCGACGCGCACCGACGCCGGCGTGCTCGTCACCCTGGAGAATCAGGACCGGTCTCGGTGGAACCGGACGCTGATCGCCGAAGGAGTGGCAACACTCGACCAGGCGCTGGCGATGCGACGAACCGGTGCCTACCAGGTGCAGGCCGCCATCGCCGCCTGCCACGTCACCGCACCCGACGCGGCGAACACGGACTGGCAGCAGATCGCGGCTCTGTACACCGAGTTGGCGCGGCTGGCGCCGTCCCCGGTCGTGGATCTCAACCACGCCGTCGCGGTCGCGATGGCCGACGGCATCCCGGCCGGTCTGGCCCTGGTCGACGAGATCGCGGCGTCCGGCCGGCTCGACCACTACCACCTCCTCCCGGCGACCCGCGCCGATCTGCTCCGCCGGGACGGCCGCGCCGCCGAGGCCAGGTCGGCGTACGAGCAGGCCCTGCAGCTGGCACCGACCGACGCCGAGCGTCGCTACCTGACCGGCCGCCTACGCGAACTCTGAGGATTCTCGAGATCTTCTCGCGATTGTTGTCGATCCCGGACGGCACCCTTCGTCGGTTGGTTGAAAGCCCACCTGGAGGAAAAGGAGACTGTCGTGAACACCGAAACGACCCCACCGGCGCCGTCCGTCGTCGACCACGCGACCTACCTGGCCGAACTGGACGCGTTGCGGGTGCGGGAGAAGGCGCACACCCATGAAGGCGACGCGATCGCGGCGGCCCGCCGGCGACTGCCGATGGTCGAGGTAGACCCCGCCATCACCCTCGTCGGCGCGAACGGCCCGGTCCCACTGCTGGACGTGTTCGAGGGCCGCAGCCAATTGATCGCGTACTTTCACATGTGGCACACCGACCAGCCTGTGGCCGACCAATGCGAGGGCTGCACGTTCTTCAACGGCCAGGTGCGGGAGCTGTCGTACCTGCATTCCCGCGACGTCACGTACGCCACGCTGTGCCAGGGCCCGTACGACGTGAGCATCCGCTACCGCGACTTCATGCGCTGGGACGTGCCCTGGTACTCCGCGCAGGACGCGGCGGACGCGCTGCTCGGCGACCGCCAACGGTCCCCGGCGCCGCTGGTCTGCTATCTGCGCCAGGACGACCGGGTGTTCGAGACGTTCTGGACCAGTGGCCGAGGCCTGGAACCGATGGCTCCGACGTACGGGCTCCTCGACATGACCACGTACGGCCGTCAGGAATCGTGGGAGGATTCGCCCGCCGGGTGGCCGCAGCGGTGGGAGCGTCGCACGAGGGACATCATGCGCACCGACGGACGGCCCACCGCGCAATGGTCCCGGTTGCGTAGCCACCCGTGAGTACTTGTTAACCGCCCGACGTTGATAAGTACTCACGGGGTGAAGGTTCTTGCACGCCATAGATGTTCATGTCGGTCCTGAGTTTCACCTCGCCCGCCGGGGCGGCGAGAGTATCGGGTGGCTCCCGGTTGGTCGGTGTATTCCAAGAGGTTGCCGACCTGGGCGGCGAAGACGTCGCGGACTTGGGCTGATGTCGCGAAGAAGAATTCGCGGCGCAGTTCATGGGTGCCGACCTCTTGGGTGACGCGGAACTTCGGCGCGGAATATGGTGGTGTGGCAGTAACTGAGTTGCCACCGCGCCCGACGGACGGAATGATCACGGCCGTCGGGACGCGTGGCGCCGGGTCAGTGCTGTGCGGGAACGTCGCCGCGGGCCTTGGCGATCTGCGCCATGACGGCGATCTCGTCGTACACCCGCCATTCGCGGATGATCCGACCACCTCGCAGCAGGAATTGGGACGATCCCATGATTTCGACGTGGGAGTGGGTGACTGGACCGTAGAGCGGTGCGCCCGAGTAGGTTCCGGTCAGGCGCCACAGGACTCCGATTCGGGTTCCCTGTTCGGGGGCGGTGCTGACTGCGATGTCGCGGGTTTCGATCACGGCGTCAGGGAACGGTGCGAGCATCTGGGTCAAGTCGATCTGATAGTTCACTGCCCGGGTGCGGATGCGTGCGCGGGTGGTCTCGAGAAACAGGTCCCGTTGGGTGAACTCGGGTACGCGCTCGAGACGGCGGTTGTTCCACACATCGGTGACGAATTCGCGGATGAACTCCGCCTCTGTGTGATGGGTGTCCGGCCTCGGGCCGGACTCGCCGGTCAGCACCGCGTCCGCGGGGGCCGCGGTCCCGAACAGGCCGGCAGCCTCGTCGGTGAATGCGACCTGCCGCGCGACGGCTTCGGGATCGAGTCCCAGCGTCGTCACCACACGGTATTCGTCGCGCACCACCCATTCCTCGACCACCAGGCCGTCTCGAACGAGGCAAATCGCCATGTTCCGCGATTCGGAGTTGTTCAGTGTCGCCGGACCGTACACGCCGAGACCGGCCTGCGGTCCGGAATGGAACACGCGGTGGTGGCTGATGAAGGCCCGGTCTCCACGGGGCTCGCAGATCACGTCCTCCGCGGTCCCGACACGGGTGGGGAAGGCGCTCTTCTTGACGAGGGAGCCGGCGATCACGTCGTCGACGCCACGGATCGGCCCGTACGCGCCGTGCACCACCACGTCCTTCGCGTAGTGCTCGGGCAGGCGGCCGAGGCCGAAATCGTCCCAGATCAGGTCCGTCCAGCCGAGGATGTAGTCCTCGGGAGTGTCGAACGGGGCGTAGACATCCGCTGCGAGTGGCATTGCGGGGTGTGTCCTTTCACTTGGGTTCACCCACCGGACGTTCCGGTGGGTCCTCAGATAGCTGCCGGTGCCGGCTGGGGCCGGCAGCGACGGAGGTGTGTATCGGTGACCGCCCGGGTCGCCTCGACGAGCCGGGCGGCGGGCGTGAGCAGATTCCAGCCGCGGACCTCGTCGGACGTGACGTTTCGGGCGGCGCGCAGGTACGCCTGACGCAGCTCGGTGTTGACGTTGACCTTTCGGATGCCGTTGGCGATGGCGCGGCGGACCTGATCGTCGGGAACCCCGGAGGTGCCGTGGAGTGTCAGGGGCACCGGCACGGCGGCATGCAGTTCCGCCAGCACGGCCATGTCGAGCTCCGGTGGGCTCGCGTAGGTGCCGTGCACGTTGCCGATGGCGACGGCCAACAGATCGGTGCCGGTGTCGCGAACGAACTCGACCGCCCGGGAAACGTCGGTAACTGTCTGCACGTCGACCGCGCCGGCGGCGTCCTCGTCGCCGGGAACGTGCGCGAGTTCCGCCTCGATCGAGGACCCGCAGGGCTCGGCGAGGGTGCGTGCGCGGACGACGAGATCGACGTTCGCGGCGTAGGGGAGTGCGGAACCGTCCGCCATGATCGCGGTGACACCGAGGTCGAGTGCGCGCGCCGCCAACTTCAGGTCCTGGGTGTGATCGAGCTGCACGGCAACGGGAATGGAAGCGTCGTCGGCTGCGGCGACCAGCAGGCGAGCCAATAGGGGTCCGCTGTCGCGACGCAGGGCCGCCTCTGCGAGAAGGAGACACACCGACTGCCGGGCGCTCTCCGCGGCGAGCATCACGCCGGTGAGCTGTTCGAGGTTGTAGCAGGTGAAGGCTGCGACACTTCCTCCTGTTCGGGATGCGTGGGCGACCAGATCGGTCAGGGGGGCGCGGGGCATGGCAGGTTCCTGGTCTTCTCTTCGTGTGGGGTGGGTGTGGTGATCAGTTCAGTTCGCGCAGGACCGTGACGACGTCACGCAGAGCTTCTGGGCCGCCGACGTTTCCGGGGAACACCACACACAGGGGGCCCGAGGAAGATTCGGGTACCCACACGGGTACGATGCCGTCGAGGATCGGTCCGAGTACCGTGGCCCGGCGCAGGCACAAGACTTTCGTGATCACGTCGGCGGAGGTGATGCCGCCCTTCGCGACGACCCAGCGCGGCGGGGCGGCTGCGACAACGGCCGACGCGGCCGTGCTCAACGCGTGTGCCACAGCGGCGGCGATGGACAGGCTGTCTTCTTCGTCGGAGCCGACGACCACGTCGCGGCTGGTGCGCAGCACCACATCCGACAGGGCGAGAGCGGACACACATTCCGTCACGGCCCGGTCGATCGCGGCCACGCGGGTGGCGCGGTCGACGACGTCGGTCGTCGAGAGTTCGACGGTTGACACACGGTCCAGTTGGTCGAGGTACCGGAGCTGGGTGGTCGTGAGATCGACATGGGATCCTGCGACGACGAGACCGTGTGGACCGGTGGTCGGATCGAGGGCGGCCCGAAGGTGCTCGGTTGAGATCCGGTCGCTGTGGGGCAGCCCGCCGCGGGCGCGGGCCAGGGACGGACCGCATCGCACGATGGTCCGAATGCCGTTGTCCTCGCACTGTTCGAGGGCTGCTGCGACGACGTCGAGGTCGGATTCGGTTTCCGCGTCGACGCATACCGGATTGGGGTCGAGCGCGGCGGTGGCGCCGATCAACCGGCTGACGTGGTCGGGGCCGAGACGAATGTCGGTCCCGGACACGACGGTGACGTCGGCGGCCGCCCACCGGCCGCGCGACCGCTCGTGTACCCAGTGGGGCAGCGTCGAGGCCGAGAAACCGAATGTCGCGTCGCGCGCATAGGCAGTTTCTCCCACGGGCACCCACTCCGGTCCGGATCGGACCAGATGCCGGCCCTCACGGGTGATGCGTCCGGCGGCGGGGTAGGCGGGGCACAGAACGAGGACGTGCGGTGTACCCGCGGCACTGACCTCGGTGAGCACATCCACGTCGACGGGAAAATGACCGCGCAGCGTCGAGTCGGAGCGGCTGACGATGGAAAGCGCCAGACCCAGCCGCTCGGCCACGGTTGTCGCCGTCCGCGCGATCGACCGGGTGAGTTCGCGCGTGGTGTTCTCGTCCAGCGCCCGCGCATTGGTCAGCACGAATGCCGTGGGGGCGGCTTCTCGCAGGGCCCATTCGATCGATTCCGCTGAGAAGTCCGTGGCGATGGGTACCCCGGCCGCGGTCTGCGACCCGGTGGGATCGTCGTCGAGGACCAGTATTCGGCGGTGGGACCGCATCATGCGATCGGTCAATGAAAGATGTTCCACCAATTGATGTCCCATGTCGTCCTGCCTCCTGGGCGCAGATCGGGATTCGTGGCTGCGGGCCACGGTGATGCGGACCACAATAACGCATTGGTCGAGCGGTTGACCAATTTGGGTTGTCCGCGATACTGTGTCGACCATCACAAGAGCATCTGGTTGGAACGGAGCATCATGATCGAGCTGAAGCCGTCGGCGTACGCGCCCTACAACGATCCCGAGGACTACATCCTCTCGTGGACGGATCGCATCTGGGAGCCGCGCGGGATGGGCCAGATCCGCGAGCACTACCTACCTGACATCAAGGTGCACGGCGCGTACGGCACCATCGTCGGAAACGAACCGATCATCAAGGCATGCCTGCAGAAGAACGCCGCCTATCCGCACCGGCTGTTCACCGGCGAGGACGTCATCTGGGAGGTACGCGACGAGAACACCTGGCTGAGCTCTCACCGGATAGTCAATTGCGGTAAGCAAGAGGGTTTCTGGCAGTACGGGCCACCGACGTTCAAGCACACCTCCTCCCGCAACATCGCCGTCTGCCTGGTGCGCGATGCGATGATCGCCGAGGAATGGGTGGTCCGCGACGAGTGGGCGGTGGTCGAGCAATCCGGCCACGACATCGACGCCATCGCCCGCCAGATCGCGTTCTCGCCGAGCGCCGGGCTGCTCGGCGAGAAGGGCGGAAAGCTCCTCGGTGACGCACCCGCCAATCCACTGCTGGAGGGGGTGTCCGGCAAGCGTCCGCAACACGGACGCGAGGAAGATCATCGCATCGTCGCGATGATCGACGAGGTGTGGAATCAGCACCTACGCAATCTGGTGCCCGCATACTTCAGCCGCGACATCGTCATCGAGACGACCCGGCACCGCACCCACGCCCGCGACGACGGCTACAAGAGCGAACTCGATCACCTCTTCGGTCCCTTCCCGGACGCTCAGATCGAGATCTACGACATCGCCTTCAACGAAGACTCCTTCCATGGCACCCGGGTGTCGATCCTGTGGGTGTTGAACGGCACCTACAGCGGCGTTCCGCAATACGGGCCGGTCACGGACAGTCCCGTCGAGATCTTCGGGGTCTCCCACTTCCAGTTCCGCGACGACAAGATCTACAGGGAATGGCGAATCTACGACGAACTCGCCGTTCTCGCCCAGATCAAGCGCGCCCGAGGCGACGAACCCAGTTCCCACTGAGAACTCGGAGTCGGTGCGCCGGTCGAGCGGACATCTACCGTTGGGCCGGCGCAGATGCTCTTGCTCGAATCAAGTGGTCGACCGGACGACCAATTCAATCCTTCAGGCGTGAACCACAGGAGGTCGTGATGCGCCCCAATCTACTTCGAGCAGCGATGACGGACGGAAACGTTGCCGCCAACGCCTGGATCTCGAGCGGCGGCGCCTACGCGGCCGAAGCTCTCTCCCATGCCGGGTTCGACAGCGTCACCATCGACCTGCAGCACGGCATGTTCGGGGTCGACACCGCCATCGCGCTGTTGCAGGCCGTGTCGTCGGGGCCGGCCGTCCCGATGGTGCGGTGCTCCCGCTCGGACCCGGCCGAGATCGGCAAGCTGCTCGACGCGGGTGCATATGGAATCATCTGCCCGTCCATCGACGACGCGGCGGCCTGCGCCGACTTCGTCGCCGCGTGCCGCTATCCCGGCACCGGTGTCCGCAGCTTCGGCCCGTCCCGCGGGTTGCTGTACGGCGGCGACGACTACGTCGCGCACGCGGACACCACCGTCCTGACCTGGGCGATGATCGAATCCGCCGCAGCGCTGACCCAACTAGACGAGATCGTCGCGGTCGGTGGCCTCGACGGGGTCTACATCGGACCAAACGACCTCGCACTGTCTCTCGGCGAGCGGCCGGGCGGTCCATTTTCCGAACCGGTGCTCGCGGCGATCGTCCGGGTGGTGAGCGCGGCCCGGCGCCGCGGAATCTACGTCGGCGCCTTCTGTGGCGGCGAGGACGCCGCCCGCCAACTCGTCGATCTCGGTCTGGACCTGGTCACGCCGGGCAACGACATCTCCCTGCTCCGCGACGCGGCCACCCGCCGGATCGCCGCGATTCGCGGCCACCGCGCACTCGCCACCGCGGACGCCGGTGGCTACTGAACTGCACTTTCCGACCAACGACATTCCTCGTTAGACTGCCCAGACCATTTTCGGAGGCCCGTATGTCCGTCCAGAGCGACACCACACCAGCACCCGCGACCGCCGATCCGCAACCGCCCGGCGGGAAGAAGGTATCGCTGCGCAAGCCCATTCTCGCAGGCACGGTCGGCAACTTCATCGAGCAGTTCGACTACGGAATCTACGGCTTCCTGGCTCCGTACATGGCGGCGACATTCTTCCCCGGGGAGAACCAGACCGCGGCGATGCTCGGCGTATACGCCGGGTTCGCGATCTCCTTCCTCGCCCGCCCCTTCGGTGGCATGATCTTCGGACGCTTCGGCGACAGACTGGGACGGCGCAACGCCCTCGCGGTGGCGATCATCTCGATGGGTGTGCTCACCACCATCATCGGTCTCCTGCCGTCCTATGCCGCCGTCGGCTTCGCCGCCACGATGTTCCTTCTGGTGGTCCGACTGTTGCAGGGACTCGTCCAGGGCGGCGAGTACGCCGGAGCGGTGGCATTCATCGTCGAATACGCGGACGAGAAGCGGCGCGGGTTCTACACCAGCTTCCTGTCGGTCAGTGTGTTCTTCGGTCTCCTCTGCGGCGCCGGACTGTCGGCACTGGTGGCGAGCCTGGTCAGCGACGGGCAGATGGAGACCTGGGGGTGGCGGATTCCGTTCCTGGTCGCCATGCCGTTGACCCTGTTCGGTCTGTTCCTCCGGCTGCGTATCCCCGAGACACCCGAGTTTCGCCGGCTCCAGGAGGACCAGCAACGTGCGATCGAGGAGGGGCGGCACGAGGACGTCATCACCAAGAGCCCGGTGCTCGACGCGCTGCGCACCCAGTGGAAGCCGATCCTGGTGTTCGCCGGTTTCGCCATCACCAACGCCGTCCTCTCCTACACCTGGGTGACCTTTCTGCCGGGATACCTGCAGGGCGACCCGGTGAACATGCCCAAAGAGCAGGCCCTGGCGTCGAACTTCATCGCCCTCGGCGTACTGATTCCTCTGCTGGTTCTGTCCGGACTGCTCGTGGACAAGATCGGGCGCAAACCGATGTTGATCGCTGCCTGCGTCTCCACCTTCGTCTGCATTCCGTTGGCCTTCAAGGTCGTTCTAGCCCACACCTTCGCCGCGGCATTGGTTGCCCAGCTGATCTACCTTGTGCCGATCATGTTGATCTCGGTCGCCCTGACGGTGAGCATGGCCGAGATGTTCCCGACGAAGGTTCGCTACAGCGCCAGCGCCATGGCCTACAACCTCGGCTTCGGCATCTTCGGTGGCACCGCCCCTCTCGTCGCCACCTTCCTGACCTCGGTAACCGGGACCATCTGGTCCGTTCCGATCTACGTCTGCGCGATCGCGCTCATCTCTCTGCTGTGCGTGACCCTCGGCTTCCGCGAGACCAAGGGCACCCGGCTCGTGGACAGCAAGTACGACAGCTGATGTGAGCGCAACGCCGATTGGGCATCGAGGCACAACGCCTCGATGCCCACTTTCGTAGTATGGTCGACCGGTCGGACACATGTGGTCAAGAGTTCGATACATTGAGGGTGAAAGGGTGGGCTGGGTATGTCTCAGCAGGTCGAATCGCTTCTGACGAAGGTTGAGCGCCGCCAGCCGGCGAGCGTAGAGCTGGCGCATCGACTGATCGAGTACCTGTTGTCCGGGGAAATCCCGCCGGGCGGCAAAATTCCTTCCGAGCGCGCCCTGTCGGAGTCCCTCGATGTCGGCCGGTCCGCTGTCCGGGAGGCGCTCAAGTCGCTGACCCTGCTCGGGCTGCTCGATGTGCGCCAGGGGGACGGAACCTACCTTGCAGGGTCGAGTTCGGATCTGTTGCCGCGCATCATCGAATGGGGACTCCTGCTGGGCGAGCGTCGCGTGCAGGACCTGACCGAAGCCCGCGCGGAGGTAGAGGTGATTCTCGCGGGCCTGGCCGCGAAACGACGCTCACCCGCGGGTCTCGAGGAACTTCGCGCAATCGTCGACGAGATGAAAGCGGCCGACGCCGACCTCGCCCGCTACATCGCCGCCGACGTCCGGTTCCATCTCAAGATCGCCGAGCTCAGCGGCAACACGGTGCTAGCGGGCGTGCTTTCGAGCATCCGCTCGCTCCTGCAGGTCTGGACCAACCGGGTAATCACCGCGATGGGGGAGACCCGGTCCTCACTCGCAGTGCACCTGCCGATCTTCGAAGCAATTGAAGAGGGCGACGCCGAGGCCGCACGGGCGGCCATGTTCGCGCACATGAGAAGCGCAAATCGCAACCTGGCCAACACAATAGGCGACTGACGGCTTGGGGCCCGGCTCGCGTCCTTGCATGATGGAAAAATTGGTCGACCGGTTGACCTTGGGTAGTTTTCGCAGTACGGTCTCCAGGTATGGACAGATCACCCGTAATCGGTTTCATCGGACTGGGACGCATGGGCGGTCCGATGGCCGGAAATCTCCTGACAGCCGGCCACCCCTTCGTCGTATACGACATCGATCGGTCCAAGTGCGAACCGCTTGCCGCACGAGGGGCACAGATCGCCGAATCGCCCGCTGCGGTGGCTGCAGCGTCCGATGTCAGCCTCTCCATCATCATGAACGACGCAGTGCTGCGGCAGGTGGCGCTTGGGGAGTCCGGGATCGTGCACGGCGCCCGGCCCGGCCACCTGTACTGCGACCTGAGCACGGTGTCTCCCGCCGCATCGGCAGAGGTCGGAGCGGCGCTGTCGGCGTCGGGCATCGACTACCTCCGAGGGCGAGTCGCCGGGAGCATCGGGTTGGCCGAGGCGGGGGAGCTCACCATCTTCGCCTCCGGATCCCCCGCCGATTTCGACCGCGCCGAGCCCGTCCTGGCAGCACTGGGCAAGCGCATCCTCTACGTCGGCCGCGACGAGGTCGCCGCCTACCTGAAGCTGGTGCACAGCACCATCGTCGGCGTGTACGCGGCCCTGATGGGAGAGGCGCTGACGCTGGGCGAAAAGGGCGGCGTCGATTTCGAGCAAATGCTCGACATCCTCAACGACGGACCCCTCGGATCCGTCCAACTCGCCCTCAAGACGCCGATGCTCAAGAAGCGAGATTTCGACAGTCCGCCGTCCGATATCGACACCGCCGCCAAAGACCTCGACATCGTCCTGTCCGCCGCGCGCGACCAACGAATCCCCATGCCGCTGACATCGGCGGTGCGACAGCTGATGACCCAGCGTCAGGCAGGGGGATCCGGCAAACAGGACATTTGGTCGATTCTGGAAACCTTCGAAGACATGGCGGCGCTCGCCGAAGCACCGACCACCGGTGCGCAACGATGACCACCGCGGCGAACAGCCTCCTGGTCTTGCCCGGTACCGATCTGCAGGTGTCACGACTGTGCCTGGGCGGCAACCGGTTCGGCTCGACTCTTGACGAGGACGAGTCCTTCGCCCTCCTGGACACGTTTGCCGAGCTCGGGGGAAACTTCGTCGACACGGCGCTGGTCTATGCCGACTGGGTGCCGGGTGTCGAACGCAGCTGCAGCGAGCGCACACTGGGGCGATGGTTGACCACCCGGAACATTCGGAACGAGATGGTGGTGGCCACCAAGGGCGGACACCCGGACCTGACCCACCCCGCGGGCCCCCGGCTCGATCGCACCTCGCTGCGGGCCGACGCCTACGCCAGCGTCGAGAACCTCGGCGGCGCGCCGATAGATTTGTACTACCTCCACCGCGACGACCCCTCCCGCCCGATCGAGGACATCCTCGACACGATGGAATTGCTCGTAGGCGAGGGCGTCATCCGGTACTACGCGGCCAGCAACTTCTCCGCCGGCCGCCTCGCAGCGGCCGCGCAGTTCGCGAACGCGTCCGGGGCGCGCGGCTTCGTCGCCAACCAGCTCGAATGGAGCCTCGCCGCGCCCATGGCGAACCGGGTGGCACCCGACCTGACATACATGGACCCGAGCCTGCTCGAATTCCACCGCACCCACCGCCTCCCCGTCGTGCCCTACTCGGCGCAAGCCAAGGGCTACTTCGAGAAGATCCGGGGCACAGGACCGATGCCCGAATCGGTGGAACGCTACGACACCCCAGGCAATGCCCGCACCGCCGAGATGCTGAATCGCCTCGCCGACTCCTATGGAACCGACCCGACAGCCCTGGCCCTGCGCGCACTGGTCGACTGCGACATCGACACCGTGCCGGTGATCGGATGCCGCACCGTCGAACAACTCCGCCGCAGCTGGTCCTGCCTCGACGTCACGCTGAACGCGAAAGATTCCGAACTGCTTGCATCCCTGACCCTTTCCCACTGAACCGAACACCCGAGGAGTGGACATTTCCGTGAACACCATCGTGACCCAAGACGAGTTGGACCGCCGAACCATCCGCCGGGCGGACCTGGTCAGTTGCAACCAGGCCTTCATCGACTGCAAGACCCCCGGGTCGGACAAGAAGGAAAACTACGCACTCATCGGATCCGGAGTCTCGCAAAACTCCGATCAGGTGATCAACCTCCGTGAACCACACGGATTCAACGTTGGTGCCGCGGCCATGCCGCACGGCATCACCAACAATCTGCACATGCACTTCACCGCCGAAGTCTTCCTCAACTTCAGCGGCGAGTGGCTGTTCCGCTGGGGCGTCGACGGCACCGCCGGCGAATACCACTCCACCGCCGGGGACATCGTGACCGTACCGACGTGGATCTACCGCGGTTTTACCAACACCGGTCCCGACGACGGTTGGCTCTTCACCGTCCTCGGGATG
This sequence comes from Rhodococcus sp. NPDC057529, assembly GCF_042802055.1. Classification (NCBI taxonomy): domain Bacteria; kingdom Bacillati; phylum Actinomycetota; class Actinomycetes; order Mycobacteriales; family Nocardiaceae; genus Rhodococcus; species Rhodococcus sp. NPDC057529. Next base: position 127,865 of record NZ_JBHVEY010000003.1, read on the forward strand.
GACGACACTGGTGGGATCCTCTGGGGCCCGTCGGTGCTGCGTGAAGCCGCGAACTACGGGCTCTACCTGACCCGGGACAACGAACTCGTCGAACACGCGGACGGGGAACCCGCCGATGTCGACCTGATCCGGCCGATGCCTCAGCAGGAGATCGACGCCTTGCGCCACTACACCCCGGAACAGATGCGTAGCCGTGTCACCACCGAAGACGACCGCGAGTGGTCGGACCGCGCCTTCCTATGCAGCACCCTGCCTGGCGGACACGCCGAACTCGCACTCGTCATCGGCTTCGGCATGACCGAAGACCGAAACCAGGAACCGAGGGTCTACAACCCGCACGGATTCAACCTCGCGTGGCTACGCGCCCACACCGGTGAGGGGCTACTGCAACATCGGCACGACGCCCCGCAGGCGCTCATCGCCCGCAGCGGGCGATGGAAAATTACTCTCAACAGCGGTGCCGACGAACGGTCCGTCGTCCTCGAGCCCCGTGACACCCTCTCCATTCCGGCGGGGGTGTGGCGTCGCTTCGAACAACTCGACGACGGTGACGGCGAAATGGTGGTCGTCAACGGCGGCGACGGACGCGTCCGAATTCAATGGGACCTCGAAGTGATCGAAGGCGCCCGCGACAAGGACGTGACCTTCGACGCCAACGGGTACATCGCACCCTGGTCGGTGCTGTCCCGGAGCACCGACGATGACTGATCATGTCATCCTGATCCCAGGGATGATGTGCAGTCGGCAACTGTGGACCAAAGTCGAGGAGCCGCTTCGCCGTCACGCACGCATCCATCACGCCGTCCTGGAACGGAATTCGGTAGCTTCGATCGCGAATAACATCCTGGCCAGCGCACCGCCCAAGTTCAGTGTGGTCGGCCTCTCCTTGGGCGGAATCGTCGCGATACACCTGGCCATGCTTGCCCCACACCGCATCACCGGCATTGCCCTGCTCTCGACGAACGCCCGCGCCCCACGCCCAGATCAGCGCCGTGCGTGGTGTGAATCCGCAACCCGACTCGACCACGGGGGTTCGGCAGTCTCCGAACAACGGCGACTGCTGGAGGATTTGACGTCGGCGCGCTCCCGGGCGGCGGACCCGACCTTGGCGGCGCGGGTACTTGCGATGGCCGAACACGTCGGCAGCGGAGGACTCCGGGCCCAATTGGCGGCGCAGGCCTCGCGCATCGACTATCGCGACGCATTACGCGGGATCACCTGTCCGAGTATGGTTTTGGCCGGCGAGGATGATCCATTGTGTGGGGTGCCTGCGATGCGCGAGATCGCCACGCACCTTCCCGACTCGACGTTCGAGGTCATCCCCAACAGCGGGCACCTGACACCGATGGAACGACCGACCGACATCGGAAGGACATTGACGCGATGGCTCGCCGACATCAAGAACTCGCTTCCACCCGAATCAGCGGGGACCATGCCGTCGAAACCTCTGTCCTACTCGACACCCTGAGCACATCAGCGAATGGTCGGCGTGGGGGTCTTCGGGGCGTGTGGGCATGGGGCAACGGTATGGGCAGGCGCAGCCCGGCACCGTTAGATATGCTTCGCCGCAGCTTCGAGTGACGCACGGCACCCTCTGACCAGGCGCTCACCACCTCGGCGGCCGGCCGGTCCTTCGCGACTTGTAGGGCCTGCCCGGCCCAGGGATTCACCGCTTCGCCGTCTCCGCTCTCACGCGCGGCCTGGTGCAGCGGCGACGACGCATCGTGGATCTCGGGATAGGCCGCGGGTGCGGTGGCGGCTGGGCTCTCACAGTATGGGTCCGTTCCCGTGTGCGTCGGACGGTCGCGGCGAGCCGATGGCGGTGTCATTCAGGTGGATCACCTGGTGGACGTGCCGGCCGGCGATCTCCGGCAGTCGTATCCCAGCAGGGTCGCGAACGTCTGATTGATGTCGAGCAGGCGCGCCTGGTCGTGCACGAGAATCGGAATAGGGCTGCGCACCAACAGGTGCCGGACTCCTCGCCGCTCAGTGCATCGCCGTGCGCCGGTGGCGGTGTGTGCGGATGTTCGGGTTCCAAATCGCTGTGGTCCGCGGGATCGGTCGGGGTGCGCTCGGTGCCCGGGCGGAACCACACCGGGCGAGAACGGGTTCGCCCTTCGGGCTGCCGTACGGACTCGAGCGACGGGCAGCCCAGCGCGCGGGCGGACGCCGCGCGTCCCGCGCGCCGACCCAATCTGCGGGGCGGTATCGTTCCTGGTCCCGCTGGTCGTGGTCGGCCGCGCAAGTCAAGTCGGCTCGGCGGTGGCCCCGCCGGTGATCGGTGCCGCCTGCGGGTCTGGACGGTCCATCCGCTCGAGATGGGCCTTGATCCACTCGGTGGTGTGTCCGTGCGGAACCTGGGGGCGTGTACTCGGCCGGTCCGTCGGTCATGGCGTCCATTCGTGTGGAGTAGTAGCGGAGGGCGTTCGGGTGGCGTGCGTCATCGGTGGTCGGTGCCCGAGCGGCAATTGGGTTCCCGGCCGTTTCGACGTCGCGGTGTCGTTCTCGTCGGTGGACGGCCCTCCGGGGGCGGCTGATGGCGAATACTTATGGAAGAGAGCGTGCCCGCACGGATTGAACACGCGGTAATCACCGTCGTCGGTGTGAGCCTTTCGAGCGACTCCCGCTGATCGAGAACTTGCTCGCCCGGCGCTCTTACGCTGGGAGAACCACGACACCAGCGGGAGAGGGATCATGAGTTACGAAGCGATCTACGACGGGGTCCGTTATCCGCTCGCCGATGCCGCCGCCGCCCACGGCCTCGAGGACGCCATCAGGGTCATCTTCGAAGACCATGGCAGCGGCGGATTCGTCGGTTTCGTCAACCAGACTCGACGGTTCGCCTCCTGATCACACCGGCGACTCCGGTCGCGATTCGGGGCAGCGACGAGCCGAACCCGAGCGCCGTCTCTCGCTGGTAGCGCCCCGTCCGCACGACGCTGATGCCCACTTATCGGAATTGTTGGGGCACAACAGGAACGCTGAACGGTGGACATGGCCGACGGAAAACGCGGGCTCCGCCGAGCACATCATCTCGGCAGAGCCCGACGCCTCGTCGTTTCGGTCGTGCTATTCGCGGGAGAGCATGGCGGCGGCTGCGCGTTCGAGGTCGACGTAGGGTTCGCCGCTGACGTCGACGACGACCCGGTTCAGGGTGCCGCCGGTGAACGCCCAGGGTGTGGTTCCGGGGTAGTCGTCGGTGACGGCTTCGGCGCCCCCGCGGCCGGCGGTGAGGCCTGCGCCGCCGAGACCGAACGGACCGGGTTGGGTCCGGATTCGGCCCTCGCCGACCTTGCGGTCGCCGTAGTACAGGCTCAGCACGCCCCGGGCGGTGCCGGGTGGATCTTCACCGTCCTTGTCGAAGGAGGCGGCCAGGATCACGTTGTGATCGGTCGGCACGTCTTCGGTGGCGTCGATGGTCTGCTGTTCGCTGCCGAGGAAGTTGTAGACGTAGTGCAGCCGGTTGTCCCTGACGTACAGGGTGTGGCCGCCGAACCGGCCGCCGTGGGCGAACAGCACCCCGGACGCGCCCGGATCGGGGATGTCGACGAGCGCCCCGATCGAGTAGGAGCGGTTGCGCACACTGACCGCGACCGACTCGGGCACCGGGGCGCCGCCCGGACGGTAGACGTAGCGGTTGCGTGGGGCCACCGGCTGCGGGCGCGGGGTGGTGAGGATCTCGACGGGCTGACGATCGTCGAGCGGCAACGCCTGGTTGGCGCCGGCCTCGTGGAACCACAACCCGACCAACTCGGCCAGTCGGCCGGGCTCCTCGGCGGCGAGGTCGCGGAGCTCGGCGCGGTCCACGTCGGTGTTGTAGAGCTCCCAGGTGTCGTCCGGGAAGTGGCTCCAGCCGCTGATCGTGGGGTGGGTGGTGACGGCCTTCCAGCCGTCGTGCCAGATCCCCCGGCTACCGAGCATCGAGTAGAACTGGGTGTGCTTGGCGGTGGGGATGGAGCCGGTGTCGAAGCTGTACCGCATGCTCACCCCTTGCAGCGGGTGCTGGGCGTACCCCTTGATCGTGTCCGGGAGTTCGAGGCCGAGGCAGTCGAGCAGGGTCGGGACAAGGTCGATGGCGTGGTGGTACTGGTCGCGGGTCTCGCCGCGGGCGGTGATCCCGGCGGGCCAGGAGATCAGGCACGGGTCGCAGGTGCCGCCGTTGAAGGTGTAGCGCTTCCACATCTTGAACGGGGCGTTGAAGGCCATCGCCCACCCGTTGGGGTAGTGGTTGTACGTGTTGGTGCTGCCGAGTTCGTCGAGCATCGTCAGATTCTCGGCCAAGTCGTCCGGCACGCCGTTGAACATCTTGTTCTCGTTGACCGAGCCGTTGGGTCCGCCCTCGCCGCTGGCGCCGTTGTCGGAGACCAGCGCGATGATGGTGTTGTCGAGTTGCCCGATGTCCTCGAGGTAGGCCAGCAGGCGGCCGATCTGGTCGTCGCAATGCGACAGGAATCCCGCGTACACCTCGGCCATCCGGGCGAACAGGCGCTTCTCGTCGTCGGACAGGGTGTCCCAGGGGCGGGTGAAGTCCAGCGGCGGGAACGGCTGACCGTCGAGGCCGGTGCGGTTCTCGGGAGTGCCGACCGGGTTGAGCGGTGGCAGCTCGGTGTTCTGCGGGACCAGGCCCATCTGCTTCTGCCGGGCCAGGATCTGCTCGCGCATCGCCTCGTACCCGGTATCGAACTTCCCGCGGTAGCGATCGGCCCATTCGCGGGGCACGTGGTGCGGGGCGTGCGCGCAGCCGGGCGCGTAGTACAGGAACACCGGGCGGTCCGGAGCGATCGCCTTCACGTCGTCGAGGTACTCGATGGCCCGGCCGGTGATGTCGACACCGAGGTGGTACCCCTGCTCCGGGGTGGTGGGAGCCTGAACCGGGTGGTTGTCGTGCACCAGGTCCGGGTACCACTGGTTGGTCTCCCCGCCGAGGAAGCCGTAGAAGCGTTCGAAGCCACGGCCGATCGGCCAGTTCCGTTTGGTGGACGCCGCGTTCATCTCGTCCTGGGCGCACAGGTGCCACTTGCCGACCATCGCGGTGGAATAGCCGTGCTCGACCAGGATCTCGGCGAGGGTGGCGCATTCGGGTGGGATGTGCCCGTTCGCACCGGGGAAACCGCTGGCGGCCTCGCTGATGCAGCCCATCCCGTTGGTGGTGTGGTTACGTCCGGTGAGCAGGCAAGAGCGGGTCGGGGAGCACAGCGCAGTGGTGTGCCACTGCCCGTACCGCAGCCCGTTCGCGGCGATCTTGTCGATGTTCGGGGTCTCGATCGGCCCGCCGTAGCAGCCCAGGGCACCGTAGCCGACGTCGTCGAGCACGATGTAGAGGACGTTCGGCGAACCGGGCGGCGCCTTCGGTTGCTCGTACGGACCCCAGTCCGGGATCGAATCACGAATATCGAGATTGACGACACCTCTGAACGGCTTGGCCATGACCGGCTCCTCGATCGATCGGGTCTGCCCCCCTTCATTCACGAAAGCACTACCCACCCGGTCATCGCCAGAGGCTAATGGGGTAACAGTTGGACGGGACGACCGGCGGCCCGCGCCCTCTGGGTACTGCCGCGCTCGCCTTCGTGGCCACGGCCGCCTCGGCGGTGACCACGTCCGAGGTCTCGCTGACCCTGGTCAGCACTGCCGCGACAGCGATGGCTCCGATGAGACAGGTGAAAATACGCCGGTTCACCGATTCGGATCCTGGACGAATCTGATCAGCGGAGCCCGTGACCATATCTTGCCGGCCGCACACTTTAAAGGTCTGTGGGTGAGGTATGAGGTGCCGTTCTCGGATATTCAGAACAAGGGGAAGGCGACACTGTCGGAATGGCAGCGGTCGGGAGCGCGGCCGCTGCGGGTGACGCGCCGCGACGATGAGCATCTGGTGTTGATGACGGCGGCGCGGGCGGATCAGGAACGCGAGGTGCTCGCGGCGGCGGCGATGGCTGACGCCCTGCTGCACTCGGATGACCGTGATCTGGTCCGCAAGGTCGTCGCGGCGGCGTTCCCGTGGGTGAGCTACCTCTCGGGTGAGGAGGTCGCCGACTTCGTCGACGAGCTGATCGCCTCGCTTCGGGCAGGCTCATCGCTGGATAATCCGGCTCCGCCGGCCCGCACGATCGCAACGCGGCGCCACACGGCGGAGGTGTATGCCGATCCGGAGCTGGCCCGGATCGTGTCGGCGTCGACTGAGGGTGACTTCGGGGCCGTACCGGTGCCGGAGCTGTGAGCCCGAAGCGGGGCGAGCGAGTCGCGCCGCCGGCGGCCGGAGAGTTGTGGGACCTGCGGTTCGCAACGAGCGATGCGGCAAAGGGGTGGGACGAGTTGTGCCGGCACGCGCCGGCGAACACGCTGGTGGCGTACGAGGAGATGCGACGCCGCGCGGTCGCGCAGGAGTCGACCACACGCCATCACCAGTTGAAGGGCAAGCTCGCGACCGGGGTGCACAACGGTGTTGAGATGGAGCAGTGGCAGTACGAGGTCACCTCCGGTGGTCGCGTCTGGTACGTCGTGGACATCGAGCACCGCACCTTGTGGCTGAAGCACGCGGGCATTGGGCAACCCAAGCAGACTGAATAGTGTTGCCGAGCAACTGAATGGGGCGAATCGACGCCATCGACTTCGGGGTGGCGGAAGAGCTCGGCTTGCGCGAAGTCCACGACTGAGAATGGCCGAGCATGATGTCGATCCAGCCGGCCTGTCGGTGCCCGGGCTCCCTCGGAATCGTTCTTCACTCCCGACCGAACCTATTCGGGCTATTGGCCTTTGGCCTCCGGGCTGGTTGGTGTAATGGTTGCCCACCGCGCCTGTCGGGTGGTCCCATTAGCGGGTGCGTTCGTGTGAGCGCCCGTTGGCTGTTCGATGCCTGGTGGATGGGCTGCGGTGGTGCAGTGGCCGGTGGGCGCGCAGGACCACGTCGTGGGTGTGGTGTGCGCCCGCGCCACCGGTGATCGAGCGTTCCCGCACTTCGTTGACGTCGGTGTGCCAGCTGTCATCGAGTAGCGCTGCCACGTCACCGGGTGTGACCCAGTCGTCGGGTTCGAAGCCGTGCTCGCGTGCCGCGGCTGCGTCGCGGATGTCGTGGTGCACGACCAGCAGGGTGCCGCCCGGTGCGACGGCGGAGATCAGCGCGCGTTCGGCGGCACGGTCGGCGGTTCTGCGCAGGGCGGGGTACTGGGCTGAGACCAGGTCGAAACCACCGGCGGGTAACTCGGCATCGAGCAGTCCGCTCAGCACCCAGGTGATGTCCACGTCTTCCCTGTCTGCGTGGGCCCGTGCCCGGTCGAGGGCGATGCGCGAAACGTCCAGCGCGGTGACGGCCCATCCCTGGCGGGCGAGCCAGAGTGCGTCGGCGCCTTCACCGCAGCCGACGTCGAGGGCGCGTCCCGGGCGTGCGCCGGTCATCTCGTCGACGAGTGCGCCGTTGGGTTCTCCGCTCCACACGCGATCGCGCTCGCTGTAGCGCGCATCCCATTCGTCCGCCTCGCTTGATGTCGTCGTGACCTCGGTGGCCTCGCCTGCTTCGTCCATGCCAACACAGTGCAACAACACCGACGGTTTCGGCGAGATTTCTTGCCGTATCGGCAAGAAGTGCCGCTGGCGCGGTACCGCCCGTGAGTACTTGTTAACCGCCCGACGTTAACAAGTACTCACGGGCCGAAGGCGCACCGGAAGCTCTTGCACGCCATAGATGTTCATGTCGGTCCTGAGTTTCACCTCGCCCGCCGGGACGGCGAGTTCGTGGCCCGCGAGCTGCAGCAGGATCGCGGTGCCCGGACCCGGAACGAGGTCGGACTGGGGTGTCAGACGCGGATGAGAGTTCCTTCGCGTTCGAGGAATTCCTCGTCGATGGTGAACCCGAGGCCAGGTTCTCGCGGGAGATCCAGCCATCCCCCGGTGTGTTCCAACGGGCTTGTCACGAGGGATGTGCGGAAGGGGTGCGACGACGTGTCGTATTCGAAGAGCGGCTGGTCCGCGAAGAGTGAATAGTGTGTGGTGGGAGTCGCCGCGATCATGTGCAACGATGCGTACTGTCCCACCGCGGTTCCCCACACGTGAGGGTTCACCTGGACGCCGCCGGTCTGCGCGAGCACGTTGATGTGGCGCAGTGCGGTGAATCCGCCGGCGAGGCAGATGTCGGGTTGCGCGATGTCGACGGCTTCGTGTGCGATGAGGTCCTTGAATCCGTACATCGTGAATTCGGCTTCGCCGCCGGCAATGGGGACATCGAGAGCCTGCCGGACGCGCCGGTAGGCGGCGTAGTCCTCAGGGACGACGGGTTCCTCGAACCAGGCCAGGTTGTAGTCGGCGAGCCCGCGGCCGAGCCGGATCGCGTCACTGGATCCATAACCGTGGTTGGCATCGATCATGAAGCCACTGCGGTCGCCGACCGCGGCCCGGATCTGGCTCATCACGTCGAGATCGTCGTCGAGTCCGAAGCCGAGTTTGACCTTCATCAGGGAGAAGCCGGCGTCGGCGTGGCGACACGCCTCCTCGGCCATCTCCGCTGCTTGTCCCTGCCCTTTGGTCCGGAAGAAGCCGGTGGCGTAACACTGGATCCGGTTCCGGAAGGCGCCGCCCAGGAGTTGGTACACCGGGCGGCCGACGCTCTTGCCGATAATGTCCCACAGTGCGATGTCGATCGCGCTGATCGCGCCGACGACGACGCCCTTGCGTCCGAAGTCCCTTGTACGCAGGTACATCTCATTCCACAGCACCTCGACGTCGAACGGGTCCCGGTCGAGGATGAGGGGCGCGAGGGCCGACTCTACGACGGCGGCGGCGATCTCCGGTGGCTGAAGTCCGACGCTGAAGGTTTCACCCCATCCTTCGACGCCGTCGTCGGTACGGATCCGGACCAGGGTGGTCGATCGGGCGGTAACCCAGCCTTGGGAGTAGGCAAAAGGTTGCGGCAGCGGGCTTTTGAGAACATACGTGTTGATGCTTGCGATCTTCATGCGGCTTCCTGGTGACTGGTTGCGGTGATGATCGGTCGGCGGACGCCGAAGTGGTAGAAGGCGAGGGAGAGGACGCCGACGATTCCTGCGGAGAAGAAGACGAGGTTGAAGCTGTCGGTGGCGTCGATGATGATTCCCGCGACGAGGGGGGAAACGGTGGCCCCGAGGAAGCCGCCGAAATTTTGCAGGGATGCGACGGAGGCGACGGTTTCGGTGGTCGTGACTTCGGCGGCCATCGACCAGGCGTGTGCGACGACGGCGCCGTTGAATCCGAGTGCGAACGCCATCAGCGTGATGGTGAATGCCAGGCCGGTCGAATTCGACATGCCGGCTCCGTGGAGTGGAATGAGTGCGACGAGGCCGGCCTGGAAGGCCAGGGAGACGGTGATGACCCGCATCTTTGCCTTCTTCGTCGTCCAGCCGGCACGCTCGCTGAGGCGCTTGGACAGCACGCCGCTGGTCAGGTCGCCGATGATCGCCCCGATCCAGGGAACGCTGACAATCAGCCCCATGGATTTGAATTCGATTCCGAATTCGTTGATCACGAACAGTGGGATGAAGGTCAAGAAGATCTGGTACACCCACATGTTGCAGAAGTAGCCGGCCATCATGCCCCACATGGTCGGGCGGGTGAAGAGTGCGCCCCACGGCACGTGGTCGGTCTTCGGGCTGTTGCTGTCGCGGTCTTGCCGGATGTAGTCACGCTCTTCGGTGGTGAGCCTTGGGTGATCATCCGGGTTTCGGTAGCTGAGGAGAAACAGCACGGCGAAGACGATTCCGGCGATACCGGCGATGAAGAACAGTGTGCGCCAGCCGAAGGCTGCCACGATCCACACCAGGATTCCGGTGAAGAACGCGGGTCCCGCCTTGAGGGCGGCGTCCCAACTGGCGTTGGCGATGCCCTGTTCCTTCTTCGGGAACCAGTGGGTGACGATCTTGTTCGTCGCGAGGAGGGACGGGGCCTCGGCGAGCCCGAGCCACGCCCGAGCCAGGACGAACCATCCCATCTTGTTGAACATGCCCATGGCGGCGGTCGCCAAACTCCAGAGCACCACCGCGCCACCGAGCAGGCGAGTGCCGTAGCGGTCGATCAGCCAGCCGGACGGCAGCTGGCCGATCGCATAGAACAGCGCGAAGGCGCTGCCGAGCAGTCCGATGTCGGTGGCGGTGAGACCGAGGTCGGCCTGCATGGCCGGGGCCGCGACCGACAGGGCCAGTCGGTCGATGTTGTTGATCAGGGCGAGCAGGCACAGCAGTCCGAGAACGATCCAGCGTATCCGGCCCTTCGGCTTGGTCACGGGTGCCGCGTTCGTTGCTTTCGTCATGTCGACGTCGTCGGATTTGGTGATATCCATCGCGATTCTCTCTGCGTCTCGTGGAGAATTTCAGATTCGCCCGAATTTGTCGAGCAGGTCCTGGAAGGTTGCACCCTCGAGAATCAGCTCACGCATGCGCTCCTCGTTGCGGGCGATTTCCTGTGCGCGGGCGTAGACCTCGGCCATGTCGGCGCGCGGAACGACGGCGACCCCGATTTCGTCGGCGACAATCAGATCGCCGGGGTTGACGAGGACGCCGCCGCAGCTGATCGGCACGTTGATCTGGAGTGGTTCGCGTCGCCCGCTGATGGCGGTGTGAGCCTGGCGGGGTCCACTGGCCTTGGCGGTAACCGGAAAGTCGAGGAACCTCGCCTCGTCGGTATCGCGGCAGCTCCCGTCGATGACGGCGCCGACAACTCCGGCATTCTTGGCCAGCCCGGTCATCAGGCCGCCCCAGATCGAGGTCTCGGTCTCGCCGAAGGCGTCGATGACGATGACGTCGCCGGGCCGTGCCACGTCGAGGGCGTCGAGGCAGTCGACGATGTCGCCGGCGGTCAGCTGGACGGTGAGTGCGGTTCCGATGATTTTCTTGTCCGCACCTTTGGGCTTCATGTCGTGGCGCATGGTGTTCGAGCGCACGAGAGCGTCGGAGACGACGCACGAGAGCGACATCACCGAGCCCATGGCCTGAAACTGGGTGACGAGTTCGGAGTCGGTGTGGGGGCGCGGGTGAACGATAGCGGTCATCGAATTGGGTTCCTTTGCTGAACAGCTCTTGTTGTCAGTGGGCGAGGGCGAGTGCCGGGACGGCGACAGGGTTGGGCGGTCGTTCGCCGAGTAGAACGGCCCGGACGTTGTGTGCGGCGGTCAGCCGGCACTCGTCCAGCGCCTCCTGGGAGATGTACGCGACATGGGGAGTGATGACGCAGTTGTCGAGGCCGAACAGGGGGTTCTGATCCGGCGACCACGAGTCCTGCTTGGCGGGTTCCTCTTCGGTGTCGTCGAGCGCAGCGCCGGCCAGATGACCGGAGATCAGGGCCTTGTATAGAGCGTTGTTGTCGACGACCTTGCCTCGTGCGCAGTTGACGAGCAACGCTCCGGGCTTCATCGACAGCATTGCGGCCTCGTCGATGAGATGGTGGGTTGCGGGAGTCCAAGGACACATGACGTCGACGACGTCGGCGACCTCGAGGAGTTCGGCGAGTTCGGTCTTTCGGACTCCGTGGGTACGCATCAGGCTCTCGGAGACGAACGGGTCGTACGCGACGAGGTCGAGGCCGAAGGCCGCGAGTTTGTGGGCCATGTTCTGGGCGATGCGTCCGAATCCGACGAACCCGAAGACGCTGCCGCGCATCCGCCGCACCGGCCGATTCCAGCTCGCCCAGTGCCACGTGCCGGCCTTGGTGGCGCGGTCATAGGCCGGGATGGATCGGATCAGGGTGAACGCCATGCTGATCGAGTGGTCGGCGACCTCTTCGATGCAGTAGTCGGGGACATTGGTGACCATGATGCCCGCGCTTGTCGCGGCCTCGACGTCGAGGATGTCGACTCCGATGCCGTAGCGGGCGATGACCTTGCAGTGCTCGAGCGCGCCGATGGTGGTGGCATCGATCTTGGCGTACTGCTGGATGATCGCGTCCGCGTCGCGGGCGAGTTCACCTAGTCCGTGCCCGCTTCGGCACTGCAGACCGACGACCTCCGCTCCGATCGGTTCGAGCACGGACCGCTCGATGTCCAGATCGGGATAGTCGTAGTCGCTGACGTAGACCTTGAACGTCATTCGAGTTTCCTTTCTTCGCTGACCAGCGGCGACACGCCGCTGAAGAAGTGTGTTGCAGAGGGTGCAACTGTGGTGTGCATTACGCTACACTCATTCGGCGGGGTTTCGCTAGAGCGCCCTGAACCGTCGAAAGGATCTGATTTGCCGTGAACGCTCACATTCCGGTCGAACACCTCGACCCCGAGGTCCGTTCGAGCCTCAACGGCGACGAAGTGGAAAATCCCCCCGAGATTGTGTGTATCGGGGAGACGATGGCGCAGTTGAGTCCCGTTCCTCCCGCCCGCCTGCGCGATGCGCCCGAGGTACGCCTGGCGGTTGCCGGCGCAGAATCGACGGTCGCGCTGTACCTGGCGCAATTCGGACACCGAAGCGCCTGGGTATCCCGGATCGGGGACGACCCGCTCGGATTGCGGATCCGAGATCAGCTCGAGCGGTACGGCGTGGACACCCGGTGGCTCGAGACCGATCCGGCCCGGCCGACCGGGGCGTACCTCAAGGACCCCACCCCCTCGGGGACGACGGTGTACTACTACCGGAAGGGTTCGGCGGCCTCCGCGATGACGCCGGCCCTGATCACCGCACCGCTGATATCTTCGGCGCGGTTGGTGCACGTCACCGGCATCACCCCCGCGCTCTCCGAATCCTGCAACGCCACCGTGGCCGAACTGCTTCGCAGCGCCGCTGCGCAGGGCTGCACGATCTCGTTCGATGTGAACTACCGGCGACAGGTCTGGTCCGATCGCAACGCCGCGGTCGAGCTGCGAGAATTCGCCAACCTCGCCGACATCGTCTTCGTCGGATTGGACGAGGCGGAGGAGGTCTGGGGCACCACCACTCCGGCTGCAGTGCGCGCTCTGCTGCCCGGTCCGCGCGAGCTCGTCGTCAAGGACGGCGCACGGGGTGTCACCCTCTTCGACGGTGCCACCGAAGTGTTCGAACCAGCCTTATCGGTGGAGGTCATCGAGCCGGTTGGTGCGGGTGATTCTTTTGCTGCCGGATACCTGCACGAATGGCTCGGCGGCCACAATGGCAGGTGCAGGCTGCGTACCGGACACGCGCTCGCCGCCGCAGCGCTACGAACGACCGCAGATTTCGTCGAGTTGGAGGAGACCAATGTCGCAGAGCATCGAGCGAGCCATGCGGGTGCTGAACTTGTTGGCCGAAGAACCGCAGACCCCCTCGGAGATCTCGCGGCGACTGGATACCCACCGGTCGACTGCGTTGCGCATCATGGAAGTACTCGCTGAGCAGCGGCTGATTCGCCGGCTCCCGGACGGCCGGTACGGCATCGGGCCGGGACTGATCACGCTCGCGCAGCGGGCCCTCGACCAGTTCACCGTCGTCCAACTGGCACGCCCGCACCTGGTGCAACTCAGCGAGCTGCACGACCAGACCGTTCATCTCGCCGAACGGCACGACGATCACATCGTCTACACCGACAAGATCGAACCGAAGCGATCCATCCGGCTCGTCTCCCGGGTCGGTGAGAACGTCCGACTCCACACCGCCGCCGTTGCCAAGGCGATCCTGGCGTTCCTTCCTCCCGAGACGCGCACGCTGCTCCTCGCCAACGCCGACTTCACCCGCTACACCGACACGACCATCACCTCCGCGGAAGATTTTCTCGGCGTGCTCGCCGAGGTCGTCGCGCGGGGATGGGCGATCGACAACGGCGAATACGAGGACTACATCACCTCCCTCGCCGCCCCCATCCGCGACGCCACCGGCAACGTCGTCGCGGCCATCTCGGTGATCGAACTCAAGGCCGTCAGCACCGCGGACGAACTGAAGAAGAACATGCTCCAGCCGCTGCTCGACACGGCCGCAACAATTTCCACCGAACTCGGATGGACGCCGGCAAAAAGCGGACCCCCCTCTCCCGAGCACCCACCAGTGCACGCTCCCACCCCCGGTTAGGAAGCCCATGTCGATCGACAACTCCTGGTTCGATACCGCCTTCGGCCCCACCCCTCTGATGGCCATCCTTCGCGGCCTCGGCCGCGCCCGCACGATCAGAACCGCACAGACCGCCTGGGAGCTGGGCATTCAGCTCGTCGAAGTTCCCCTTCAATCGCCCGGGGATATCGACACACTGGCGGAGCTCGCCGACCTCGCTCGTGCAGAAGGGTTCGCCGTGGGCGCCGGAACGGTCACGACCCGCGAGCATGTCGATCAGGCACGCCGCGCCGGCGCCCGCTTCGTCGTCAGCCCAGGCTGGGACCTGGACATCAGCGCGTACGCCGCCGACCACGGGCTACACCCGTTGCCGGGCGTCGGTTCCGCCACCGACGTGCAAACGGCCACCGCCCAGGGCCTGACCTGGCTCAAAGCGTTTCCCGCCGCCGCCCTGGGCAGGAACTGGATCACCCTCATGAAAGGCCCCTTCCCGCACACACGCTTCGTTGCCACCGGTGGTATCAGCGCCACAAACGCCGACACATTCCTCGAAGCCGGCGCGCAGGCGGTGGCGGTGGGGTCCTCCCTCGGTGATCCCGATCAACTTCCGCTTCTCGCGAAAATCGCCGCGCGCGTCTGATCTCAGCGGCGCAATTTCGGGCATGTCTACCTAGGCGGGTGTCTCCACGAGCCGTATCGCTCATCGATACGAAATGCGAAATTCTGAAACCGATTTTGTGGCCCGGGTTACACAAAATGAGGTACTGTCTCTGTCATCAGTGACAATCGTATCGTTCACCGATACGGGCGAGAGGTGCGGAATGCGCAGTAACCGAAGCCGAACAGGTGTAAAGCGGTGCCACGACCGAGTGGGGCGAGCGAGCGATGTCTGATCCCGAGCCCGGTCGAGTTCAGACATCACCCCCGGTCTCCCCGGCGGCCAGTGGGGTCCCCCTCGAGAACCAACCCCCGCCCATGCTTCTGTCGCTCCTGATTCTGGAGAAGGTGCTGGATCGGCAGGGCTCCTCCGGTGTGACCGCGCTGGCCGATGCGCTCGGCCTGCCGAAAGCACGGATCCATCGGCACCTCGGCAGCCTGAAGAACAGTGGATTCCTCTCGCAGGACGCGGTAACCCGCTCCTACGAGCCGGGCTGGCGTCTCCTGTTGCTGGGGCAACGTATCGAGTCCCGGACCGGTGTGGTCGCCCTTGCACGCCCCATCATGGCGCGACTGCGCGACGAGGTCGGACAGTCCGTGGTGCTGTCTCAGCTCACAGAGCAGGGCGTCACCGTTACCGAGGTCCTTCCGGGAGGCTCGCCTATCGATGTCGTGTTGAGTGCAGGCACTCAACTCGGTTACAACAGTTCGGCGCAGGGCAAGGTGGCGCTGGCGTTCGGTATCGAAGAGCAGGTAAGGGCGTGGTCGGCCCTTCCCCACGAGCGGCGGACCGCACACACGATCACCGATCCGCAACGGCTTCACGTCGAACTCGGCAAGGTACACGATCAGGGATGGGCGTCGGGTCCGGAGGAAACCTTCCTCGGAGTGAACACCATTGCAGCACCGGTGTTCTCGCATGGCGGTGCGCTCGCGTGCACACTGGGTGTGGTCGCGTCGATCCACTATCTGCCCGACCCGCCCGACCCGCACCTGGTGTCTGCGCTCACGACCGCCGCCGCTTCACTGTCGGGGGATCTCGGCTACCGCGCCGACCACGCCGAGACCACACCGGTCGACGTTCGTGCGAGTCGCTCCGGCGCCGCCACGTAGAGCGGGTGTCCCTCTCGAGGGAGCCCGACGCTCTGAGCGTTCTCATCCACCCCATGACCGAACGGGGAGATTTCATGAAACAAGACTTCCCCTCCCAGCTTCTCCAGCGGACGCTTGCCATCCTCTCCGCTTTTCGTCACGGCGACCGGGAACTCACCGTTGCCGAGATCAGCGAGCGCGCCGGCGTACCGAAGTCCACGACGTACCGGCTGATCTCGGAACTCGTCGAACTGGGGTTACTCGAACGCACTGAACGCGCGGTGTCGCTGGGCGTCAGTCTGTTCGAACTGGGGCAACTCGCAGCCTCGCATCGACACAGTATTCGTGAGATCGCGCTTCCGCACCTCGCGGACCTGAGAGAAGCGACGCATCAGACGATCCATCTCGCCGTCCTCCGGGAAACCGAGGTCGTCTACGTGGAGATCCTGCCCGCTCGCAACAGTCCGCCCCTGCCGAGCCGGGTCGGCGGGCGGCTTCCGGCGCACGCCACCGCATTGGGGAAGGCGCTGTTGGCGCACGCGCCTGGCGGGGTCACCGAACGCATTCTCGCCGGAGGGCTGACGCCGGTCGGCCCCGACACGGTGTGCGACGAGACCGACCTGCGCCGGCAAATCGCGAGAATTCGCTCGACGAATGTGTCCTATGACAATCAGGAGTCGTATTCGGGGATCGTCTGCGTCGCCAGTGCCATCACCGTTGCATCCGATGCTCCCGTCGCCGCTGTGTCGGTTTCCGGGTGGTACGACCGGGTGGATCCGCAACGGCTCGGTCCCCTTGTCCGGGCAACGGCCACGGCGATCACTCGCAGTGCACGTCAGGGATGCGTCCGTTCGTTGGACTCGCGACATTCACACGCGGTGCTCCAGAACATCTGAAAGACGATCACGCGCAGAGATATTCGGGGATACCCGGCCGCGCAGTCGGTCTGGATGCCTCGGCTGCCAGGGGAGTGGTCACTCCCGCAATCAGGCCAATGTGTCGCGTCCCGGGTAGTGAGGGCGCGGCGCATTTCGTTGTGTGCGAGTCGCTTCCCGTGCGGGTCGGATAATCCAAAGCCGACCCCGTTTATCGTATCGTGAGAATCTGTTTGCGCTGGTCGGAAGTGCCTGCCTACCATGTGATCACGCCACAAGGGCACGGATCGAGGTGCGGTGGCGGTTCGATACCACACAGGTCTGGTGTGAGGGACAAGTGCGCCGATGTCTCGAAATCGACGCGGAAGCAGTAAAAGTCGAGTCTCTGCCTCGGAAGCATTGCACCAGGCCGCTCACCACGGATGTCGCGGAGTCGGCATCCGACTTCGAGGGAAGGATCAGCACATGGAGATCGAGGGCAAGCTCGGTTCGGTGATTCTGGCTCGTCTGGAGCCGCACGCAGATCTACTGGAGTCGATTCTGGAGATCGCGAAGCGCCACAAGATGAAGGCGGGTGTCATCCTGTCGATCACCGGTTCGCTCGACCGTGCGGTGTTCCAGCGCTTCCAGCCCGGTCGCGACTCGACTCAGGTGATCGGTGTCGAGGAGATGGAAGGCCCAATCGAGTCGAGTGGTCACGGCATCATCGGCATCGTGGACGCTCCCGATCGGGGCGACGTGCCGTTCGGTGTCGGCAAGTACACACACGGTGATTCGTACGCCCATGTCCATCTCACGGTGACGAACGCGACCGAGACGGTGTGCGGTCACGTGATGCCGGGGTGCATCGTCCGCTCCAACCACGCCGTATCCCACTTCACGATCATGATTGCGCCGATCGAGGAAGCAGCGTTGAAGTTGCGAATCGACGGAACACCCGAGGCCGGCTCTCGCGGCGTGTATCACCTGCTGGAGACCGTCTCCGCATAGTCGCCATTCACACTTCCACTACCCGCTAGGACCAACAATGACGAAACCGTCTCTGAAGGAACGCCTTCACACCCAGCCTTTGTCCCTCGGAATGCAGTCCTTCTCGGCCAACCCGGGGATCGTCGAGATCCTCGGACTGACCGGCTTCGACTGGGTATCGCTGGACATGGAGCACTCACCCACCGGCTTCGAAACCGTGGAACACCTTGCACGGGCGGCAAAAGCGGCGGGGACGTCCGCACTCGTGCGGGTGGCCGAGAACGATCCGATTCAGATCATGAAGGCACTCGACCGCGGCGTCGACGGGGTCATCGTGCCGCACATCAAGTCGGCGGCGGATCTCGAGGCTGCCGTAGCGGCCACACGCTACAGCCCGGACGGCATCCGGGGAGCGTGCACGAGTGTCCGATCCAGCGGCTACGGAACCGAGCCGTGGGACTCCTATCTCGAGCGGGTCGCGAGTGAGACCGTCGTCGTCGCGTTGGTCGAGGACGAGGAGGCGATCACTTCTTTCGATGAGTTGCTGAAGGTGGACGGGGTGGATGCGTTCTGGCTCGGCACCCGAGATCTCGCTCAGGCGATGGGAATTCCGGGCAGTGACCTGCACAACCCGCTGTTCACGAAGATGGCGAAGGACCTCTGCGCGCGGGCCAAGGACCAGGGGAAACTGATGATGGCCACGGTGGGGCCGCTGCTCACCGTCGAGTACGCCCAGTTCATCCACAGTCTCGGCTTCACCTGCATCAGTTACGGAACCGACCTGAAGAACTTCGGCAGGTTTGCCCAGTCGGTGGTCACCGGCCTGCGTGGCGAGTGACCCGCACCGCCACCATATTCAACCCACGCGAAAGGTCAGTGATTGCGTTGACGACACCCCGGCGGAACAGACTGGTCGAGTTGGCATCCCAGCAGAAGCCTGCATTCGGAGGTTCGCTGCACAGCGGTGACATCAGCCGGGCGCGGGCGCTCGCCGACTCCACTTTCGATTTCGTGATGGTCGACCTCGAACACGAGGGCTTCGACCTGCCGCGGCTGGGCGACACGCTGCAGTGGCTCATCAGCCGGCGGCAAATGGCCAAGGCAGGGTCGCTGTTCCCGTCGCCGACCCCGATCGTGCGTTTGCCACACACACTCGGTGAGCGCACGATGTGGATTGCCAGTCAGGCGCTCGACTACGGTGCCCTCGGCCTCATCCTGCCCTACACAGAGCATGCCGAGGACGTCGAGATGATGGTTCGCGCGCTGCGATACCCGCGGCGTGAAGCCGACGGTGGCGTCGTCGGAGAGCGCCGGGTCTGGCCGAAGTTGGCGTCACGGTACTGGGGTTGCGCCGACTACGACGAGTACTTCGACATGGCCGACTTCTGGCCGTTGTCGGAACAGGGCGAGATAGTTCTGATCGCCATGGTTGCGACCCCGACCGCGCTGGAGAACATCGAGGAAATCGCGTCGGTGCCCGGGCTGAGCGGCATACTCTTCGGGGCGAAGCACGCGTGGTCCGCGCTCGGCCGCCGCGGTAAGACCGACCTCGACGATCCGGACCTGGTGCACTTCCGGTCGAGCGTCCTCGCGGCATGTCAGAAGAACGACATCGTGGCGGGAACGTCGCTCAGCGGTTCGGCACCCGTACTCGGTGGCGGAACGGTGAATGTGCCGTATCTGGAACGCCGCATCGACGAGGGATTCGGTTTCTTCCTCACTCAGGGAAACGGGCGCCCCGAACTGACACGGTGAGGTGCGGTGAACATGGGAGTACGACAAGCCACTCGCGTCGGCACGACATTCGTGTCGATGCGAAACCGCAACTACCGCTTGTATTTCGTCGGACAACTCGCATCGCAGGCGGGCAACTGGATGCAAACCGTGGCCCAGTCCTTCCTCGTTCTGGAACTCACCGACTCCAGTACTCAGCTGGGATTGACGGTCGCGGCCCGCTACCTCCCGATCTTCCTGATCGGTCCCTGGGGCGGGCTGGCGGCCGACCGCTTCGACAAGCGTGCGATCCTCACCGCCACCCAATCCGCTGCGTCGATCCTCGCGCTGATCTTCGCGCTCCTGGTCGTCACCCACAGCACCCCGCTCTGGGCGATCTACCTGCTGGCGACGGCGCTCGGTCTGCTCAACGTGGTCGACGTCCCGGCACGCCAATCGTTCATCTCGGAATTGGTCCCTCCGGGCGAGCTCGGCAACGCGGTCACGCTCAACTCGATCACGATCAACGCCGCACGCCTGTTCGGTGCCGCGCTGGGCGGCCTCGTCGCCTCCGTGCTGGGGCTGGCGGTCTGTTTCGGCCTCAACTCGGTGTCGTACCTGGTGGTGCTGGTGACGCTGCTCTGGATGGACAGATCGCAGATCACGGTATCGCGGCGAGCTCCACGCGAACGCGGCCAGATCAGATCGGGCTTCCGCTACGTGCGCGAGACGCAGGAACTGCTCGTTCCGCTGATCATGGTGGCGGCCGTCGGAGCGTTGGCCTGGGAGTTCCAGGTGACCCTTCCCCTGGTTGCGAAGGAAACGTTCGGCGGCGGTGCGGGGCTCTACGGGACGATGATGGCGGTGATGAGCGCCGGAGCCGTCGTGGGCGGTCTCGTCACGGCGTCCCGGCCCACCGGACGGGCCCGGTCGCTCGCCGTCGCAGCGGTCGGCTGGGGCATCGCACTCACGGCGGCGGCGCTGGCCCCGAACCTGGCGGTCGAATTCGTCGCCCTGCTGTTCGTCGGATACGGCAGCATCACCTTCAACGCGCTCGGTCGCACCGCGCTCCAATTGGGCGCGCGAGCGGACATGCGTGGGCGGGTGATGGCCCTGTGGATGACGGCATGGGCAGGCACAACGCCGATCGGTGGGCCTGTCGTCGGGTGGATCGGCGAAGTGGCCGGCGCACGATTCAGCCTTCTCGCGGGTGGTGTCCCGACGATCGCCGTGGGTCTGCTGTGCTATCCCGCGCTGACGCGGATCGATGCGCGGCGCCACGGATCGATCGACTCCGATCGACATCCGCGCTTGAATTTGTCACTACGGCGACGAAGTGAGGAAGAATGAAGATCAACAAAGGCACACTGTCGATTTCCAGTTCGGCGTTCGAACACGGCGAACGGATGCCCGACGCCCATTCCAAGAACGGCCGGGGCGTCTCGCCACTCCTGTCGTGGACGGGTGTTCCGGAGGGGACGAAGTCGTTCGCCCTCGTCGTCCACGACCCGGACGCACCGCTGATCGACGGCTTCACCCACTGGGTGCTGTACGGCATTCCCGCACAAACCGATTCGGTGCCGGAAGGTGGCGGAACCGATTACGTCCAGGGGGTCAACAGTACGGGCGCGCCGGGCTGGACACCGGCTGCCCCGCCGGCCGGGCACGGCACCCACTTCTACTACTTCCACCTCTACGCCCTCGACGCCGAACTCGACCTCCCGCCGGGGCTGTCGATGGCCGAACTGCTCCGCGAGATCGACCCGCACGTGATCAACCAGGCGCGCGTCGTCGGCACCTACTCCAACGAATGACGAGAAAGGTCACCAGAATGAGCCTGCAGACCAACGACTACGACGTCGTGGTGATCGGATATGGCGGCGCGGGTGCCTCGGCGGCGATCGAGGCGCACGAGGCGGGGGCACGGGTGCTCGTGCTGGAGAAGGCCCCCGAAGGCGGCGGAACCACGGCCATGGCTGGTGGCAACATCAGAACTGTTCGCGACGCCGACAAGATGATCAAGCACTTCCACACGCTGTGCGAGGGGACGACCGACCTGGCGTCCGTGGAGGCTCATGTGCGTGGTCTGATCGACCTGCCTGCATGGATCGAGAAGGGTGGCGGGGTCATCGCCCCCGACAAGAAAAAGGTCGCCGGTCCGCCCGTTATCGGCCCTCCTTATCCGCGGGAGACACCGGGTACCCTGTTTCCCCGGGTCGAGGGCGCCGACGGCGTGGGTGTCCGCTATCGCTGGCCACAACAGAACGGGCACGATCGCGGTGCGGCGGGCTACGCGATGCTGGCCCGGAACGTCGCGCAGCGGGGCATCGACGTGGTCACCGGAGCGAGGGTCACCTCACTCGTTCGCGACGGGGTCACGGGACGAGTGTCGCGAGTTCACGCCGAGCACGACGGCCAGGAGATCCATATCGATGCGAAAAGTGGAGTCGTACTCGCCAGCGGCGGCTACTCATGGGACGCAGATCTGTTGCGCGACACGATAGGTGCCGTCCTCCCGTCCGCGTCGCCGCCACATCGAAACACCGGCGACGGGGTGCGGATCGCGCAAGCGGTAGGCGCCGGACTGTGGCACATGGGAGCCGCTGTGTTGCAGTTGGGTGTCGTTGTTCCCGACTACGAGGCGTCATTCGGGTTGAAGGTCCGCGAACGCGGGTTCGTTCTGGTCGATCGCCTCGGGCAAAGGTTCTGCGACGAGACCAACCTCGCAGGCCACGACGGTGGGGTACTGCTGGACGACCGCGACCTGCGGGGTGCGGTGCGCAAGCGCCTGCCCAGCTACCTCGTCTTCGACGAGGCCACCAGGATCGCCGGCCCGGTCGTCACGCCCGATCGCGGTTTCAATCGCGACAGCGGGTGGTCCGACGACAACTCCATGCCGGTGGAGCGGGGATGGATCGCATCGGCCCCCACCGTTCGAGGGCTGGCAGGCAAACTCGGCCTGGACGCGGACGAACTGACACGCACGATCGACACCTACAACCGCGGTGCTGCGGCAGGCCACGATGCGTACGGTCGCGCAGCGGCGGAGTGCACACCTCTCGAGGACGGGCCGTTCTACGGAATCGCTGTCTGGCCATGCATTCTCAACACCCAAGGCGGTCCGCGCCGCTCGCCGGCCGGCCACATCCTCGATCCCTGGGGAACGCCGATCCCGGGTCTGTTCGGTGCCGGCGAACTGGGCTCCATCTGGAACACGCTCTACCCCGGCGGCGTGAACTACGGCGAGGCGCTGGTCTCGGGGCGCGTCGCCGGCGCGTCCGCGGTCGGAGTGGTACCTGCCTGAGGATTGCCGGCACCTTCTCGGCACGGCAAAGGGGTTGGGCGAAAAGTGGTTTCGCCCAACCCCTGTGTGCGTTCTCAACGAGCGGCGGCGTCGACTTCCCCCATCCTCTGGGTGGCCTTCCACTGCCGGAACTGTTCCTCTGTGCGTCCCCGCCGCCAATATCCGGAAATCGAGGTGCGGGCGGTACTCACCGAACGTTCCTGCAGAATATAGCGGCGGAGGTTCTGCATCACTGCGGCCGCCTCGCCGTGGATGAAGACGTGTGGTTCGCCGTCGAGCCACTCGGCGCCACGGACGGCCGCAATCAGGGGCGAATTGTCCCCGGCACGGTCGTCACCGACCTCGTGGGAACTCGCGCCGCGGTGTATCCAGGTGATGCGTGTGTCGGCGGGCGCCTGTAGTGCGATTTCATCGGCCGGTCCTGTGACCTCGATGTATGCCCGAACTGTTGCTGTTGCCGGCATCGCTTCGAGCGCCGCGGCGAGTGCCGGGAGACCGGTCTCGTCTGCTGCGAGGAGATGCCAGGGCGCCGCGGGGTCGGGGCGGTAGCCGCCGCCGGGGCCGAGGAACCGGAGTGTGTCTCCGGGCGCGGTCCGGGCCGCCCAGGGGGCGGCGATCCCCGTCTCGCCGTGTACGACGAAGTCGATGGCGATCTGGCGCCGTACCGTGTCCACGCGGCGCACGGTGTACGTGCGCAATACGGGATGCGACTCCTCTGACATTTCTCGTCGGATTCGTTCCAGGTCAAACGGTTCCGCGTAGTCGACGCCAGGTCTCGGGAAGATGATCTTGATGTAACTGTCGGTTTCGTCCCGGCTTCGGTAGTCGGCGAAACCCGGCCCGCCCAGAAACACCCTGACCACATTCGGGGTCAGCCATTCGGTGTGTTGCACGATCATCGAGTTCATTCGTTTTGCCATCTCGGCTCCTGCATTTCGTGGGGATGCGGCGGCATCTCGTTGCCGCTCGCTCAGGACTTTCACGGGTAATTCGGAGGATTCTCGGAAGAGGCATCTCTCACAGCCGCGATGATGCGGCGCAGGCGAATCGGACGCAGCAGAGTGCTGGATCGAACGCCGTTTATCGTATCGTGAGAATCTGTTTGCGCTGGTCGGAAGAGCCTGCCTAGCATGTGTATCACGTCACCAACTCGTCCGAAAGAGCCCCGCATCACACCGCTACAGACACGGTCGAGTTTCGATTCCCCCCCTCGTTCCCCTGGAGGATCCATTGCCTTCGCAGCGCCACCACGACAGTGAGGTCGGGGCGGCCACCTGGGCGCCGGATCTTTACGGGATACAAAACTTTTCAGGTAGGTGCACCGAATTGTCCGTATAGCGAACAGTGGAATCGAATTCCGGTTCTCGACCCCCTCACGAATCGCGCAGCACAAGGAGAAGAAATGTCAGAAGGTAGCTTCCGCGCTTACCTCGCGCACGGATCGAGGAAGATCTCGGTCCTGTCCTTCTCGCCCACGTCGGGCAAGATGGTTCAACTTCAGGACGTCGTCGTCAACGGTGACGACATTCCGGAGGATGTGCGGGCGGGGCGATTCATGGCGTTGGCGGTGAGCCCGGACCGCCGCTTCCTGTATGCAACCAATCGGACGGCTCCGTATTCTTTCCGGAGCTTCGCGATCGACGGAACGGACGGCACGCTCACCTACCTCGGAGACGCGCCTGCGGTCGAGAGCTCGCCGTACATCACCACCGACCGGACAGGACGGTTTCTCCTCGCGGCCTACAATCCGCCCGATCGCCGTCGTCGCACCGGATTCGTCAGCGTCAGCGCGATCAACGACGGTTTCATCCAGCCGCCGCATCAGGTGATCCACACCCCTCCGAAAACGCACGGGATCCTGCCGGACGCATCGAACCGATTCGTGCTCGCGCCCGCTTGCGACGGAGATGTTCTGGTGCGGTTCATATTCGATGAAGCAACGGGCCTGCTGAATCCCAACGAGCTCGCGCCGATCGTGGTGCGCCCCGAGTCAGGTCCCCGGCACTTCGTGTTCCATGCGAGCAACCGGTATCTCTACATGCTCAACGAGTACGACGGCTCGATCTATGCCTACAGTTTCGATCCTCGTGACGGGGCCATGTCGGAGATTCAGATCGCCAGTGTGCGGCCCGCCGACGTGGACAAGGACGTGAATCCGCGCGCGGGGGACCTCCGGATCACCCCGGACGGCAAGTGGCTGTACGCGGCAGTGCGGGTGAATTGCACCATCGCCGCCTTCGCGGTCGACCAGATCACGGGCCGGCTGACCCCGGCAGGGCACTTCCCCGTCGACAAGGAGCCGCGCGGTTTCAACATCGATCCGTTCGGCCGCTATCTGATTGCGAATGGGTTGATGACGAACACCGCGGTCACCTACGAGATCGATCAGAGCACCGGTGCGCTCACGCGGGTCGCGGAGACCCCGACGATGGAAGACCCGAACTGGATCGAGTTCGTGCGTTTGCCGTGACGAGAAGACACGACAACTTTCGCGTTGTCGACTGACCCGGAATGTGCGGAAACGCGTCGTCGTCTGCCCACGGCAGACGAAGCCGGCGCGGGGATGTGGGAAGGACTTATCGAATGAAGGTTTACGAAGCGCTGGCACGGGCGTTTCAGGCAGAAGGTGTGACGGACGTCTTCGGTCTGATGGGCAACGCCAACATGTACTGGTGGTATGCCATGGACCAGGCGGGTGTCAACGTTCACCCGACCCGGCACGAAGGCACCGCGCTGTCGATGGCCGAGGGCTGGGCGCGGGCGACCGGACAGGTCGGCTGCTGCACGGTCACCCAGGGGCCCGGTGTCACTCAACTCGGCAGCGCGTTGACGGTCGCGAGCCGGGCGAGGATCCCGCTCGTGGTTTACGGCGGCGACAGTGTGATGGGTGCTCTGAACGGATTGCAGTACATCGACCAGCGGCGGTTCGTGGAAGCGACGGAGACCGCCTTCGTTCCCTTGTTCAAGGCCGAGCAGGTCAATGAGGTTGTGCGCGAGGCCTTCTTCATTGCCCGTTCGCAGTCGCGTCCTGTCTTCCTGAACGTCCCCAGGGACCTGCAGGAAGCGGAATACGACGAGTCCCTGCCCGCGTACGAGCCGTCGATCGCCATGCATCCCGAGCCGCAGAAGACGCTCCCGAACCCGGATCGGCTGCGCGACGCGGCCAGGCTTCTCGGCGGCAGCAAGAAGCCGGTGATCGTTGTCGGGCGCGGCGTGGGCGCCGAGGCGGAGGCGGGGGTCAAGGAGCTGGCGGAACGCGTGGGCGCACTGATCGCGACCACGCTGCCGATGAAGGGCTGGGGTAACGACTCACCGTATTACGTCGGTGTCGCCGGTGGATTCTCGAACCGGACGGCGGTCGACCTGTTCGCGGAGGCCGACTGTGTCCTGGGCGTGGGGGCCAGCCTGAACCGGCACACGCTGCAGGACGGCGACCTCTTCGAGCGTGCCCGATATGTCCAGATAGACCTGCGGCCCACCCTGATCATGGGCAACCACCGCGCCGCCGACGTCTATCTGCAGGGCGACTCGCTCCTCACGGTCGATGCACTGAACGAACTGCTCGAGACCGACGGGGTCGCCTCACGGACAGGCTTCCGCACACCCGAGGTCAAAACTCTGCTGAAGGAATCCGAGCCGGACCCCCGCGAGTTCGAGCTCGAACCGGACACGGTGGATCCCCGCCGCGCCGCTGCCCTGGTCGACAAGGCGCTGCCCGCAGAAGTCGGGACCGTGATGGGTAACGGCCACACGTCCGGAATCGCCACGATCAACATGACCAAGCGTCGTGACCTGCAGTGGTACATCTCAGCGTTCGGATGCATCGGCCAGAGCCTGCCGACCGCGATCGGCGGCGCCGCCGCGTCCCCGCACCCCGTGGCAGTGATCGACGGCGACGCCAGCGTGCTCATGCACATCAACGAGCTCGAGACCGCCGCCCGGATGGGACTGAAGCTGCTCGTCGTCACCCTCAACGACCAGGCGTGGGGAGCCGAGTACCAGAAGTTTTCACCCAAGAACATGGATACACGGACGGCGGTCATCCCGACGCCCGACCTCGGCGCAGTCGCCCGCGCCTTCGGCTGCCGGGGCACGCTGATCACCGAGTTGGATCAGATCGAGCCGGCCGTCGACGAGTTCCTGCGCGGAGACGGGCCGATGCTGCTGGATATCCGAGTGTCGAAGACGGTCGCGAGCGTGCCGTATCGACGTGTTCGCTTCGGCGAGCACATCTGACCGAGTTGTTGTAGCAGGGAACCCACGACAGGGAAGTGCACTGTGAGTACTCAATTGCCCGATCTGTACGAGTCCGCGACCACCGACGGTCCGGCGTCCGCGGACGTCGCGCCGCGCATCAGCGTCCGTAATCTGTGCAAGACCTACAACACGCGTCGCGGTCCCGTCGCGGCACTCCGGAACGTCTCCATGGACGTGGCCCCGGGCGAGATCATGGTGCTGCTCGGTCCAAGTGGCTGCGGCAAGACCACCCTCCTCCGGTGCGTGGCCGGACTCGAATACCCGGACTCGGGCGAGATCACCGTGCAGGGGAAGACGGTGTACTCCTCATCTCGGAGCATCGTCGTGGCTCCCGAGAACCGCAATCTGAGTATGGTTTTCCAGTCGTATGCGCTGTGGCCGCACATGACGGTGTTCGCCAACGTCGCCTTCCCGTTGACGACGGCCAAGGTGAAGAAGGCCGACGTCCGGGAACGCGTACACGCGGTGCTGCAGATGGTGGGCCTGGACCACCTGGCTCGCAGCCACCCCGGCCAGCTCAGCGGTGGTCAGCAGCAGCGCGTGTCACTGGCCCGCGCCCTCGTGGCGGACCCCGGCGTGATCCTGTTCGACGAGCCGCTGTCCAACCTCGACGCGAAAGTTCGTGAACGACTGCGCGATCAGCTGCTCTCCCTGCAGGACAGCATCGGATTCACGGCACTGTACGTGACACACGACCAGACCGAGGCCACCGGGCTGGGCGACAACATCGCGGTCATGGAAGTGGGTTCCGTTGCACAACTCGGGACTCCGACCGACATCTACTACCGGCCGAGCTCGCGGTACGTCGCCGACTTCGTCGGCAGCGCCAACGAACTGAAGGGCACCGTGGTCGGGTTCGCGGGCGAGTACGCCCGGGTGGACACTCCGGTCGGTCCGCTCCTCGGATCCGCCGGCTCCGAACGGCTGGTCCAAGGGCAGTCCGTGACCATGATGTTCCGACCCGAGCACTGCCACATCACGGAC
This sequence comes from Rhodococcus sp. NPDC057529, assembly GCF_042802055.1. Classification (NCBI taxonomy): domain Bacteria; kingdom Bacillati; phylum Actinomycetota; class Actinomycetes; order Mycobacteriales; family Nocardiaceae; genus Rhodococcus; species Rhodococcus sp. NPDC057529. Next base: position 155,656 of record NZ_JBHVEY010000003.1, read on the forward strand.
GGGGGCGCCGGCCGCGAAAACCATGTCCGGTGTGTCGTGGACCGATCCATGTTCCTCGGTTCGCACGTGGAGTACGTCGTCGATGCCGGCGGCCAGCGTCTGGCTCTCAAGACGATGGACGGGGATCTGCGGAAAGCGGGCGCGGATGTCACCGTGCGGCTGGATCCGGCCATGGTCCGGGTGTTCCCGGCGGAGTGACGTGATCCGCCCGCCGTCCTCAGAAGAACCGCACCCCAATTCAACCTACTCGAGGCCTTCACGCGTAGCGCGTCGGGGCATGTCCGGGGGACAGAGGAGATGTTCGATGACAAGCAATGATCTCGTGAGAGGACCCGTCGTGTCGCGGCGCACGGCACTCGGACTGGGTCTGGGCGGCGCGGTAGGTCTGTTCCTCGCCGCGTGTGGTGCTCGTCCCGGCGGCGGGACAGCGGCGCCGACGGTCGACGTGTCGAGTTTGAATTCGACCGACCAAGCGCTTCTGGCGGAGGCGCAGAAGGAGGGTACGGTCACCCTGTACACGTCGAGCGTCCCCGGGACGGTCGATCAGATCGTGGCGGCGCTCGACCAGCTGAAGATCACCGTCATACCTCAGCGACTCAACTCCGCTCAACTGTCCCAGCGGTTCTCGGCCGAGTCGACGGCGGGGCAGAGCAACGCCGATGTCGTCATGATCAGCGATCCCGTCGTCCTCCCGGACTGGACGGCGAAGGGATGGCTCTCGCCGGTGGATTCCCAACCCGCGTGGGCGGGATGGCCTGCACAGTTCAAGGACACCTACTACAGCATCGTCGGGATCAACCCGCAGGGCATTGCGATCAACACGAACAAGGTCGACGCAACGGACGCCGCGGACTGGAACTTCCTGCTCGACCCGGAGTTTCAGGGTGAGATCCTCTCGCTCGATCTCAACAACGTCGGGGGCGTCGCATTCCAATTCTGGGACATGATCCGGCTGAACTGCGGAGACGACTTTCTGACCCGCTTCGCCGCACAGCAGGCACGTCTCATCGACAGCGGTGCCGCCGGCGCCCAGCAACTCGCCGCGGGCGGTGCATCGCTATTCGTGCCGTGCAGCCTGACGAACGCGATGGATCAGACGAATCAGGGTGCACCCGTGAAAGATCTGGTGCCGGCGAATGCCCCGGTTACGGGAGCCGAGTTCGCGGCCACCATCTGTTCACGTGCGCCGCATCCGGCTGCGGCCAAGTTCCTGTTCAACTTCCTCATGAGTGAGCAAGGCCAGAAGGTGCTCAACTCCGACACGACGGCGACGTCGTCACCCAACAACACGCCCGGATGCCCAGCGCTGCCCGCCCGGTATGTCCGGCCCCGGTATGCAGAGGCGGCCACACCGGCAGTCCAACAGGAGCTGATCCGGCTCCTCGGCATGGGGATGTAGCAATCCGATGCCTGATCAGGAGGTTATGTCGAGATGGTAAATCTCATGCCGGCTCCCGCCGCCGACACAGACGCCGACGGCGTGCGCCGCCGGACCCCGCGTTTCCGGGTCACCGTGGTCGGTGCCCTCGCCGCGTCGCTCCTGGCGTTTCTCGCGGCACTGGTGATCTACCCGATCGTCAAGGCCGTCATCAGCGTGGTCGACGGTTCTGCGGCCGCCCCGGGCCAGTCCGCGCTCAGCGGTCTCTCATCCGATCTGGGCTCGGTGCTGTTCAACACGCTCATCGTGGTGGGAGGCGGCAGCCTGATCGCGGTGGTCGTCGGCACGGGTCTGGCGTGGATCAACGAACGCACCGACGGCGGATTCGGTGGCCTCGGCCAGTTCATGCCGATCGCGCCGTTGTTGCTGCCCGGGATCACCGGTGTGCTGGGCTGGGTCGTGCTGCTCGATCCGCGAATCGGTTTGCTGAACACGTTGATTCGATCGGCACTGGGTATGGTGGGTATCACGGTCCCGGGCGACGAGGGGCCGATCAACATCTTCTCGATGACGGGTCTGGTACTTCTGACCGCGCTGCATCTCGTACCGTTCGTGTACCTGATCGTTGCGCCCACCCTGAAGAATCTGGATCCGTCGATCGAGGAAGCGGCGCGCATCAACGGGGCCGGGCCACTGCGTACCGCGTTGCGGGTGACTCTGCCCGCGATTGCCCCGTCCATCGGTGCAGCGTGGACGTTGGCGATCATCAACGGGATCGGCCTGTTCTCCGTTCCGGTGGTCATCGGCACGACGGCCCGGATCGACGTGGTCTCGGTGCGGGTGTGGCGGCTGCTCACCAACTACCCGACCAGCACTGCGTCGGCGATGGTGCTGGCCGGTGGAATGCTGCTGGTGGTCCTCGTGTTCCGCTTCGCTCAGTCGTATTTCTTCCCCGCCGGCCGGCAGGCCACGATCGGTGGCAGGGGAGCTCGTGCCGGACGAATCAGACTGGGACCGTGGAGGATCCTGACGAAGCTGGTGGTGATCGTCTACATCCTCAGCGCCGTCGTCCTGCCTGTCGCCGGGCTGCTGATCGTCTCCTTCCAGCGGTTCTGGACTGCCACCGCACCGTGGAAGAATCTCACGCTCTCCCACTACGAGGACGTGCTGTTGTACAACCCGGTCACGTACCAGGCGCTTCTCCACAGTGTGGCGCTCGCAGCACTCGTCGGCACGATCGCCATGGCCGTCTGCGCTTTCCTCATGCTGTACGCCCACCAGCACCGGGGCGGCGCCGGCCGACGGACCGGGGGAAAGAAGCTCCATCACCGCTTCTCCAGCCGGAAGGGCTGGATCGACCTCGTCACGTCCCTGCCGGCGACGATCCCACCGAGCCTGATCGGCGTGAGCTTCATCCTCGCCTTCAGTCAGCCGCCCCTGAGCCTGTACGGTACGTTCGCGATCCTGCTGCTCGCATTCCTGGTCATGCAGTTGCCGTACGCGGCGAGCGCGGCCGGCACCGCGACGAGCGTGGTCGGCAACGACTTGGCTGAAGCGGCGCGAATCTTCGGGGCATCCGAACGGCGCACGATGACGAAGATCCTGCTTCCCCTTGCATTTCCCGGTCTCGCCGCGGGGTGGGTGCTGGTCTTCATCCACGTGCTCGGCGAGGTCACCGCTGCTTCGCTGCTGTCGAGCACCAGCAATCCGGTGGTCGGCAGTGTGCTGCTCGATCTGTACACCCAGGGCGACTTCAGCACTATGGCGACGTTCGCGATTGTGGTCTGGGCCATCTCCTCGGTCCTGGTGTTCGCGTCCCTACTGGTGAGCAACCGCCGATTCGCGGACTCCAAGGGCTGACCGCCCGACAGCTCAACTTTCACACAACCTGTGCCGGCGTACGCCGGACCTGATCAAGGAGGCACACAGAGTGGCACAAATCGTTTTGGGTATCGGTACGTCCCACACCGCGATGACGAAGGTACCGCCCGAATTGTGGGACCGGTACGCCACGCTCGATCGGAAGCGGTCCGACTACGTGTACCCGCCGGACGCGCGTGTGCTCGACTTCGACAACGGCGCGAAGTATGTGGCACAGGACATGGCGGGCAGGTCGCGAGAGCTCGAGACCTTCCAGAATCAGAGTGCGGCCGCCAACCAGGCGCTCGACACACTCGCCGAAACCCTGAAGGCTGCTCAGCCGGACGTCACGATCATCATCAGCGATGACCAGGACGAGTGGTTCTACGAGAGCAACATGCCGCGTTTCCTGCTCTACTGGGGTGATTCGCTCACGCTGATCCCGCGCACCACCGTCGCTGCGAGCGGTCAGGACGCCGACCTCGCCAAGTACCAGGCGGCGGCCTACGGCGAGACGCGGCTCGACGTGCCGGTGGCGAGCAGGTTCGGCCGTTTCGTGCTCGATCACCTGCTCGAGCACGACTTCGACATCGCGCACAGCACGTACGCCGAGCCCAGCTACGGCGGGGAAGTCGCACGCCGGTACGGACCGTCGGACGACGAGGTCGCCAGTGTGAAGAAGACCCCGCAGCACGAGCAGGGTATGCCGCACGGATTCGCCTTCGTCGTCCATCGCCTCATGAACGATCAACCCAGCCCCATCCTGCCGATCTTCCAGAACACCTGCTACCCGCCGAACATGCCGACGCCCCGCCGGTCCTACCAACTCGGTCGTGCCCTCGCCGACGCCATCGCGGCGTGGCCCGAGGACATCAAGGTCGCGGTCGTCGCGTCGGGTGGGCTCAGTCACTTCGTCACCGACGAGGAGAGCGACCGGATGGTCCTCGACGCGCTGCAGCGTGGCGACTCGACCGCACTGCAGAACCTTCCGCGGGAACGCATGGTCTCCGCCGGCGGTGAGTCACTCAACTGGGTCGCGCTCGGAGCCGTGATGGAGGGCACGGGTCTGTCGATGGAGTTGCTCGATTACGTCCCGATCTATCGCAGTGAGGCGGCGACCGGAATCGGTCTGGCCTACGCCCGCTGGCAGTGACGAGAGGTTGAGAAAATGGATGTGAACTATTCACTGCCCGAGGCGGCATTCGAACTGCCGCCCGAGTTGGTCGAACTGAAGAATCTGGTTCGCGACGTCGTCGACAAGGAATGCATTCCGCTGGAGCAGGACTTCCTCACCGGCCGCCCCCCTGCCGGTGAAGAGCACGGATCCGGCGACGTCCGCGGCGAATCCTTCACCGACGGCTGGCTGCCACGAGAAGCCTACGACCGGCTCACGACAGTATCGAAACAGACCGGCCTCTACAACATCAACCTGCCGGTGGAACACGGCGGACCCGGACTCGGTGTTCTGGGAGCATTCGTCGTCGCCGAGGAACTCAACCGCTGCCTGGTCAAGCTGCCGATCTGCTACGTCCCGAACATCCTGTACTCGTGCAACGAGGCGCAACGACCGAAGTACCTGGACCCGGTCATCGCCGGCGAGGCGTTCCCTGCGTTCGCCCAGTCCGAGCCCGGAGCCGGATCGGATCCGGGAAACAGTATGTCGACCACGGCCATTCGCAAGGGCGACGGCTGGGTGATCAACGGAACGAAGACCTGGATCTCGTACGCCAACCGCGCCTCGTTCTTCATGCTGCAGGCCGTCACAGACCCGGTGAAACGGCAGCGCGGCGGGATCACGATGTTCCTCGTGGACGCCGATACGCCGGGACTGACCATGTCGCCCGTCGATGTGTGGCTCACGAACTCACCGCACACTTTCACGCTGTACCTGGACGACGTCTTCGTCCCGGACAGCAACGTACTCGGCGAGGTCGGGGGCGGCTTCGCGCTCGGCCAGTCGTGGCTTGCGGTATTCGACCGACTCTCCCGCGGGTCGCTGGCCACCGGTGCCCTGAGCCGTGGTCTGGAGATCGCGACCGACTGGGCGAAGAACCGGGTGACGTTCGGTCAGCCGCTCAGTGAGCGGCAGGCGATCCAGTGGATGCTGACGGACATCTACGTCGACCTGAAGGCGATTCGAGCACTCTGCTACGACTGCGCCGCGCGCGCCGATCGCGGCGAGGACATCCGGTCGTACGCCGCGATGTGCAAGTTCGTCGGGGCGAATTGGGGTCACCGCTCGATGGACAACATCATGCAGATTCTCGGCGGCATAGGCGAGACGACGGAGACCCCGATTCCGCACTGGTATCGCCAACTTCGGCACGGCCGCATCGGGGGCGGGACCGACGAGATCCAGCGCATCCTGATGTCGAGGGCGATCCTGAAACAGGGCAAATCGCTATGGCAGGCGTAGAGCAGTTCCAGGACGCGGGCCGATTTGCCCAGCTGTTGGACACGTGGAGCGAGACACGCACCGCGCCCTGTGCCGTCTCGCTCGATTCCATCCGGCGGTTCGTGCAGGGGGCCATGATCACGGACGACGTCTACGGGAACACCGATGCCGCCGTCGTCGCACGCTTCGGTGGTGTCGTGGCCCCACCGCTCTATCCCCTGAACGTCTTCGTCCGTGCACTCGGGACGCCGGATCCGTTGGACCGCCTGCACGACGACCCGAACTGGGATGCGGCGGGGGGAGTGGCCGCGTACGACCTGCCGCCGATCGACACGCCGCTGATCAAGACCTTGAACGGGGGGACGGAGGCGCGCGTGGTCGCGCTGGCGAAGGTCGGCGACCGGATCAGCACGCAGGCCCGCTATCTCGACATCACCCCGCGCGACGGAAAGTCGGGTCCCTTGCTGATCGTGCGCGTGGAGGTCCGGTACTTCGAGCAGGACGGCAACGATCTGCTACGGACTGTTCGCACGCTGATACGGAGGTGATGTGATGACGATTTCGACTTCGGCTTCGGCACGGCCGGCATTCGAGGATCTGCAGGTGGGTCAGGAGCTTCCGCCGCTCGCGCGGGGGCCGCTGTCCTCCGCCCACCTCATGCGGTGGTCGGCGGCCACCGAGAACTGGCATCGAATCCATTACGATGCACCGTATTCCGCCGACCAGGAGCAACTTCCCGGCCTGTTGATCAGCGGGAGTTGGAAGCAGCAACTGCTCACCGACCTGGTCTCCTCGTGGCTGCGCCCCGACGGCTGGCTGGCCGGCATCACGTTCGAGTTCCGCCGGATGAATATCGCCGGGGAGGCGTTGACGGCCCGGGGGACGATCTCCGATCTTCGGGTGCAGGACGACTACGGGTTGGTGACCTGCGACATCGGGATCATCAACGACGACGGCCAGGAGAGCACTCCCGGGCGCGCCCTGGGAATCGTTCCGCTCGCCGGTGGTCCCGCCGTTCCGTATCCCTGCACTCTCGACTGGGATTGGGGGCGAAACGGATGAGCGGGAGTCACGAATCGACGACGAGCACCGAACTCGCCGATCTCGTCGTCGTCGAGATCGGCAGCGGACTCAGCGGCGCCTTCGCGGCACGCATTCTCGGCGACTACGGTGCCGAGGTCACGAAAGTCGAGCCGCCCGAGGGTGATCCGCTCCGCGATCCCGCGGCGCCGGGCGGTGTCGACGGGTACCTGTTCGAGTACCTCAACTGGAACAAGCACAGTGTCGTGCTCGACCTCACGGCGGCACCCGATCTCCACCGTCTGCGGGAGCGGATCGGAACAGCGGACGTCGTGGTCACCAGCCTCGCCCCCCCGCAAGCGCGGTCACTGGGCCTGACGCCCGCGATCCTCCACTCGTGGACGAGCGGCGTCGTCGTGTCCGTCACCGCCTTCGGCAGCGACGGACCGTACGCCGATCTGCCCGCGTCCGAGCTCGTCGTCCAGGCGCTCGGTGGCGTCATGTCGATCAGCGGCGCAACGGAGCGCGAACCGGTCAAACGCGGTCTGCGGCAGAGCACGTACTACGCCGGGCTCAACGCCGCCTACGCGGCCATGGCCGGTGTGTACGCCTCCCGCTCGTCGGGTGAGTCCACACTGATCGACCTCGCTGTCCGAGACTGTGTGGCAGCAGAATTGGTGATGAACCAGTCGCTGTACGCATTCCTGGGCGTGCTGCAGTCACGGCCGCCGGCGACGGCGGATCCGTTCGGTGGGTATCCGCTGCCCTGCGCGGACGGGTACGTCACCGTCCAGGCGAGTACGGCCGCGCCGATGTCGCGTCTGGCCGACTTGTTCGGGGAACCGTCGCTGGCTCTGCCCCGCTATGCGAGCAAGGAGAACCGGACGGCCCTGGCCGGGGAATTGCGGGAGATCCTGACCCCACACCTGAAGGCTGTCGCTGCGCGTGACCTGTTCGTCGACGCCTCCCAGGACGGTTTCCTGGTCGGTGTCGTCCAGGACGCAGCCCAGATGCTCGGCTGCAACCAACTGGAGGCACGCGGGGCGTTCCAGAGCTTCTTTGACATCACCGGCCCGACGGGCGACCCGATGAAATTCCCGGCGAGTCTGGGGAGATTCAGCGGCTGGCGCGAGACGGTCCCGACGCGCCGGGCGCCTCGGCTCGGCGAAGAATCGCCATCGAGAACCGGCGGAGACGCGTCGGGGACGGCGCGTCCCGGGGAGCCCTCACTCGACCACATGCGGGTTCTCGACCTCAGCCAGGTCTTCGCAGGGCCCTACCTCGGAGGGCTGCTCGCAGACTTCGGGGCGGACGTCGTGAAAATCGAGTCACCGTATCGACTCGACCAAGCCCGCACCGACTACGGCGGATACTTCGACAACGATCCGGGTGAGGACCCGTGGAACCGTACGTCGACGTTCCAGGTGATCAACCGGGGGAAGCGGGCCATCTCGCTGGATCTCAAGAGCGAGCGCGGCAAGGACATCTTCCGTCGCCTCGTCGCCCGGGCAGACATCGTCATCGAGAACTTCACACCCGGTGTGCTGCCCCGCCTGGGATTGGGCTACGAGGCACTTCGGGCAATCAATCCACGCCTGATCATGCTGTCCAACAGTGGTTTCGGATCAACCGGACCCTGGTCGGGGTTCAAGGCGCAGGGCACCACACTCGAGGCCACGATGGGCATTTCCCGCTACACCGGCTACTACGGCGGCCCGCCGATGAAGGCAGGACAGTCCTACCCCGACTTCCTGGCGACCTGGACCGGCCTGGTCGGCGTCTTCGCTGCCCTGCTCGGCCGTCAACGCACCGGTCGCGGCCAGTGGATCGACCTGGGGATGTACGAACTCGGTGTTTCGGTCATGCCGGAGGCGATCCTGCGCCGCCAAGTGGACGGCAGCGAGTACGAACGCGTCGGCAACGACGAGATCGACGCACTCGCTAGCGGCGTCGTCGCCTGCGCCGGCGACGAGCAGTGGCTGGCCTTCAGCGCGACGACCGACGACCAAGTACGACGACTGCTTCGGATCGTCTCGGGGGCCGCCGAACCACCCAGGCGTGACGTAAGAGCGGCGGTCGCCGAGTGGGCCGCGGGACTGGAGGCCTCGAAGGCGGCCCACGCGCTGCAGGAATCGGGGATCGCGGCCGGGAAGGTACACGGCGCACGCGATCTTCTCGCCGATCCCCAACTCGTTCACCGCGGTTTCTACGAGGTCGTCGACGGCTTCCGCGACCTGGGCCCCCGCCCGATCATCGGCCGCCCGTTCACCTGGTCCGGCGGCGGCGTCGAGGTGCGCACACGCGGGCGCGCGCCGCGATTCGCCGAACACACCACCGCGGTGTTGTGTGACGACGCCGGCTACGACCCCGGTGAGGTCGCGGCCGACTGCCGAACGGGAGCTGTCGCACGTGCGCCGAGGAATCCGCTGCCCGCGTCGGCGAACGACTACTCCGAGATGCTGGGCAACCGATCGATCCTGTCCGTCGGCGGTGGGTACAGCGACGTGGTAGCCGAGGCTGTTGCGTCCCTGCGCGCGAATGTCACCACAAGCGAGAACGGTACTGGTGCCGTCGCGACGGCAGATGAGCACGGAGGTGCACAATGAGTGGCCTGCCCACGATCGCGATCACCGAAGAAGTGATGCGAGAAGGTATGCAGATCGAGTCGGCCGACATCCCGGTCACAGACAAGATCCGTCTCCTGAACTCGCTGTCACGCACGGGATTGCGGCGCATCGTCGTCGGGTCGTTCGTGAGCCCGCGATACACGCCGCAGATGGCGGAGATGGAGCGGATCCTGGACGGACTGGAGCCGCAGGCGGGAGTCCACTACATCGCACGGGCTTTCAACGCCAAGGGCAGGGAACGCGCCGCGCAGTACACCCCGCCGCTCAGCCAGGACGTCCAGATCCCGCGGTTGCACTGCCACCTCAGCGACATCTTCGTCCGCCGCAACTACAACCGTTCGCAGGCAGACGAGATCGCCGGGTGGCCCGACATCGTCGCCCGAGCCGCGGCGAGCTCCGCCGACTCGGTGGGCATCGGCATCGGGGCCGCATTCGGATCCAACTTCGGAGACTTTCCCGGCGATGACGCGGCCTTCGCGGTGCTCGAGCGGCAGGCCAAGTGGTGGGACGACGCCGAAATTCCGATCACCAGCGTGTTTCTCAGTGACCCGATGGGCTGGGTGATGCCCCACGTCCTCGAGACCCAGTTGCGGCGGATCCTCGAGCGGTGGCCCGGCATCACGAATGTCCGTTTGCACCTGCACGACTCGCGCGGTCTCGCACTCACCTCCACCTACGTCGCCATCCGCACGCTGGACGAGCGGCACACCCTCGAGCTGGATACGACCGTCGGCGGCATCGGCGGTTGCCCTTACGGAGGTAACGGCCGGGCAACGGGCATGGCGCCCACCGAGGACCTTGTCAATCTTCTCGAGATGATGGGGGTCGACACAGGCGTCGACATGGAAGCGCTGATCGACTTCGCATGGCAACTCGAGGACGTCATCGGCCGCCCGTTGGGTGGCCAGGTGTCCAAGGCCGGCCCGCATCCGATCGGCGTTCGCGCGTACTCGCCCGATCTTCCGGTGGTCGAGACGCTCGACGAGGCGCGGCACTTCCGGCTCGGGGCGGGCGTGATCAAGGAGCCGCGATGGCCGTGGCTCGCGACAGCGAGGAGGACATCCGCGTCATGACCGACACAATGCGCGAGCACACGCAACTCAATCGTCTCCGGGCCCGGCTCGACGCAGGCACCGTCTGCACATCGATGGTGGTGAGGTACAGCCGTAGCGCCGAGATCGCCGTCATGGCTCGGGCGGCCGGTTTCGACTCCCTCTACGTCGACCTGGAACATGCACCGCTCACGCTCGGTGAGACGAGTCAGATCTGCATCGCAGCTCAGGCGAGCGGCGTCACTCCACTCGTCCGTATCCCCCCTGGCCGATTGGACGTGATCGGCCGAGTTCTCGATGGCGGCGCGCTCGGCGTCATCGTCCCGCACGTGACGACGGCGGCCGAGGCGCGCGCCGCAGTGGCTGCCGCGTCCTTCCCTCCGCGTGGTGTGCGCTCCGCCGCGGGCGCCACCGTCCAACTGGGCTATTCGTCGATGCCGACCGCACGTGCGAACAGCGTGCTCAACGACGCCACCCTCGTCGCCGTCATGATCGAGGCCGAGGCGGCCGTCGAGCACGTCGACGAGATCGCGGCGGTAGACGGTGTCGATCTGCTGCTGGTGGGGACCAACGATCTTCTCGGTGACCTCGGTATCGCCGGTCAGTACGACCACGAGGAGCTTGCCCGCGCCTACGAACGTGTCGGCGCAGCGTGCCGGAAGCACGGGAAACACCTCGGCGTCGGCGGGCTGTCGAGTCGGCTCGATCTGGCTCGGCGGTACGTCGACAGTGGGGCGTGCTACGTATCCGTCGGGACCGACACCGCGTTCCAATTGCGGGGAGCTCGTGCGGCGATCGCAGACCTCGGACCTTTCACCGAACCTAGCGAGGAACTATGACAGTGACCGGCATCGACCTGTTGATCACCGGCTATCCCGGGGTGTCCCCGTCCAACGGGGGAATGGGCTGGAGTTCCGTCGGACTCGTACGGTCCGGCGAACGGATCGTTCTGATCGACACCGGACCGTTCGGCGCGCGAGACCTACTGCGCAGACGCCTGGCCGAGCGGGGCGTCGCCCCGGACGAGGTGACCGACATCGTCCTCACCCACTGCCACCACGATCACAGCGTGAACTGGACGATGTTCTCCCGCGCACGTGTCCACGTTTCTCGGCGCGAGATGGAATGGGCACTGCAGGTACCCCACGGGGTCGGGCCGGTCCCGGAACTGTATGTGCGCGAATTGGCATCGAGTCCGGCGACCGTGCTGCTCGACGACGAGAGCGAGGTGCTTCCGGGCATCCGCACCGAAATTGTTCCCGGCCACACGCCGGGCAGCCTCATCGTGACGGTCGACCACGACGGGACTCGGACAATCTTCCTCGGAGACGCCGCGAAGAACCGTGCCGAACTCGTCTGCCATCGCGTGGACGCCACGCTCGACGCCCCGCTGAGCAAGGACTCGATCGCCCGCATCTGGACACGCTGGGAAGAGGTTCCGGGCACCACGGTGGTCCCAGGGCATGATCTCCCGATGGTGTTGCGTGACGGTGGGTGCAGCTACCTGGATACCCGGCAGACCAGCGTGCAGGCCCGGCTGTCCGCCGACTTCGACGACGTCACCACTTTCGACCTCGCGGAAGAATGAGGGCCACCATGGCATCCACTGCTCGCGACATCGCGACGGAGGCAGAAGGCGTCACCCTCGCACCCTCGGCGACCCACGAGCATGCTCGGCAGCCGGAAGGGGGCGTGCAGAGCGTCGCCCGGGTGTTCGCATTGCTGGAGACGCTGGCCGACGCAGGGGGCGTCGCCGGCGTCTCCGAACTGGCGGAGAGGTCGGACGTTCCGTTACCGACGATCCACCGCTTCCTGCGCACTCTGGTCTCCCTGGGGTACGTCCGCCAGGAGCCGTCCCGTGCGTATGCGCTGGGCCCCCGGCTCGTCCGGTTGGGAGAAGCAGCGAGCCGGCTACTCGAGGTGTGGGCCAACCCGCATCTTCGCCGACTGGCAGACACCGTCGGGGAGAGCGCCAATTTCGCCCTGTTGGACGGAACGCATGTCGTGTACGTCGCGCAGGCTCCCGGACGGCATTCGATGCGCATGTTCACCGAGGTCGGTCAACGGGTCAGCGTGCACTGCACGGCTGTCGGCAAAGCGATCCTCGCGACCTACCCGGAGGCCAGGGCCGCGCACGTGATCGGCAGCGCCGACATGCACGCCCACACCGACCGAACGATCACGACGCCGGGCCAGATGATGAAGGAATTGCGTGCCATCCGAGCGCGTGGGTACGGGCTCGATCTCGGCGAGCAGGAGATAGGGGTCTCCTGCGTCGCTGTCGCCCTTCCCGGCTCGCCCGCACGAGGTGCAGTCTCCATCTCCGGCCCCCAGGCACGCATGACCGACGAGGTCATCGCCGAGGCGGTACCGATTCTCACACAGGCAGCGGAAGAGTTGTCCCGTGAGCTCGAACTCCTGACCGCCGACGACAGGGCTCCCATCCCGAGCCGACGCTAGCGAACAAACAGAACTGCTTCGAGAGGTGAGAACCATGACAGCACGCATCCGGGGGGTTCAGCAGGAGGAGACGAGCAACCGGCGAACGGATCTGCGACCATACGCATCTCGTGACGTCGAGGTCGACATCAGACGGTACCGCCGTTGGCGAGACCGCCGCCCGGACGTCACATGGCATGCGGAACCTCGACCCGCCCTGAGTCGAGAAATGGAAGAGATCCTCGACTTCGCCCGTGCCTGGGAACCATTCGGTGGAGTGCCGGAGGACGAGACATTCGTGCAATTCGGAATGTCACCGCGCCGATTCACCCAACGCCTCCACATCATCCTCGACACGATCGAAGGGCGACAGAACTTCGCGTCGTTCGATTGAGCGATGTTCGAGCCGATCACCGCCATATCCGAGGCTCATCCGAGTCAGTTCAGCAAGCCGGCAATCGTCGGCCGACAGGAGCAATGCATGACCATTCCGTTGGAGACCGCAAAGCAGATCGTGACCGAAGCCCGATTCGTCGCGAGGAACCGGGGCTTCAAGCCGCTGACCATCGTCGTGCTCGATGCCGGCGGAAACGTGGTCGCGGCCGAGCGTGAGGACGATTCGTCGACCAAGAGGTTCGAGATCGCTTTCGCGAAAGCTCACGGGGCCCTCGCCCTGGGTATGGGTACTCGTGCCCTCATGTCCCGTGCCGAGCAGCAGCCGTACTTCATCTCCGCCGCGGCGTCGGCCATCGGGGGTTCCCTGATTCCGGTGCCCGGAGGAGTCCTGGTGCGTAACGCCGACAAGGCACTCGTCGGTGCTGTCGGGGTTTCGGGCGAGACCTCGGACAACGATGAAGCAGCAGCGATTGCCGGTATAGAAGCAGTCGAACTCGTTGCTCAGCCCGACTAGGACTCGAAGAGTAGAGATCACGGAAGCCTCACGTGCAGAGTGGTTTCGAGTGTTCTCGTGAATCGAGAAGACGATTGACTTCGGTACGACCCGAATGGTGTGCTTCATGCCACACGAATCCAGAATTTTGAAACTCGTTGGGAGACAATCTTGTCGAAAGAACTCGTTCTGCGGACGGTGTTCGAGTCCCGTGGTTACACAAGAACCGTCGCGGACGGCACCCTCGAGATCCCGGGAGTATCGATCGACTTCGTCGACGCCGTTCCGATCAGCAGAGCCATGAACGCGGTCGCCGACGGTCTTCAGTTCGATGTCGGAGAGATCACCCTGGTCGACTACATGATCGCTCGGGAACTCGGACGTCCGCTCGTCGCGCTGCCGATCTTCCCGAACCGCAACTTCCCCCACGATCGCATCCTGTACCGAGTCGACTCGGGCATAGAGGTCCCGAAGGACCTCGAAGGGAAACGGATCGGCGTCAAGTCGTACCCACAGACCGCCCCTGTATGGGGTCGTGGAATCCTCCACGACCAGTACGGCGTCGACCTGAACCGCGTGACGTGGGTGGCGCTCGAAGGTGCTCACCTCGACGACTTTCGTAATCCCCCCAACGTCGAAATGGCGCCGGAGGGATCCAGCCTGGCCGAACTACTGGCCAGCGGCGCGATCGATGCCGCCGACGACCCCGGCCGACCGTGGCGTGACCGCGGCGAAAGGTGGTACTACGACAGCACCGGCATCAAACCCCTCATCCCGAACCCCGCTCAGGACGCTGCCGACTGGTACCGGAAAACCGGCGTCTACCCACTTCTGCACGTCATCGTCATCAAGCAAGACGTCCTCACCGCCCGACCCGACATCGCCCGCACCCTGTTCGACGCATTCACAACCGCCAAGCAGGCGTACCTCGACGTTCTCGACGATCCCACGGAGATGAAGGCGCGCGGCCGTGCCATTGTCGGATCCGACTTCCTCCCGTACGGCATCAGCCCGAACCGAGCCGCGATCGATACTCTCTGCGAGTTCGCCTACCACCAGAAGATCACAACGACGCGTTTCCAGGTCGAGGACCTCTTCGGACCCCACGCCCTCTTCGACGAATAACCCTGCATCACCGAACTTCACCCGTCCAACCTCTCAGGAGCAGCACTGATGCCGAACAAGATTCGTCTGGGACTGGTGGGCGCCAGCCTCTCGTCACGCTGGGCGTCGGAATCGCACTTCCCCGCGCTGGCGGCCAGCCCGGATGTCGAGCTGACCGCAGTCTGCACGAGCAGGCGCGAGAGCGCCGAAGCAGCGCGCGTCGCCCTCGGAACGCGCCTGGCCTTCCACGACTATCGCGAAATGGTGAACTCCCCGGAAATCGACGCCGTTGGGGTGGTGCTGCGAGTGCCCCAGCATTACGAACCGACAAAGGCGGCGCTGGAGGCCGGAAAGCATGTGTACACCGAGTGGCCGTTGGCGCGGAACACTGCCGAGGCGGAGGAACTTGCCGCGCTCGCGCGCTCGGCGGGAGTCCAGACCGTGGTGGGGTTGCAATCTCGGCTGAGCCCCACCCTCATGTACGTCAAGGAACTTCTCGAATCCGGATACCTCGGCGAGGTGCTGTCGTACAACGTCAGCGGCTTCCGATACGGAGGTCCGTCAGAGCGGCCGTCGAGCAGATCCTGGCTCGCCGACGTAGCCAACGGAGCGAACACGCTGACGATCGCGTTCGGGCACGTGATCGACACCCTGCGCTTCGTCGCCGGCGACTTCGCACAGATGCGCAGCCTGCTCAGCGTGCAGACCCCGAAGTGGCACGAGACCGACACCGGCCGAACCGTCGACGTCACTGCGCCCGACGATGTCCAGGTCAGCGCCCGGCTGATCAGTGGAGCGGTCGCGTCGGTGCACGTGGCTGCGACACCCTGGGCGGGCACCGGCTTCCGCATGGAGATCTACGGCCGAGACGGAACGATGGTGGTGAGCAACAGCATCTCACCCCAGCGTGGAGAGGCGCTCCGCCTACAGGCCGCGCGGGGCACCGACGAACTTGCGGACCTCGAGATCCCGGACCGATTCGTTCTCCTTCCGGCCGACTTTCCGCGCGGCAATCCGTTCAACGTGGGTCAGCTCTACAGCGTGTTCGCCGAAGCGATACGCACCGGGAACAATGCCGCTCCCACGTTCGAGACCGCGGTCGACTTGCACCGCGTACTCGATGACGTCACCAGGTCGTCGGAACTTGGACAAGTCGACTGCGTCTGAAAGTTCGTTTCAGCCCTACTCACCCGCATGTGCAGGCACGAAGGAGAGTACACATGACAGAGCACGACCTTCACCAGCGACTCGTGGTGTCCCGGCGTACCGCACTCGGATGGGGACTGGGCGGCGCTCTCGGCCTGCTTGTCGCAGCGTGCAGTCCGCGAGGGAACAGCGACGCATCGGTACCCGATATCGATGTGGGAGGACTGAATTCGACAGACCAAGAGTTGCTGGCCAAGGCGCAACAAGAAGGCACCGTCACGCTCTACACGTCCACCCCGCCCGGCATTCTCGACCAAGTGGTCGCCGCTCTTGCCCAACTGAACATTGCCGTCGTCCCGCAACGACTCAACTCGTCTCAGCTGTCCCAACGCTTCTCGGCGGAGGCCGCAGTCGGCAAGGCGAACGCCGACGTCGTCATGATCAGCGATCCCGCGCTCGTACCCGGGTGGAGCGAGAAGGGATGGTTGGCCAAGGTGGAATCCCAACCAGCCATGGCTCAATGGCCGACCGACTTCAAGGACCCCTACTACAGCATCGTCGCCATCAACCCGGAAGGCATCGGTGTCAACACCAACATGGTCGACGCTACGTCTGCGGAAGACTGGACGTTCCTGCTGGACCCGCAATTCAACGGCAACGCTCTCACACTCGACCTGAAGAACGTGGGCGGCGTCGCGTTCTATTTCTGGCACATGATTCGCGAAACCTACGGTGACGGCTTCCTTCAGAAGTTCGCCGCTCAACGGCCGAGACTGATCGACAGTGGTCCGTCCGGCGCCCAGCAACTCGCGGCGGGGGGATCGTCGCTATTCCTGCCGTGCAGCCAGACCAACGTGAACGATCAGACGAGCCAGGGAGCACCCGTTCGTGGTCTACTCCCGACGAACGCTCCGATCATGGGAGCCGAGTCGGCGGCAGCCATCTCGTCGACGGCCCCGCACCCGAATGCCGCCAGGTTCCTCTTCAGCTTTCTCATGAGCACGCAGGGTCAACAGATTCTCAATACCGCGGCGACAGGAACGTCCTCACCCAACGCCACCACGGGGTGCCCGCCGCTTCCGGCGAACTACGTGCGGCCCGCTTACGCGGTGGCATCCACGCCCAGTGTTCAGAGGGAACTGATTTCGCTACTCGGGATGTAGCGGTACCGCCCGTGAGTACTTCTTAACCGCCCGACGTTAATAAGTACTCACGGGCCGAAGGCGCACCGGAAGTTCATGCACGCCATAGATGTTCATGTCGGTCCTGAGCTTCACCTCGCCCGCCGGGACGGCGAGCTGGAGGGCCGGGAAGCGGCGCAGCAGTCCCGCGAAGCCGGCGCGCATCTCGAGGCGGGCCAGTTGCTGGCCCAGGCACAGGTGGACGCCGTGGCCGAAGGACAGCTGACCGCGGGCTTTGCGGTGGATGTCCAAGTTGTCGGGGTTGTCGAAACGCAGGGGGTCGCGGTTGGCGGCCAGCAAGGAGACGACGACGGTCGATCCCTGCCCGATCGTTTCGCCGCCGAGTTCGATGTCCTCCGTGGCGTAGCGGTAGAAGATGTCGGCGACGGCAAGGTAGCGCATGAGTTCCTCGACGGCATCGGGCATCAGGTCCGGATCGGCGCGGAGTTCGGCCAGCTGCTCGGGGTGCTCGAGGAGCGCGAAGGCGCCCAGCGCCAGCATGTTGGCGGTCGTCTCGTGGCCCGCGAGCAGCAGCAGGAACGCGATGCCGATCAACTCCTCGACGGTGAGGTCGTCGTCGCGGGCCAGGTCGGACAGGATGTCCTCGCCGGGCGCGGCGCGTTTGACCGCGACCAGTTCGGCCAGGTACGCCGTCAGCGCGCCGTACGCGGCCATCTTCTCGTCGAGCCCCTGGTCCTTGATCAGGAACTTGGCCGTGTTGACCTGGAAGGTCTCCCGGTCCTCGTAGGGGACGCCGAGCAATTCGCAGATCACCAGTGACGGCACCGGCAGTGCGAATTCCTTGACCAGGTCGACCGGCTGGGTCAGGTGCTCCATCTCGTCCAGTTGCCGCTCCACGACGTCGACGATGTGCTCCTCGAGCTGCTTCATGCGTCGCACCGTGAAGGCACCGGTGAGCTTGCGACGCAACCGGGTGTGGTCCGGCGGGTCCATCGCGATGAACAACCCCGGCACCTGCGGGGACGGCTCGGTGGCGACGGGCATGCCGGGCGTCTCGTACGGCACGTGCAGGATGCCGATGTCCGGGCGGGAGCTGAACCGGGTGTCGGCCAGAAGCCGGCGGACCGCGTCGTAGCCGGTGACGAGCCAGCCCTCGTGACCGTCGGGGAAGATCAGCGGGCTGACGGGTCGCGCGTCGCGCAGCCGGGTGATTGCGCTGGGCGGATCGAACGGGCCGGCGTCGCGATCCATGGGGAGGCCGTGCGGGACGGGAACGGCTCGGCTCATCGGAAGTCCTTCGCATGCCGGGTGAGTGTGCCTGACGGTCATGGGTTTTCTCTCTCCAGGGCTGGAAATGGATCAGGAACGGTGAATCGTGATGCCGCCGAACGAGGTGTGCGCACGCACCTCGGCGGTCCTGTCGGACGCGGCGGGCCGGGTGATGTCGTCCAGCGCGTTGTGCACCCGCCCGAACTTGGACTTCACGTCCAGCCGTGCGGCGGTACCCTCGGCGATGCCGATCTCCAGATCGCCCATCGCGGTCCCGACCTCGACCGAGCCGTGGGCGACCTCGGCGATGCGAATGTTGCCGTTGGCCGTCTTCGCCTCGACACTCGCGCCTGCCCGGTCGACGGAGATGGCGCCGTTCGCCGAGCGCACCCGGACGTCCCCGGTGACGGCGTCGATGGTGGTGTCGCCGTTGGAGTTCTTCACGACCACGGAGCCCGCGGTCTCGCCGATGCGGATCTTCCCGGAGCCGGTGCGGATCTCGGCGTCGCCCGCGACGCCGGCCGCGGTGACGTCACCGGCCGCGGTGTTCACGCGCAGGGAACCGGTGTGCTCGAGCCGGACGTTGCCGGCGGAGGTCTTGATCGTGCACTCCCCGAGGCGGCCCGTGCCGCTGAGGTTTCCCACCTGTAGCGAACCGGATACCTTTGAACCGCTGGGCAATTCGATGGACACGTTCACCGACCTGGTCTTGCGGGAGAAGTCGAGGGCGCGCGCCTTCGGTCCCGTGACCTGAAGAACACCGTCCGTGTAGTCGACGCGGACCTGCTGGGCGGCCCGGACGTCCGACTCGTCGGATTCGTCGCTCGGAAGCACGTCGACGACGGTGTCGGTCCGGTCGCTCGCGGTGATCCATACATTGCCGACGCCGAGGCCGAGCGTTACGGAAATCGGTTCAGGTGTCTCGAAATTGGGCATGGTTGTCCCCTTCGTCGTGGGTGGGTGTACGTCCCGCAGGTCGGGGACGTGATGTAGCGGATGCACTGACCGCATCCTCGATCGGCTCAGCAGCCCGTGCGGTCGCGATGTCTCTCATACGAGATCAAGTGCATGGCACCACTATGGCACCACGATGGCATCAATGCAAGGGCCTAGTTGGCTCATGGAGGGCGTAGGGCGGCACCACACAGTGGTTGTCGACTGAAAAACTGCTGTTCAGGTAGCTGGTGCGTGGATCGGCGACGACTGCGGAGAATGTCCTCGGAAGGCCCGGCGGCTACTGTCCGGGATCGGGTCGTGCCTGCAGAGTCGGCGCCGCGGCGGCCAGCAGTGCGTCGCGGTCGCGGTTCAACGGGGGATAGATGCGCTGGGTGTTGATGGTGACCTTCGTGGCTTTGGCCTGCGCGCCGCGCGTCACCACCTGGCGATCCCACCCCTCGGTGTACACCGCGCCGGCCGGTCCGAGGTCGAGAATCGTGGCGTACCAGGGGATACGGAGCGGCAACATCGGCTCCCCGAGCAGATCGCCGACGACGTTGTAGCCCGCGTAGCGGCCCATCGGGCGCCCGTGCTGGCACGACATCACCGACAGGTGGCCTTCGTCCACCCGCGCCGCGGCGACGTCACCGGCGGCGAACACGCCGGGCGAGCCGATCACGCGCAGATAGTCGTCGACCGGCAGGCGGCCGAGCCGGTCGCGCTCGGCATCGAATTGTGCGGTCAGCGGGTTCGCGCGCATGCCCGCACACCAGACGACGGTCGCGGCGGCCAGCACCTCGCCGGAGGAGAGTGTCACGCCGTGCTCGTCGACGGCTGCGACGCCGACACCGGTCATCGTCTCGACGCCGTTCTCGGACAACCCCGCTTCGATCACCGGTCGCGCCGAGTCCCCCATGTCGGAACCGACGTGGGGGTTGTGGTCGATCAGCACCACCCGCGGTTCGGCGCGGCAGGCCTTCGCGAGCATTCCGGGCAACTCGGACGCCGTTTCGATGCCGGTGAGTCCGGCGCCGACCACCACCGCGGTCGCCGCGCCCACGCCCGCTCGGCCGTTGGACAGCGTGGCCAGGTGGCGCTGAAGCTTCATCGCGCCGTCGTACGTGTCCACGTCGAAGCCGAACTCCCGCAGGCCGGGGATGTCGGGCTTCGCCACCCGACTGCCCAGCGCCAGGACCAGGCGGTCGTACCGCTGCGTGCCCCCTGCCCCGTCGCCCGAGACGGTGACGGTGCGCGCCGCGGTGTCGATCGCCGTCACCTCGGCGGCGATGTGCCCGACGCCGACGGGGTCGAGCAGGTCGCTCAGCGGGATGCGGCACGCGCTCAGGTCCGCCTCGTAGTTGCGGACCCGGATGTCGTGGAAGGGCTTCGCGCTGATCACCGTGACATCGACGGTGCCTGCTGCGCCGAGTTCGTCGAGCCGCCGCGCGGCTCCCAGCGCGGCCCATACACCGGCGAACCCCGAGCCGAGGACGAGGACGCGATCGGAATCGGTCACCCCGCCATCGTGCCAGGTCTACGCCGCGACGACTGCCGGATCGCGATCATGCGCGATCATTCGCCGAACAACGCCCGCTCGTCGGCGACGTCGTATTCGGCCACCGACGCCGTGAGCATCGCCGCGCCCTGCTCGTCGCTGGGGCCGCTGCTGCGGAAGGCGTCGACCGCCGCCTGCGACTCCCACCGCTCGAAGATGTTGATGCGGCCGGGGTCGATCAGGTCGGCGGAGATGGCGAAGTCGAGGCAGCCGGCCGCGCCGCGGGCCTGTTCGACGACGCTCACGCAGCCTGCGAGGTACGCCTCGCGCTGGTCCGGTTCGACGGTGATGTGCCCTGCGACGATGACCATGGGTTCGCTCCCGGTTCGGGACAGTCGGACGCTTGGTCCGTGATCGGGGTGGTTCCGGGGGCGCGGAATATCTCCGAGGACGGTACTGTTGAACCCGTCGACGGTGTCGGACATACCCCGGGTACCACATTAAAATTGTCGCCGAGAGCGACCACTTGCCGAGAGGCGATATGACGGCACCGTCGCAGAAGCCGCCGGCACCTTCGGGTGCCGGCGGTTTTCGTTGTGCGGTGGACCTTACTGCTCCTTCTTGTCCTTCCCGAGGCGGGCGGCGAGCATGGCCTTGCCCAGATCGCCGCCCTTCCGGCTCACGGCCTGGGCGCGGCGGAAGAAGTCGGCCAACTCTGCGTCGCCGTCCATGTCGGCGTCGGAGATGTAGCCCTCGAGACGCAGCGCGTTGCTCAGCGACGCTTCGACGAACCAGATCAGGTTGTAGTCCTTGTCGCGTAGACCCGTCACCGAACCAACTTCTTGTTCGCTCATCAGTGCGTCCTTCCCGAGAAACGGCCGACTGTCTTGTGGTTCCTGCCTACCCGTGTGGTTGCATCGTAGAACGTGAGGCGCGCCGGGCTCAGGCGAATGCCCAGTTCATCAGGACGACGTACAGACCGGTTCCGACGACGATGGAGAGCACCGCGTTCTTGCGCCACAGGTGCACCGCGGCCGTCGCCCCCACCGCGATCAGTTCGGGGATCCCGTGAGACGGGGCGGCGACGGAGACGTTCTTCAGCGAGTACGCCACCAGGATCAGCATGATCCCGGCGGGCATGTAGACACCCAGGTAGCCGACGAGCGCGGATGACCGCAACGGCATGACGATCGCGAACGGGACCGCCCGCAGGGCGAACGTGACCACCGCCATGATCGCGACGGCCGCGAGGATGTAACCGGCGTCAGGCATCGGCAGGCACCTTTCGGCGTGTGAGGAAGTACCGGACGACGAGCAGGCTCACGAATGCGCCCATCGCGATCGGCAGCATGTGTTCGGCGTCGACGAGTCGCGCGGTCAGGGCGCAGGCCACGGCGATCGTGGGAACCGCGAAACCGCTCTGGGCTCGGATCGCCTCGATGGACAGCACGACGAACAGTGCGGTCAGCGCGAAGTCGAGTCCGACGATGTTTTCCGGGATCCACTGCGCTGCAGTCGCTCCGAGGATCGCCCCACCGATCCAGTAGGCGTGGAGATACAGCTGCGAGTACACCATGACCCGACCGGTCATCGACCTCCGGTCGCCGGTGACCGACATGGCGTACGCCTCGTCGGTCAGCGCGAACATGCTGTAGAAGCGGGCGAGCCGGCCTTTGACCCGGTCGAGGGGAAAGCTCAACGCGTAGAACACGTGCCGGAAGTTCACCAGCAGCGCGGTCAGCGCGATGTAGGGGAGCGGCGTCAGGGTGGCCACCATGCCGACCGCGATGAATTCGAGGGAACCGGCGTAGATCAGCGAGGTGAAGACCATCGCCCACCAGGGGTTGAATCCCTGCTGGACCACGAGCACCCCGAGGGCGATCCCCAGCGGAACCAGCCCGATCCCGACGGGGAGGGACGCCTGCAGGGCTCGACGCCATTCGGGCGTGTGCCGGGGGTCGGGGTCGACGACTGCGGTCGCGGAAAGGGGGGCTGGATCGATCACCACGCAAATCTATAGCAATTATCCCGGTGCACGATTGCGAGCAAATGCCCATAATCGGCCTCGTGCGCAATAATAGTGCGATGGACGACATCGATCACGCAATTCTCGACCACCTGCGCAACGACTCCAGTCTGACCAACACCGAATTGGCGGATCTCGTGGGTCTGACTCCCTCCCCGTGCCTGCGCAGGGTCAAGAAGCTCGAGGCGGACGGCGTCATCACCGGCTACCGCGCCATCGTCAGCCAGGAGGCGCTCGATCGGGGATTCCAGGTGATCGTCACCGCCGAGATCGGCGTGAACGACCAGGCGACCATCGAGCAGTTCGAGTCCCGGGTCGCCGCCTTCGACGAGGTGATCGAATGCCGGAGGCTGTTCGGGATCCCCGACTACTTCATCCGGGTCGCGGTCCGCGACCTCGCGACGTACGAGAACTTCATGGCCACCAAGCTCAGCGGACTCCCGGCGGTGTCGCGGGTGACGTCGCTGATCACGATGAAGACCATCAAGAGCGCTGACTGACCTCTATTCTGGCGATATGCCCGACGACCTGCTGATCGCGCGGAATCCGGAAGCCGGCTCGACGCTTCCCTATCTGGTACGGGTTCCGCTGGGGCCGGGCGGCATCGTCGTCAAGGCGAAGCAGCCGTGGCCACGCGAATCCAAGGTCTACTGCCACCGGGCCGACGAGTGGCCCGCCGACGCCGAGATTCTGGAGCGGCTCGAGGTTCGTTCGTGCACCCGGCGAGGCCCCGCGATCGACCTGGTGCTCACCCGTGCCCGGGAGAACCGCTCCCAGTTGGTCATGACCCGGGCGCGGGGCCGGGAGATGATCTTCTGGCAGTCGCCGCGCACCGCGAAGCAGGCGAGGCCCGCCGTCACGGTGCCGACGGCGCGTGCCCACGGCCGCGTCCTCGACATCGTCGTCGACACCGCCGAGAAGTATCCGTACACGTTCGGGAAGCAGCAGGCGACCACGGTCCGGCGGCGGCTGTCCGCGGGCGACTACGCGGTCGAGGTCGGCGACGAGATCGTGGCGGTGGTGGAACGCAAGACGCTCGAGGACCTTGCGGCGAGCCTGCTGTCCGGGCGGATGACATACGCGGCGGCTGAGTTGAGCGCACTGCCCCGGGCCGCCGTGGTGGTCGAGGACCGGTACAGCCGGCTGTTCAAGCTCGAACACGTCAGCGGCGCCAAGGTCGCCGAGGCGCTGGCCGAATTGCAGGCCCGGTTTCCGGCGCTGCCGGTGACGTTCTGCGAGACGCGGCAACTGGGACAGGAGTGGACCTATCGCTGGCTGGGTGCCTGCCTGCACGAGTGGGAATCGGCCCGGGCGACGAGCGATCTCGAGACGACGTTCGCGACGGCGCCTCCCGTCGCGCCCGCGAAAGTGGACGTGCAGCGCCCCGCGGTCGTCCGTGCCTGGGCTCGGACTCAGGGCATCGAGGTGTCGGAGAAGGGGCGGATCCCGGCGGCGGTGATGCGCGCGTTCTCGGCGGCTCACGCCGATTGATGCCGGTGACCCTGCGCACCCCTCACGCTAAAAGGTAAAGAGTCCTTTACTATGGGTGGCTCGTACCCCGATTACAGAGAGAGCCATGAGCAGCGCTTCGCGCCCCCGAAGACCCAGCCCGCCCCGGAGTGATCACCGTAGTCCCGGACGCAGGACGCGGGTGACACCGTGGTGACCGTCCTGAGCATCGGCTTCGGCGTCGTCGTCGTATTACTGATCACCGCCCTGACCGGCTATTTCGTCGCGCAGGAATTCGCGTACATGTCGGTCGACCGTTCGCGGCTGAAGGCCAGAGCCGAGGCGGGAGATGCGGGCGCCGCACGCGCGCTGGCCGTCACGCGCCGCACCTCGTTCATGCTGTCCGGCGCCCAGTTGGGCATCACGGTCACCGGTCTGCTCGTCGGTTATGTCGCCGAACCCCTCATCGGACGCGGTCTCAGCGAGCTCCTCGGCGGCGTCGGCATCCCGACGGCGGTCGGGGTCGGTGTCGGTGCCGTCCTCGCGGTCCTGTTCTCCACGTTCGTCCAGATGCTGTTCGGTGAGCTGTTCCCGAAGAACCTGGCGATCGCCCGTCCCGAGCCGGTGGCGCGATGGCTCGCGCTGTCGACCACCGTCTACCTGAAGCTTTTCGGCTGGCTGATCTGGTTGTTCGACCAGTCGTCGAACCTGCTGCTGCGCGCGCTGCGGATCGAGCCGGTGCACGACGTCGAGCACTCGGCGACCGCGCGGGACCTCGAGCACATCGTCGCCGAGTCCCGCGACGCCGGTGAGCTGCCGCGGGAACTGTCGACCCTGCTCGACCGGATCCTGGACTTTCCCACCCGCACCGCCGGGCACGCCATGATTCCCCGCGCCCACGTCGACACCGTCCGGGCCGACGAACCCCTGAGCAGTGTGCTCGAGAAGATGGGCGCCGGCCACACCCGCTATCCCGTCGTCGGGACCTCCTCCGACGACCTGCGCGGCGTCATCCACCTGCACGACCTCCTCGGCGACCAGCCCGGCGGGGTGGCCGCGTCCCGGACCCGCGCCGCCGTCGTCGTGCCGACGTCGCTGCCGCTGCCCGACGTGCTGGAACAGCTGACGGCCGCCCGCGACGAGATGGCCCTCGTCGTCGACGAGTACGGCGGTTTCGCCGGCGTCATCACGATCGAGGATCTCGCGGAGGAACTCGTCGGTGAGATCGCCGACGAACACGATCCCGACGGTGACGCGTCGGTGACGGGCTCCGAGTCCGAGGGCTGGACGATGCCCGGAGACCTGCACATCGACGAGGTGGAGCGCGTCCTCGGACACGACCTGCCGGCGGGTGACTTCGAGACGCTCGCCGGCGCCGTCATCGCGGAGTTCGGTGGTCTCCCCGTCGTCGGGGATGTCGTCGCGATCCGCTTGAACCCGGATCCGGCCGACCTGATCGCCGACGCCGACCCACCCGTCCGCAGCCTCGTCGCCGAGGTGCGGGCGGTCGACAAGCACGTTCCGTCCTCGCTGTTCGTGAGGCTCCGCGTCCTGGAAAGCGAGACGACCGATGAGTAATCCCTGGGTCGTCGTGGTGGTCACCGTCGGTTTGATCGCGGCGAGCGCGTTCTTCGTGGCGATCGAGTTCGCGTTGATCGCCGCCCGCCGACACCGGCTCGAGGACGCCGCCCCCACCAGTCGGGCGGCGCGGGCCGCCCTGCGGAGCGCATCCGAACTGTCGGTGTTGCTGGCCGGATCCCAGCTGGGCATCACCGTGTGCACCCTCGCACTCGGTGCCGTCACGAAGCCGGCCGTGCATCACTGGCTCACCCCGGCGTTCGCGGGGTGGGGTGCCCCGCTGTGGCTGGCGGACGTCCTCGGATTCGTCCTCGCCCTGATCATCGTCACGTTCCTGCACCTCGTCGTCGGCGAGATGGCACCGAAGTCGTGGGCGATCGCGCACCCGGAGAAGTCGGCGACCCTGCTGGCGATCCCGATGCGCGGGTTCATGTGGGCCACCCGCCCGCTGCTGCTGGTGCTGAACCGGATGGCGAACCGGTGCCTGCGACTGTTCGGCGTGGAACCGGTCGACCAGGTCGGGGCGGGTCAGGATCCCGACGCGCTGCGTCACCTCGTCGAGCACTCCGCGACCGTCGGCACGCTCGACGAGCGGTACCACGGCCAGCTGACCAGCGCCCTGGAACTGCAATCGCTCGCCGTGCGGGACGTGGTGCGGCCGAACACCTCCCCGAGCAGCGTGGCGCCGGACGCCACCGCGGCGGCGATCAAGGCGGCCGCCGACCGAAGCGGTCACCTCCGGCTGCTCGTGCGCGACGACGACGGGATCAGGGGCGTGGTGCATGCGCGGGACAGCCTGCAGGCAGGCGCCGCGATGACGGCCGCCGACCTGATGCGTCCCGTGCTGACCCTCGACGCGGACGCCGCCGTGTACGAGGCATTGCACACGATGCGCGAGACCCGCAGCCATCTCGCGATCGTCACCGACGCCGGGCAACTGATCGGCGTCGTCACGCTGACGGATGTCCTCGCGCGTCTGCGTCCGGCCGCGGGGGCGACCGCCTGACCCGTTTCGCATACCGCGGCCGATGCTGGGATCGCGGGGGCGGTACCCTCGCGGGGTGAATTCACGGCTGGATGTGGTCGCGCGGGTGCGCGGCTCCGTCGTGGGTTCAGTGTCCGGCGCGGTCAGCATCGCCGCGCACGGTATCGCCGGAGGCGGGATGCCCCCGAGTGACGGCGCGGTGGTGTTGCTTCTCGCCGCGTGCGCCGCGGTCGGCGCGTCGGTCGCCGCCATCCGGGTGGCCAGCCGCGAATGGTTGTACGTGCTGTCGGTGCTCGCAGCGGGCCAGTTGATCGGCCACACGACGCTGGCGTTGACGGCCCATCATGCGCACGGCCTGGGACTGTCCACCCCGATGATCGCCGCGCACCTCGCCGCCATTGCGGTGGCCGCGGTGCTGGTTCGCGCCGCCGAACGTGCCTGTCTGAGGGCCCTGGCGGCGCTGACACGCATCGTTCTCGCCATCCTGGCCCCGTTGCAGGTCGATACCGGCACCTGGTCGGCGACCCCGGTCTACCGTGCGAAGCTGTCGTTGTGGCTGCTGGTCGCCGCGGGCGCCGGCACCCGCGGACCACCCGCACTCGTCTAGTCGAACCTCTCACCGCCCTCCCGGCGCACACGGAAAAGACGTGTCGCTCGCCGGTCGGGGGCGGCGTGTTCTCACACGGCACCAGCAGACTCCCGGCGAGTCCCGGTGCCGATCCCTTCCCGAGGCGGAACATCCTCACCTCGAGTTGCCCAGCGCACCCCCGACGTGCGCGGCCTCGACGGCGCAGGCTGCCCGCCTCACCCGAACTCGAATCGAGACCGTCATGTCCATTCCCGAACTCGAACGCGACAAACCCGTCGCGCCCGCCCCGTCCTCGCCGCCGCGCAGTGTCCGGCCACTGATCCTGCGCCTGCACTTCTACGCGGGGATTCTGGTGGCACCGTTCCTGATAATCGCTGCCGTCAGCGGCGGCCTCTACGCCCTCGCGCCGTCCGTCGAGCAACTCGTCTACCGCGACTACCTGCATGTCGACTCGGCCGGCCCCGACCTGCCGATGTCCGAGCAGGTGCGGGCCGCGCAGCAGGTTCGCCCGGACCTCGCCGTGGCGGCGGTGCGCCCGGCGACCGAACCGGGTGAGACGACGCAGGTGATGTTCACCGACCCCGGGCTGGGCGAATCCGAACGACTCGCGGTCTTCGTCGATCCCGCCACCGCGCAGTCGAAGGGCGAACTGGTGGTGTACGGCAGCAGTGGGGCGCTGCCGATGCGGACCTGGATTTCGCAGTTGCACCGGCACCTGCACCTCGGTGAGCCCGGCCGCATCTACAGTGAGCTCGCCGCGTCGTGGCTGTGGGTCATCGCGCTCGGCGGCGTGTACCTGTGGGTGCAGCGGTACCGCACGACCCGGGCCCGGAACGCGGACGCCGCCCGGCTGTGGACGCTCGACCGGTCGAGCCGCGGACGCAATCGCACCCTCAGCTGGCACGGGGTGGCCGGCATCTGGATCGCGGTCGGTCTGGTGTTCCTCTCGGCCACCGGTCTGACGTGGTCGCGGTACGCGGGCGAGAACGTCGGCGAACTCCGGACCGCCCTGAGCTGGACCACCCCCAAGATCGACAAGAAACTGGACTCGGCTCCGACTACCGGTGGCGCCGACTCGGGCGGTCACGACGGTCACGGCGCCGGGCACACTCCCGCGTCGGATCCGGGAATCCTCGACACGAACGTGGGCGAACTCGACACCGTCCTCGACGTGGCCCGGCGCAGCGGTGTCACCGGTGCCGTCGAGGCGACCGTTCCCGCGGACACGGGCACGGCGTTCACGGTCACCCAGACCCGCGAACCGTGGCAGTTCTCGACCGATTCGATCGCCGTCGACGGGGCCACGGGAACGGTGACGGACGTGTCGCGGTTCGCCGACTGGCCGCTGGCCGCGAAGCTGACGTCCTGGGGCATCGCCCTGCACATGGGGTTGCTGTTCGGTCTGCTCAACCAGCTGATCCTGGCCGCTCTCGCGGTGGCGTTGCTCGCCGTGATCGTCCGCGGCTACGTCCTCTGGTGGCGACGCAGGCCCACCCGCGGCACTGCCCGGGCGGTGGGCAGGCCGCCGGCGCGCGGCACGTGGCGTCGCATCCACCCGGTCGCGGCCGTGACCGGAGTCGCCTGCGTCGTCCTCGTCGGCTGGTTCGTCCCGCTGCTGGGACTGAGCCTCGTCGCGTTCCTGCTCGTCGACGTCTCGGTCGGTGCCCTCGGCCGTACCCGGGCCGGGTGATCGACAGGGGCACCCGCGCGGTCACGCCTTGGGAACCGGGTGCCCCTCCGACGCCTGCACGACGACGACGCCGCTTCCGGTGAGGCACAGCTGGTACGCCTCACCGGACCCGCGGCCGATCGCGGCGGCCATCTTCGCGGTCTTGCGGATCGTCGAGTGCAGGCCGGTCGACCACAGCACCGCACTCTGCATGTCGACGTAGGTGGGGGTGTCGACGTTGAGGACGACGGGGGTGCCGTAGACGGTGACGGCGAGGACACCGCTCCCGGTGAACGTGGTGTTGAACAGTCCGCCGCTGAGCATCGACGCGCCCTCGACGCGGTGGATGTCCCATCTCAGGGAACTGTCGAACGCGAGGACGTTGGAACCGTTGACGGTCACCGACTCGTCCTCGAGTTCGAGCAGGAAGATCTCGTCGGCGTCGCGGGCGAGGAACACGTCACCGCTACCGGACACCTTCATCAGCGACATGCCCTCACCGGTGAGCGCCTTCTTGAAGAATTTCCCGACGCCGCCGCTGCCCTCGTACGAGAAGTCGACGTCACCCTGGTACGCGACCATCGCGCCCTGCCGGGCGAAGAAGTGGCCACCGGTTCCGGTCAAGTCCACCTTGAGCATTCGGGGATTCTGGAGCACGAAGGTGCCCGGTTCTCCATTGCGTTCCGCGTTCTTCATCAGGTCGCTGCGCATGCTCCGATCGTATCCGCCGCGTCAACGAACCCATTCCGGTCCGGGCCCGCTGGCTTCCTCGAAAATCAGCCACGTCTTGGTCGCCTGCACACCTTCGAGGCTCTGCAATCGTTCGAGGACGACGTGACGCAGTGCGCTGTTGTCCGGTGCGCGGACGAGGACGAGAACGTCGAAATCGCCGCCCAGTAACGAGAAGTGCTCGACGAACGGCAATGTCCGCAGTTGGGTGGAGATTCCCCGCCACGAGTCCTGCCTGATCGACAGGGCGATGAACGCGGACGAGCCCAGCCCCGCCTTGGAGTGCGAGATGCGGGTGGTGAAGCCCTCGATGATCCCGGCTTCCTGCAACCGTTCGATGCGGACGTACGCGTGGGCGCGGGAGATGTGGGCCTTCTCCGCCAGCGCGCGCATCGAGATGCGGCTGTCGGCGACGAGTTCCTTGATGATGCGTCGGTCGATCGCGTCGAGTTCGTACGTGTCCGCTGTGCCCTCGGCCATCTGTCCATCCCTGCTGTGGTCGCTCACGCTCCGGTGAGACGTTCTGCCCCCGATTGGCCGATTCTAGGCCATTCGTCTCTGATTCTGCCCAGTCGTTGTCGATAGGTCGTTCAGTTGCGAGCATTGACGAACACAATGCATCTGGAGGTAGTCGTGACGCTCGTAGAGCCGCCCCTGGCGAGGCCGTATCGGAAGTTCCTTCCCGCCGACACTGCGGTGCAGTATCTGGATTCGGCCGGCGCGCTCACGGAGAGCGAGGCCCGGTACCCGAGGCCGGGCGACGACCGTCTGGTGGAGATGCACCGGAACATGGTGCTGGGCAAGCGCTTCGATCAGCAGGCGACGGCCCTGACCAAGCAAGGCCGGCTCGCGGTGTATCCGTCTTCGCGGGGTCAAGAGGCCTGCCAGATCGCGGCGGCGATGAGCCTGCGACCGACCGATTGGATGTTCCCCACCTACCGCGACTCGGTGGCGCTCGCCGCCCGCGGCATCGACCCGGTCGAAATTCTCAGCATGCTCGCCGGCGACTGGCACTGCGGCTACGACCCCGCCGCCCATCGCAGTGCACCCCAGTGCACCCCGCTGGCCACCCAGTTGCTGCACGCCACCGGTGTGGCGTACGGCGAACACCGCAAGGGAAACGACACCGTCGCGCTCGCGTTCTGCGGCGACGGCGCGACCAGTGAGGGCGACTTCCACGAGGCCCTCAACTTCGCGGCCGTGTTCCAGGCCCCGGTGGTGTTCCTGGTGCAGAACAACGGATTCGCGATCAGTGTGCCGCTCGCCCGGCAGAGCGCGGCGCCCACGCTGGCGCACAAGGGCGTCGGCTACGGAATCGGCAGCGAGCAGGTCGACGGCAACGACCCGGTCGCGATGCTGGCCGTGATGGACGAGGCAGCGAACTTCGTCCGGGCCGGCAACGGACCGGTGATCGTCGAGGCCCACACCTACCGGATCGACGCGCACACCAATGCCGACGACGCCACCCGCTACCGCGATTCGTCCGAGGTGGAGCAGTGGCTCGGACGCGACCCGCTGACCCGGCTGGAGACGTACCTGCGCAGCCGGAACCTGCTCGACGACAAATCCGTCGAGGCCGTGACCGCCGAGGCCGACACCGCCGCCGCGGCCCTGCGCGCCGGAATGAACGTCGACCGTCCCCACGACCCGCTCGATCTGTTCCGGCACGTCTTCGCCGAACCCACCCCACAGTTGCGCGAACAGCAGGCCCAGGTGCAGGCCGAACTGGCCGCCGAATCCGAGGAGCACTGAATCATGCCCACACTCACCATGGCTCAGGCCCTGAACACCGCGCTGCGTGACGCGCTCACCGCGGACGAGAGCGTCGTCGTCTTCGGTGAGGACGTCGGCACCCTCGGCGGCGTCTTCCGCGTCACCGACGGGCTGACCCGCGACTTCGGCGACGACCGCTGCTTCGACACCCCGCTCGCCGAATCCGGCATCATCGGCTTCGCCATCGGCATGGCGATGGCCGGGTTCAAGCCGGTCGTCGAGATGCAGTTCGACGCGTTCGCGTACCCGGCGTTCGAGCAGATCGTCTCGCACGTCGCGAAGATCCGGAACCGCACGAAGGGCGCGCTGTCGGCGCCGATCGTCATCCGCATCCCGTTCGCCGGCGGAATCGGCGGCGTCGAGCACCACTGCGATTCCAGCGAGGGCTACTACGCGCACACCCCCGGACTGAAGGTGGTGGCCCCTTCCACCGTCGAGGACGCCTACACCCTGCTGCGGGCGGCGATCGACGACCCGGACCCGGTGATCTTCCTCGAGCCGAAACGGCTGTACTTCTCCCGCGCCGACGTCGATCTCGCGGTGGGCGCGCCGATCGGGAAGGCCGCCGTCCGACGTCCGGGACGGGACGCGACCCTCGTCGCCTACGGTCCGTCGGTGACCGTCGCACTCGACACCGCCGAGGCCGCCGAGGCGGAAGGGCACGACCTCGAGGTGATCGACCTGCGGTCGATCGTGCCGTTCGACGACGAGACGGTGATGGCGTCGGTCCGGAAGACCGGGCGGTGCATCGTCATTCAGGAGGCACAGGGTTTCGCCGGTGTCGGCGCCGAGATCGCCGCCCGCGTCCAGGAACGCTGCTTCCATCACCTGCATGCCCCGGTGTTGCGGGTCAGCGGATTCGACATCCCGTACCCGGCGCCGAAACTCGAACGCCTGCACCTGCCGAACGTCGACCGCGTCCTCGACAGCGTCGACCGCTTGCAGTGGAACGATTCCGCCGACACCCGATGGGCGGTGACAGCATGAGCGGCCAGGTCTTCCTGCTCCCCGACCTCGGGGAGGGACTCACCGAGGCCGACATCGCCGAATGGCGAGTCCGGGTCGGCGACACCGTCACCGTCGACCAGGTGGTCGTCGAGGTCGAGACCGCCAAAGCCGCGGTCGAGGTACCGATTCCGTTCGAGGGCACGGTGATCTCCCTGCACGGCGACGAAGGCTCGACACTGAAGGTCGGCACCCCGCTGATCACCGTGAGCAAAACGCCTGCCGCGCACGAGCAGTACCGCGAGGAAGAAAGGGCCGGCTCGGGCAACGTGCTGATCGGGTACGGCACCAGTGAGGACACCGGTCGGCGCCGGCGTCGTGTCGCCGCGAACCGCGAAGTCGCGCAGGCCCCCACGGCTTCTGCGACGCGGGTCATCTCGCCGGTCGTCCGCAACCTCGCGCGGCGGAACGACCTCGACCTGTCGCGGCTGCCGGGCAGTGGTCCCGGTGGCGTGATCAACCGCGCCGACGTCGAGCGGGCGCTCGCCACGACACCCGACGTCGGCGACGCGCAGCGGATCCCGATCAAGGGCCTGCGCAAGGCCGTCGCCGACAAACTGTCGACGAGCCGCCGCGAAATTCCGGACGCGACGACGTGGGTGGACGTGGATGCCACCGAGCTCGTGCAGGCGCGCCGCACGATCAACGCCGCACTGCCCGAAGACGACAAGGTCGGTCTGATGGCCCTGCTCGCGCGCCTGGCCCTCGCGGCGCTGGCGAGCTACCCGGAACTGAACTCGACCGTCGACACCGACCGGGGCGAGATCGTCCAATACGGTCACGTCCATCTCGGCATCGCGGCGCAAACCCCGCGCGGTCTCGTCGTCCCGGTGATCGAGCGGGCCGACTCGCTCACCACCGTCGACCTCGCCCGGCACCTGCGGGACACCACGGCGCTGGCCCGCGAGGGGACGCTCCCGCCGTCGCGGCTGACCGGGGGCACGTTCACCCTCAACAACTACGGCGTGTTCGGTGTGGACGGTTCCACCCCGATCATCAACCATCCCGAGGCCGCGATCCTCGGCGTCGGTCGTATCGTCGACAAACCGTGGGTCGTGGACGGGCAGTTGGCCGTCCGGAAGGTGATGCAGGTGTCGCTGAGTTTCGATCACCGGGTGTGTGACGGCGGTGTCGCCGGCGGATTCCTGCGATCGTTCGCCGACTTCATCGAGAATCCGATCACCGTGCTGGGGAGGGTGTAAGTGACCGCGAACCACAGCGACGTCCTGATCCTCGGTGGCGGTTCCGGCGGCTACGCGTGCGCCTTCCGCGCCGCGCAGCTCGGGCTGTCGGTCACGTTGATCGAGGCGGACAAGATCGGCGGAACCTGCCTGCACCGCGGCTGCATCCCGACCAAGGCGCTGCTCCATTCCGCCGAGATCGCCGACACCGCGCGGACCGGTGCGGAGTTCGGCGTGCGAACGACGTTCGACGGCATCGACATCGACGCGGTGCACCGGTACAAGAACGGCACGATCGACCGGTTGCACAAGGGGCTGCAGGGCCTGGTCGCCCACCACCGAGTGTCCGTCGTGCACGGGCACGGAAAGTATCTCGGAGACAGGACGATCGAGGTGGACGGCACCCGGTACACCGGGACGTCGGTGGTGCTCGCCACCGGCTCCTACGCCCGGACCGTTCCGTCCATCGAGCTCGGTGAGCGCATCGTCACCAGCGATCAGGCACTGAATCTCGGGTTCGTCCCGGAGACGGCCATCGTCCTCGGCGGCGGCGTGATCGGTGTCGAGTTTGCCAGTGTCTGGGCGTCGTTCGGCACGGGCGTAACCATCGTCGAGGCACTGCCGTGCCTGGTCGCGGCGGAGGATCCGTGGTGCTCGACGCAACTCGAACGCGCGTTCCGCAAGCGCGGGATCTCCACTCGTACGGGCGTCACGGTCGCCGCGGCGAAGGAAACGGCGGACGGCGTCCTCGTGGAACTCGCGGGTGGCGACACCCTGGAGGCGGACATAATGCTCGTCGCGGTGGGGCGGGGGCCGCGCACCGGAGACTGCGGATTCGCCGAACACGGCATCACCTTGGACCGCGGGTTCGTCGTCACCGACGACCGGCTGCGCACCCCCGTCGACGGCGTGTATGCCGTCGGGGACATCGTGGCCGGACTTCAGTTGGCGCACCGCGGTTTCCAGCAGGGTATCTTCGTCGCCGAAGAGATCGCCGGGCTCGCCCCGGTTCCCGTGGCCGAGGATCTCGTTCCGCGGGTGACGTACTCACATCCGGAGGTCGCGTCCGTCGGCCTCACCGAGGACGCCGCCCGCGAACGGCACGGCGACGCGACGTCAGTGGTGTACGACCTCGCAGGCAACGGCAAGAGCCAGATCCTGCGAACGTCGGGCGGGATCAAGGTCGTCCGGTCCGGCGACACCGGACCGGTGGTGGGCGTGCACATGGTCGGCGACCGCGTCGGCGAACTCATCGGCGAGGCCCAGCTGACCGTCGCCTGGGAGGCTCTGCCCACCGACGTGGCGCCGTTCGTCCACGCGCACCCCACACAGAACGAGGCGCTGGGGGAGGCGATGCTCGCGTTGTCGGGGAAGCCGCTCCACACGCACGGCTGAGCGCGGCGTCGTCGATGCGCCACCACGCGAAGCGGAACGGTGCCACTATCTGATGCGGAGCAGTTTCGCTCCCAGGTACACCACCCAGCTACGGAGGAATTCGCATCATGGACTGGACTCTCGAAGTGGTCGTTCTGCCCGTCGGTGACATCGATCGTTCCGTCGCGTTCTACCGCGACAAGCTCGGTTTTCATCTCGATCACGACACCACCAACGAGGACATGCACGTCGTTCAGCTGACGCCTCCCGGTTCGGGGTGTTCGATCGTGATCGGCGACCTCCCGTCGCACACGGAGATGGCACCGGGGTCGATGAGAGGATTGCAGTTGGTGGTGGCCGACGCGACCGCGGCGCGGCAGGAGTTGCTCGACCGGGGTGTCGAGGTCAGTGAGATCACCGTGTTCGACGAGCGCGACGGGGGAACGTTCTTCGGATTCGCCGATCCCGACGGCAATACGTGGGCGGTCCAGCAGATCAGGGCGCGGGCGGAGAAGCCGCTGATTCCGGTCGAGGCCCGCGGGCGGTTCGGGGAGGACGGCTGACGGTGCGGTCGGATTCCGCCGTGAATTCCACACCCGCATCGTCCACCCCGGCCCGGCGCAGCGGATAGGTTGGGATCATGCTCATCTTGGGAACGACCGTGATCGGGGCACGCGACGTCGACCGCGCAGTCCGGTTCTGGACCGAGGCACTCGGATTGACCGCGAGCCCTCCGGTCGGCGACAACGACTTCACCA
The DNA here is from genome assembly GCF_042802055.1 of Rhodococcus sp. NPDC057529. Lineage (NCBI taxonomy): Bacteria > Bacillati > Actinomycetota > Actinomycetes > Mycobacteriales > Nocardiaceae > Rhodococcus > Rhodococcus sp. NPDC057529. The sequence continues at coordinate 191,524 of NZ_JBHVEY010000003.1, forward strand.
ACCTGACGCGGCCCGACGGCCGACCGGTACTCGCGATCCAGCAGAGCGAACACGACGCGGAACCCGAGCCACGGCTGCACCTCGACCTGCACGCCCGCGACAGCGAAGATCAGGCCGCCGAGATCGAACGTCTCGTCGGTCTCGGCGCGCAGCGGGTGCCGTGGGACCGGTACCCGGAGGACTCGGACTTCGTGGTGCTGGCGGACAGCGAGGGCAACCGGTTCTGCGTCATCGACAACTCCCGCGCGCCTGAGGAGTGCCGGCTCGACCTGTCCTGAGCTGCCGGGCTACGCGGCTCCCGCGTACTGGGCGGGGCGGGGCAGCATCGGCCGGCAGACGGCGCGCGGGATGCCGCACACCTCGAAGAAGTCGATCACGATCGATCGGACCTGCGCGGACACGACCGCTGCGGAGAACCCGGCCGAGATCTCCTGCTGCGGCAGTGAGCGCGCGAACCGTTCGAGTTCGTCGCTGAGCTGGATTTCGTTGGGCTTCGTCGCGGGAGTCGCGAGAATCATCAGCCGCATCCGGTCGGCGAGGTGCGCCAGTTCGGCGACGGCGGCCGCCAACTGCGGATCCACCCGCTCGCCGTCGTACGTGGCGATCAGGGCCCGCCGCACCAGAACCCGGGTGTTGCGTGCGGCGTTGTCGATCGGGTCCGCGATCGACGCGAGCCGGCCGATGCGGCGACGTCCCCGCCAGTGAATCGGCGAGATCCGTGCCACCTCGGATCCGGAGCGCAGTTCGACGCGCATGCTGTCGATGGTCGACTGCGTCGAACGGGCAAGTGCGAGAGCGTCCTCCAGCGCGGAGACATCACCGTCGGCCAGCCCCTTCGACGTCTGCCGGAGGGCCGCGGACACGCTGTCCAGCACCGCGGCGGCACACCGGCGCGTCCGTCGCACGGGGTCGGTGGGCAACACGGACAACGCCACCAGACTGAGCGCACCGCCGATCAACGCATCGACGACCCGATCGAACGGGTGCGCTGCGGTCGCGGACGCCATCGCCGCGACCAACGCCGCCGACGAACCCGACTGCAGCACGATCACCGAACCACCGTCGAGGAGCACCGCGAAAGACATGGCCACCGCCACCACGAGGCAGATCTGCCACGGGCCGTTGCCGATGTACCGCACGACGACGTCCGACACGATCGTTCCGATGGTGACACCGGCGATGAGTTCACCGGCGCGGCGGCTGCGGGCGCCACGCGCGACGGAAAGGCACACGACGGCGGCCAGCGGGGCCAGCAACGGCTGCTCGTGACCGGCCACCTCGACCGACACCCACCACGCCGCCCCCGCGGTCACCGCCGTCTGTGCAATCGGCACCAGGTACCCCGCGAAGCGAAGCAACGCGGTGCGCAGCGACGGCCACGCGGTGGAGCCGGCACGTCGGAGGAGGCCGAGAATCGAGATGAGCTGGAGCACAGTGGTACAGCTTTCTGGACGATCACACGCGGGCAGGAGCACGTTCACCGCAAATCCTGTCCTGAAATTCTTACGCGCGTGTAAAAGTGGCCCCTTTCATTGCGCAGATCACGTTCTGCCCCCGGTTTCGGGCGATGCAGGTCACAACGGGTGAACGCGGTTTGGAATCTTCGTGATTCAAACCACTCGCCGGGGTCGGGAGCGACCGTACGATTCCCCCACATGCGAGGGGAATTCCTTCTCCGTGAGCGAAGTGGATGGTGCGCGTGCCCGAGGTGGGAAGTAACGGAACCAGCGGTGTCGACGGTCGGCAGCAGATCCCGTCGGGCGCGCGAGGGTACGACGGATTCGGCGGACACATCGGGCGGACGAGCGCGGAGTCGACGCCGTGGTGGAAGCCGGAGACGAAGGCCCCGGCCGGCGCGCCGAACATCGTGGTGATCCTCATCGACGACATGGGCTATGCGGACATCGGGCCGTTCGGTTCCGAGATCGACACTCCCAACCTCAACCGGCTCGCCGACAGCGGCTACCGGCTGTCGAACTACCACACCACCTCGGTCTGCTCTCCGGCCCGCGCTGCGCTGATCACCGGGCTGAACCCGCATCGCGCCGGATACGGCAGCGTCGCGAACTTCGATCCCGGCTTCCCCGGGCTGCGGATGGAACTGGCCGACGACGCGCTCAGCCTCGCCGAGATCCTCCGCGCGAACGGGTACGCCACCCACGCGGTGGGGAAGTGGCATCTCGCGCGCGACACCAACCTCGCACCGGGGCGCACCCGCGACTCCTGGCCGCTGCAACGCGGATTCGACAGCTACTACGGCTCCCTCGAAGGACTGAATTCCTTCTACTATCCGAACGAGTTGATCTCCGACAATTCGGTGGTCGACGTCGAGGAGTACCCGTCGGACTACTACGTCACCGACGACATCACCGACAAGGCCGTCGCCCGCATCAAGAGCCTGCGCGCACACGACGCCGACAAGCCGTTCTTCCTGTACTTCTCGCACATCGCCATGCACGGGCCCCACCAGGCCAAGCCCGAAGATCTCGCGAAGTACCGCGGCCGATACACCGAGGGCTGGGACACCGTGCGACGCAACCGGTTCGATGCCCAGGTCGAGGCCGGGTTCTTCCCTCCCGGAACGCCGATCGCCGAGCGGAACACCGAACCCGGCTACGACGCCCCGCGGTGGGACGAGCTCACCGAAGAGGAGCAGTTGCGGTTCGCCCGGTACCAGGAGGTCTACGCCGCCATGGTCGACAGCATCGACCAGAGCGTGGGCCGGGTCCTCGACACCCTCGACGAACTCGGCGAAACCGACAACACCATCATCGTGTTCACCTCCGACAACGGCGGCACCGCCGAAGGCGGCGCCGTGGGAACTCGTTCGTACTTCAGTCAATTCGTGCACGGACCGGTGCCGTCCGACTGGGTGCGCGACGTCCCGCACGACGAGGAACTGATCGGCTCGGAGAAGATCGGCGTCCACTATCCGCGTGGCTGGGGTCAGGCCTCGAACACGCCGTTCCGGTTCTACAAGGGGCAGACGTTCGCCGGCGGTGTCCGGGTGCCGTTCCTGTTGTCCTGGCCTGCCGGGCTCCGGCGCGCCGACGGCGACACCGGGCTGCGCAAGCACTACTCGTACGTCACCGACATCACCCCGACCCTCCTGGATCTCGCCGGGCTCGAGACGCCGACCCATCGGAACGGGCTTCCCGCGCAGGAGCGGGACGGCGTCAGCATCGCCGACGTCCTGCGGGACGCGACGCAGCCCACCCCGCACACGGAGCAGTACGCCGAGTTCGGCGGTCACCGCGGGTTCTATCGGGACGGCTGGAAACTGCTGTCGCTGCACACGGATCCGACCCGGGTCGACGATCCGCAGTGGCAACTGTTCGACGTCGAATCCGACCCCGCCGAGACGGCCGACGTCGCACACCTCTTCCCCGAGAAGGTGCGCGAACTGGCCGAGGCATGGGATCGCGCGGCCTGGCACAACACCGTGTTCCCGATCCTCAACGACCGCAAGGCCGTGCAGCGCCGGCCCGACGAGCGCCGGCTCGCGGAACCGGTGAAGATCCTCGCGGGCACACCCACGCTGGAACGGTATCGGTCCAGTGTGCTGATCCAGTACCGCGACTTCACCATCGACGTCGCCACCCACGAGATCGCAGCAGGCGAGGAGGGAGTGCTCGTCGCGCACGGCGATCCACACGGCGGCTACGTGCTCTACGTCGAGGACGGCCGGATCGTGTTCTCGGTCAACAGCTACGGCCGCGTCGCACACACGTCGGCGCCCCTGGGCGAGGGTGTGGTGGCTGTGCAGGTGCGGGCCGAGGCGACCGAATCCGTTCGGTGGAACTTCACCGTCGCGCTCACCGATGCGGCCGGGGTGACCACCGACGTCGCCACCCTCGACGACCAGTTCCAGCTCGTCGGCATGGCGCCGTGGACCGGGATCTCGGTGGGCGTCGACGCCCGCGGACCGGTGGTGTGGGATCTGCGGGAACGGCGCGGGACGTTCCGGTTCACCGGCCGACTGCGGTCGGTCACCTACACCCCCGGACCGGTGCGGGTGCCCGAACCGGTCATCCGGGAGGTCGAGGAGCTGGCCGAGGCAATGGCCGACTGACGGTCAGCTGTCGCCGCCGGAATCCTTCTTGCCGTCGGAGTTCCGGCGCCAGTGGGTGAAGCGTTCCTTGATATCGGTCGCGACGTCGCCGACACCGTTACCGACGGCGTCGACCGTCGAGCCCAGTCCGCTGCCGATCTCACGAAGCATGCGGATCAGCGGGTCGTGGGAGGCGTCGAAATTCTGCTTGTACGTCTTCGCGGCCTTGCGGAACTCTTCGCTGATCTTCGCGTCGTCGTCCTCGTGCCGGCGCGGATATTCCCCGCGCAGGATCGCGGCGTAGGCGCCGCTGTCGACCCATTTCTTCAACTCGGCGGCCCGCAGCACCGAGAACGGGTGGGCGAGCAGTTCGATGTTGAGGAGCTTGAGGACGCCGTCGCGGAGGTCCCCGCTGGCGGCGTACTCCGCGGCCTGGGCCAGGAAGGCGTCGGTGTCGATCTCACTCACCCGGGAACCGCCTGCCAGCTTCAGTTGCACGCGGAGGGCGGTGTGGACGTCCTGCCCGCACAACAATCCGGCACGGTCGCCGGACAGTTCGGACTTGCGCTGCCATTCCATGAGCGCGGCGATGATCGCGCGCAGCGCCCACCCGCCGATGGGCATCCAGCCGATGGTCCCGGCCAGCCGCATCAGATGCATGAGGATCGTGCGGTACACCGCGTGCCCGGACAGCGCATGCCCGAGTTCGTGACCGATGACTCTTCGTAATTCATCACGTCGAGCAACCCGGTGGTGACCACGATGAACGGCCGGTCCATGCCGATGGTGAAGGCATTCACCACCGGGGTCTGCAGCACGAACAGCTCGGGGGTCTCGTCGGCGCCGAGGATCCGCACGCAGTCGCTGCGGAGGTCGTGGAGATCGCTGAACTGTCGTTCGTCGACGCGCACCGACGTGGCCAGGTACATCAGCCGGTGCTGACGCTCCTGCAGCAGACCCGAGATGGTCCTGAAGACGGTGTCGAACCCCTTCAGCGTGCGCAGGGTGACGAGCGCCGCCCGGTCCGCGGGGTGCTCCCACGCCCGCGAACTGATGTCTGGGAACGCCGTGCGAACGCGGTCTGGTGTGGTGGTCAAGTCGATCCCCCTGAGTTGGTGTGCGCGGTGAACAGCCCTCCCGGTCAGGGTAGCGCCGGGCGGTCGCGACGACGGTCGTGCTGGGCACTTTGCCAACCGCCGACCGCGGCGTCCGCTCCGTGAATGCGCAGGATGCTCGAGTTTGGTCACCGGTATTGCTCAAAGTGCGTTCCGATGGTCGACTGATGTGAGAGATCTGCACTCGAGACCTCGACGATGCGGTGAGGACGGTTCCCACAGGTCCGCCTGCCCGTCACCGCCGATCCGCCTCGCTCACGAACTGGGCCGAGGAGGATCGGATTCGGTGCCCGGAACTCACAGGCAAGGACGACACCATGAACGACGCCCGTACGATCGATGCCCACACGAACCAACTCGCCCCGCGCACGAGCACTCCGGAAGCACTCGTGGAGATCGAGCAGCGGGTGTTGTGGTTGGCGACGTCGATGATCCATCACGCCAACCGGGTTCGGCCGAATCCGTCGGGGTTGAAGGTGGGTGGGCATCAGGCGTCGTGTGCGTCGATGGTGTCGATCATGACGTCGTTGTGGTTCGAGCAGTTGCGGCCCGGTGACCGGGTGTCGGTGAAACCGCATGCGTCGCCGGTGTTGCATGGCATCAACTACCTGCTGGGGGAGTTGGACGAGAAGTATCTGACGACGTTGCGGGAGTTCGGTGGCCTGCAGTCGTATCCGTCGCGGGCGAAAGATCCGGATCCGGTGGACTATTCGACCGGGTCGGTGGGGATCGGTGCGACCGCCCCGATCTGGGGTGCGATCGCCCGCCGGTATGTGAACACTCAGATCGGTTCGGCGGGGACGGGCCGGCAGTACTCGCTGGTCGGGGATGCGGAGTTGGACGAGGGCGCGGTGTGGGAGGCGATCCTGGACACCTCGGTCGCCGAACTCGGGGAGATCGTGTGGATCGTCGATCTGAATCGGCAGTCCCTGGACCGGGTGGTGCCGAACATCGCCGCCGGCCGGCTCGAATCCATGTTTGCGGCGGCGGGGTGGCAGGTGATCACCGTGAAGTTCGGGACCCTGCTCGAGTCGCTGTTCACCCGGCCGGGTGGTCCGGCGCTGCGGTCGCGGATCCTGGACATGCCCAACCCGGAATACCAGCGGCTGCTGCGCTGCACGGCGGAGCAGGTGCGGGTGCGGCTGCCCGGCGACGGCCCCGACGCCGCGGCGATCGCCTCGCTGATCGCGGAGTTGGAGGACGACACCCTGCTGGCGGCGATCCGGAATCTGGGTGGGCACGATCTCGACGCGCTGCGGGCGGCGTATGCGCGGATCGACGACACCCGGCCGACGGTGATCATCGCGTACACGATCAAGGGCCGCGGCCTGCCGACGCAGGGCCATCCGCAGAATCATTCGTCGTTGCTGACGGTCGAGCAGTACGAGCAACTGGCCGCCGAACTGGGCATGGACCCGGCCAACCCGTGGTCCCGGTTCGACACCGACAGCACCTCCGGTCGGGTTTGCGCCGCCGTCGCCCAGTGGCTCAAGCGTGACCCGATCGACCTGGCAACCCCGCCTGCGGTGCCCGCCGACATCGGCCGCACTCCCTCTGGGACGTCCACCACCCAGGCGGCGTTGGGCCGGGCGTTGCTGGATCTGTCGCGTCAGGCCCCGGACGCGGCGAAGCGGGTGGTGACGGTCAGCCCGGACGTGTCGTCGACGACGAATCTGGCGGGCTGGTTGAACAAGGTGGGGGTGTGGTCGCCGAACGAGCGCCGGAACTGGTTCGACGACGACGCCGAGACGATCATGCACTGGCGGGAAAAGCCCACCGGTCAGCACATGGAGCTCGGCATCGCGGAAACGAATCTGGTCGGGTTGATGGGGGAGTTGGGGGCGACGTGGAGTCGGTGGGGTCAGCCGTTGTTCCCGATCGGGGTGATGTACGACCCGTTCGTCGAACGGGCGCTCGAGCCCTGGTCGTATGGGATTTATGCGGGTGGGCAGTCGATCCTGGTCGGCACCCCGTCCGGGGTGACCCTGGCCGCGGAGGGTGGGGCGCATCAGTCGATCAAGACGCCGTCGATCGGGCTGGAGCAGCCCGGGTGTGTGAGTTTCGAGCCGGCGTTCGCGATCGACGTGGAGTGGACTTTGCTCGACAGTATTTCCCGGTTGGGACGGCCGGAGGGGTCGTCGTCGTATCTGCGGCTGTCGACGCGGCCGGTCGATCAAACCCTCGCCGCGGTGCCGTCGGATCCGGCGGCGCGGGAGCGTCGCCGTCGGCAGGTGGTCGCCGGCGCCTACACGCTGCGGCGCGCCGAGCGGCCGGTGGTGACGTTGGTGGGGATGGGTGCGGTGATCACCGAAACCCTCGCCGCGGCAGACCGGTTGGCCGAGCAGGGCATCGCCGCCGACGTCGTGTGCGTCACCAGCCCGGGACGGGTGTTCGAGGCGGTCCAAGCCCGCCGCGGCCTCGCCGACGGTCCGTCGTGGATCCTCGATCAGGTGTTCCCCGCCGACCGGGCGGCCCCGATGGTGACCGTGCTGGACGGGCACCCGCACACCCTCGCGTTCCTGACCGGCATCAACCAGGTGGCCGGGGCGGCGCTGGGGGTCAGCAGGTTCGGGCAGGTCGGGTCCCTCGACGACGTCTACCGCTACCACGGCATCGACACCGACAGCATCGTCCGCGCCGCCCTCGACCTCACCGACTGAAAGCTGCCGTGTCCGTGGTGGATTCACGATGCGCGTGGGACGACGACCCGGTCGTGGCGGCATGGGCCGGGTTGCCCCGGTTGGAATCACGCGTGACCGCGGATGCGTGCGTCGTCGGACTCGGCGGTTCCGGTCTCGCCGCCGTCGAGGAACTGACGGCCCGCGGACTCACGGTCGTCGGCCTCGATTCCGGCCGCGTTGCCTCGGGCGCGGCGGGACGGAACGGTGGGTTTCTGCTCGGTGGTCCGGCGGCGTTCCTGCATTCGGCGCTCGCAGCGTGGGGTGCGGCGTCGGCGGACCTGTACCGGGCGACGCTCGCCGAACTCGACCACCTCGCCGACGTGCTGGGTCCCGACGTGATCGCGCGGACCGGGTCGATCCGGCTGGCCGGACTTCCCGGCGATCCCGTCGACGACGCCGAAGCCGCCGAGCGGGCAGCCGAACTGGAGGATTGCGCCAACCTCGCACAGGCACTGCGGGACAATGCCATCGCCGTCGAATCCTACGACGGGGAGCTGGGCCAGGGCATACTCCTGCCCGATGACGCGGCGACGAATCCGTCGCGCCGAGCATTGAGCCTCGCGTCGATACTGCGGAATTCGGCTAGCTTGTATGAAAATTCGCCGGTCACCTCGATCGAGACCGGAGTCGTGCACACCGGGCACGGCACGGTGAGCGCACCGGTGATTCTGGTGGCCGTGGACGGAAAGCTCGAGCAGGTACTTCCGGAGCTGGCCGGCCGAGTCCGCACCGCGCGACTGCAGATGCTCGGCACCGCGCCCGGACTGCCGCCGCGGCTGCCGTGCCCGGTGTACGGGCGGTGGGGATACGACTACGCCCAGCAATCCACCGACGGCCGATTGCTGGTCGGCGGTGGCCGCGACCTGTTCGCCGACGCCGAGTGGACGTCCGACGCGGAGCCGACCCGACCGGTGCAGTCCCACATCGAGCGGGTCGCCGAACGAATTGCCCGGCGGCCGGTGTCGGTGACACGAAGGTGGGCGGCGTCCGTCGGCTTCACTCCCGACGGTCGCCCCCTGTGCTGCGAGGTGCGGCCCGGCGTCTTCGCGGTCGGAGGGTACAACGGGACCGGCAATCTGGTGGGGCCCGTCGCCGCCCGGGCCGCGGTCGCACTGGCGCTGGACGGAATCGCGCCGCCGGGCTATCTGGTTGCGTCGGTAGCCGACTGAATTCGACGCTCCCGACTCTGCCGTGCAAAACCGGCAACGGTGACGGCGATGTTGCTCGCGGCTATGAGGCCGATTCCGGTCAACTGGTGGGCAGACAGCATCTGATGCAGGATCAGCCAGCCGGACAGCGCGGCCCACACCGGGTTCAGGCTGGTGAGGGTTCCGAACAGGCCCGCGGGCAGTCGTCGCAGTGTGATGAGGTCGGCGGCGAAAGGTATGGCGGAAGCCAGGATCCCGCACGCCACCGCGAAGACCAGCGATTCGCCGGTCGGCGGGTGGTGGACGAACCAGACAGCCGTCAACGGAATCCACGCTACGGCGGACAGTGCGCTGGCGGCAGCGGTTCCCTGAACGCCGGGAAGTCGTTGGCCCAGAGTCCGATTGAGCAGAATGTACCCGGCCCACGCCGCCGCGGCCGTCAGGGCCGATCCGATCCCGAGGTAATCGGTGGTCGGGCCGGGATCGGTGAGCACCAGGACGCCGGCGCCCGCCACGATCGCGCACGCGACGTCGACGACACGTCGCGAGGTGAGCACTGCCACGGCCAGCGGGCCGAGGAACTCCAGCGTCACCGCCAGTCCGAGACCGATGCGCTCGACGGCGATGTACAGACTGGCGTTCATGACGCTGAAGACCACCGCAAGCCCGAGGACCGGCCGGAACTGCGCACCGGTCATCGACCGGAACCGAGGCCGCACGGCGGCGCCGAGGACCACTGCGGTGACGAGTTGGCGCACCGCGACCACCCCGACCGGCCCGATGACCGGGAACGCCAGTGCGCCGATCGCGGCCCCGGCCTGGTTGCTGACGGAACTTCCGACCATCGTCGCGACACCCATCTGGACGTTCGATCGTGGCTGTGTCACGACAGATACGGTAGGTCGGCTGCTCGGATACGTAAAATGCATTCTGTGGGGGAGGTATACGCTTTGGTTATGGATTGGACCTTGCGGGAACTGCGATACTTCGTCACCGCCTGCGATCTCGGATCGTTCACCGACGCCGCGGCCGAACTCGACGTGTCCCAGGCCGCTGTCTCGCGCACCATCGCGAGCCTGGAGAACCGGCTGGGTGAGCGTCTCGTCCGGCGGACGCCGCGTGGCTGCGAACCCGCAGCGCTCGGGCAGCATGTGATGCCGCAGGTCCGGCGGGTGCTCGCGGAAGTCGCCAAGCTCGACGAGGTGATCCGCACCCGGCAGGCCATCCTTCGGGTGGGTTACGCGTGGGCCGCCGTCGGCCGTCACACCACACCGTTGCTGCGCACGTGGCCGAAGGCGCATCCCGACATCGACCTGCAATTGGTTCGGCACAACTCCCACACCGCGGGGCTGGCCGAAGGCGTCTGTGACGCGGCGATCGTGCGCACGCCCGTCGACTCGCGCCGATTCGATTCCGTCGTCATCGGCCTCGAACGCCGCATGGTTGCGTTCGCGTCGGACGACCCGGAGTGGCGCCGTCGACGGCAGGTGACGATGTCGGAGATCGCCACGCGCACAATCGTGATCGATCCCCGGACCGGCACGACCTCCAGCGAGTTGTGGACCGCGGGAACGGGTCCGGAGCGCTTCGTCGAATCCACCGATGTGGAGGAGTGGCTCGACACCATCGCCGCGGGCCGGGGTGTCGGAACCACCGCGGAAGCGACGGCGTCGCACCATCCTCGCGACGGCGTCACCTACCGCCCCATCAGCGATGGCCCGCGGGTTCCGGTGCACCTGGCCTGGTGGCGTCACGACCCACCGACCGGACTCGCCGCGCTGATCGACACCCTCACCGCGACCTACACCGACGCGCCCCGCTAGCGGCGTGAGACGGCGACCGTCGTTGCTCCGGGTGAAATGCCGGCGCGGATTCCGATCGCACCGGCCTCGCCGCGGTTGGTGACGTCGAGTTTCTGCAGCACGCTGGCGACGTGGAACTTGACCGTGCTCTCGCTGATGCCCAGTTCGGAGGCTATGGCCTTGTTGCGTTTGCCGACCGTCAGATGCGCGAGGACCTCGAGTTCCCGGGGATTGAGGGTGGACAACAGGTGCTCGTCCGGGCGTGCGGCCGGGGGATCCAGCGGAATCACGAGCGACACCCGACTACCCCACCCGGCGATGCTTTCGATGTCGACGCGTCCGCGCAGCGTGTGCAGCCGCCCGGCCAGTTGCCGGGTGAGGGCGCTGCCGTCGATCGCCCCGGAGCCCTGATCTCGGACCTCGAGCAGCACGTTGTCGCCGTCGCAGTCCCACGCGACCCGCAGCCGGGCCAGCACGGGTTGCGCCCCGAACGCCAGGACGATGGTGCGGACCATCGCCCTGGCCGCATGCGCGATCTCGCCCGGAAGCGGTCGCCCGTCCGCCGGGGGATCGACGTAGTCGATCTCGACCTCGCAATGCCGCAGCAGCGGACGTAGTTCTCCCTGGAGCCGGGCGAACGCGGTGGTGACCGCCTCCTCGGAGAGGGCGCGGTCGGCATCGCCCGCCGATCGCAGCGCGATCAACGCCGCCGACGCCGTCTCGCTGGCGGTGATGCGGGAGCGGCGATCGTCGAGATCGTTCGATCGCAGTGTCCCCAGGATCGAGGACAGGGTGGCGTCGTGAATTTCGGTGAGTTCGGCGATGGTGCGGGCCCGTTCACTGGACGCGGCGCGGGACTCGGCGAGGTAGTCGGGGCTGGCCTGCGCGACCTGCTGACGGATCGAGGTGGCGACGATCCCGAACAGCGCCACGATCAGGTCCGGGTCGGGCGGTTCGGGTTGCACCCGCTTGGGCACGACGACCAGCAGGGTGTCGGTGGCATCGCGCACCACCCAGAGCGGACGCCGCGCCCCTCCGAGAATGTGGACCCCGTCGAAAACCGTGCCGAGGTCGGCCGACTTCTTCAGTGCGTCGAGTTCGTCGATGGTGACGCGGTCGACGATCTCCCGGTTCCCGGCGACCTTCCGTGGTCGCCCGGTGCATTCACACGTGAAGATCACCAGCGAGTCATGCGACCACAGTGAGGTCAGATACCGGGAGAAGCGCGCCGCGATGTCCGGCAGCGGGCCCGCGATCACGGAGCGCATGTCCACCCATGACTGCGCTTGCTTCCGATCGGTGTCCTCGACGCTTGCCACGGCATCCACCGTAGAGCGGATCGGTGTGCCGGGGCACTGGCCATCCGGCCAGCGCGCACTCGTCGAGCGACCGGGTGCCGACCGGGTGCGGGCTCGGCAATCTTGTCTCCACGACCGGACCCGCTATACCGAGGAGGATCATGACCGTCACCGTCGAAGACACTCGAACACGGTTCGACGATGGGCGTCGCATCGTGCTGGACGAGAACGAACGGCTGCTCAATTCCGTTGCCGCCGAACAGTGGGACCGTGCCGGCGGGTTGATCACCTCCGCCCGCGCGGTGTTCGTGATCGGCAACGGACGCAGCGGCCTGGCCGTGCAGATGGCCGCGATGCGGCTGATGCACCTCGGCCTGCGCGTCCATGTGGCCGGTGAGGTCACCGCCCCCGCCGTCGGCGCCGGGGACGTCCTGATCGCGGTATCGGGATCCGGGACCACCGCCTCGGTGATCGGCGCCGCCGATACCGCCAGGAAGGTCGGCGCCTCCGTCGTCGCGGTCACCACCGCCGCCGAGTCGCCGCTCGCGCAGCGGGCCGACGAGATCCTCGTGCTCCCGGCGGCCGACAAGCAGGACCACAGCGCCGCCATCACCGCGCAGTACGCGGGCAGCCTGTTCGAGCAGTCCGTCCTCCTCGCCTTCGACGCGCTGTTCCAGGCGCTGTGGCACAGCGTCGATCAGACCGCCGAGCGGCTGTGGGAACGCCACGCCAACATCGGCTGAACCAGCACCACCCCTGAACCCCCAAGAAAGAAACAGGAGAAATACATGACGAAGCTGCAGGTAGCAGTCGACCTTCTCACCACCGCGGACGCACTGGCACTGACCAACAAGGTGGCCCCGTACGTCGACATCATCGAGTTGGGCACGCCGCTCATCAAGAGCGCCGGCCTCGGTGTGATCAGCGCCGTGAAGGCAGCGCACCCCGACAAGGAGGTCTTCGCGGACCTCAAGACCGCCGACGCCGGTTTCCTCGAGGCCGACCTCGCGTTCGAAGCCGGTGCCGACCTGGTCACCGTCCTCGGTGCCGCCGGTGACGCCACCATCAAGGGTGCCGTCGAGGCCGGTGAGAAGCACGGCAAGAAGGTCGTCGCCGACCTGATCGGTGTCGAGAACCGTGTCGAGCGGGCCCGCGAGATCGCCAAGCTCGGTGTCGCGTTCGTCGAGATCCACGCCGGACTCGACGAGCAGGCCCAGCCCGGGTACTCGATCCAGACCCTGCTCGACGACGGCAAGATCGCCGGCGTGCCGTTCTCGATCGCCGGTGGCGTGAAGGTCGACACCATCAAGGCCGTCCGTGATTCCGGTGCGGACGTCGCCGTCGCCGGTGGCGCCATCTACAGCGCCGCCGACCCGGCCGCCGCGGCGAAGGCCCTCAAGGACGCACTCGCCAAGTAGTCTTCCGGAACCCGAAATACCCTGAGCAGAATCGCTGCTCAGGGTATTTCGCGTGCCTGGGAACTACGGGAGACAGGTGAGTGCCAAAGCGTGCCGGGGCACACTTTGGCACTCACGTGGGGCGACTACCGCGCTGAAAACTAGAGCGTGCGCCACACCCGGCCGGAGCGGCTCAGGATGTCGTCGGCGGACGCGGGGCCCGAGGTGCCTGCCGGGTAGGTGTCCGGCCGGCCGGCCGCGGCCCAGTGCTGCAGGAGGGGGTCGATGATCCGCCAGGAGTGCTCGACTTCCGCGCGACGGGGAAACAGTGTTCCGTCCCCACGGAGGACGTCACCGATCAGCCGCTCGTACGCCTCCGGCGCCGGATCGAACACCGATCGGAAGTCCATGCCCAAGCTCACCGGCTGGATCTGCATGCCCCCGCCCGGGCGCTTGGCGCCGATGTGCAATTCGATCCCGTCGTCGGGTTGGACGCGGAACACGAGGACGTTCGAGACGCCGGCGGCGCGGGCCGCGGGCGACCCGTGAGCGGGTGGCGTGAACGTGACCGCGATCTCGGTGGTCCTGCGCGCCAGCCGTTTTCCGGTGCGGATGTAGAACGGCACTCCCGCCCAGCGGCGGGTGGTGATCCCGATGGTCAGGGCGGCGAAGGTCTCGGTCGACGAGTCGGCAGGGAACCCGTCCTCCTCCGTCAGGCCGGGCAGCCGAACGTCGTCGTCGATGCCGGGCCCGTACTGGCCGCGGGCCGACGTCTGATCCAGAGGTCCGAGTAGTTCGGTGGCGGAAAGGATCTTGACCTTCTCGGCGGCGATGCTGTCGGCGTCGAAGCCGACGGGTTCCTCCATCGCGATCAGCGCCAGCAACTGGAGCAGGTGGTTCTGGATGACGTCGCGGGCGGCGCCGACGCCGTCGTAATAGCCGGCCCGCCCGGTCACCCCGACACTCTCGGCCATCGTGATCTGCACGTGGTCGATGTGCCGGTTGTTCCACAGCGGTTCGAACATCCCGTTCGCGAACCGCAGCGCGAGGATGTTCTGTACCGTTTCCTTGCCCAGATAGTGGTCGATCCGGTAGATCGACGACGGTGGAAAGTATTGGGCCAGTACGACCTCGAGTGCCCGGGAGCTCGGCAGGTCGTGACCGAACGGCTTCTCGACCACCACCCGTCGCCACCCGCGCGCGGGCCGATTCAACCCGACGACCGCGAGCCGGCTGCACACGGTGGCGAAAGCGGACGGCGGGACCGACAGGTAGAAGACGTAATTGTCCGGCTTGCCGCGGCGCTGATCGAGGACGGCCAACAGCGAAGCCAGCTGCCTGAATCCGCCCGGATCGTCGAACGACCCCTCGACCAGGTGGATGCGCTGTGTCAGGGACTGCCAGACTGCGGGGTCGAACGGCCGCCGGGCGTGAGCTTTCACCGATTCCCGCAACACCGGTTCGCTGTTCGCGGCGTCGCGGGCGAATCCGACGAGATCGAATCCCGCGGGTAGCTGACCACAATGCGCGAGATCGTAGATGGCGGGAACCAGTTTCTTGCGGGCCAGATCCCCGGTGATGCCGAAGATCACCAGCGAAGACAAGTCGGCCACCGGGCCGAGGTCACCGATCACCAGTTCCCCGCCGACGCGGCCACCGACCTCGCTCGAGAGCGGGACGCTCTGCTGCACTTCAGACACGGTCACTTCTGCTGCACTCCGTACATTCGCTCCTCGACAGGCGCATTCGGACAATGCGTCGGCTATCAGTGTCGGAGTGGCGAACGGCGAAAGCACTTGGCCGGGCGGCCAGTAGCGGCTCCCCATCCGGTCAGGTGAACCGCGCGTCGCGCGGCACTACACATAGAGCAGGTACTCGACGGATCGACGGCGAAAGTGAAACGGTGACGATGAAACTCGGTGTGGTAGGGCTCGGTCGGATGGGATCGAACATGCGCGAACGTCTGCGTGAGAAGGGGCACGACGTCCTCGGCTACGATCCGAATCCCGACGTCAGCGACGTCCGCAGCCTGGAGGCCCTCGTCGAGGCCCTTCCCGCACCCCGGGCGGTGTGGGTGATGGTGCCCGCCGGTGCGCCCACCCGCCAGGTGATCGAGTAACTCTCCCGGCTCCTCGCCCCCGGCGACGTGGTCGTCGACGGCGGCAACTCCCGGTTCACCGACGACAAGGTGAACGCAGCCCTGCTCGCCGAACACGACGTCCGCTACGTCGACTGCGGAGTCTCCGGCGGCGTCTGGGGACGTCGGAACGGGTACGCGCTCATGGCCGGTGGCCACGAGGGCGACATCGCAAGGCTGTTACCGATTTTCGACGCACTCCGCCCCGAAGGGGACCGTGCGGACTCGTTCGTCCATGCCGGCGGCATCGGAGCCGGGCACTACGCGAAGATGGTGCACAACGGGATCGAATACGGGCTCATGCAGGCGTACGCCGAGGGCTACGAACTCCTCGCGGCCGAGGAATCCATCGCGGACGTCCCGGCGGTGCTGCGGGCCTGGTCGCAGGGCACCGTGGTGCGTTCCTGGCTGCTCGACCTTCTGGTGCGGGCCCTCTCCGACGACCCGGACCTGGCCGCGATCTCCGGCTACACCGAGGACTCCGGAGAAGGCCGCTGGACGGTCGAGGAAGCAATCGCCCACGCCGTCCCCGCCCCCGTGATCTCCGCGGCACTGTTCGCCCGGTTCGCGTCCCGTCAGGACGACTCCCCGGCGATGAAGGCGGTCTCCGCGCTGCGCCGGCAGTTCGGTGGACACGCCGTCCGCAGCGCCGAGCCGATCGAGGTCGCGTAACCCGTGACCGCGACGTCCGTATCACCGAGCATCACAGCATTTCTCGAATGGCAGCGCCTGCAGGATCACTACAGCGACATCGGCTCGGTGCATCTGAGGGAATTGTTCGGCGCCGACCCACGGCGGGGCCGGGATCTGACGGTCACCGCCGGTGATCTGTTCATCGACTACAGCATGAGCCGCATCGACCGCGACACGCTGCCGCTGCTCGTCGCGCTGGCCCGTGCCGCCGGCCTCGAGGACCACCGCGACTGCATGCTCCGCGGGAACCCGGTCAACACCACGGAGAACCGGCCCGCCCTGCACACCGCGTTGCGGCTGCCCCCATCTGCGGAACTGTCCGTGGATGGGCGCGACGTCGTCGCCGACGTGCATCGCGTGCTCGACCGGATGGCCACTTTCACCGACCGGGTGCGCAGCGGCCGGTGGCGAGGGGCCACCGGCCGGCGCATCACCACCGTCGTCAACATCGGAATCGGCGGCTCCGACCTCGGTCCGCGGATGGTGTGCCAGGCGCTGCGCCCCTACTCCCACCCCGATCTGTCGATGCGGTTCGTCTCCAACGTCGATCCGGCCGACCTGCTGGCCGCCCTCGACGGCCTCGACCCGGCGACCACCCTGTTCGTCGTCGCGTCGAAGACCTTCACGACGATCGAGACCCTCACCAACGCCACCGCGGCCCGGTCCTGGGTCACCGGGGCGCTCGGGGAGGACGCGGTCGACCGGCATTTCGTCGCCGTGTCCACCAACGCGACGAAGGTGGCCGAGTTCGGCATCGACCCGGCCAACATGTTCGAGTTCTGGGACTGGGTCGGTGGCCGCTACTCGATCGGCTCGGCGATCGGCCTGCCGGTGATGCTCGCGATCGGACGAGGTGCGTTCGGCGACTTCCTCGCCGGCATGCACACCGTGGACCGGCACTTCGCGACGGAGCCGCTCGAGTCGAACGCACCGGTCCTGCTCGGTCTGTTGGGTTTCTGGTATGCGAACTTCTTCGGTGCCGAGACCCGGGCGGTCCTGCCCTACGCCAACGACCTCGCCGCCCTGCCCGCGTACCTGCAGCAACTCGCGATGGAATCGAACGGCAAGTCTGTGCAGCTGAACGGGATGCCGACCGACGTCCCCACCGAGGCGATCTGGTGGGGTGAGCCCGGCACCAACGGGCAGCACGCCTTCTACCAGCTCCTGCACCAGGGCACCCGCATGGTTCCCGTCGACTTCCTCGGATTCGCCGAACCGGCCGCCGATCTGCCGCTGAGCGACGGCAGCGGCAGCATGCACGACGTTCTGGTCAGCAACTTGCTCGCCCAGCGCAGAGTGCTCGCATTCGGCCGCACCGCCGCGGATCTCGCCGCCGAGGGGATCCGGGAAGACCTCATTCCCCACCAGGTGATGGCGGGGAATCGTCCGTCGACCACGATTCTCGCCCCCGAGCTGAGCCCCGGCGTGCTCGGGCAGCTGATCGCGCTCTACGAGCACCAGGTCTTCACCGAAGGTGTGCTGTCGAACATCAACTCGTTCGACCAGTGGGGTGTCGAACTCGGCAAGGATCAAGCCCTGCAACTACACCGGGCAGTCGGTGGGAACGGGGTCGCCGAGGGAGTGGACAGTTCCACCGAAGCGATCGTGCAGTGGTACCGGGCAATCCGGGACGGTTCCGGGTGAACGTGAGCACCGCCGCTCAATGAGCGTCATCGCATCATCTCGCTCCGGATGGCGTCCTGGACCTTCTCCCGGGTTCCGGCGATGTGGCCCGCCATCTCGGCGAGATCTGCGGTTCGGTTGAACGACTCGGTGTGTTGCGAGAGCTCCTCGAGTTGTCGCAACACGTCCGGGCCGGCGACGACCTTTGCCTGGCTGAGCAGGCCGTCCAATTCTTCGATGCCGATAGTCTCCGTCTCGGCAGCGGAATTCGGCGCCCCCGCGTGTGCTTGTGCTGCGAGGCGGGCCGTCGCTCCCAGTAACTCGGCATAGATGGCGAGCCGCAGCTTCATGAGCTGGTCTTTCCGCGCATTCTTGCTGCGCAGGCGTTCCGCGATCCACGGTGAGACGGCCGTGCCGATGATCCCGGCGATGCCCATCCACATGATCGGATTCACGATCCATCCCTCCAGTGCCTCCGTCGTGCCGAATTCGGAACGCTCCCAGCTCAGTTCTCGTTGTCGCCGAAGATGGCCTTCGCTTCGAGGTATTCGGCGAGACCGAATCTGCCGAACTCGCGGCCGTTGCCTGATTGTTTGTAGCCGCCGAAGGGCGCGTCGAACGCCAGCGGCGCCCCGTTGACGTGGACCATTCCCGTCCGCATTTTCCGGGCGACGTTCCGTGCGCGCTGCGTGTCGCTCGAGGAGACCATTCCGGAGAGCCCGTACGTGGTGTCGTTCGCGATGCGGATCGCGTCGGCCTCGTCCTCGTAGCCGATCAACATCATGACGGGGCCGAAGATCTCCTCCCGCGCGATGGTCATGTCGTTCGTGACATTCGCGAACACGGTGGGCCGGACGAAGTATCCGGCGGAGAGCCCGGGCGGGCGGCCGACACCGCCGGCGACGAGTGTGCCGCCCTCGTTGATGCCGGTCTGGATCAGACGCTGAACCTTGTCGAACTGTGCCTGCGAGACGAGGGGACCCACGGTCGTTCCGTCGGCGTCCGGAGGCCCGACCACGATCGTCTCGGCGGCCGCCTTCGCGATCGCGCAGGCCTCGTCCATGCGATCCGACGGAACGAGGATGCGAGAGCCCGCGTTACAGGACTGGCCCGCATTGACGACCACGCCCGTCACGTCCCGGGTGATGACTTCGTCGAAGTCCGCGTCGACCAGCACGATGTTCGCCGACTTGCCGCCGAGTTCCTGCGCGACGCGTTTCACGGTCGGCGCGGCATTCCGCGCGACCTCGACACCGGCACGGGTCGATCCGGTGAACGACACCATGTCGACGTCCGGATGCGTCGACAGGGCGGCTCCGACGGTAGGTCCGTCACCGTGAACAAGGTTGAAGACGCCGGCCGGGACCCCCGCTTCGTGGAGTATCTCTGCGAAGATGATCGCATTGAGGGGCGCGATCTCGGACGGCTTCAGCACCATCGTGCATCCGGCGGCCAGTGCGGGCGCAACTTTCGCGGCGATCTGATTGACGGGCCAATTCCACGGTGTGATGAACGCGCACACGCCGACCGGCTCGTGCACGACCGTCGTGGTGCCGATCTTCTCCTCGAATTCGAACCTGCGGAGCGCATCGAGGGCGGCGGCAAGGTGCGCCATGCCGCACGGTGCCTGAGCGGTCGCGGCGAGCCCCGCAGGTGCGCCCATCTCCTGGGTGATGGTCGTGGCGAGGTCGTTCATCCGCCGCCCGTAGACCTCGATGACCCTGCTCAGCAACTCGATTCGGTCGGCACGGGTCGTCGCCGCGTAACTGTCGAACGCTGTTCGCGCCGCGGTGACGGCTCGGTCGACGTCCTTCTCGTCCCCCAGCGCGATCGTGGCGATGGCCATCTCCGTCGCAGGGTTGACGACGTCGAGCGTGTCGGTGCCGATCGGCTCGACCCACTCGCCGTCGATGTAGAACTTCCGGGTGTTCTGCATGGTGCTCCCTCGTTGTCTGCCGTCCGGTGTGTGCGGCATGTGACAACGATGACGTCTCGCCGTCCCGACGTCTGTCCGCCGACGGGGCCTTCCTCGGGGTGAATGCTTTGTCCTCCGATCGGGGGATGGCCCCGATGGTCGATACCGTTTCGGTTCGGCAACTGGTCCCGGACGAACGGGACGGTCGTTGCGTCAGATCGAACGGGCGTCCCGTTCGTGCGGTGACGGGCGTGCTCGGCGGCTATCATCACCAGCACGTCAGGAGGTGGATCGATGGCCGAACAGATCGACGACTACTTCACCTCTGTGGTGTCGGGGCTTGTCCGCGGGAAAAGCAGCACCGGGGTCCGTCCGGAGGATCCGATCCGGCCCCCGTCGCCGTTGTCGGTGCAGTCCGCTCTGGATCTCTTCGACGCCCAACTGGGCAGCAGGCATCTCGATCTGGCGGCCCGGTGGTTGCGGTCGCAGGGTAAGGGTTTCTACACGATCGGTTCCTCCGGGCACGAGGGCAATGCTGCCGTCGCCGCCGCGCTGCGTCCCACCGATCCCGCTCTGCTGCACTATCGTTCCGGTGGATTCTTCCTCGCACGGGCGCGGCAGGTGGGCGGCAGTGATCCGCTCCGCGACGTCCTCCTCGGCGTCGTGGCGGCGACGGAGGAGCCGATCTCGGGTGGACGGCACAAGGTGTTCGGCCGCCACGATCTCGGCATCATTCCCCAGACCTCTACCGTCGCTTCGCATCTGCCGCGTGCGGTCGGTGTCGCGTTCTCGATCGCCCGGGCACTCAAACTCCACCTGCCCTCGCCGTGGCCCGCCGACGCGGTGGCGGTGTGCAGTTTCGGGGATGCGTCGGCGAACCACTCGACCGCGGTCGGCGCGATCAACACCGCCGTCCACTCGGCCTATCAGGGGTTGCCGCTCCCGTTGCTGTTCGTCTGCGAGGACAACGGGATCGGGATCAGTACCAGGACGCCGACGGGGTGGATCGCCGCGAATTTCGGTGAGCGGGCGGGTCTGGAGTACTTCGAGGCGGACGGTTCCGACCTGCCGGCGGTGTATGCCACCGCGAAGCGTGCCGCCGACTGGGTGCGCGTGCACCGCAAGCCGGCGTTCCTGCACCTGCGGACCGTCCGGTTGATGGGTCACGCCGGATCCGATCTCGAGTCCGCATACCGGACGTCCGCCGAGATCACCGCCGACTTCGACCGGGACCCGGTGCTGTGCACCGCAAGATTTCTGATCGAAGGCGGACACCTCGGCCCCACCGAGATCCTCGCGCGCTACGAGGACACGCGCGCGGAGGTCCTCGGACTCGCCCGGGAGGTCGCCGAACTACCCCAACTGGACAGTCCCGCGGCGGTGATGAGGCCCCTCACCGACACCGCCGAGCAGGCGACCGCGGCGGTGCCGGAGCGCGTCGACCCGGCCGAGCGCGCGGAGTTCGTCGGATCGCCGCTGCCGGAGGAGGAAGGCAGGCTGACCCTCGCCCTGTCGATCAACCGTGCCCTGCTCGACGTGCTCGCCCGCTGCCCCGAGGCGCTGGTGTTCGGTGAGGACGTGGCCCGCAAGGGCGGCGTCTACGGGGTGACCCGGGGTCTGATGAAGAAGGCCGGATCGGCGCGCGTATTCGACACCCTGCTCGACGAGCAGGCGATCCTGGGCCTCGCGCTGGGTGCGGGGGTGTCCGGGTTGCTGCCCATCCCGGAGATCCAGTACCTGGCGTATCTGCACAATGCGGCCGACCAGATCCGCGGGGAGGGTGCGACGCTGCAGTTCTTCTCCGACCGGCAGTACCGCAATCCGATGGTGGTGCGCGTTGCAGGGTACGGGTATCAGAAGGGCTTCGGCGGGCACTTCCACAACGACAACGCCGTCGCCGCACTCCGCGACATCCCCGGTGTGGTGGTGGCGTCGCCGTCCCGCCCCGAGGACGCCGCGGCGATGATGCACAGCTGTGTGGCGGCGGCGCGTACCGCCGGCGCGGTGTGTGTGTTCCTGGAACCGATTGCGCTGTACCACATCAGGGATCTGTACGACGACGGCGATGGGCTGTGGCTGGCACCGTACCCGGACCCCGCGACGCAGGCCGAGAACCACGTCTCGATCGGCTCGGCCCGCACCTACGGTGACGGCACCGACCTGACGATCGTCACCTACGGCAACGGTCTGCGGATGAGCCTGCGAGTCGCGCGAAAGCTCGAGCGTGCGCACATCGCCGCCCGGGTGGTGGACCTGCGCTGGCTCGCACCGCTGCCGGTGCAGGACGTCGTCCGGGAGGCGCACGCCACCGGCCGGGTGCTCGTGGTCGACGAGACCCGCACGTCGGGGGGTGTGTCCGAGGGCGTGGTCGCAGCACTGGTCGACGAGGGCTTCACCGGGCCGCTCGCGCGGGTGACCAGCGAGAACAGCTTCATCCCCCTCGGCGACGCCGCGCTCGAGGTGCTGCTGTCCGAGGACACCATCGAGGCCGCGGCGATCACACTCGTGAGCCGCTAGCACCGGCATCCCTCGCGCTTCGGTATGACGGCAACGTCAACCGGTATCCCCTCCGCCATTGCCAAGCCGTCGTGCGGTCGGGCATGTTCGAACTGCATCTCTCCACACCGGCGGACAGGAACTTTTCATGAGTGGCGATCAGCTACCCCACATCGTGGTGATGGGGGTGACCGGCTGCGGGAAGACGACAGTCGCGCAGCAACTTTCCGCACTGACGGGCCACCGGTTCCTCGACGCCGACGACCTGCACCCGCAGTCGAACGTCGCGAAGATGGCCGCCGGCATCCCGCTGACCGACGACGACCGGGCCCCGTGGCTGGGCGTCGTCCGGGACCGGCTGCAGGAGCTGTCCGGGCAGGGGCGCCGCGGTGTGGTGGCGTGCTCGGCGCTGCGCCGCAGCTATCGGACGATCCTCGGCGACGTCTCCGACCCGGTGCTGTTCGTGCACCTCACGGGAGATCAGCAGGTGATCCGCGGGCGGATGCAGGCACGGAGCGGGCACTTCATGCCGCCTGCACTGCTCGATTCCCAGTTCGCGCTCCTCGAACCGCTCGACGCCGACGAATTCGGTGTCGCCCTGGACGTCGCACCCGCACCGGACCTGATCGCCCGGGCCGCCGTCGAATACCTGCACGAAGAACGAAAGGTCGCCACACAGTGAGTTCGCATCGGAGCTTCGACGTCGAGGGCAGGATCGCGCTCGTCACGGGGTCGAGCCGGGGAATCGGTTTCGCACTGGCCAACGGACTCGCCGAGGCGGGCGCGGAGGTCGTGCTCAACGGACGCGACGCGGCAGCCCTGGCGCGCAGCCGCGACGAGATCGTCAAATACACCGGCGCGACGGTCCACACCTGCGCCTTCGACGTGACCGCCCCCGAGGAGGTCGCCGCCGCCGCGAAGCGGGTCGAGAACGAGATCGGCCCCGTCGAGATCGTCGTCAACAACACCGGCGTCCAGCACCGCAGCCCCCTGCTCGAGTTCGGCGACGACGACTTCCGTCGTGTTCTCGACACCAATCTCAGCAGCGCCTTCTTCGTCGGCCGCGAGTTCGCGCGGGCGATGGTCGAACGCGGGCACGGCAAGATCGTCAACATCTGCTCCGTGCAGAGCGAACTCGGCCGGGCGGGCATCGCCCCGTACGCCGCCAGCAAGGGTGGGCTGAAGATGCTCACCCGCGGAATGTGCGCCGACTGGGCGCCATTGGGACTGCAGGCCAACGCCATCGCACCCGGCTACTTCGACACCCAGCTCACCGAGGCGCTCGTGAACGACGCCGAGTTCAGTGCGTGGCTCACGAGACGCACGCCCGCCGGACGGTGGGGGCGCACGGACGAACTCGTGGGTGCGCTGCTCTTCCTCTCCTCGCCGGCGTCGGATTTCGTGAACGGCCAGATCCTGTATGTCGACGGCGGACTGACCGCCGTAGTCTGATCCCCACCCGACCGACTCGAAAGACGAAGATGCCGAACACCGCAACGCCCCGCATCCACCTCGGACCACACCCCGACGCAGCCCTGATACGCGGGATCGAGAGGGGCGGCGGCGTACTCACCCCGCTCGACGACGCCGAGGCCGTCGTCTGGGCGCAGGGCCCCGACACGTTTCCGGCGGAACTGCCGGACTCCGTGCGCTGGGTGCAGCTGCCCTCGGCGGGGGTGGAGCCCTGGATCTCCGCGGGCATCGTCGACACCGACCGGGCCTGGACGTCCGCGGCCGGCGCCTACGCCGGCAACGTCGCGGAACACGGCGTCCTGCTGCTCCTGGCCGGGGTTCGGGCCCTCACCGAGCAGGTGCGCGCGACGTCGTGGCGCAAGGCCGAGTTCGACCCCCAGGTGGGCACGCTGCGCGGTGCGACGGTCGCCATCGTCGGCTGCGGTGGCATCGGTCGTGCGATGATCCCGCTGCTCGCCGCGTTCGGCGCGGACGTGCTGGCGGTCACTCGCTCGGGCACCCCGGTTCCGGGTGCGTGCGAGACGCTGCCGGCCGACCGGACCTCGGAAATCTGGTCCAGGGCAGACCATTTCGTCATCGCCGCACCGGCGACGTCGGCCACCGCCCACCTCGTCGACGAGGCCGCGCTCGCACAGATGAAATCGACGGCGTGGATCGTCAACGTGGCGCGCGGTTCCCTCATCGACACCGAGGGTCTGGTCCGCGCGCTGCGCGCCGGGTCGATCGGCGGCGCCGCACTCGACGTCACCGACCCCGAACCGCTGCCCGACGGGCATCCGCTCTGGACCCTGCCGAATGCGATCATCACCCCGCACGTCGCGAATCCCGCGACCGGACTGACCGGGTTGCTCGCCGATCACGTCGCGACCAACGTCGAACGCTTCGCCGCGGGCGCGCCCCTGCTGGCGCCGATCGATCCGGCCCGGGGTTACTGAGGGCCGCGTTCGGCTTCCGAACTGGTCCTGATGTAGTCGGACACGACACTGCGCAGCACCTCGCGCACGGCCTCCGCCGGTCCGGACAGCGGCTGGTTGGCGGGTGTCCCGAGGGAGACCTGGACTTCGATCGACGGTTCGATGCGGCGGAGTTCC
Organism: Rhodococcus sp. NPDC057529; assembly: GCF_042802055.1. Classification (NCBI taxonomy): domain Bacteria; kingdom Bacillati; phylum Actinomycetota; class Actinomycetes; order Mycobacteriales; family Nocardiaceae; genus Rhodococcus; species Rhodococcus sp. NPDC057529. The sequence goes on from NZ_JBHVEY010000003.1 coordinate 216,444, forward strand.
AGGTTCTCCACGTTCATGATCCGGCGTGCCACCGAGAACGGTAATACCGTCGCGCCCAGACCGTTTCGGACGGCCTGCGCCATCAGCGTCACCGATTCCACCTCGCCGACCACCCGCGCGTGCTCGAAGGCGTGCTCGTACGCCTGCTCCACCACCTTGCGGATCGTGTGCATCGGGCCCGGCAACAGCAGCGGGAGATCGACGAGGTCCTTGATGGCGACGGCCGTCCCGGTGTCGCCGGGCAGTCCGGTGCCCGCCGGGGCGACCACCATCAGTTCCTCGGTGAGAAGACGCTCGAAGTTGACGCCCTTGATCGGCCCGGCGTCGTACAACAGGGCCATGTCCATCCGGCCGGTCATCATGGCCTCGCTCAGCACTCCGCCGAAATTCTCGTTGATGTGCAGAAGGATGCTGGGGTAGCGCGACCGCACCGCGGTGAGCAGCGGCAGCGCGATGGAGCTGACGGTGCTGTACGGCGCGAGTCCCACGGAGACGCCGCCCGCCAGTTCCCGGCCGACGACGCTCACCTCGGCCTGAGCGCTCTCCACCTGCCGCAGGATCACCTGTGCGTGCCGGTACAGCGCGCGCCCCGCGTCGGTGGGTTCCACTCCCTGCTTGCTGCGGATCAGCAGTTGCTGACCGAAGTGCGTCTCCAACGCCGTCATCTGCTGGCTGAGCGCCGGCTGCGCGATGTGCAGAATGTCCGCCGCCCGCGTGATGGATCCGGCGTCGACGATGCGGACGAATGAGAACAAGCGTCGGGTATCCACGAGCGATCTGCCTTTCTGACGATGCGGCGACGCGAGCACGCCGCGGTTTCGAGAAGGTTGCCGGGCGGAAACACCGCTGTAGCCAAGTGCGGGGCCCGATTCTTCCGTCTGTGCATCGTCGCTGTTCAAACACCATAGACGTTCGTTATCGCCTCACGTAAAACAGGTATTAACCGCCTGAACCGGAACCTGCGTAGCGTCCGTTTACATCGAAAGTTCACTGGAACGGCACCCGCGGTTCCACTGCAGGCTCCCCTTGGAGGCACCGTGACTGTCACGATCGATCTCGTCGCCGACCTCGGCGAGAGCTTCGGCGCTTGGACGATGGGCGACGACGACGCATTGCTCGACGTGCTGACGTCCGCCAACGTCGCGTGCGGCTTTCATGCCGGCGACCCCAGGACCATGGATGCGACGGTCCGAGGGTGCGTTGCCCGCGGAATCGGCATCGGCGCACACCCCAGCTTCCCGGATCTCGCCGGGTTCGGCCGGCGCGCGATGGACCTCACCGCCGACGAGGTCCGCACCGACGTCCTGTACCAACTCGGCGCACTGCACGCCTTCGCGACGGCCCACGGCACAGCGCTCTCGCACCTCGCACCGCACGGTCGGCTGGGAAATCTCGTCGCGACCCGCGCCGACTACGCGGGCGCCGTCGTCGATGCGGTGGAGGCGTTCGACCCGCGGCTCATCGTGCTCGCCCAGGACGGGGAACTCGCCGACCACGCCCGTGCGCGGGGGCTCCGGGTGGCCATCGTCGGCATCGTCGACCGCGCGTACCGGGCGGACGGCACCCTGGTGCCGCGGTCCGAGGCCGGCGCCGTGATCCACGACCGGGACGCTCTGGTGTCGCGCGCTAAGCAGATGGTGACCGAGGGCGTCGTCGAAGCCGTCGACGGCACGCGCATCCCGATCGAGGCAGACACGGTGCTGCTGCACGGCGACGGCGCCGACGCGGTGGGCAACGCGCGGGCGATCCGAGAGGCCCTGCTGCGCGCGGGCGTCGTCATCGCCCCCGTCACCGAGGTCCTCGAGGCCAAGGCCGAGAAGGAGTCCGCATCGTGTCCGGCGTGACGTGCATCCGGCCGCACCGCGACTTCGTCCTCGCGGACTGCGGGGACTCCGCGGTCCGCCTGACGTCGCTGTCCCCCGACGCGGAGGAGCGCTGGCAGGCCGTCCACACGGTCGCCGCCGCGCTCGACGCCCGCGGCGACGACGTCGCGGTCACCGGCATCATCCCCACCTACGACTCGCTGCTGGTCGAATTCGACTGTGCTGCAACGACACATGGCGCCATCCGCGCGCTGGTCGAACGGCTGATCGAGCTGCCGGCGCAACCCGCGACGCGCGGTCCGCGGCAGTTCGACATCCCGGTCGTCTACGGGGGCGAATTCGGACCCGACCTCGACGACGTGGCAGATCACCTCGCACTCTCCCCGGCCGAGGTGATCCGACTGCACAGCGCCCGCCCCCTCACCATGCGCTGCTACGGGTCCCCGGGCGGCGCCCCCATGCTCGACGGCCCCGCATTCCCGCAGCCCGTTCCCCGCCGCACCATTCCGCGGCCGCACGTTCCGGCAGGCGCGGTGGCGGTCGCGGGCAGGCAGGCCGTCATCTCGGCGCGCCCGGCGCCCGGCGGCTGGCCGGTGATCGGCCGCACGCCCCTGACCATCGTCGATCCGGCGACGGAACCGCTGTCCGACTTCCGGCCCGGCGACACGTTCCGCTTCGTGCCGATCACCGCGGCCGAGTGGCCGGCGTACGAGGGGGTCCGGCATGGCTGAGACGATCACCGTCACGACACCCGGTCTCACCTCGATCCAGGATCTCGGACGACTCCGGGGCTCCCGGTTCGGGCAGATGACCGGGGGAGCCTCCGACCAGTACAGCGCCGACGTGGCGAACGCGCTGGTCGGCAGTCACCGCACCGCGCCGCTGCTCGAAATGGTGGCGATGGACTTCGGCGCCGTCGCGAGCGTCGACCTGCTCGTCGCGGTGACCGGCGCACCGGCGGAGGTCCAGGTCGGAGGTGTCACCCGGCCCCAGTGGGAGCCGTTCGTGTGGACCGCGGGCGAAGAACTCACCGTCCGCGGAATCCACGACGGGCTCCGCGTCTACCTCGCCGTGCACGGCGCGATCGCCGCGCCGTCCCTGCTCGGCAGCTGCGCCCCCGACTCGGTTCTCGGTTTCGGCCGGCAACTGACGGTCGGCGAATCCGTCGCCATCGACGTCGACGGACCGCCGATCGACCACCCGTACTTCCGGGTACCGCTGTTCCGGCTCGGCGCCGAGCCCGCATCCTTCACCGGCCGCTGGACCATCGACGTCACCGACGGTCCCGACGTGCACGAGTTCGGCGCGTCCGCCGCCCGGTTGTTCGACACCCCCTTCGTCATCGGTGCCGATACGAACCACATCGGTCTTCGCCTGACGCCGACCGATCCGGGGAGCGACGTTCCCCGGCGGGACCGGTCGACGGAAGTGCTCTCCCGCGGGGTACCGATCGGCGCCGTCGAGGTTCCCGCGGGCAACGAGATCCTCGTCCTGCATCGGGGCCGGGGAGTGACGGCCGGATATCCGGTGCTCGCGGTCGTGACCGCCACCGCACTGTCCCAGCTCGGCCAGGCGCGCCCCGGCCAGGAGGTGCGGTTCCGCAAGGTGAGCGTCCCCGACGCCGTGGACGGCTACCGGAGCCAACGACGCTCGATCGCGCTGCTGCGGTCCCGCGTGGCGAACGCCTTCGCCAGTCTTCGGATCCCCACCCACACAGAAACGACATCCGCCCAGCACCACTCTGTAGCCCAGATGGAGTCAGCATGACCAACGCGATCTCACCCGACACGGCCGGGCACACGCCCGAACACGAGGTGCAACCCCGCCAGCTACGCAAGGTCGTTCTCGCAGGGTGCGTGGGCATCTTCGTCGAGCTCTACGACAACGGCATCTTCGCCTTCATGGCGACCGCCCTGGCCATCGTCTTCTTCGACGTCTCCAAGTCGAGCGACGCACTGATGCTCGTCTTCGCCGGTTACGCGATCTCGTTCTTCGTGCGACCGCTCGGCGCGGTCGTCTGCGGCATCCTGGGCGACAGGATCGGCAGGCAGAAGATGCTCGTCTTCGTGATCATGCTGATCAGCGTCGCCACCGCGGGCATCGGTGTTCTCCCGACATACGCCGCGATCGGCGTCGCCGCGCCCGCGCTGTTGATTCTCCTGCGCATCCTGCAGGGATTCTCGGTGGGCGGTGAGGCGGCGGGCGCCATGACCTTCCTCGCCGAGCACGCACCGGAGGGCAAGCGCGGACTGATCACCAGCTACGCACAGATCGCGTCGTTCCTGGCCCTGCTCACCGGCACACTGGTCGCGTTCGCGATGTCGCCGTGGCTCAACGAGGCCGCGATCGAGGGCGGCGGACCGGCGAGCTGGGCGTGGCGCGTCCCGTTCCTGGTCGCGATCCCGATGGGCATCATCGGCTGGTACATCCGGCGGGCCATCAGCGACACCCCGAACTTCGAGAAGCTCAAGTCCGAAGGCGGACTGTCCCGCAACCCGCTGAAGGAAGCGTTCGCGACTCCCGAACACCGCAAGGCGATGCTGCTCGCGCTGTTCATCCCGTTGATGAACGGCTCCGGCTACTACGTGCTCTTCTCCTACATGCCGACGTTCCTCAAGGGCGAGAACATCGGCTTCTCCACCGGCACCGCCCTGCTGGTGACCGCGGCGAGCCTGGTGGCGATCTGCTTCGCCATTCCCTTCATGGGCGCGCTCTCCGACCGTGTCGGCCGCAAGAAGGTCATCGCCGGTGCGGCGATCGCCATGGCCGTCGGCGCCATTCCCTGCTACGCCCTGATCGCGACCGGCAACTTCGCGCTCGCGGTGCTCGGAGCGTGCCTCATGGCCGTGATCTTCGCCGGCCACACCGCCGTCATCCACATCCTCATCGTCGAACTCTTCCCCACCCGGGTGCGGTACTCGGCGTACGGGCTGGGCTACAACATCTCCTCGGCGGTGTTCGGCGGCACCGCGCCCCTGCTGATGACCTGGCTGATTCCGCAGTTCGGGATCTACGTCCCCGCGGTCTACGCCGTCGTCACCGCACTGGGAACCCTCATCGCCGTCAGCACCGTCACCGACCGGGCGCACGTGCCGCTCCGTGACACGCTCTGACGGATCCAGACTCGGCCCGGTGGTCTCCTGGCCACTCGAAGACCACCGGGCTGCACCAACTTTCACCACCAGCAAGGCAAGGGAGCGTCATGCCATTCAACGACTACCGGACCGCACTCGTCACCGGCGCCAACACCGGAATGGGCGCCGCGGTCACCGAGATCCTCACCAAGCGGGGTCTCACCGTCTACGGCGTCGCCCGCAACAAGGAACGGCTCGACGAGGTGGCGGAGAAGACGGGCATGATCCCGCTCGCCGTCGACATCACCGACATCGACGCCCTCAGCGCCGCCGTCGAGGGGCTCGAGATCGACGTGCTGATCAACAACGCGGGGGTCTCGGCCACCGGCAACATCCTGGACGCGTCCGCCGACTCGGTCGACGCCATGGTCGATGTCAACCTCCGCGCGGTGCTACACCTGTGCCGGCTGCTGATGCCGGGGATGGTCGAGCGGGACCTCGGCCACATCGTCAACATCAGTTCCATCGCCGGGCTGTACAACTTCTACGGCCACACCGCCTACCACGCCACGAAGGCGGCGGTGCACCAGATCTCGCGGCAACTGCGCAACGACACCATCGGCAAGCGCATCCGCGTGACCGAGATCTGCCCGGGCCGGGTCGAAACCGAGATCTTCGGACGCAACCTCGGCGGCTCCCCGGAGGCGATGAAGGAGGCGTGGGAGACGTACTACGAAGGCTTCGAATCCATCACGACGAAGGACATCGCCGACACGATCGAGTTCGCGATCGACGCCCCGCGCCACGTCAACCTCGGCCTGATCGAGATCATGCCCACCTTCCAGGTCCCGGGCGGTCTCGACTTCGTCCGGCGCAACGACTGAGGCCGGCCGTGACCACGACGCCGCACGAATCCTCCGCCCCGCTGCCCACCGAGACGCTCGGGGTGGTGGCGCACGCCGCAGGCGACCTGCGTATCGAATCGGTTCCCCTCCGGCGGCCCGAACCGTCCGAGGCGGTCGTCGAGATCGCCTACGGTGGGATCTGCGGATCCGACCTGCACTATTGGACGCACGGCGCCGCCGGCGAGTCGATCCTGAAGGCGCCCATGCTGCTCGGACACGAAGTGGTGGGAACGGTCGTGCAGGCCGCCGCAGACGGGACCGGCCCGGCCCCGGGTGACCCGGTGGCCGTGCACCCCGCGACCCCCGGCGGTCGCGGCGCCAGGTTCCCCGAGGACCGCCCGAACCTCTCGCCGGGATGCACCTATCTCGGCAGCGCGGCGCAATTCCCGCACACCGAGGGGGCATTCGCGAAGTACGCGGTGCTGCCGTCGCGGATGCTGCGGCGACTGCCGGCGAACCTGCCGCTGCGCACCGCTGCCGTCGCGGAACCCGCCGCCGTGGCGTGGCACGCCGTGGCCCGCGCAGGCGACGTGGCCGGGAAGAGCGCGCTCGTCGTGGGGTGCGGTCCTATCGGCGCCCTCGTCGTGGCCGTCCTCCGCCGGGCCGGGGCGAGCGAGATCACCGCGGTCGACGTGCACGACTATCCCCGCACGGTCGCGAAGGCGCTCGGTGCGGACACGACGCTGGACGCCACCGACGCCGTGAGCATCGCGGCCGTCGACGCCGACGTCGTCGTCGAGTGCTCCGGCAACCGCTTCGGACTCGAATCGGCCATTCGCGGCGCGACGCGCGGCGGCAGGATCGTCATGCTCGGACTGCTCCCCACAGGGCTTCAGCCCGCGCCGCTGTCGCTCGTCATCACACGGGAACTCGAACTCGTCGGCTCCTTCCGCTTCAACGACGAGATCGATGCCGTGCTCGAGGCCCTGGCGGACGGCAGCCTGAACGTCGAACCGGTGATCAGCCACGAGTTCGGCATCGAGGACGGCCTCGAGGCGTTCGCCGTCGCGAAGGACGCGTCCGCGTCCGCGAAGGTGCTGCTGGCGTTCTGATCTCAGCCATGCCGAACGGCTATCACCCGACACACAATCGGTCTTGTACAGGTGTGGTCCCCACCCGATAGCGTGGGTGTGGAGATACCGCCCCGACTTCCCGGCTCCTTTCGTCCCCACGCCCTCTACCAGGAGGAACCATGTCCACCTTCGTTCCAGCAGCGCGAGTCGACCAGATGCGTGAATCGCCGAGTGTGGCAGCCGCGCAACGGGTTCGCGAACTCCGGGCGTCGGGGCGGGAGATCCTCGACCTGACGGTCGGAGAGCCCGATTTCGACACCCCGGAGCACATCAAGGCCGCGGCCGTGGCGGCGATGGAGTCCGGTCTCACCAAGTACACCCCCGTCAACGGCATTCCCGCACTCCGGGAGGCGATCTCGAAGAAGATGCTGGCCCGCACCGGAGTGGAGTTCGCGGACAACGAGATCACCGTCGGCGGAGGCGCCAAGCAGGTCATCTTCCTCGCGCTGATGGCGACGGTGGAGGAGGGCACCGAGGTGATCGTGCCCGCCCCGTACTGGGTGTCGTACCCCGACATGGTGACCGTGCACGGCGGGACACCCGTCGTCGTCGACTGCCCGGAATCCGACCGGTTCCTGCTCACCGCAGAGAAGCTCGAGGCCGCCATCACCCCGGCGACGAAGTGGGTCATCCTCAACGCGCCATCGAACCCGACAGGCGCCGTGTACAGCGAGCACGAACTGGCGGAACTCGCGAAGGTCCTCGACCGGAACCCGCACGTCAACGTGCTCTGCGACGAGATCTACGACGAGATCGTGTTCACCGACTCACCCGTACCGAACCTGCTGTCGTCCGCGCCGCACCTGCGCGATCGGATCCTGGTCACCAACGGTGTGTCGAAGGCCTACGCGATGACCGGCTGGCGCCTGGGGTACGGCGTCGGGAACAGGGGCCTGATCGGCGCGATCAACAAGCTGCAGTCGCAGAGTTCGTCCTGCCCGTCGTCGATCAGTCAGGCCGCCGCCGCCGAAGCCCTCACCGGGGATCAGAGTTTCGTCACCGCGTCCGTCGCGAGCTATCGCGCCCGGCGTGACGTCACGTTCGAATTGTTCTCCGGCATCGACGGTCTCGAACCCGTACTGCCGCAGGGCGCCTTCTACCTGTTCGTCGGATGCGCCGGCCTCGTGGGCAAGCGGACACCCGACGGCACGCTGCTCGAAAACGATCAGGACGTGGTGCTGTTCCTCCTCGACCACGCGTCGGTGGCCACCATCCAGGGCTCTGCGTACGGGGCCGAATCCTATTTCCGGGTCTCCTTCGCCACGTCCGAGGACGTGCTCAGGAATGCGGCAGCCGCGGTCGAGAAGGCCGTCGCTTCGCTCAGCTGACCCACCCGCCATCACAGAAGTACGGAGACATCATGGTTCACGTCACCACCAAGATCGATCGCGCCGACAGGGCCGCCATCGACAGCCTGGGCGCCTTCTCGGCCGCCACCATCCACGAGGCGCAGGGCCGCAAGGGCGCACTGGATTCGGGGATCAAGCCCATCGACCGCGACATGTCGTTCTGCGGATCCGCCTTCACCGTCGTGTGCCATCCCCGCGACAACATCATGCTCCAGGTCGCCATCAGCTACGCGCAGCCCGGTGACGTGCTCATCGTGTCCTCCGGCGACCAGCCGGCGGGACAGTTCGGCGACGTGCTGGCCAATGCGTGTGTGGCGCGGGGCATCAGCGCCCTCGTCACGGACGGTGGCGTGCGGGACAGCAGGGAGATCTGCGAACTCGGGTTCCCCGTCTTCTCCAAGCACGTGTGCATCGAGGGAACGGTGAAGGAGTCCCTCGGCCCCGTCAACCAGCCGCTGGTGTTCGGCGGCCAGATCATCTACCCCGGCGACGTCATCAAGGGCGACTGCGACGGTGTGGTCGTGGTCCGGCGCGACGAGGTCCAGTTCGCCATCGACGCCTCCCGCGAGCGGGACGCTGCCGAGGCCGCCTACATCGAGCGGTACAAGAAGGGCGAAACCCCGATCCAGGTCAGCAACCTCGCCCAGGTGCTCGAGGCGAAGGGTCTCACCGTCGACCAGTGAGCCGGCGGTGTCAGTGCTCTGAGGTCGGTGTCAATTCCCTCAGGGCGGTGTCAGGGGGACGTCACGGCGTGGACACCTGCTCCCGACGCGGCTTCGTGGAGGCGATGTTCGTCCTCGCCGGGTGTGTCCGACCCTCCGGTCAGTTCGTCGAGGAGGATGTATCCGCCGTAGCCGAGGCCGGCGACGGCGAGGACAGCGGCGTACAGCCGGTCGAGCATCAGTTTCTCCGTATCGTTTTCGGAAACCCCCGAGCCGGGCAAGTATGCCGTAGCGCGGACGGTCGGGGACCTACCCGATCGGGTAGGTTTACGGGCAGGATTCGACTGACCGTACGGTAGGAAACCCGGCGGGTGCCCTACTTGACAGCGACCACGTCGACCGGTCGGATGTCGGGGTCCTTCGCGAGCAGGTCGGGGCCGACGGTGGCCAGGGCGGCGGGAATCGCTCCGGTCAGGTGTGCCTGCCGACCTTCCTCGTCCTGGAATGTGTCGAAGATGCCGTACGTGGTGTCGCCGACCTTGAACGCGTACCAGGTGACGGTGCCTTCCTCCTCCGCCGCCAGGGCGCGTCCCTGCTCCAGAAACGCAGCCAGTTCCTCGCCCTTGCCCGGCTTGGCCTCGAGCAGTGCCAGAATTCCTCTGTCGATCGTCACGATGTCTCCTCCTCGTTCGTTCCGACTCGCGTACACCCACCTACGACGCTACGAGCGTCGAGCGGCTGACCACCACCCCTCTGACACAAGTTGCGACCGGACTGTTCGTTACCTGGTGGTGACTGCCTTCGGTCTCAGGGCTGTCAGCATCGACGTCTCGAAGAATCGGTCGAGTCGTGCGGCGGTACTCGCGTTCGAGGTCTGCAGGTAACGGTCGATGGCGCGCGCCAGACGCACGCGATATTCGGCCGGTTCGACGCCGAAGTCGCGCTTGATCTTGTCGGCCGGTGGATCCCCGATGGGAAGCCACATGACGGCGAGATCGAGAATCTCGTCGTCCAGAGACAAGCGTGGTGGTGTCATCGAGCAGAACTCATCACGGCCGGCGGGGTGGGGAAGCCGCCGACGGCCTGTTCATAGGTGTGTGCCACGCGCAGGACCCTGGCGTCGTCGAACGAGTTGCCGACGATCATCAGCCCCGTCGGCAGGCCGTCGACGAGCCCCGCGGGAACCGAGCAGGCCGGGTGACCGGTGACATCGAACGGGGCGGTGTTGCCGACCATCGACAACGCGACGTCGAGGTAGTCGCCCAATGCCACATCGGCAGGCGGGATCTTCTTCGCGGTGTAGGGGACCGTGGGCATCACCAGCACGTCGTAGTCGGTGAGGGCGGCGTCGTAGGCCGCGCGCAGTTCGGGGACGAGTTGGCGGGCCATCGCGTAGTACTTTCCGCCGCCGACCTCGAACGTGTACCGTCCCGACAGCCCCACCAGCTTGACCGTCTTGGACAACTCGTGACCGCGCTCGAGGCGCTGAGCGGCGAAATGCGCGATCAGTTCCGGGTCGTAGAATCCGTCGGTGTTCATGCCGTAGGCGTTGCCGTCGAGCATCTGGTACGCGGCGCCCTCGGTCGCGATCACGTTCCAGACGTGCATCGCGTCGAGGTGCCACGGAATCGACACCTGCTCCGCCGCGAGTCCGGCGCTGCGCAGCACGTCGACCGCGGCGTGGACGGCGGCGTCGACCGCCGGATCGGACACTGCGGTGCCGAAGCCCTCGGTCACGACGCCGATCCGCAGCCCGGAGGTGGGTTCGGTGAGCGCAGCCAGGTAGTCGACCGGCTCGACCTGGCGTGATTGTCGCGGATCGGCCCCGTCCGTACCGGCGAGCACACTGAGCATGGTGGCGGCGTCGGCGACGGTCCGGGTCATCGGGCCGAGATGGTCGATGGTCCTCTCGATCGGAAATGCACCGGTGTAGGGGACCAGTCCGTGCGTCGGTTTGTGACCCACGATCCCGCAGAATGCGGCAGGAATGCGGATGGAGCCGCCCTGATCTCCGCCGACGGCCAGGTCGACCTCACCGCCGGCGACCAAAGCCCCGGAGCCACTGGAAGATCCACCCGAATTGCGGGTCGTATCCCACGGATTGCGTACCGGTCCCGGCTGCGAGGTGAAACTCCCGCCCGAGAAACACAGATCCTCACATACCGATTTTCCTGCGATCGTGGCGCCGGCATCGAGCAGCCTGCGGACGACCGTGGCGTCCTGCCGCGGGACGAACCCCTCCAGGGTGCGCGATCCGTTCATCATCGGCACTCCCGCGACCGCGACGTTGTCCTTGACCGCCACGGTGCGGCCGGCCAGCGGACCCTCGGCGGAGCCGTCGATCGAGGTGGTGACGTACCACGCTCCGAGACGATTGGCCTCCGGTGCAGGCGGAGCCCACGACCGCTCGGGGGCCGGTGACGCCGCACGCGCATAGAGCTGCTCGACGGCGATCGGCGCCGAGAGGGTGGCCTCGACGGCAGGGGCGAACTCGTCGAGGTCGGCGGCGGACAACCCGAATCGGAAATGCTCGTTCAACGCCGCCAATCGAGCGGAATCGGGTGCAGGCAACGAAGTCATGAAGGTGCGCTCCTCAGCTGTACGGTGGCGCCCGAGGGCACCTGGTCGAGGGCCGGCGGTCGGGCCGGATGCGACGCGGGACCCGCCGGCATTTTCCCGGTGTTCTACGAACCGTAGAAGCAGCCGAACCGCAGCGTTTGTCTCACAGCGACAGCCCGCTTGGCGCTCAGCGCCAACCTCGCCGCTGAGGCGTGTTTCCCTGCGGAAACAGTGGTCAACTGGCATTGACAGTGACGCCGGATTGCTCATAGCGTGACGTGCAGGCGAGGGAAAGGGGCTGCTCATGCCGTTGTCGCTCGCACCGGGTGGCGAGCACCGCCGCACGGAGGTGATCCGGACAGCTGCCCTCCGAGACTGGGTCGAGGTGATCAGCGAGACCTTCGTGGCGTTGAAGATCAGCCCGGGCGAATCCGAGCGCTTCGCGGGTGCGGTCCACACCCGTCGCTTCGCGCATCTCCTGGCCGCCGACGTCCTGGCCACACCTCAGACCTTTCACAGGACGCCGCAGCTGACCGACCGGCATCCGCTCGACCTCATGCAGATCGGCATGGTCGTCGCCGGCGAGGGGCAACTCGTCCAAGACGGGCGAACCTGCACGCTGCGGCCGGGCGACTTCGCCATCTACGAATCCGCCCGCCCGTTCACCTGGAACCTGCGACCGGAATGGCACCTCCAGGTCTTCACGTGGCCGCGCGGTGCCGTCTCGCTGTCCGAGGGTGAGTCGCAGAAACTGACGGCACGGACCGTGCGATCCAATTCGGCAGTGGGGCAGCTACTGTCGCCGATGCTCGCCGGACTCCTCGCAGCCGAGAAGGAACCGTCGCCAAGCGGTGCGATGCGGCTGGCGGACGGAATCGCAGACCTGGCAATCACGGCGGCACTGGAAGAGGGTGAGCCGGACGATCCCGACGTCACCGCACGCGATCTGTACGCGAACATGCTGCGGTACATCGAGCGGAATCTCGACGACCCGGACCTGTCCCCGCAGCGCATCGCCCACGCGTTCTTCATCTCCACGAGAACCGTGCACCGAGTGTTCGCCCGATTCGGAAACACCGTGGCCGCCACGATCCGGGCGCACCGACTCGAGGTCTGCCGTGACGCGATGCTGTCCCCGCGCAACGCCTCCCGTTCGCTGACCGAGATCGCCGCGCAGTTCGGATTCATCGATCTGTCGGTGTTCAGCCGAGCGTTCGCCGCCCGATACGGCGTCAGCCCGAGCCGGTACCGGGAATTGCACCGGTAGCCCGGAAGTTCTCGGGGGAGAATTGCGCAATCAGACCGAAGAGAGGTTTCGATGCTTGTCAGGTCCGGGTTTGCATTACCCGTGCGGACGACACGGGCCTCCGACTGGGAGGACATGCTGCGCCAGCACTTCGTCGCCCTCAGCGTCTCGGACATCGAAGACGGCCCCCGGTTCACCGGTGCAGTGCGGTCCTCCGAACTCGCTCATCTCAAGGTGTCCACAGTCCAATCGACCGAGCAACGGATCGCCCGCAGCAGCAGCCTGGCCAGAGCCGACCGTGCCGACTACCTCCAGATCGGGCGGATCCGTCGTGGGCGTGCCGTGGTCACCCAGGATGGCCGGGAGTGCGTACTCGACCACGACGACTTCGTCCTGTACGACACGTCTCGCCCGTTCGAGTGGCGGATCGACGGGCATCCGGATGACGGCTCCTGGGTGCTCGAGGTCTTCACGTGGCCGAGGAGCGCACTCTCGTTCACCGAAGCGGAGATTCACGACCTCACCGCGATAGCCTTCGACGGTCGCGCCGGCGCCAGCGGGCTATTGGGCCGGTTCCTGCACGACATCGTGACGAGCCGGATCGCATCCGATGCCGGAGCGGGGAACGCGATCGTGGACGAGGTCGGCGACCTGGTCGGTGCCGTCCTGCGGGCCGTCGGCCGGCCGGTCGGTGCGCCACGTTCGAGCACCTACCGCGCAGCGACGACGATGATCGACGAGAGCCTCGGAGATCCAGCGCTCTCGCCGTCCGTGATCGCTTCGGCCCTCGGCATTTCCACCCGGCACCTGCACCGGGTATTCGCCGAGCAGGACACGACGGTGTCGCGCGTCATCCGCGTGCGGCGACTCGAACAGTGTCGCCGCGACCTGGCGCAGAGCGCGACCACGGATCGCTCGCTGGGGCAGATCTCCCGCCGTTGGGGTTTCGCCGACCCCTCGCTGTTCAGCCGCACGTTCAAGAGCGAGTACGGGATGAGCCCACGCCAGTACCGGGCGACGACGGCCACACCCTGACGTCGGGACGCAACTCGGGTTGTCCCTCTCGTCCAAATACCTGTCCCTCTCCGTCAGATTCGCCGTCGATCGGGGAGGTAATTTCTGCGTTGCAGGGATTTTCAGCCGCCGACGCGGCGGCCCGCACGCGATGAACCGGAACCAGGAGCCCTCATGGAATCTGCAATCAGCGATCACCTCACCTGCCCTCGCACGTTGACCCGACGCGTCCCGGACGGCTACCAGCCACCCTTTCCGATGTGGGTGGGACGTGCCGGCGAAGAAGTGCAGCAGGTGGTGATGGGATACCTCGGTGTGCAGTTCCGCGGTGACGCGCAACGCCCGGCCGCGCTGCGCGCCGTGCGCGACATGGTGGCCGGTTTCGATCTGCCCGACGGCCCGTTGCACTATGACCTGACCCACCACGTCGACAATCAGAACCATGAGAATCTGATGATCGTGGGCTATTGGAAAGATAGTGCTGCCCATGATCGTTGGCTCCAGTTGCCGGAGGTGGCCGGCTGGTGGGCATCGGACGCGAGGCTGTCGGAGGGGCTGGGGTACTTCCGTGAGATAGTCGCCCCGCGCGCCGAACAGTTCGAGACGTTGTACGCGTTCCAGGACGCCCTTCCGGGTGTCGGTGCCGTCATGGGCGGTATCAGCGGCGAGATCAACGAGCACGGCTATTGGGGCTCGATGCGCGAACGCTTCCCTGTTTCCCAGACCGACTGGATCCAGCCGTCGGGTGAATTGCGTGTACTCGGTGGTGATCCCGCCGCAGGTGGCCGCGTGGTGGTTCAGGGCCACGACAACATCGCACTGATCCGCTCCGGGCAGGACTGGGCCGACGCCGAAACGGCGGAACGCAACCTGTATCTCGACGAAATCCTGCCCACTCTGCAGGACGGCATGGACTTTCTGCGCGACAACGGACAATCGGTGGGCTGCTACAGCAACAGGTTTGTGCGCAACATCGATCTGGACGGAAACTTTCTCGACCAGAGTTACAACATCGGCCACTGGGGTTCGCTGGACAAGCTCGAACGCTGGGCGGAATCTCATCCCACCCACCTGCGAATCTTCACTACGTTCTTCCGCGTCGCCGCCAGCCTGTCGAAACTTCGTCTTTACCATGAAGTCTCGGTATTCGACGCGCGCGACCAGCGATACGAGTACATCAATTGCCATCCGCAGACCGGCATGCTGCGTGACGCGCAGCCGCCGCAGTAGAGCTATTCGCAATTTCAGCCCCTACAGAGAAGGTGAAGAATGTCGGTAACGATCGAACACACACCGGAGAACGGGACTCCCGCACAGGCACCGGCCGCCGACCGTGCCTGGGCGCTGTTCCGGGCGCTGGACGGAAAGGGATTGGTTCCCGAGGGATACGTCGAAGGCTGGAAGAAGACATTCGAAGAGGAGTTCAGCCCCCACCGCGGGGCTGAACTGGTCGCGCGGGCATGGACCGACGACGAATTCCGGCAACTTCTGCTCACTGACGGTACCGAGGCAGTCGGCAGGTACGGGTACCTGGGACCGCAGGGTGAATACATCGTGGCGCTGGAGGACACGCCGACACTGAAGAACGTGATCGTGTGCTCGCTGTGCTCGTGCACCGCCTGGCCGATCCTCGGCCTGCCGCCGACGTGGTACAAGAGCTTCGAGTACCGCGCCCGCGTGGTTCGTGAACCGAGAAAAGTGCTGTCCGAGATGGGTACCGACATTCCGAAGGGCGTCGAGATCCGGGTGTACGACACTACAGCGGAAACACGCTACATCGTGCTGCCCGAGCGGCCGGCAGGCACCGAGGGATGGACCCGGGAGCAACTCCAGCAGATCGTCACCAAAGATTGCCTGATCGGGGTCGCGATCCCGCAGGTTCCGAGCGCCTGAGCACCCGAAGAGAAGGAACAGATCCATGGATGGAGTACACGATCTCGCCGGTGTCCAGGGGTTCGGTAAGGTCCCGCACACCGTCAACGCCGACATCGGCGGACCCTTTCACGCAGAGTGGGAGCACCTTCCCTACAGTCTGCTGTTCCTCGGCGCCGCAGACCTGGGGGCGTTCAGCGTCGACGAAGTCAGGCACGTCGTCGAACGAATGGAACCACGCCACTACATGATGACGCCGTACTACGAGCGGTACGTCATCGGCGTCGCAACCCTGATGGTGGAGAAGGGAATCCTGACCCACGACGAGCTCGAGGCGCTCGCGGGCGGCCCGTTCCCGCTGTCCCTCCCTGCGGAGTCGGAAGGCCGGCCGGCGCGGACGGATGACATCACGTTCGAGGTCGGTCAGCGCGTTCGGGTCCGCGACGAGCACGTGCCCGGGCACATCCGGATGCCGGCGTACTGCCGCGGCCGGGTCGGAACGATCACCCACCGCACCACCGAGAAATGGCCGTTCCCCGACGCGATCGGCCACGGGCGCGACGACGCCGGTGCAGAACCCACCTATCACGTCCAGTTCGCGGCGGAGGACCTCTTCGGCGCGGACACCGACGCCGGCAGCGTCGTGGTCGACCTCTTCGAGGGATACCTCGAAAAGGTAGCCGCCTGAACGCATCCGACACGATGAACACCGACCGGCGGTGGAGGGCCCGCCCGTAACTCCGCGCCTCCGCCGCCGGTCTGTTCGCGAGTACAACCAGGTTCGCCGGAAGGAACTGACCAATGAATGACACGCGCCTCCCCGTCACCGTGCTGTCCGGATTTCTCGGTGCAGGAAAAACGACACTCCTGAACCAGATCCTGCGCAACCGCGAAGGCAGGCGCGTCGCGGTGATCGTCAACGACATGAGCGAGATCAACATCGACAGTGCCGAGGTCGAACGAGAGATCTCGCTGAGCCGATCGCAGGAAAAGCTCGTCGAGATGACCAACGGTTGCATCTGCTGCACGTTGCGGGAGGATCTCCTCGACGAGATCAGAACCCTGGCCGCCGACGGACGATTCGACTACCTCCTGATCGAATCGTCCGGCATCTCCGAGCCCCTGCCCGTCGCCGAGACCTTCACGTTCATCGACACCGACGGGCACGCGCTGGCCGACATCGCGCGGTTGGACACCATGGTGACCGTCGTCGACGGCCACAGTTTTCTCCGGGACTACCGGTCCGGCGGTCCCGTCGAGGCCGACGCTCCCGAGGACGAACGCGACATCTCCGATCTTCTGGTCGATCAGATCGAGTTCGCCGACGTGGTCCTGATCAGCAAGGCCGACCTCGTCTCCGCCGAGCACCTCACCGAACTGACCGCGCTGATTCGATCGCTGAACAAGACCGCGGACATCCACGCGATATCTCACGGACAGGTCCCACTCGACGCCATCATGGATACCGGCCTGTTCTCGTTCGACAGGGCAGCCCAGGCACCCGGCTGGCTGCAGGAACTCCAGGGAGAGCACACTCCTGAGACCGAGGAATACGGAATCGGTTCGGTCGTCTACCGCGAACGCGCCCCCTTCCACCCGGGGCGATTACACGAGTTCCTCACCGGTGAATGGACGAACGGCAGACTTCTCCGCGCCAAGGGCTACTACTGGAATGCCGGCCGGTTCACCGAGATCGGCAGCATCTCCCAAGCCGGTCACGTGATCCGGCACGGGTACGTCGGCCGGTGGTGGAAGTTCCTCCCCGACAGCTACTGGCCGGAAGACGACTACCGCCGCCAGGGAATTCTCGACAAATGGGAAGAACCGGTCGGTGACTGCCGACAGGAACTCGTCTTCATCGGCCAGGGCATCGACGCCGACACACTTCGGAACGAGCTCGACACGTGTCTTCTCACCACCGAGGAAATCGACGCCGGCCCCGACACGTGGTCGGGGTGGCCCGACCCCCTCGGCGCCGGTCACTCCGATCACGTGACCAGCCAGGTAGCCCAGACGAGCACCATCTGATCCTGTGACCTGCGGCACTGGTCAACTCTGCCCAATGTGAGTTCTGGTTTGGGCAAACTTTGCCAATGTCCGAACGTGATCGCCCTCATAGCGTGGGCTGCGTTGGAGTTCCGATCGCCACAAGCTGATCTCGACTACCCCGCAAGCCACGTATAGAGGAGATGTCAATGCCCGAAGCAATCGAGGTCCGCAAGGTTCCCCTGCACAGTGTGTCCGACGCCGGCGAGCTGGCCAAGCTCATCGACGACGGTGTGCTCGAAGCGGACCGCGTCGTTGCAGTCATCGGCAAGACCGAGGGCAACGGCGGCGTCAACGACTACACGCGCATCATCGCGGATCGGGCTTTCCGTGAGGTCCTCTCTGCCAAGGGCAGCCGAAGCGCGGACGAGGTGGCGGGGGTGCCCATCGTCTGGTCCGGCGGCACCGACGGTGTGATCAGCCCGCACGCAACGATCTTCGCAACGGTGCCTGCGGAGAAGGCGGTGAAGTCCGACGAGCCGCGACTGACCGTCGGTGTCGCGATGAGTGAGCAGCTTCTCCCCGAAGACATCGGTCGCACGGCGATGATCACCAAGGTGGCAGCGGCGGTGAAGATGGCGATGGACAATGCCGGCATCACCGACCCCGCCGACGTGCACTACGTGCAGACGAAGACGCCGTTGCTGACGATCCACACCATCCGGGACGCCAAGAGCCGCGGCGAGACGGTGTGGACCGAGCACACGCACGAGTCGATGGACCTGTCGAACGGTGTTACGGCACTGGGGATCGCCGTCGCTCTCGGCGAGATCGACATGCCCGACGATGCGGACGTCATGCACAGCCGGGACCTCTACTCGTCGGTCGCATCCTGCTCCTCGGGTGTCGAGTTGGACCGGGCTCAGATCGTGGTGGTGGGCAATGCGCGCGGTGTCGGCGGCCGCTACCGCATCGGGCACAGCGTGATGACGGATCCGCTCGATCAGGACGGCATCTGGTCGGCGATCCGGGACGCGGGACTCGAACTGCCCGAGCGGCCCCACACGAGCGACCTGGACGGCCGGCTCGTCAATGTCTTCCTCAAGTGTGAGGCGAGTCAGGACGGGACGGTGCGCGGCCGCCGCAACGCGATGCTCGACGACTCGGACGTCCACTGGCACCGCCAGATCAAGTCGTGCGTAGGCGGTGTCGCGGCGTCGGTCACCGGTGACCCGGCGGTGTTCGTGTCCGTGTCGGCCGCGCACCAGGGCCCGGAGGGTGGCGGACCCGTCGCCGCCATCGTCGACCTCGGTCAATAGTTCCTGGTCGCACCGTGAACGAGGGTGCGTGGCCGCCACCGGGCCGCCGCGCACCCTCGATCGCCGGCAATCGCATCCGAAACCGTGGAGAGCTTCACAAGTGTCACACGTCATCGATCCCGTCGACGCAGGTGATTCGCCCCTGACTGACGTCGAACCCTTCGGCGGGCCAGAAGGATACGACAATCTCGTCATGTGTGACGCGCTCACGCTCAGCGGTTTGATCAAGAGCCGCGAGGTGTCGTGCGCCGACGTCATGACCGCCTATCTCGACCACATCGAACGGCACAATCGAAGTGTCAACGCCATCGTTGCCCTGCGGGGCCGGGACGAGTTGCTGGCCGAGGCGCGCGAACGGGACCATCAGCTCGCCGACGGGCACTACCTCGGCTGGATGCACGGATTCCCGCACGCCGTCAAGGATCTCTCCGCGGCCGAGGGGCTTCCGTTCACGTCCGGATCACCCATCTTCGCCGACCGGATCGCCGACGCGGACGACCTGTTCGTCGCGCGGATCAAGGCAGCGGGTGCCATTGTCATCGGCAAGACGAACACGCCCGAATTCGGACTCGGGTCCCAGACGTACAACCCGGTGTACGGTACGACGGCGACACCGTACGACACGTCACGCACCGCAGGTGGAAGCAGCGGCGGTGCCGCCGCGGCCCTGGCATTGCGGATGGTCCCGGTTGCCGACGGCAGCGACTACATGGGTTCACTGCGAAATCCGCCGGCCTTCAACAATGTCGTGGGATTTCGTCCCTCCTGGGGACGCATCCCGGAGGCAGGCTTCATCGCTCAGGGCGCGGTGGTCGGCCCGATGGGACGGTCGGTGGCCGATGTGGCGCAGCTCCTGTCGACGATGGCAGGGCCCGACGCCGGTGCCCCGCTCGGCATCGGCGAGGACCCCGAGGTCTTCACGCGGAACCTCGAGCGGGACTTCCGCGGAACGCGGATCGCATGGGTGGGCGACTGGGGCGGGTACCTGGCGACCGAACCCGGGGTTCTCGAGCTGTGCGAGTCCTCGTTCGGCGCATTCCGGAACATCGGCTGCCACGTCGAGGCGGCGTTCCCCGACTACAAGCCCGAAGACATCTGGCAGCTCTTTCTGAGATGGCGCTGGTGGGCCCAGCTCGGCCTGGTCGACCTCTACGACGACCCGCAGACACGCGAGCAGATGAAGCCCGAATTCGTGTGGGAGATGGAACACGGAATCGCGCTGTCCGCGCTCGACGTCACCAAGGCCGCGGCGGCCCGCAACGAGTGGCAGGCCGCCCTCACGAAGATGTTCGAAACGTACGACTACATCCTCGCGCCCAGTGCTCAGGTGTTCCCGTTCGACAAGTCCACACACTGGCCCACCGAGATCGCCGGCCGGCCCATGGACACCTACCACCGGTGGATGGAGACCGTCGCACCGTGGACGATGACGAGCCTCCCGGTCGCCGCGATGCCGGTCGGTTTCGACGGCCGTGGGCTCCCGATGGGAATTCAGATAATCGGCCGACACGGCGCCGACCGAGCCGTCCTCCAACTCGCCCACGCGTACGAGCAGAAGACGAAGTGGACGCAGCGCGTGCTTCCGCCGGCACTCCTCCCGAGCTGAGCTGCACCCGTGGACGCGGTCGATCTGCCGTCACCAGCCGGATACGCGTTGACGATTCGGGAGGCGTTGACCCTCCCCAGCTTGGCCGGCTCCACGCTCCTCGCGGGGGCGGGCGGACTGGACCAGACCGTTCTGCGAGTCAACGTCATCGAGGTACCGGACATCCTGCCGTGGGTGAAACCCAACGAACTGCTGATCACCACGGGGTTCCCTCTGCGACATGCAGATTCGGGTGAGCCGTTCGACCCCCGCGCGCTGGTCGAACTCGTCGAGGGCCTCGCCCGGTGCCGCGCAGCCGCGCTCGGTGTCAAGGAGGGCCGGTACCTCGGCGATCTCCCTGCCGCGATGCTCGAGGCATCGGACCGTCTCGACATTCCGCTGTTTCTCATCCCGCACGACATCGGTTTCGACGAGGTGATGTCCGAGGTGTTCACACACCTCGTCGATCGGCAGGCGTTCGCCCTCGACGTGGCCGATCGCATGCACCGTGCCTTGACGAAGATCGTCCTCGAAGGTGGCGACCTGCCGCAGATCGCGGACGAGGTCGCCACGCTGTTCGACGCTGCGGTGCTGATCTGCACACCGGACGGGCGGGTCAACGCGTCAGCGGGTTCGCCGGTCAATCTGCAGGCGTTGGAGGACTTGCCGCTGTTCGACCCGTCCGGCCGGCTTCGCACCGAGCGCCTGCACCACGGCCTGCAGGCGGCGCCGGGCACGGAGGCCGGCCAGATCGCCGTTGCGCGGGTTCATGCCGGCGGGACCGATCACGGCGTCATCCTCGCCTTCGTGGGAGACGGCGCATTGGGTCCCGTCACCGTGCAAGCGCTGGAGCGAGCCGCAACCGTGGTCGCGCTGGCGGTGACCAAGCAACTCGCCGTGTCGGCGGTCGAATCAAAGTTTCACGGCGACTTCCTGCGCGACGTACTCAACGGGAATGCCGGTACGGTTGACCAGATTACGGAGCACTGCGCGCAGCTCGAATGGGACGTGAACCGCGCCATGGTGGTCGTTGTCGCGGAGCTCGACCCGGACCCCGCTCGCTCGACCGCCGGCCCCGCGATACGGCCGCCGGGTGCCGGACGGATGCCGCAACAGAGACTCACTGCTGCCTGGAAACAGGTGGTCCGGCGCAGGGACCGGTACGCACCGGTGGTCGGGTTCAGCCACGAGGTGGTGGTGTTGATGCCGGTCGGTGACGACGACGCGAGAATTGTCGTGAACGATCTGATTGCGGCCGTCACCGGTGACCGAGGAGGCGGCAGGCATTCGTTCTGCACCGGCGTGAGCCGGGTCATCGGTTCGGCTGCCGACCTTCCGCAGGCGTACGACCAGGCGCGTAAGGCCGTAACGGTGGGGCGGCGCATGCGCGGGAACGGTTCTGTCGCACACTTCGACAGCCTGGGCGTCCACAGACTGCTCTCCCTGGTCGACGACAGCGCCGAGCTCCGGTCGTTCGCCACCGAGATCCTCGGGTCGCTGGCCGGCGACGCAGACGAGGCGATCGATCTCCGACAGACGATGCAGGCACTCCTGGACACCAACTGCAACGTCGCCGAGACGGCACGCGTCCTGCATTTCCACTACAACACACTGCGTTACCGGATCGGCAAGCTGGAGAGCATCGTCGGCCCGTTCACGACGGATCCCATTCTGCGCCTGGATGTTGCGCTCGCACTGAGGGTAGTGGAGATGGAAGGCTTGTGACCGATCAGGACACCCGGGCATCGGTGGAAAGCTGAGCGCAGCGTGCAGAAACAGCGCCGAGGCAAAGTCCCGCGGATGAAATCGAGGTGCTGGACATCCTGCGGTGGGTGAAGCCCGACGAGCTGTTGATCTCCACGGGGTTCCTTCTGCGGCACGCAGATTCGGTCGAGCCCCTCAATCCCCTTGCGCTGGTCGAACTCGTCGAGGGCCCGCCCGGTGCGGCGCAGCGAAGCGGCCCGGTCGGAGCGTTGTCGGCTCCGGCCGGACCTCGCCGGGACATGCAACAGGTACCCGCTGCGTGAGCCTCGACCGCGCTCGCCACGCAGTGCGCGTCCCGGAAGGACGTGTACTCCGGTCGGGCGGTGCGGTTCCGCGTTGGTGTACTGGGTGATTGGCGTCGCTGATGGCTCCTCGGGCGTATGTCGTATGTGTAATTTTCGACCGAATCGGCGGATTCGGCGATGCGAGGAAATAGTAGATCCGCTGCCCACCCCGATCGCCCGTATGTGACCCACGCCACATACCTTTCTGGGTTGGCCGTACCTGCGGCTCACGGCCGTCGGTCCGTGCTCGCCGATTCACGCGACCCGCATTCGAGTGCGGGCCTTGATTCTGCCGGGGGCGGGCTCGGCGCCTGACCGATCAACTTGATTGACAACGATCTTGGTGTGGGCCCGTGGGCTGGATTGCCGATTGGCGAGTCTGCTTTCGCCTGGGGATCGGTGGGGGAGCCGACCTGGCAGTACGGCCGCGACCACCGATAGCGGCAGGTGGGGGCGCGACGCCCGGCGGTCTCACCGAAAAAGCGCCCCGGTGGTCTGTTTTCGTGTGAGCCGGTGTCGATGCCCGCACAAGTGGGTGCCGGTCCTTTCCGGGGGCGAGGCGCACCGGTGTCGGTGGTAGCGTCGCGCAGGCTGCGTCGGTGCGATCGAAAGATACCGCGCTGCAGCCGCGAACGGCACGGAAGGTGCGACACATGGTTCAACAGCAACGGGCGGCGGTGACCCGGGCACAGATCGTCCGCGGAGCAGCCGAAATGTTCGACAAATCCGGGTTCGAGGGCGCCAGTCTCGTCGAGATACTCGAGGCGGCGGGCATGACGAAGGGGGCGTTGTACTTTCACTTCCGGTCCAAGGAAGATTTGGCCCGGCACATCATCGCCGAGCAGCACCGGATCTCCATCTCCGCGGTGCAGGCGATCGCCGCACAGGAGGCGTCGGCGATCGAGCAGATCGTGATGCTGTGCCACGAGATGGCCAGGCAGATCGTGCACGATCCGATCGTGCGGGCGGGGATCCGCATCACCCTCGAGCTCAGTGCCGACGACCGTGGCCCCGCGGGCCCCTATCTGGATTGGATCAGCGCCTGCCAAGGGTTGGCGGCTCGTGCGGTCGCCGAGGGCGATCTCGTGCACATCATCGATCCGCCGGCGTTCGCGCGGTTCGTCATCGGCGCGTTCACCGGAGTCCAGACCGTGTCCCAGGTCCTGACCTGCCGCGTAGATCTCGAGCAGCGGGTCGACGAGATGTGGGGGTTCCTGTTGCCGGGGATCATGCCGACCACCCGGCAATGCGGGATGATGCGGATCCGGGCGGCCCGCGCCGACGTTCCCGTCACCGGGCCGCCCGACCGTGAGAGTTAGTGCGCTCGGCGTGCCGGGTGCTCCGCAGGAGCGCCGCTGCCGATCTCATCGGGAGATCCGAGTTTGCACCACCCCACCGCGGACCGGACCGCGATGTGGCGTCGTCTCGGTGTGGTCCGGATTCACTCGTTGTGGGTTGACCGCAAACTTCCCGTTG
This sequence comes from Rhodococcus sp. NPDC057529, assembly GCF_042802055.1. Taxonomy (NCBI): domain Bacteria; kingdom Bacillati; phylum Actinomycetota; class Actinomycetes; order Mycobacteriales; family Nocardiaceae; genus Rhodococcus; species Rhodococcus sp. NPDC057529. The sequence continues at coordinate 240,435 of NZ_JBHVEY010000003.1, forward strand.
CGGAATTGTTATCTGACCGGTATAAATACACGCATCGTGTGCTGTGTATCACGATTCTCTGAACAATCGAACTGGAGTTACAAAGATGGACCTCGCTTTCTTGGCCGACTTTTTCTCGAACGTCTCCACCCTTCTCGGCGTCCTCGACTTCTTCTCGGGTTCTGCTGGGTCACTCAGCGGCTAGTAGCGCTGGTCAGTAACTGAACTGGCACTGTGGCGGTAGAAGGGGGCTCGCACTTCGCCTGCGTGCCCCCTTCGCTGTACTGGATCTTCCCTCGTGTCTCCGCCGCGTCGGTCCTCGCTGGAAGTCCGGTGAATGTCATTTTCCGCGCGGGTGGTCCAACCGTTCAAGATCATTTTCTGATCTGGACGCTGACCTATCTCGATTCGGTAACTCGAAACTCGCGATCCGAATTGTGTGTGTCGCCGAGTTGGGGGAACACGGGGCTGCCCTGAGCCTGGATGCACCGATCCGGAACGCAGAAGAAGGCCCACTCGCGTCTTCGGCCCGGCGGTTGACGCGGCACCTGCCCGCCCTCGATGCGAAAGAGCAAGTGGAACAGCCCGACACGAGCGTTCGGATGCTCAACCATGCCCACATGCCGACCGTTGCTGCACACCGAAACTCACCCCGACTGGTCAGCGAATCGGTGTATTCGGGCTCGGACCGGGGGAGCAGACACGTCCCGGGACGATGTGAACGAGGTGACATCAGCGGGGTCGGTGAGGGGTTGACGGATTTCGCTGGGGGTGTGCGTGGATCTGCTGTGACCGGACCACCCCCGCGTTCCGCGTCGCCGGGCACACAGGCAACCCGGCGGTTCGTCAGCGGTGTCATCACGAACTGTTACCTTGTCGCGTCGGCTTTGCGAACTGGGTTGGCGCACAACATCGGTCGGTGATCGACTGCGGTGGGGTCGACGGACGTCGAATGGCGGGTTATGACGACGCAGCCGCTCCGGCCGCGCCCGAGGGATGTGGAGGGTGTGGGCGCATGGTTTCGAGCATGTAGTCGAGTTCGGCGATGGTGCGGTGGGGTGGGAGGGTGAGGATCGGCATCTCGGCGCCTGCGGTGTACCAGTGCTGGAGGTGGTCGTGGGCGGTGTCGGGTGTCCCCCAGACGGTGAGCTCGTCGAGCAGAACATGGGCTGCGGCCGGCACGTCGGTGGTGTCGTGGGTCGGGTTGGCGGCGAGCACGGCCTCGACCTGGTGGTGGTACCCCCGTTCGCTCAGCGAGCGGCGGTAGAGCGAGCCCATGCTGGTGATGTAGAAGGTGATCCACCAGGACGCGATCTCGCGGGCCGTTGCCTGATCGGCCGCGACGGCGGTGGGGACGGCCGGACCCACCACGGGGCGTGTGGTGCGGCCGGATCGGGCGCCCGCCTTCTCGAGCACGTCGATTCCGCAGGGCAGCCACGACCGCGGCACCAGGAAGGGCGTCCAGCCGTCCGCCAGTTCGCCGGCGAGTTGGATGGATTTGTCGCCGAGTCCGGCGAGGTGGATCGGCAGGCCGGTGCGCGCGGCGACACCCAGCCGTAGGGGCCGGTGGTCGTGGGTTGCCGTCGGGCGGACCCGCTCGCCGTCGAGCAGTCGACGAACCTGTGCGGTGACCGCGCGCAGCTTGGCCACCGGCGCGGTGAACGATTGGTCGTGCAGGCCTTCGACGAGCTGTGGACTGCTTGCACCCAAGCCGAGGACGAAACGGCCGTGTGAGACCTCATCGAGGCTGGCGGCGAGCATCGCGAGGGTGCCGGCGGTGCGGCCCCAGACGCTGAGCACACCGGTACCGATGGTGATTCGTTCGGTCTTGGTGGCGATTTCGGTGAGCAGGACGGCGGCATCCTGGCTCCACCCTTCCGCGAGGAAGAACCCGTCATAGCCGAGATCTTCGGTGCGGCGAGCGACGTGCAGTATCACCTCACGGCGCGTTTCGAGTGGCGTCAGGCAGATGCCGAGGCCGCGCCGGGTAGCGCTGACGCCGGAGGCGACGGTGTCGGTGGTGTGGGTACTCATGGGCGGGTTGCCGTCCGTTCTGGTGTCGGTTCTCGCCTGGACAGGCGCGTGCGCACCGCGAGGCGGGCGCGGTCGAGACAGCGTGTGTCGGCGAAGAGGTGGAAATATGAGTTGGCTGCCAGCAGTGCGCCTTCCAGCTCGAACGCGAGCTGTTCCGGATCGGTGTCGGTGCCCAACTCGCCGGATTGCTGCGCCTCGCGTGCCGCCTGCACGAGGGTTCCCATCCACTGGCGCTGGCACTCGATGACGGCGTCACGGACCGGGCCGGGCGTCTTGCCGTCGAACTCGGCCATCGCGGCGGCGAAGAAGCATCCGCCCGGAAAGACGCCCCGTTCGACATACGACAGGAACGACTCACAGAGGGCGGTGAGGCGGTGCATGCCCGGACCGGACCCGAGCGCCGGCGTGATGACCTCACGCACGTACCGCTGCCGCGCGACCTCGATGGTGGCCAACTGGAGGTCTTGCTTGGACCCGAAGTGGGCGAACAGCCCACTCTTGCTCATCCCGGTCAGGCTCGCGAGGTGCCCGATGGTGAGTCCGTCCAGACCGTTGATCGATGCGACGTCGGCGGCCGCGTCCAGCACGGTCTCTCGCGTCTTGGCCCCTGGGGTCGTGTTCCGTTTCTGTGCCACGCACTCACCCTAGTACAGCACGAACGATCGTGCTATCTTTGATTTGGGTTCGGCATTCGAAACCGGCCCGAAGGAGAAGGCCCGATGTTCGACGTGATCGTGGTGGGCGCCCGGTGCGCGGGCGCGTCGTTGGCGATGCTTCTGGCACGCGGCGGGCACCGTGTCGCGGTCCTCGATCGAGCGTCGTTTCCCAGCGACACCATGTCCACCCATTTCCTGTGGCAACGCGGCGCGTCCCGACTGCGGGAGTGGGGGTTGCTCGACCGGTTGCACGCCCGCGGCTGCGCGCCGATCGAGCAGATCACCTTCGACGTCGGCCCGGTCCAGATGTCGGGTATCGGGCCGGGCGTCGAAGGACAGACCGCCGTGTACTGCCCGCGGCGGACCGTTCTCGACACGGTGCTGGTCGAGTCGGCCGTCGAGGCGGGCGCCGAACTGATCGACGGCGTCGTCGTCGACGACGTGGTGTGGACGGAGGGTCGGGTATCGGGGGTGCGCGGCCGTCGCAGGGGTGGCGGCGGCTCGGTGTCGTTGCGGGCACCTCTGGTCGTCGGGGCCGACGGTCTGCACTCGACCGTCGCGCGGCGAGTCGCTGCTCGTGTCTACAACCACCATCCGCCGCTGACGTGCGTGTACTACTCCTATTGGAGTGGCCTCGGCGATCTGCGCGCGTCGTTCCACGCCCGCACCGGCCAGCTGATCCTGGTCTGGCCCACCAACGACGGACTGACCTGCATCTACGTCGGGTGGCCCCGCCGGGAATTTGCGCGCGTCCGCACAGACCTCGACCGCAGCTTTCACACCGCTCTCGATCTGGTGCCGGGACTGCGTGACGCGGTCGCCTCCGGCCATCGCGAACACCGTTTCGTCGGCACCGCCGACCTACCCAACCAGTACCGAACATCGGCCGGACCGGGCTGGGCGCTGCTCGGCGATGCCGGCCACCACAAGGACCCGTCCACGGGGATGGGCATCTCCGATGCATTTCTCAGCGCCGAGCTGCTCGCTCAGGCCATCGACAGCGCGCGCGCCGGCCGTCGCGTCGACGACGCACTCGGCGACTACCAACGTCAGCGCGACCAGCTCACCGCCAACGGCTTCGAACTAGCCCTCAGCACGGCCCGCCTCGCCCCGCTCTCGAACGGACTGCAGGCGTTCTACCGAGCAGCCGCGTCCCGACCAGAGGTAGTCGAGCGGATCTTCGGTGTCCTCGGCGGATCGGTGCCCATCCGAGACGTCTACTCTGCGCCGCGCATCGCGTCGGTACTCGCACACGCTGACGCGTAGACGCCCATCTATTTCTCGCGTCGTCGACGGCCCAGCGCCGACGGACGAGATGGCGACACGGAAAGCAAGGCACACGGAGCCGCCGAGGTCGATACCCGCGATAACACGTTGGACTGGCAAACCTGACCGGGTTGGTCCAGATAACGGTGGTCGCCTTCCTCTCGGTGCAACGTGCGCTCGTGACGGCCGGCTCACCGCGGGACACAGCGGCGGCCATGTCGTCCAGTCGCAGTGAGCCATCGGCTTCCGGACGGTGCCGACCGCTGCCGTCCTATTGCGCCGGGTGTCGATCTCGTCCCGGTGAGTGGTTCGTTTTTGGGATGGTTCGTGTTGCGCGATTGTGTCTCGTTGTCGGTTGTCGTCCCGCTTGAATGGATCGCATGGCACATCTTCAGGGCTTAGGAGATGCTCCGCACAGCATGCTGCTGGATGCCTGTGATACGACCAGACGCCCTCACCATCTCTGAGCCACCCGGGGTCGTCGGGATCCGGCCGGAGCCGAGGGCAAAAGGAGCGTGGAAAACATGAGCGACACGAAGCCGAACATCGTGTTCTTCTTCTGGGACAACTTCGGGTGGGGTGAGCTCGGCTGCTACGGGGGCGGGATTCTCCGCGGTGCGCCGACACCGCGGATCGACCAACTCGCGGCCGAAGGTCAGCGCCTGCTCAACTTCAACGTCGAGGCGCAGTGCACGCCGAGCCGTTCGGCGCTGCTGACCGGCCGTCACCCGCTGCGCTCGGGCACGCAGACGGTACCCATCACCGGCGGCCCGGATGGATTGACTCAATGGGAGACGACGATCGCGCAGGCGCTCTCCGATGTCGGGTATGCAACCGGCATGTGGGGTAAGTGGCACCTGGGCAGCGATCCCGAATCGCGTGGCCCGATCAACTTCGGGTTCGACGAGGCCGTGTGGAGCCCGCGCACCGCCGACGAGGTTCTGTGGACGATGCAGTCGTACTTCCCCGATGGACCGGTGACCGCCACCCCGTACGCCGGCGACACGCCGATCCGCCTCGAGCCCGAGCTGATCTACTCCCGGAAGAAGGGCGAGCAGCCCGAGGCGATCGCCATCTACGACGCCGGCTTCCGTGCCCGGTTCGACCGCAAGATCACCGAGTGGGCGATCGATTTCATGAGCAGATCCAAGAATGAAGGCAAGCCGTTCTACCTGTACCTGCCGTATACGCAGGTCCACATCCCGACGATTCCCGATCCCGAGTACGCCGGGACGAGCAAACACGGAAATTGGGCCGACCTGCTCACGCAGATGGACGACTTCACCGGCATGATCCTGGACAAGCTCGACGAGTTGGGGCTCATGGAAGACACGATCGTGGTGTGGGCGTCCGACAACGGTGCCGATCCCAACTACCGGATGCCCGCGATCGACCCCGACCCGGTGGGTGGGCAATGGAAGGGCTGCTCCGGACCGTGGCGGGGTGGGTATTTCACCTCGCTCGAAGGCTCCAACCGAACGCCGTGCATCGTCCGGTGGCCGGGAAGGATCCCCGCCGGGAAGGTCAGCAACGAGCTGGTCCATCAGGTGGATTGGTTCACCACTCTGCTGCTGGCGGCCGGCGCGGCGGTCCCCGACGACCGCCAGATCGACGGGATGGACATGCGGGAGTTCCTCCTCGGAGACTCCGGGGTGTCCGGCCGGGACACCGTCCTGTGCATCCAGGGCAACCGGCTGCAGGCCGTGAAGTGGCGGCAGTGGAAGGCGCACCTGTTCCAACAGGACGAGTTCCTGTCCACCTGGACGCCGTACAACATGCCGCACCTCCACAACCTCGAATGGGATCCGCGAGAGGAGAACGAGGTCGACTTCCCGCACGGCTGGGTCCTGCACCCGATGGCTGCCGCGGTGGGCGCGTTCCTCGGGACGCTCGCGGTGGAGCCTCCGATCAAGCCGGGAACACCCGATCCGTATGTGCCGCCCCGGCCGGGCGAGATGCGACCCGAGGAGCACCTCCAGCTCGGCGTCATCACCCAGTTCGTGACCACCCTCGTGCGGTCGCACGAGGAGTTGCCGCAACCACACAGCGGGCTCGATCACCAGAGCGGGTGATCGACGGATCCAACACCGGATCGGTGCGGCCACGGCGGCTGGTGCCGGCTCCTCCCGACGCAATGCACCGCCCACAGGATCCCCGCTTCCCCCTTCCTTCGATTGCGCGACGGACTCCGACACGGTGTTTCTCGCGCGTTGCACCGTGAGCGCCGGGACAGGCTCACCCGGGGTGCTTATGCTCGATCTCGGGAGTTCCGCCGAGCGAAGAGGTGCATCAGCATGGCCCGAAACAGCGGCAACCGGCCGGTCGATGGCCCAGCGTTGACGGTCGGTGTCCGGGTGCTGGTCCGCAGAAGTGCCGGGGCCGACCTCACCGGTGAAGTGGTCGAGGACTACGCGGCGGTGACCGACCCGGGCGGCGGTGGGCACGCCTGGGCGCCGGTGCATCGGTGGGCGGTCGCGCTCGACGACGGGCGGCTGGTCTTCGTCGACACCGAAGACCTGACCATCGATCCGGGCTTCCCCCGCCCCGCCCCGAATTCGAACCCGGATTCGGCCGCGCGGACACCAGGTCGGCACCGGGCAGAGTAACGGGCACATCGCGCCCGCGGACCCCCGGGGATGTGGGGGGGTGGGGACCCGATGCTGTCAGCAAGCATCGACGCGTCGAAGTGCCCGGGGTAAGTGGCGGGGCCCGAGTGGTCGGTCAGCTGCAGTCCCGGCAGATCAGCTGCCCCGAGTCGGCGAGGCGGCTGCGGTGGTGGACGAGGATGCAACTGGTGCAGGTGAATTCGTTCGCCTGGAGTAGCAGTCGATGGGCAGGGCTGCTGCGTCCTCATGCTCTGGGTGTTCGGATCCGCCATGCCAAGGCCTTCGCCGTTCCCACCCCCGTGCGGGCCGGGCGGCGAAAGCATCGGCGATAGTTGCTCAACCGGTGGGAGATCTTGGTGAATGGCTACTGTCGCCGCACCCGGGCACCGGTGGAAAGCTGAGCGCAGCGTGCAGAAACAGCGCCGATGCAAAGTCCCGCGGATGAACTCGTCCTCTCCGTCCACCGCTCTGTGATAGGACAGCAATGAACGCTCTGCTCTACCCAGGCATTGTGCTTCTCATTGTCTCCCACGTGCTGATCCCCCCGTCCCTTCTGCGTGTCCACACCGGAACCAGTCACCTTCTGAGCTGGAATGTCACCCTGTCGGTGGCGGGTGCGGCGACGATGCTGGCGAGCGCGCTGACTTCCACGGATGCATCGATGGGGCAGCGTTGGGCCACAGCGCTTGCCGGAGTTCTGTGCGGCGGCGTCCTGGCTGTGACAATCGCGGTGTTGCTCAAACCTCGATCCGCCTGATCGGGCCGCGGCTCCGCTATTCGGCGCGCTCCGCGACGAGTGCGGCGAGGCCGTCGAAGATCCGGGCCAGGCCGAACTCGAGCGCGTCGTCCTGCCCGGAAGACGAACTGGCCGAGGCGAAGGCCGCCGCCGCCTCGGGGTAACGTTCGGCGTTGTCGGTGAGGATTCCCGTCATGATCGCGTTCAGGGCCTTCTCGGGTGTGCCGGTTTCGGCGCCGGGGGCCGTCGACTGCTGAGCGAGGCTGCGGACGTGGCCGGTGATCAGGACGACCGAATCCAGTCGTTCCCCGCCGGTGAGCCCGGTGCCGCTCAGCGCCGAGAGGCCGGTTTCGAGCCAGCCCAGTTCGTTCGGGCCCATCACGCGGGGGCCGACGGCGACGTCGACGACCCACGGATGCCGGCGCAGACCCGCCCACATGCGCAGTGCCCACTCGTGGAGCGCTGCGCGCCAGCCGCCGTCGATCTCGGACAGGTCGGGTGCGGGTCCGAGAGCCGCGTCGAGCATGAGGGCGGTCAGCTCGGCCTTCCCGGGGGTGTAGCGGTACAGCGACATCTTGGTGAACCCGAGGTCCTCCGCGAGGCGCTGCATCGACAGTGTGGCGAGGCCCTCCGCGTCGGCCATGGCGATGGCGGTGGCGACGATCTGCTCGAGGCTCAGCGCCGGCTTCGGACCGCGCTTCGGTCTGTCCGCTGATCCCCAGAGCAGCTCGGCGGTACGGGGCTGGGTGACCATCGTGCGCTCCTCCGGCCGACTCTTGATCCGGAATTGTGTCTACCATACACTGAATTGTATCCGTCAGACGCAATTCATTCTCGGAGGCTCTCATGCCGAACGACACCGTCCTGATCTCGGGTGCCAGTATCGCCGGGCCCGCCCTGGCGTTCTGGCTCGCTCGCAGTGGATACGCCGTCACCGTCATCGAGAAGGCGCCGGCCGTCCGGCTCGGTGGCCAGGCCGTCGACTTCAAGGGCGAGGTGCATCGGCGGGTGCTGGAGAGGATGGGGATTCTCGACGAGGTGCGCCGCAGGCAGACCGGAAAGACCGACCTCCGGATCGTCGACGAACACGACAGGCACCTGGCGACCATGCCCGGTGAATTCATCGGCGGCGACGTCGAGATCCTGCGGGGCGATCTGACCGAGATCCTGTACGAGCGGACCGCGGATTCGTGCGAGTACCTGTTCGGTGACTCCGTCGCCGCGGTCACCGACACGGCGTCCGGTGTCGAGGTTACGTTCGAGAAGTCGCCCGCACGCCGCTTCGATCTGGTGTTCGGCGCGGACGGCATCCATTCGGCCGTGCGCAAACACCGGTTCGGGCCGGAGCAGGACTTCGTCCGATTCCTCGGGTACTACTACGCCGTCGTCGGCACCACGGACGCGGTGACTGCGGCGTCGCCCGACCGGGACCGTGCGACGGGATGGATGTACAACGAACCGGGAAGGATGGCCGTCGTCGGTGGACCGAAGGCTCCCGAATTGTTCGTCTTCGCCTCCGACCCGATCGACTACGACCGCGGCGACATCACCGAGCAGAAGCGACTGCTGGCCGCCGCGTACGCAGGTGCAGGCTGGCGCGTGCCCGGGTTGCTCGCGCACCTGGACGACGCGCCCGACTTCTATCTCGACTCGATCGCGAGGGTCGAGACCGATACCTACACCGCCGGACGCGTCGCCCTACTCGGCGATGCCGCGTACGGAAATACGCTGGGCGGCTTCGGAACCGGACTCGCCCTCGTCGGTGCGTATGTGCTGGCAGGCGAACTCGCCGCCGCGGGTGGCGACCACCGCGTGGCATTCGGGCGCTACAACGAGCAGATGCACCGGTACGCGAAGGTCGCCCGCAAGGCCGGCGCTGGACCGTTTCTCGCGCCGAAGTCGCAGACTCGCATCGGGCTGCGGAATTGGACGTTCAAGTCCAAGGCCCTGTTCGGCCTGATGATGAAGCTGACCGACTCCTTCGCCACCGACATCGACCTGCAGGACTACCCGGCGCTGCGATCAGCTGGGCGTCCCGGCAATGTTGACCATCCATGAGATGCCGAATTGGTCGGTACAGGCGCCGAATTCGTCTCCCCACATCTGCTTTTCGAGGGGAACCGAGACGGAGCCGGCGTCCGAGAGCTTGGCCCAGTACCCACGGAGCAGGTCACCGTCGTCGCCGCTCAGGCTCACCGCGATGTTTGTGCCCGGGTTGTGTTCCATGCCGGGCGGTGTGTCTGAGCCCATGAGCGTGAACCCGTTGTCGGATTCGAGCATGGCGTGCATGATCTTGTCGGCTCCCTCGGCGTCCGGGGAGCCGAACTCACCGAACGTGCTCACCGCCAGGGTGCCACCGAAGACGTCCTTGTAGAACTCCATTGCCTGCCGCGCGTTGCCGTCGAAGCTGATGTAGGGGTTGAGACGAGAGGTCATGGGGCATGCTCCTTCCAGGTGCCGGAACCGACAGGAACGACGGTACAACGACCGACCGACACGATGTGGGGAACGGAAACCTCCGCTCCGCAGCCGATGTTTCAGTGCACCGCGACGGTCGCGAACGCCGCCCACAGGACCGGCGACTGCTCGATCGTCCGTTCGTCCCGCCAGGCGGCGACCCGGTCGCGTTGCCACGCGCAGAGCGCGCCGACCGCGTCGGGCAGTTCGTGCGCCGCGTCGATCGAGCAGATGGCGTCCTGCAGCGGGCGGGCGTGCGGTGCGGCGCCGGCGATGCGCTGGAACGCGAGGTCCGTCGGAAGGGCCCAGCGGCTCGCGGTGACGAGTTCCGCCCCACCGGCGATCATCGCGGAAACCAGTCCGAGGGCCTCGCTGAACCGCAGGTCGCCGCCGCTCTCGCAGGCGATGAGCGCAACCCGGCTCGGGATCGGCCACAGGTCGGCGCCGCGGATCGGTTCGTCGGTGAGCGTGTGCGTTCCCAGCAGGAGGTCCTTCGCGGACAACGGCCGGTGCGCGCGCGTCGGCTCCGCGAACCCGACGGCGTCGGCGGGGCAGGCGAGGTGCAGTTCGGCGTGCTCGCTCTGACCGGATTCGGGTGCCGCCGCGGTGACGTGCCCGACGTACACCAGCCGGCCTGCGCCCTCGCGCAACGCCGCGCCGAGCCACTCCCGGTCGACGTCTTCGCGGCGGAACACGTCCAGCGGTCCGTCCACGGCGGGAAGCAACCGGCCGTCGCCGGCGTACGTTGCGACCCGCTGCGTCAGCGGGCTGTCCGTGGCCATCCGCCCCAGGACGGAACCGAGAACCGAATCGGCGCGGAAGCCCGGCACCCGGGGGTCGAGGACCGCGACGACGGGAAGCCGGCGGCCGTCCGTCCAGGTGCGGACCGGGCGGCCGGGTGAGTGCACGATGCTCAGCGGGGCCAGCAGGCTGACGTCCGCGATGTCGACGAGACGCAGCCCGGCGTCGGGGGCGATCAGTTCCCACGGCACCTGCGCGACCCGGGGTGACGGCTGGATCCGGAGATGGGGGCGCACGCCGCGGGTGAACAGCTCGTGCAACTGCCGGGCGAGGCCGAACGGGAGAAATGTGCGCGAGAGAAGTTGAGCCAGATCGTGTTCGGACTCGTACCGGGAGAATGCGCCCGTCGTCAGTGAACGGTGCAGCCCCTCCGTGTCCGTGAGGTCGGGCAGGGCCCGGGCCAGCGCGGCGACGGCCTCGTCCACCTGCGCGGCGGGGGCGACGCCGACACCGCCGGGGTGGGAGTCGTGGGTCCACCGCCACGACGTGTACAGGTCGCCGGCGTCGGCCATCCGCACGATCGCGGTGGGCTGCTCGGGCGAGGTCGGCGGGTGGGGCAGGTGGGTCGGCACCGCCCCAGCATTCCCTACCCGCCTGGCATCTTCACCGGCAAATGGCTCGGCTCCCCGAGCAACCTCCGACTTCCGGTCGCCTGAACCTCGACGTGGAATATCTGAACTAGTTCTGATGTAATGGTGTGTATGGGTAAGTCGACCGCTACCACCACGTTCTCCGACTTCTTGAGGTCACCGAAGGATGTGCTCGGCGTCCTCGAGGACAACGGTGAGGTGGTGTTGACACGTCGAAACGCGCCGGCTCTGCGGCTGACCCAGGAATCGGCGAGCCGCGCGGAATGGAGCACTCTCGGCGTCGTGGGACAGCTATTCGCCGCCTCTCTCGACGAGGCGGCACTCGATCGTGTCGCTACCCGGCTCGCGGTGGCACTGCCGTGGATCGGGTTGCTGCCGGCGTCGTTGCACGCGGAGTTCATCGCGGAGTTCCAGGACACGGCCCGGGCCTGCATCGCGGTCGCCCGCTTCGACCGGCTCGCGATTCTGCTCGAAGCGTGGAGGGCCACCGCGGAGGCGTATGCCGACCCGCGCCTGACTGCGGACGGTTCCGATCTGGAGCATCTTGACGTCGCCGAGGTGGTCGCGGCGCCGGGCCGCGACGCGTGAGCAAGAAGGGCGGATCGGTCCCTCGTCCGATCAAACGTGCCGAGTGGCAGCTGGTGTTCGTTACACGTGACGCGGAGAAGGGCTGGACGGATCTGTTGGCGACCGCTCGCAATGCGACGGTCGATGCGTGGGACACCCTTACCCGTGAACCTGCAGTGGAGACACCGCGGCTGTATCAGCTCAAAGGTGACTATGCCTACGGCACGCACAACGGGCGGAACTACGCCCGCTACCAGTACAAAGTGACCAATGGTGGGCGTATCTGGTTCTTTCTCGACCCGGCTCCGAAGGGCGGCAAGGTCGCCGGCCGGGTCCTGCTCGAGCGATGCGAGCCCGGCCATCCGAAGGAAACCGAGTAAGCACGACCGCATGTGATTCTGCGGCCGCTGCGGGTCGGCGCTGTGGCTGGTTTCAGCGCCTCGAGTACTCCCCGCGAAGCGACTTACCCACACCGTGCCCGGCACGGTGTGGGTAAGTCGCGTCTGGGGGACCGGAGTCGTGCTTCGTGAGTGCCTCTGACGCAGGGGCGACCGAACTAGCCGACGGTTGCGGCGGCGGAATCCTCGGCAGGCACGCCCGTTCGGATGAGCCGATCGAATGCGCTCAGCGCTGCCGTGGCGCCGGCACCGGCGGCGATGACGATCTGCTTGTACGGCACTGTGGTGCAGTCGCCGGCTGCGAACACGCCGGGGACCGACGTCTGGCCGCGGTCGTCGATCGCGATCTCGCCGCGATCGGACAATTCGACGCTGCCGGCCAGCCACTCGGTGTTGGGCAGGAGACCGATCTGGACGAAGACACCCTCGACGTCGAGCGTGTGCGCGGTATCGGTCGTGCGGTCCTGGTACGCCAGACCGGTGACCTTGTTGCCGTCCCCGACGACCTCCGTCGTGAGCGTGCTCAGGAGGATGTCCGCGTTGGGGAGGCTGCGCAGTTTGCGCTGCAGCACCTCGTCGGCGCGGAGCACCGAGTCGAACTCGATGAGCGTGACGTGCTCGACGAGTCCGGCGAGATCGATCGCGGCCTCCACTCCGGAGTTGCCGCCACCGATCACGGCGACGCGCTTGCCCTTGAACAGCGGTCCGTCGCAGTGCGGGCAGTAGGTAACGCCCTTGTTCCGGTACTGGTCCTCGCCGGGCACGTTCATCGAGCGCCACCGCGCACCCGTCGACAGGATCACGGTCCGCGCGAGAAGGGAAGCACCGCTTTCCAGTTCGATCTCGACGAGACCGTTCTCGGTGGCGGCGGGCACGAGCTTCGCGGCCTTCTGGGTGTTCATGATGTCGACGCCGTACTGGCGGACGTGATTCTCGAGCGCGGACCCGAACTGGGGGCCCTCCGTGTAGGGGACGGAGATGAAGTTCTCGATCGCCATGGTGTCGAGCACCTGACCGCCGAAGCGCTCGGCGGCGATGCCGGTGCGAATTCCCTTGCGCGCGGCGTACACCGCGGCCGCGGCGCCGGACGGGCCGCCACCGACGACGAGCACGTCGAACGGGTCCTTCTGCGCGATCGCGGTGGCGGCGCGGTCGGCGGCACCGACGTCGAGCTTGCCGATGATCTCCTCGAGGCTCATCCGGCCGGAGCCGAAGAGTTCGCCGTTGACGAAGACCGTCGGCACGGCCATGATCTGGCGGCCGTCGACCTCGTCCTGGAACAGGGCGCCGTCGATCGCGACGTGGCTGATGCGCGGATTGAGCACGGACATCAGGTTCAGGGCCTGCACCACGTCGGGGCAGTTCTGGCAGGACAGCGAGAAGTACGTCTCGAAGTGGAAGTCGCCGTCGAGGTTGCGGACCTGCTCGAGCAGTTCGGGGGACTCCTTCGACGGGTAACCGCCGACCTGAAGCAAAGCGAGTGCGAGCGAGGTGAATTCGTGGCCGAGCGGGATCCCGGCGAAGCGGACCTCGGTGTCGGTGCCACTGCGGCGGACGGCGAAGGACGGGCGTCGTGCGTCGTCGTCGCGGCGTTCGTAGGTGACCTTGTCCGACATCGCCGCGATCTCGGTGAGCAGTTCGGCGAGTTCGGTGGACTTGGGACCGTCATCGAGTGAGGAGATGAGCTCGATCGGCAGGGTCAGCCGTTCGAGCAGGGACTTCAGTTGGCCGGCGAGCGAGGCTTCGAGCATGCGGATCTACTCCATCGATCGGGGAGGAAAAGGGATCGGAAACCGGAAACCAGCTGGGCGGTCCGGAAAGTGTTGGTGCGACACCGATTGCCCCTCACGGGAGCGGAGCACCGGGAACCGCGCGCACGGGCTCAGAAGTTCTGAGCCCGTGCCTACGGTCGACTGGGCTACGTCAGATCTTGCCCACGAGATCGAGCGACGGAGCGAGGGTCTCTTCGCCCTCTTCCCACTTGGCGGGGCAGACCTCGCCCGGGTGCGACCGGACGTACTGAGCGGCCTTGACCTTGCGGACCAGCTCGGCGGCGTTGCGGCCGATGCCTTCCGCGGTGACCTCGGTGAACTGGATGACGCCGTCGGGGTCGACGAGGAAGGTGCCGCGATCGGCCAGTCCCTCGTTCTCACGCAGAACCTCGAAGTTCTTGCTGATCTCCTGCGTCGGGTCACCGATCATGGCGTACTTGATCTTGCCGATGGTGTCGGACGATCCGTGCCATGCCTTGTGCGTGAAGTGGGTGTCGGTGGACACCGAGAAGACCTCGACGCCGAGACGCTGCAGTTCCTCGTGGTGATCGGCGAGGTCGCCGAGCTCGGTCGGGCAGACGAAGGTGAAGTCGGCCGGGTAGAAGTAGAAGACAGCCCACTTGTCCTTGATGTCGTCCGCGGAGACGGTGATGAACGCGCCGTCCTTGAAAGCGGACGCCGCGAAGGGCTTGATCTGCGTGTTGATCAGGGCCATTGGAACCTCTATTCGTAAGACTGGAAGCCGACAGCGACGAGGCTATCCAGCAGATTGGAATAGGTCCAATCTATGAGACCTATTCCATAGATTGGATGGGGCTATCAATGGCGGTCGAATCGGACACTTCGCAGGTCAGCGCGGACATTCACCCACGGGGCCCGTGGTGGTCGCCGGTCGTGCGGTGTGACCACCATGACACCCTTCGGCCCTGAATCTCCGCGCAGGGAACGGAAAGCGGGGTCACCAGGCCGGCACCACCCGGCTGTCGCGGACCGCGCGCCCGTAGCGTTCCTCGGCGGCCGCGATCGAGGAGCCCAGCACGATCCGTCCGTCCGACGTCACGGCGAGCCGCGAGGGGAGGGGCACCGGCAGGCCGGCGCCGGCCGCGACTCCGGCCAGCGCGGCGCCGAGCAGGAAGGAGCCGTCGGTGTCTGCGGCGCCGGCCGGGGGAGGGTCGGGCAACTGCAGGGGCAGCCGCGACGCGGTGCCGTGCCCGGCGCGGCCGATGTCCACCGTCGTCCCCGCGCACTGAGCCTCGACGAGATCGGCCACCAACCGGGCGTCGCCGGAGGCGTAGGCGAGACGGAACGCCAATTGCATCGCCGGATCGGCGATCTCGCGGTTCCACTGCTCGCGCTGTCGGCCGTTCGGAAGTGTGTATCGCACGGCGTCGATGGCGATCGCCGCGGGCACGGCGAGCGCGGTGGCCCGTGCCTGCGCCGCATCGTCCGGTGAGCCGGCGGCGGTCGACGCGGATTCGAGGAGGGTCGCGTGCCAGAAGTCGACCTGCGCGCAGTGCAGTCCGAGCCCCAGTCCGCGGTACGTGGCGAACGCGGCGGCGAGCAGTCTCTCGCCCTCGCCCGGTCGGCCTTCGGCGAAGGCGACGGTGGCGAGGCGCGTCTCGACGTCCGCGACGTCGAGCACAGCTCCGGACCCCCGGAAGTAGTCGAGGCTGCGCCGGTAGAGCGCCGACGCGCGTGCGGTGTCGCCGCGGCCCTCGGCGAGAAATGCCAGCACCTTCGATCCGATTCCCGCTCGGTGGCCGATCCCGGCCCGTTCGAAATACGACTGACTCGACAGCAGCAGCGGTTCCGCATCGTCGAGGCGATCCGTGCGAACACGCATGATGCCCAGGTTCTGCTGCGTCTCGGCGACCGCGTTGACGTCGCCCGCCGTCTCGAATGCGGCGAGCGCCTGCCCGGCGAAGTCGTCGGAGAGATCGAAACGCCCGGTCTCGAGATGGATGGCAGCGAGATTCATCAACGGATGGCCCGCGAGTCCCGGCGCGAAACGGACTGCCGCGTCGAGGGACTCGGTGGCCACGTCGGCCGCGTGCGCCCACTGCTGCCGATGCATCGCGACCGCGGTGAGCGACAACAGACACGCGACCCGCAGGTCACCCTGGTCTTCGACGCCGGCCGCGAGCAGTTCCCGCGCCTGCTCGAGCGCGTCCTGCGCGCCGTCGAGATCGCCAACGTGCTGCAGTGCCTGCGACAAGTTGACCAGCGCCGCCGGACGCATCCGGATCGCGTCGGCAGGCATCACCGCGAGGGCCTCCCGGTACAGGTCGACGGCCTTCGCGTGCTCGCCCAGTTCGTCGGACATGCTGGCCGCATTGATGATCGCGCTCGTCCGGAGATCGCCGGTGGCCCCGGCGGCGACCTGCTCGAACGTCCGGAGCGCCTCGGCGACGTCGCCCCGTGAGTAGGCCGCGGCTCCCGCGGCAAGAAGGTCACGGCCCGTCTGGTCGTCCACGTCAGAAGTCCGAATCCGAGGCGGCCGCGTCTATCTCGGCGAGTAGCGGCGCGTCAGGTGCGTCGTCCGGAGTCGGCTCCGCGGCCCGCCGCAGCCGCAGACGGGCCAGGGCCCGAACCCGCTCCCGGACGTCTGGACCTCCGACGTCCGCGGAACCGTTCACACCGAACCCGGGCAGGTACACGTCCACGGACACCCCCGCTTCCGCACCGGGTGGCGCGGCCGACTCACCGAACCAGACATCACCCGACAGTTGCAGCACGACGTCGACGGAACCCGATGCGGTTCCGACGAGGGCGCGGGGGCGGAGGTGCTCCGCCATGGGTTCGGAGACGTCAGGTGCCGCAACGACGCTCACGCGCACCGCGGTGATCCCGGAGGTGCGCACCACCTCCCACGACACCGCGCGCTCCGAGCAGTCGACGAGACCGGGAGGGTACCGGCGCCAGTCGGATCCCGTGATGCCCCGCGCCAGCACGAGGGTGCCCGGCAGCGTCGCGGCCGCGGCGCCCGCAGCGAGCGCATAGTCGTCGGCCCGCCCGGGACGGCCGGCGAGCGCGGGTCCGGTCGGTGCGAGCGCGTCGTCCCCGTCGACGAGCAGATCGCAGTCCTCGACGAGTGTCGCGATCTCGCGGTTCAGCAGTCCCGCGTCGAGCGCTGCGATACCGTCGACCGTCGACGTCGGCCACCACCGCGCCGCCCAGTGCGCGAACGCGAGGCGTCGGGCGGCCGCGGCCACCCGCGGCCGAGCCGGTTCGACCGCGGCCTCGCTCCCGGTCTCGCCCTCGGCCACGGCGAGTGCCACCTCCTCGCCGAACACCGCCCACACCCAGTTCTGCGCCGAGTCGACGTCGTCGATCACCGCGACCGGGACGGTGTGTTCGGCGAACACACTCCACGACAGGTGCCCGCCGAGCACCTCCAGCACGGTCACGTCGATGCCCGGGGCGTCGTCGAGGACGCTCGGTGCGTTCTCTGGGGCGATGATCCAGACCCCGGCGGGGGCGCGGTCGATCCGCACGGTGATGGTGGTCAACTCGCCCTCGATTCGGGGGCATCCGCCGCATCCACGAGCGGAATTGCGCTGAGCGCCTGCTTGACTCGCATCCGGTGGTCGAGGATCACCGACCGCGCCACCCCGTCCAGGAGATCCCACAGTTCGCCCGGTTCGTGGACGGAGAACTCGCGGACGTCCCGGCCGTGCAGGCGGACCCACAGGCGGCGGAGGTAAGGCCGCCACGGCTCGCGGAGTTCGGCGGCGATGACCGCCAGCGGATTCGTGTCGGGCAGCCTCCCCGCTGCGTCGGCGGTCACGGTGAGGCGCCGCGCCTGCAGGACGTACGCCTCGCGTTGCCAGCGACCGTTGATCACCCGGACGGCGGTCGTGTCCGTGGCCGCGGGAGCCGGTACCGTCCCGATCGGGCGGAGACCGGTCGCGAGTGCCGCACCCGTCGTCGCCGCGACCCGCAACGACTCGTCGAGAAGAGCCCAGGGCGAGCAACTTCGGGCGATCTCGGTGGTGACCAGTTCGTGGATCGGCGGTAGCTCCGCACGGTCGGTCGACGCGCGGAGCACCGTGAAGACGCGTTCGTGGACGGAACGGTCGAAGGGCAGCCCGAGCGCCGAGGTGGACGCCGACGTTCCGAGGCGTGGCGGTCCGGGGACGGGATGCACCGTCAGGCCGAACCGGTGAGCCGAGACCTCCGTCGTCCACAACACGATCCCGTGGTGGGTTCCCGCGTGGCCGGCGATCAGGTCGTCGAGGGCGTGCTGTCCGTCGTCACCCTCCTCCTCGAAACGCGCGCCGGGACAGGCGTCGAGAACCGCGGACACATTGTCGGCGTGGTCGCCCGTCGCGGCGCCCGACAGCGGTCGCCGCCCCCACGCGACGTCGATGAGGGCGCTCAGTTCCCGTGCCCGGGCCGGGTCGGTGACGTGGGCCTTCAACGCCTGTGTGGTGCGGCCGGCGGCGACCTCGTGCACGTCGCGCAGCGTGTCCTCGGCGACGGACTCGTCGCGGAGCGGATCGGGTGCGCCCGAACAGGTCGCGAGTTCGAAACACCGCTGGAAGTACAGGTCCTGCGGGTTGCCGTCCGTGATGCGCAGCGCCCGGCGGACCCGTTTGAGCAGGGTGAACCAGGCGGCGGTGGCCCGCAGTACGTCGGCGGAGGCGTGCACCCGGGTGGCGAGCAGCTGCGCCCCGTCGGCCGTGACGATCGGACCGGCGCACAGCGGGTTCTGCACAGGGCGGATGACCAAGGGATCGAGGATCAGTTTCACCGTGCGGCTCAGGGGTCCGCCGTCGGGCCCGCTGAGCGGTTCGACGCCGTCCAGTTCGCGCCACACCTCGTCGAGGACCATCGCCCGCGGTCGCCGAGCAGCCGATGAGCCCCTCGGTCCCGTCCGCATTCGAGCAGGTTACCGCAGGCGCCGCCCGCCGACGCAGCGAGAAATCTGGGATCGGTAGGGCGCGAGAGGTTCCTACCTTTCTCACATCGGCTCCAGTCCGCGAGCCGAAGGAATCGACGACGGGCGCCGAGCGCCCCTCACGAAACGTGAAGGACGGATCATGAACAAGATCGTTCGGACTCAGAAGCGCGTCTACACCGCAGGCATCGTTGCGGCGGCCGCCGTCGCCCTGCTCGTCTCGGGCTGCAGCGACACCGGCGACGGAAGCTCGGAACAGACCGTGGCGAGCCCGGCGGGTGCGTCGGGTGCGTCGGCGGCCGCGGTCGACGGCAAGGCGCTGGACGCGAACTTCGACGCGACCTGCGCCAAGCAGGGCGACACCCTGGCCCTGGCGCTGGCGGACACCGGCAACGCGACGTACGGCGACCTGGCGGTCTCCGCGACGATCACCGGTACCGACACCGTGCAGGCGGTCGGGATCGCCGGCAGCAAGGGCGGGTCGAACGGCCTCCCGTACGCACTCGGCTTCGGGCAGGGCATGCCCGGCGGCTCCGCGAAGGTCGTCAAGGACGGCGACACCTACACCGTCACCGGCGAAGGCGTCGGGGCACCCGACATGAGCAACCCGACCGCGCCGAGTTCGGCGAAATTCGACATCACGTTCGCATGCTCGACCGTCGTGGGCGGCTGAGCCCCCGCCCACCCCGGGACGCGCGCGGAGCCACCTCGAGATCGACCGCTCGGGAGACGTGACGTCCTACGCACATTCCCCGCACGTGAGTGGCGCCGCGCTCCCCGGCACACTGCGCCGCTCACGTACGAAGCGCGTTCGGCCCAGGACGCGGTGAACCGATCCATGATCCGGCAGGGAGAGTGACGGTTCACTGTGTGCCCCGCGGCCGGGTCAGTCCTCGTCCCGGGGCGGAAGTCCCAGCGACCGGACGAGGAGGAGGAGTTGCTCGCGCAGCGGCCCCACGTCGCCGACCGCGGCGGTGAGGGCCGCGTCCTCCTTCTCCAGGGTCAGCAGGTGCCGGTAGATCGCGCGTCCCGACTCGGTAATCGCGACCCGTTTGCGGCGCTCGTCGTTCGGATCGGTCTCCCGGGTGACGTACCCGCCCCGTTCGAGGCGGTCGATGGTGCGGCTGATCGTCTGGTCCGTCACCCGCGACGCCTTCGCGATGTCGCGTTGCGAGGCCGGCCGGCCGGCGATCGTGTGCAGGCAGATCAGTCCCGCGTGGGTCATGTTCTGCGACCGGAGAATGTCCTCCCACGAGTGCTCGACCAGGCGCGCAGCCGTGGACAACAGCCGTCCGGTAGGCCACTGGTCCATGCCGTCGCTCGTCATTTCTTCGCCTCCATTTGCAATTTGCTCAGCATGCTGAACAAAATAGGAACGTCGCAATCCGGACATCCGGTCGTCGAATCGTCCCGCATTGGAGTGCACGTGACCACAACCGCCCGCCCACGCCCGGTTCGTCGACTGCGATGGATTCTGCCAGCCCTGCTGGTGATCGTCTGGCTGGCCGTCGGCGGTTTCGGCGGCCCGTTCGCCGGCAAACTGTCCACCGTCCAGCAGAACGACAGCACCTCCTTCCTGCCCGCGTCGGCCGAGGCCACCGAGGTGTCGGCGCTGCAGAAGGGTTTCACCGACACCCGCTTCGTGCCCGCGATCGTCGTCGCCGAACGGACGTCGGGGATCACCGCCGCCGACACCGAATTCCTCTCGGGCACCGCGGCCTCCTTCGCCGGGTCGGAGGGATTCGGCGACGAGGTGTCACCGCCGATCCCGTCCGCCGACGGGCAGGCGCTGCAGATGTTCGTGCCCGTCGACAGCACCGGGGAGGTCGGCGACAGCGTCACCGAACTGCGCGACGCGCTCGCTGCCGCGCCGGACGGACTCACCGTTCTCGTCACCGGACCCGCCGGTCAGGTCGCGGATCTGTCGGCGGCGTTCGCCGGCATCGACGGACTACTGCTCCTGGTGGCCGGCGTCGTGGTGATCCTCATCCTCATCGTCGTCTACCGCAGCCCGATCCTCCCGTTCGCCGTGATCACGTCCGCCGTCTTCGCGCTGGGACTGTCGAGTCTGCTCGTGTACGTCCTCGCCGATGCCGGCGTGATCGCGCTGAACGGCCAGAGCCAGGGGATCCTCTTCATCCTCGTGTTCGGCGCCGCCACCGACTACGCCCTGCTGCTCGTGTCCCGCTACCGCGAGGAACTGCGGATCGAGCAGGACAAGTACCGCGCCATGCGAACCGCCTGGCGGGCGACACTCGAACCGGTCGCGGCGTCCGCGGGCACCGTCATCGCCGGCGTGCTCTGTCTGCTGCTGTCCGATCTCAACTCCAATCGCGGTCTCGGACCGGTCGCGGCCATCGGCATCGCGGCGTCGTTCGTCGCCTCCATGACGTACCTCCCCGCGGTGCTCGTGCTCTTCGGCCGGGCGGCGTACTGGCCGAGCAGGCCCGCCTTCGACGCACGGCACGCCGAGAAGGACGAGGCCGCCGACCACAAGTTCTGGGCCGCGCTCGCCGCGCGGATCGGCGCACATCCGCGCCGATTCTGGGTCGCGTCCAGCCTGGTGCTGGTGCTCTTCGCGCTCCTGCTTCCTCAGTTCAAGGCCAGCGGCGTCGCGGAGTCCGAAACGTTCCTGCTCGACGTCGATTCCGTTGCGGGCCAGCAGGTCCTCGGCGACCACTTCGACGCCGGCTCCGGTTCGCCGGCGGTGATCATCGCGAACGAGGGCGCCCGCGACGCGGTGGTCGCCGCCGCCCGGGTCGACGGTGTCGGCGACATCACCGTGCTGACCGCCCCCGGCACCCGGGATCCGCTGGTGGTGGACGGCCGGGTGGCGATCGACGCGACCCTGACCGATCCCGCCGACTCCCGCGAGGCCGAAGACACCATCGTCGCGCTCCGCGACGCCGTCCACCCGATCGACGGCGCCGACGCCCTCGTCGGGGGCACCACCGCCACCGATCTCGACACGAAGACGACGTCGACGCGGGACCGCACGCTGATCATCCCCGTCGTCATCCTCGTGGTGTTCGCGATCCTGTGCCTGCTGCTGCGTTCACTGCTCGCGCCGCTGCTGCTGATGGGGACGGTCGTGCTGTCCTTCGCTGCGACCCTGGGTATCTCGTCCCTCGTCTTCGAGCACGTCTTCGGGTTCCCGGGCGCCGACCCCGTCGTCCCGCTGTTCGCGTTCGTGTTCCTCGTCGCCCTCGGAATCGACTACAACATCTTCCTCATGACCCGGGTCCGGGAAGAAGCCCAGCGCATCGGCACCCGCCGCGGCGTGCTGCGCGGTCTGACCGTCACCGGTGGGGTGATCACCTCGGCGGGAGTGGTTCTGGCGGCGACGTTCTCGGCGCTCGCCGTCATTCCGCTGATCTTCCTCGCGCAGATCGCGTTCATCGTCGCCTTTGGTGTTCTCCTCGACGCACTCCTCGTGCGGTCACTCCTGGTGCCCGCCCTCACCGTCGACATCGGGCAGAAGATCTGGTGGCCGAGCACGCTCGCATCGGCACCGGAGCCGGACGAGACCGTCCAGAGGCATGCCGAACGGGCCCGCCTGGGGTCATAGTGGAACGTGATGTGCACACGACGAAAGGAAGATCGTGGACCATAGCGCGCTGTTGACCGACGCCTTCGATCGTATTCAGGAGACCGTGCATTCGACGCTGGCCGATCTGCCCGCGGACGCCCTCACGTTCCGGGTGGACGCGGACGCGAACACCATCGCCTGGCTGATCTGGCATCTCACGCGGGTGCAGGACGATCACGTCGCCGGAGTCGCGGGCACCGAGCAGGTGTGGACGTCCGGCGGGTGGGTGGAGCGCTTCGATCTGCCGTTCCGGGTCGCCGACATCGGCTATGGGCAGTCGTCGGACGAGGTGGCGAAGGTGCGCACCGGGGCGGAACTGCTGCGGGAGTACCACGACGCCGTGCACGATCGCACCGTCGATTACGTCCAGACGATCGGCACGGACGACCTCGACCGGATCGTCGACGAGAATTGGGATCCGCCGGTCACTCTCGGTGTCCGCTTGGTCAGCGTCGTCTCTGACGATCTTCAGCACGCCGGACAGGCGGCATACGTGCGCGGTATCTACGAGCGTCGCTGAGTTGCGGCACCCTCGTTCGCGGCGAGCCACGCCTCCACGCGCCGCCGGGAGCGGCGGCCGACGCGGTCCCGGACGGCCGGACTCACCCGCGCCGCACCGTGCATCGTCCCGTTCCCGGCGAGGGCGAGCGGAACGAACCAGGCAGGCACGACCGGCAGTCCGAGTTCCTGCATGCCCCGCTTGCCGGAGAACATCCGCTGGATGCTGAGCAGGCGCTGGCGGTTGAGTCGGCGTCGCAGGGCCTCCGCGTGCGGGTAGTGGAACGTGGCCCACGACTTCTGCAGTGAGTCGGCCAGCACCCGGGAGTTGTCGTCGGGGCCGGGAGCGAACATCCCGATCTGGCACATGGTGCGGCGCCCGGTGTTCTCGTCGTCGACCAGCCAGTGGTCGTCGATGCCCATCAGCCAGCCGATGTACCGCCACAGGTGCATGACGTCCGCGCCCTCGTCGGCGGAGACCCACACCCCCAGCGAGCGGAGGCCGACGAGGAACGTCGTCGAGAAGAGCGCGAGCGTCCCCGCCTGATCCGACTGGTTGATCGGCATGCCCCAGTCGGACACGTCCCAGTCCTCGTCCTGCAGCAGCGTCAGATTGACGAACGCGTGCATCAACCGGACGTGGACCGACAGTTGCCAGCCGCGGCGGTCACGCTCCAGGCCACCCGGGAGGACGCACTCGTACCACCACCGCACCGTCTCGGCGACCCGCTGACCGGCGCCGTCCCCGACGAGCCTGCCGGTGGCCACGAGTTGGCGGGAGGTGGCGGCGCTGCGGTAGCCGTTCATCAGCGAACCGGTCGCGAGGAGGTCGAGTCCGGTCATCCCGCTGCGCAGGCAGACGGCGGCCCCGCGTTCGAGGCGACGGTCGTCGACCCACGACGGCCGGTGGTCCACCGCGTCGAAGAAGGCGACCAGCGCCGGCGCGGGGTCGGGCACGCTGCCGATGCCGTCGGCGAGTGCCCGGGAGAACTGGGCCATCGTCACGGTCTTGTCGACGAGCACCGCCCGCGCCAGCGCGGCACCGATCTCGTCCTGGCTGACGACCGCCCGGGCGTGGAGTTCCCGCTCCGCCGCGGTGGGCGTCGGATCGCCGTGCACGAACCGCGACAGCGTCCGCATCGAGCGGCGACCCCACTCCGAGTCCATGTCGAAGCGTCGCGGCGGCGTGAAATCGGTGAAGCCGGGGGCGGATTCCCGAGACTGGGTTTCTGTCATGTTCGAGGTACTCGATTCGGTCGTCGAGAGGGGCGTCCTGGTGCCTCAGCCCCGCTCGAGTTGCTGTGAGTTACAGTTCACTCCACCGGATTGGACGGGTACAAGTCGCATTGTGTGACAGGTCGGGAAGGCTGCGCGAATGGGCACTGGCCAGCGGAAAGACCCCTCCCAGCAGCGTTCGCAGGCGACGGTCGCACGCATCCTGTCGGCAACAGGTCAGGTTTTGCGGGCGAAGGGGTACACCGGCTGCAGCACGAACGCCATCGCGGACGCGGCGGGCATCTCGAAGGGATCGGTGTATCAGTACTTCGCGAACAAGGACGAGATCATCGAGGTCCTGATGGACCGGATCATGGAGGAAACCACGGCCGCGTTCGGGGCGCAGCTCGAGCAGTCGGTCGCGGAGGGCACGTTCCTGAAGGACGCCGCCCTGCAGTCCCAGTTCCTCGCCGTCCTGGACGAGTACCGCGACATTCTCGGTTCGCTGCTCAACGATGCCCCGCACCTGGCCCTGGCGGCTCACCGTTCGGTCCGCATCGAGGAACGGTGCCGCGACCTGTTGCGTACGTATGTGACGGTGAATCCGTCCGCGATCGGTCCCGGTGTCGACCTCGACGCGCTGCTGCTGGTGCTCACCGTCAGCTACCGCGAGGTGGGGCTCGAGTACCTTCGCCGGGACCTGCGCGACCGGCGAAACCAGCTGGCCACGGCCCTGTACGACATGACGATGGGCGGCCTTGCCGGGACCGCGGCACGCGGGGTGTAACGAAAAGGGGGCTTCGGGAGAATTACCTGTTGAGCCCATGGTGCTGTCGGACCCCGACCCGGCAGCACCAGGGGCCTTCTTTTTCACCCGGCCGCTCCTACCGACGCCGGCGGGTCGGAGATCCCGGCACCTCCAGCGACACCACCCGCGCGAGTGCGCGCAGATCGCTCTCGATCCTTCGGAACAGCTGGTACACGGCGATGAAGGCGAAGATGCCGCCCAGGCACAGCGCGCGGACCGTCGCGTTCACGGCATCGCCGGTGCTCCCGCCGACGAAGCTGAGCCCGGCGACCCCGATCAGCGGGACGGCAGCGGCGACGGCGAGGTACCGCGGCATGCCCCGGCCGAGGGCCCGGATGTTGCGGCCGTCGCTTCCGCGCAACTCGCCGTGCGACAGCAGGATCGGGCAGAGGCACCGCACCGCGTAGAAGGTGAGGATGAAGAACGGGTAGGCGAGGGCGACCGCCCCGCACACGGCGAGGGACGCGAGGAGTTGCGTGTACGCGCGCAGCGGGATGCCGCCGGCCGTGAGTTCCAGGGCGATCGGGTAGGCGACCCCGGCGACGACCCACAGCCCGAAGCTGACCACCACCGCCCGATGTCCGAGCCCCAGCGTCGTGGCCCGTGCCTTCTCCAGCACCTCGGAACTGTAGGTTCGGCCGTTGCGGAGACCACGTGGCACCGTCAGCGACAGCCGACACCAGTAGACGATGAGAACCGCGCCCAGCGGAAACGCGATACCGCCGATCACCAGGTGCACGAATTCGAGATCCTGCTGCGCCTCGGCGGGCAGCGTCGCGATGATGAGGACCTTGTTGTAGTAGTAGTTGTATCCCGCAGCCAGCAGATTCGGGATGCCGACCGCGGCGAGCACGATGGGCAGCGCCCACCGCCACATCGTCGACCGGACGCTGCCCGGCGCCGGGTCGACCAGGTCGCGGGCGTGCGGGTCGAGGCAGAGCGCGAACTGACGCGTCAGCTTCCGGCCACTCGACCACCGGTCGTCCCGGTCGGGCGCGAGGGACTTCACCAGGATGCGCCGCATCGCTGCCGGACAGTCCTCGGGGAGCGCGGACCGCTCGGGGTCGACGCCCCGGCGCCGCGACTCGAGAAGTACGTGCGGCGACGCGGTTCCGTCGTCGTCCGGGAACGGCCGCGCCCCGGTCAGCAGTTCCCACAGCATGACCCCCAGCGCGAAGATGTCGCTGCGGGTGTCGAGGTCGGAGGCGGTCCGGCGGGTGTCCGGGTCGATCACCTCCAACTGTTCGGGCGACATGTACGCGACGGAGCCGCCGATGAATCCGCCGGCGCCGCGATTCTCGACGCTGTCGCTCGAACTGACGTTGAAATCGGCCAGCTTCGGGATTCCTTCCAGGCCCAGCAGCACGTTCGCGGGTTTGATGTCGCGGTGCAGGACGCCGTGCGCCCGCGCGTAGTCGAGTGCGTCGGCGAGCCGCAGACCGATCCAGGCGACGGTCTCCGGCCACGACAGCGCGGCGATCTCGTCCCGCACACTCGAGTACTCGGGCCGGATCTCGCCCCGCGCCTCGAGGACGCGGTCCACCGAATCGAGCAGCAACTGTCCGGAGCGCTGCTCGGGTGGGGTCTTGCGGACCAGCCGCACCACGTCGAGGAGTGTGCCACCGGGGACGTACTCCATGAACAGCACCCGCAGGCGGCGATCCTCCAGCACCCGCTGGTCGTAGACGCGGACGATGTACGGGTGGTCGAGCTGCGCGAGAGTCTGCGGCTCGTTGCCGATGTTCCGGGAAATCTTCAGCGCCACCCACCGCTGCATCGACCGCTGCCGGGCGAGGAACACCCGCGCGAACGCGCCGTGGCCCAGTTCCATCATCAGATCGAAATCGTCGAGGCGGCCGCCGACGTCGAAGTCGTCGTCCGGGCCGAGTGCCGCGCTCGCCGAGCGCCGGTCCATGCGCCGGTCGTCCTCGAGCAGCGTCTCGAACCGGTCCGCCTGCTGCGGGTACTCGGCGACGTACTCCTCGGGATCGACGTCGGCGCCGCTCCGACTGCGGACCCGGTACTCCAGGTAGACCAGTTCCGGCGGCAGCGGTTCGGCCAGTAGCTCTGGGAATTCGAGGCAGTACTCCGGGATGCGTTTCGGGCAGCCCGACCGCAGCCACCGGTACTCGAGATCCACCTTGATCAACTCGATCAGCGCCGCCCGCCGGATCGCGGCGGTGTCGGGCAGGTACTCGGTGAGTTCGGCCGGCGAACCCGACGACTCCCAATCCGCGACGAGGCGTTCGACGCCACTGTCGACGACGAACACCGGTTCGGCGCCCGACGTCGTCGACGGCGGCAGCTGGGTTTCCTCGCCCAGTTCGGTGGGCGGCCCAGTCGCGACCGTCGAATCACTCGGCGGGCGCTCGGTCATGGCGGTTCGATTCCGGGGGTGCAGAGTCCAGGCGGTGCACGGTGCGTGCACTTGCCAGGGTATTCCGGACGGTGCGTCGAGGGGTGCGGAAAGGCGGTGCCGTCACGCGCTTCGCAGCGACATCTCCGGCGGTTCCGGTGCCTGCGGGTACGTCACGACCGAGGTGAGGATCGGCCGATGCCGGGTGCGCCGGGTGACCATCCGGATCGCCGACGCGAGGACCGGGACGTACACGAGCACGTAGATGTTCTGCAGCAGAAACGCGACCGGCCACGACGGAGGGAACAGGAACAGTCCGACGACGGCGAAGTCCGGGCTCCACCAGTACGGCCACGCGGATGTCGACGCGAACAGCGCGGCGAACGCGAACCACCACCGCCCGGTGTCCGTGACCGCGCGGTGCATCAGGTAGACCATCAGCGGCACCAGCCACACCCAGTGGTGGCTCCACGAAAACGGCGACACCACGGCGGCGGTGAGCCCGCCGAGCACCACCGACAGCAACCGCTCGCCGCGTTCGTACAGGCGAACCGACACGACGAGGCCGACGACGGCGACGGCTCCCGCGAGGATCAGCCACAGCCACGGCGGTACCTGCCCGTCCGTGAGCCGGGTCAGTGTTCCCCGCAACGATTGATTGGAAGGGTGCGCGTCGTCGGCGATGCGGGTGGAGTCGAAGAACGTGCTGGTCCAGTACCGGCGGGAGTCGTCCGGCACGATCACCCAGGCGAACGCCACCGTGCCCGCGAAGACGGACGTCGCGGCCGCGGCCGCCCGCCACTGGCGCAGGGCGAGGAGCTGGACGACGAAGAAGCCGGGGGTCAGTTTGACGGCCGCGCCCAGCCCGATACCCACCCCGCGCAGCACGCTGCGCTCCGGCCGGGAGAAGTCCCAGAGCACCCACATCATCAGCACCAGATTGACCTGGCCGTAGAACAGCGTCGTCCGCACCGGTTCGACGAAGGTGCAGGTCACCGTCGTCAGCGCGGTGACCAGCAGCAGGTGCGGGGTGATCCGGTACCCGAGGATGCGCCAGCACAGGAGGATGCACCCCGCCAGCACACCCAGGTTGAACGCCATCCACAGGTTGTCGACGTACGCGCCGGGTATGCGTTCGAGCGGCACGAACGCGATCGCGGAGAACGGGGTGTAGGTGTAGAGCAACCCCAGCGCGACGGGTCCGATGTACAGCGGCAGGCCGTGCAGCACCCGCCAGCCACCGTCGCGATAGACGTGCAGATCGGCGCCGCCGGCGAACAGCCCGACCTTCGGCGTCCACGGGTCGACGGTGCCGAGCACCGCGACGACGGCCAACGTCGCGCACACCGCGAGCGCCACCACGATCGCCGGGCGGCGAGGAAAGACGCGTGATTCCATCTGCGCCCCCTCGGTGTGCGGACGTGTGCCGACGGCTCCGACGCTAACGGCGCGCGCGAGTTGCCCACCGCGGCGACAGGCGGGTCGTCCGGATTCGTTACCGATCCGTACCGGCGCCGAGACACCGCGAAAACCGTTGACGGAGTGCCACGCACGTGCAACACTGAACCCGATGGTTCAGTATTCGGCTCTTGACGCTACGTTCGCCGCACTCGCAGACCCCACGCGACGTGGGATCCTCCGCCGGCTCGGCGACGGCGCGTGCTCGATCAGCGACCTCGCCGAACTCTTCGAGATGACGCTCACCGGCATCAAGAAGCACGTGCGACTACTCGAAGACGCGGGGATGGTCGTCACTGAGAAACGTGGCCGGGTGCGGTACTGCATGCTGGGGACCAATGCCCTCGAGCGTGAGGTGGCCTGGATCCGCGACTACCAACTGTCGCTCGAAGGGCGCCTGGACCGTCTGGACGAATTTCTCAATCGAACGGAAGGCACGTCATGAGCACCTCGCAGACTCCCACGACCTCCACCGTCTCGACGCCGACGGACCGGGAGATCCACGTCGAACGCGTCTTCAACGCCCCACGCGACCGCGTGTGGGCCGCGTTCACGAAACCCGAACTGCTCGCCCAGTGGTGGGGTCGCGGAAACGAACTCGACGTCGAACGCTGGGAATTCGAGCGCGGCGGACACTGGCGCTTCGTCGAACACGCGGACGGCGAGACCCACGGATTCGAGGGCCGGTTCCGGGAGATCGCCCCGGAGGAGCGCCTGGTGTACACATTCGAATGGGACGGCATGCCGGGCCACGTCATCGTCGAGAACAACACCTACACCGACCTCGGTGACGGGCGCACCAAGCTGTCCGTCGTCAGCCAGTTCCACACCCCCGAAGAACGCGACGGCATGTTGCAGACCGGCATGGAAAGCGGAATGAACGAGAGCTACGCGGCTCTGGATGCGGTTCTGGCGCAGACGAGCTGGTGATCGGTGCCCTCGGGCAATCATCGTTGCGTTTATTTCGTTTGTTCCGTATATTGCGTTTAGGAGGTGCGGTGGTGTCAGGAGCGCATGAGCAGCCCAGCGTTGTCGAGCAGGAGCAGGCCCGACAGGCGCTCAAGTTGCTTCGTGACGTCGATCCCACGGGGGAGACCGTTGATATCACCGTCGCCGGAACCTCGGAGTCGGTTCACCTTCCTCGTGCCGCCCTCGACCTGATTCGCGACGTGCTGGCGAACATGGCCGCAGGGCGGGGTGTAACGGTCGTCCCGGCGCACGCGGAGCTGACCACGCAGCAGGCTGCGCAGATGCTCAACGTCTCGCGCCCGCATGTGATCAAGCTTCTCGACGAGGGGCGCATCGAGTATCGGATGGTCGGACGACATCGGCGGATCCGCGCTACGTCTCTGCTCGCCTATCAGCGGTCGCAGTTGGGAAGTTCCCGCACCGCGGCGGACGAGTTGGCGGCTCTGTCGGAAGACCTCGGACTGTACTGACGTGACGTTCACCGTGTTGTACGACGCGAATGTGCTGTACCCGAATGTGTTGCGTGATGTTCTCATCCGGCTTGCGCAGACCGGCCTGGTGCATGCCCGGTGGACAGACCGGATCCTGGACGAGATGTTCGAGAACTTGGGTGAGGATCGCCCGGATATCCCGGCAGCGGCGTTGGCGAAGCTGCGGGAATTGATGAACAGAGCGGTACCGGACTGCCTGGTCACCGGGTACGAGAGGCTCATTCCTGCCCTCACTCTGCCGGACGAGGATGACCGGCATGTGCTGGCTGCGGCCATCAGATCGGGCGCTCAGGTCATAGTCACAGCAAACCTGCGCGACTTCCCCGACTCCGAGTTGGCGCAGTTCGGCATCGAAGCCAAGCATCCGGACGAGTTCGTGATGGATCTGTTCCACCTCGACGGGGTGCGGGTCCATCAGGCTGTCAGCGCGACAGCAGCGGCGTGGCGCAATCCGCCGGGAACTCCCGCTGATGTGTGTGACCGCCTCGTGGCGGCGGGGCTTCCCATCTCGGCTGCAGCCCTCCGGCGCTGACGCTGAATAATTGGGATCAACGTCGATCACGCTGCGTGTGCAGCCCGCGCAGAGTTCGCCGACTATTCGACGAGCACGCAGCGTGCTCCGCTGAAGATGGTGGGCATGCACTTGTTGCAATGGATGCACAACGATGGAGTGCGCGACTCGGCGCGGATACGGTTCACCAGATCGGGTTCGCGCAGCAACGCGCGGGCCATGGCGACGAATTCGAAGCCCTCGGCCATGGCAGTGTCCATTCCCGCCCGGTCGGTGACTCCGCCGAGCAGGACGAGCGGCAACGCCACGGCCGCGCGGATCTGGCGGGCGTGCTCGAGCATGAACAGGTCGCGGTAGGGGTAGGCGTGGATCAGCGACTTGCCTACCAGTTGCACGCCGAGGCGGACGGGCTGCGGCATGGCGGCGGCGAACTCGCGGACCGGAGCGTCACCCTTGAACAGGTACATCGGATTGAGAAGTGAACTGCCCATAGTGAGTTCGAGGGCGTCGACACTGCCGTCGTGCTCCAGCAGTCGGGCGACCTGGATGGCCTCGTCGAGCCAGAATCCGCCGGGGACGCCGTCGTCCATGTTCAGCTTGGCGAGGATTGCGATCCGCCCGCCGACGGCGTCGCGCACGGTCCGGGCGACGTCCCGCACCACCCGGGCCCGGTTCTCGAGTGATCCGCCGTAGGAATCTGTGCGCCGGTTCAGCTTCGGGCTGAGGAAGGAACTGGCGAAATAGTTGTGGCCGAAGTGGATCTCGACGGCGTCGAAACCGGACTCGACGGCGAGCTGCGCCGCGGTGCCGTGGGCGGCGGTGATCCTGGCGATGTCGGCGGTGGTGGCGCTGCGGATCATCCGCATGCTCAGCGGATTGAACGACCGCGACGGTGCGAGCGCAGGCAGTCCGGTGGACTTCTCGTTCGCGACGGGTCCGGCGTGCCCGAGTTGCGCGGATGCGGCCGCACCCTCGGCGTGGATGGCGTCGGTGAGTCGGCGCAGCCCGGGCACGGCGTCCGGGCGCATCCACAACTGCCCGCGCTCGGTGCGGCCCTCCGGTGCCACGGCGCAGTAGGCCACCGTCGACATCCCGACCCCACCCGCGGCGGGGCGGCGATGGAAATCGATCAGTTCGTCGGTGACCAGGGCGTCGGGGGTGCGGCCCTCGAACGTGGCCGACTTGATGATGCGGTTGCGTATCGTGATGGGGCCCAGCGTGGCTGGAGCGAAAACGTCTGGAGGTGTGGTCATTCCCGGCCCTTCGTCGCGTGCAGCCGACGGTAGGCCGCGGGGACGTTCGGCGACCGGGAGGTGTCCGCTGAGCGGGACACCACCGCACTCTCGCGGACGACCCCTCGACGTCCGTGAGCGTGCGGCGGTGGCCTCTCAGCCGACGGTCTCGGGCAGCTTCTCCGGCGCTTCACCGCTGGTCGTGCCGCGTTGCCGGCGCCCGAGCGCCCAGCAGGCCATTGTGATCGCACACGTGAACGTGAGCGTCGCGAACAGCTGGTTGCGTGCCGCGTCGTCGAACAACGCCAGCACCGCGACCGCGGCCAGCAGCGCGAGTGCGACATACGACAGATACGGGAAGCACCACATCTTCAGCGGCAGATCCGTCCGGCCCGACTTCTCGGCGCGCCGCCGCAGCACGATCTGCGAGACGGTCACGAACGTCCACAACACCAGGATCGTCGAGCCGACCGCGTTGAGCAGCAGCGGGAGAACACGATCCGGTGCCAGGTAGTTGAGGACGACGGTGACGAAACCGAATGCCACCGACGCCAGCACCGCCACGCGGGGAACGCCGTTGCCCGACACCCGGCCGAACACCTTCGCGGCCGCCCCGCGCTCGGACAGCGAGTAGATCATCCGGGAACCGCTGAACAGCATGGCGTTCAGCGACGACAGCAGCGCGATGACCACGACGACGGTCATGACGGCGCCGGCGCCCGGCACGTGCGCGGCGTTCAGGACCGCGACGAACGGACCCGTCGCGAGTTCGCCCGCGGTCCACGGCAGCACCGTCACCATGATCAGGACGGAACCGACGTAGAACACCAGGATCCGCCACACGATCGACCGCACCGCGCGGCTCACGTTGCGCCGGGGCTCCGACGTCTCGGCGGCCGCGATGGCCATCACCTCGGTGCCGCCGAACGCGAAGACCACGATCAGCAGGCCGGCCGCGATGCCGGTGACTCCGGTGGGGGCGAAACCGCCGTGGCCGGTGAGGTTCGACAAACCGGGCGCGTCGAAGCTCGGGATCCAGCCGAGGATCATCGCGCAGCCGACCGCGAGGAACGCGACGATCGCCACGATCTTCAGTGCGGCGAACCAGAATTCGAACTCACCGAAGCGGGAAACGCCCGCCAGGTTCACCGCGGTCAGCACACTCATGTACGCCAGGGCGGCCACCCACTGCGGCACCGCAGGCAGGGAGGCGGCGGTGATCGCCGCCGCCGCGGTCGCTTCCGCGGCGACCACGATGACGACCTGCACCCAGTAGAGCCAGCCGATGGTCCGGCCGGCGATCGGGCCCATCGCCTTCTCGGCGTGCACGGAGAACGCGCCGCTGTCCGGGTCGGCGGCCACCATCTCGCCCATCATCCGCATGACGAGGACGACGAGGAACCCGGCGATGAGGAAGGAGACGAGGACGGCGGGCCCGGCGACGGCGATGCCCGCGCCGGAGCCGACGAACAGTCCGGCACCGATCGCGCCGCCCAGACTCATCATCACCAGCTGCCGCGGTTTCATCACCTGCTGCAGGCGCGTGGTGGATGCCGGTGGGTCGTGAACTGTGTTCATGGGGTCTCCCGTGCCGTCAGACGAGCTGATCGAGTGCGATCTCGAACGCGGTACCGGCGATTCCGGTCGGCTGCGACGAACGCGCGAAGCAACGCTCGAGCGCCGTCGCGACGGTGGCGGAGACGTCGCCGAAGATCGCCTCATCGGACACCTCGATGTCGCCCTCCATCAGCAACGCGAACGCGCGGGCCATGCCGCAGTTGGCGATGAAGTCGGGGACGACGGCGACGCTCTTGTCGGCGTATTCGTAGGTAGGGCCGTAGAAGATCTCGTCGTCCGCGAACGGCACGTTGGCGCCGCTCGCCACCACCTCGAGACCGCCCGCGATCAACCGGTCCACCTGCTCGCGGGTCACGAGGCGCGATGCGGCACAGGGGAGGAAGATCTCGGCGCCGGAACTCCAGATCGTCTCGTTGATCTCCTCGAACGCCGCCATGCCGGCCGCGCGCAGCTCGTTGCCCTCCTTGGCCAGGAACAGCGCGCGGATCTGCTCGAAGTCGTAGCCGTCGGTGTTCGTCAGCCCACCGTTGCGGTCGAGGATGCCGACGATCCGCGCCCCGGACTGCGCCAGGTAGTACGCAGCCGCGGCGCCGACGTTGCCCCAGCCCTGCATGATCACCCGCTTGCCGGCCAGTTCGCCGCCGTAGACCCGGTAATAGTGCCGCACCGATTCGGCGACACCCCAGCCGGTGATCAGATCCGACACCGTGTACTTGGCCTGCGGATCGGGCGTGAACCGCGCATCCTCGACGACCTTCGCGACACCCAGGCGCAGCTGTCCGACCCGCTGCACCCGCTCCCGATCGCTGGCCGCGAAGTGCCCGTTGACGACGCCCTCCTGCGGATGCCACAGCCCGTAGCTCTCGGTGATCGGCACGACCTCGGCCATCTCGTCGACGTTCAGGTCGCCGCCGGTGCCGTAGTACGACTTCAGCAGCGGGGTCACGGCCTTGAACCAGCGGCGCAGCACCTCGTCCTTGCGCGGGTCGGTCGGGTCGAAGTCGATGCCCGACTTCGCGCCGCCGATGGCCGGACCCGAGACGGTGAACTTGACCTCCATCGTCTTCGCGAGCGACTCCACCTCGCGCCGATCGAGACCGCGGCGCATCCGGGTTCCGCCGCCGGCAGCACCGCCGCGCAGGGAGTTGATCACCGTCCACCCGCGGGCGGAGGTCTCCGTGTCGTGCCACTCGAAGACGATCTCGGGGGCCTTCTCTTCGAATCGGGTGAGCAGATTCTTCATGGCTTCTCTCGGTTTCTGGACGGCCGGGGGTCGGGGCGATCCGGCCGGTGTTCCCGGCCGTGCCCGCGCTGTTACGGCGATCACTGTGGTGGGCACCACTCGTGCGCCGCAACCGGCTGCGCAGCAGATAGCCACGATGAACATCACCGAGAAAGAAGTTCGTCGATTTTCTATTCAGTTTGTGCAGCAGAAGCGGTGATCGCGTTGCTAATCCGCGTCTGCGGGCGCGGTGCGGTAGGCCGGTGCCTTCGCCGGACGCGGTCGGTCGAGCGTCCGCAGGAGAGGCATCGACCGGTACGGGACGATCACCGACAACACCATCACGCTGGTGGACCGGGCGACGACGCTCGACTTGTTCAGATCGATCAGCGTCTGCTGCAGCCCGAGGTGGGAGCCGGCGGCGATGCGGCACAGGATGTCGCCGGAACCGGTGGTCGCGAAGGCCTCGAGCACCCCGGGGATCGATTCGAGTTCCGACGTCACCGAGTCGAGTGCGCCCTGCGCCGTCTCCAGCGTGACGAACGCCTGCACGTCGAACCCCGCGGCGGCGATGTCGAGGCGCGGCTCGTACCCGGCGATCACGCCCGACTCCTCGAGTTTGCGCACCCGCGCCTGCACGGTGGCCCGCGCGACCTTGATCCGGCGCGACAGCTCCAGCACGCCGGCCTTCGGGTCGTCGTGCATGGCGTCGAGGAGGGCGAAGTCGAGCTCGTCCAACTGCACTGCGTCCTTCATGGCCAGACCTCTCCGAACGAATTCAACTAGTCCGACTGTATAAGAAATCCGTCCTCGAGGCGCCCGAAGGTGGCACCGCGGCTAGATTCTGCTGGCTCGGTTGCCTATGTGGCCGGTCTGGGTTTTCGTAGTGACCCACACAACAGGCCAAGCCCTCCGTCCCCGAAACAGGAAGACAGCGATGACGATCGAGCAGACTCTCACCGACAAGGAACGCCTGGCAGGTCTCGACCTCGGCCAGCTCGAACAGCTGGTCGGGCTCGTCGAATACGACGGCACCCGCGACCCGTTCCCGGTCAGCGGCTGGGACGCCGTCGTCTGGGTGGTCGGCAACGCCACCCAGACCGCCCACTACTTCCAGTCCGCGTTCGGGATGACCCTCGTCGCCTACTCCGGACCGACCACCGGCAACCGCGACCACCACAGCTTCGTCCTCGAATCCGGCGCCGTCCGCTTCGTGATCAACGGCGCCGTCGACCCGGGCAGCCCGCTGATCGAGCACCACCGCACCCACGGCGACGGCGTCGTCGACATCGCCCTCGCCGTCCCCGACGTCGACAAGTGCATCGCCCACGCCCGCACCCAGGGCGCCACCGTCCTGGACGAGCCCCACGACGTCACCGACGAGCACGGCACCGTCCGGATCGCCGCGATCGCCACCTACGGCGACACCCGCCACACCCTCGTCGACCGCAGCAACTACACCGGCCCCTACCTGCCCGGCTACCAGCCGCGCACCTCCACCCACACCAAACGGGACGGCGCCCCCAAGCGCCTGTTCCAGGCCCTCGACCACGTCGTCGGCAACGTCGAACTCGGCAGGATGGACCACTGGGTCGACTTCTACAACCGGGTCATGGGCTTTACGAACATGGCCGAATTCGTCGGCGAGGACATCGCCACCGACTACTCCGCCCTGATGAGCAAGGTCGTCTCCAACGGCAACCACCGGGTGAAGTTCCCCCTCAACGAACCCGCCATCGCCAAGAAACGCTCCCAGATCGACGAGTACCTCGACTTCTACCGCGGCCCCGGCGCCCAGCACCTGGCCCTGGCCACGAACGACATCCTCACCGCGGTGGACCGGTTGACCGCCGAGGGTGTGGAGTTCCTGGCCACCCCGGACTCCTACTACGAGGATCCCGAACTGCGGGCCCGGATCGGCAACGTCCGCGCCCCGATCGAGGAGTTGCAGAAACGCGGCATCCTCGTCGACCGGGACGAGGACGGCTACCTGCTGCAGATCTTCACCAAACCCCTCGTCGACCGGCCCACCGTGTTCTTCGAACTCATCGAACGCCACGGCTCCCTCGGCTTCGGCATCGGCAACTTCAAAGCCCTCTTCGAGGCCATCGAACGCGAACAAGCCGCCCGCGGAAACTTCTGAGCGAGAGCCGATGAGCGGGTGCGGCGACTTTCCCGCGGGATCGGTGCCGTCGCGAATACGATGACGCCATGAGCCCTACCGAGGCAGTGGTGGCCGGGGCCGGGCCGACCGGTCTCACGCTCGCTCTGGAACTGGCGCGGCGTGGCGTCGAAGTGCGGATCCTCGACAAGTCTCCCGAGCCGTTCCCGGGTTCGCGCGGAAAGGGATTGACCGCGCGCAGTCAGGAAGTGATGGACGATCTCGGTATCGTCGACGAGGTCGTCGAGGCCGGGTTCCGGCACCTCCCCAACCGGGTCGCGGTGCGCGGCCGGGTGGTGGGCGACAGCGACCCGCACGCAGACCTGAGCCCCACACCCGACCGGCCCTACGAGAGCGGGTTGATGATCCCGCAGTGGCGGACCGAGCAGATCCTGCGAGAGCGGCTCTCCGAGTTCGGTATCGACGTGGAGCGCGGCGTCGAGGTGGTGGGTTTCGAGCAGACCACCGACAAGGTGACCGTCCGGCTCGCCGGCGGCGGGACCGTCATGGCGCGTTACCTCGTCGGCTGCGACGGCGGACGCAGCACGGTGCGCAAGGCGCTCGGGGTGTCGTTCGAGGGGACGGGCGGTATCGAGGGCATGCTCCTCGGTGACGTGTCCGTCGACGGCCTGACCCCCGATCACTGGTACCAGTGGTCGCACCCCGAGAAGGGATTCGTCGCGCTGTGCCCGTTCCGTGGAATCAACTCCTGGCAGTTCCAGGGAGTGCCGTTCGCGGACTTCGACGAGGACGGGAACCTGCCAGCGCCGTCGCTCGAGTACTTCCAGCGAGTGCTCGACGACATCGCCTGCGATCCCGGCGTGCGACTGTCCGCGCCGACGTGGCTGTCCACCTGGCACGTGAACGTGCGCATGGTGGACCGCTTCCGAGACGGCCGGGTGTTCCTCGCCGGCGACGCCGCGCACGTTCATCCGCCCGCCGGTGGGCTCGGGATGAACACCGGGATCCAGGACGCCTACAACCTCGGCTGGAAACTCGCGCTCGTCCTGGCCGGGTCCGCGGATCCGTCGCTCCTCGACACGTATCAGGAGGAGCGGTTGCCGCTCGCCCGCTGGACGCTCGGGGTGAGCAGCGCGGGGCTGCAGAAGGTCACCGACAACCTCGGACGCGAGGACTCATCGGGGTTCGCCGGCGCGGCAACCGAGGACGGCCAGCAACTCGGGCTGGGCTACCCGTGGAGTTCGCTGTCCCGGGACGGGGACGTGACGACGGGCGTCCGCGCCGGTGACCGCGCACCCGACGCGCCGTGCCTGAGCCCGGACGGCTCCCCGCTGCGACTGTTCGACGTCCTCCGCGGCACGCACTTCACAGTTCTCGGGTTCGACGGCGGGCCCCGGCACAGCCTGCAGACCCTGGCCGAAGACGCACCCGACGACGTGAAATACGTGGTGGTGGCAGATTCCCGCGGCCCCGGCGTGGACGTCGTCGACGACCGCGGTTTCGCGCGTAGCGCCTACGGGGCACACGGTGGCACGCTGGTGGTGGTGCGCCCCGACGGTTACGTCGCGCTCACCGCCCCGGCCACCGCGACCGACGACGTCATCGACTACCTCGGCTGCTTGGTGGGGAGATCGTGACGGAAGGCTGAACGATGCGTCACAAGGACGAGGAACTCGACTACGACGAGGCCGACCTCGAGGTCGGGCACCCGAAGGATCATGCGGCCGGGCCGACCGCTGTCGCGGTGTCGATGAAACGCGCGCTCGAACAGATGGGTGTGGTCCGCACCGCCGAGACGTTGCTCCGGCTGAACCAGGCCGAGGGCTTCGACTGCATGAGTTGCGCCTGGCCCGACCCCGACCCGGGGCACCGCCACGCCGCCGAGTTCTGCGAGAACGGCGCCAAGGCGGTGGCGGAGGAGGCGACGCGGGACCGGGCGACCCCCGAATTCTTCGCCCGCCACAGTATCGCCGAACTCGACTGCCACAGCGAGCACTGGCTGGGGCAGCAGGGCCGGATCACGCATCCGATGGTGAAGCGGCCCGGCGGAACCCACTACGAGCCCATCGACTGGGACGAGGCCTTCGCGCTGATCGGTGAGCAGTTGAACGCCCTGGACAGCCCGGACGAGGCGATCTTCTACACGTCCGGCCGGGCGTCGAACGAGGCCGCGTTCGCGTACCAGCTGTTCGTCCGCGCGTTCGGGACGAACAATCTGCCCGACTGTTCCAACATGTGCCACGAATCGACCAGCATCGCGCTGCAGGAGTCGATCGGCATCGGTAAGGCGAGCGTCACGATGGACGACGTGTATCAGGCGAAACTCATTGTCTTGCAGGGGCAGAATCCGGGAACCAACCATCCGCGGATGCTGTCGGCGCTGGAGAAGGCCAAGCAGAACGGCGCGAAGATCCTGTCGATCAACCCGCTGCGCGAGGCGGGGCTCGTCAACTTCAAGAATCCGCAGACGCCCCGCGGCATGGTGGGTCCGGGCACCGACCTGTCCGACCTGCATCTGCCCATCGCGCTGAACGGCGACCTCGCGCTGCTCCAGGCGTTCGGCTCGCTGCTGGTCGAATGGGACGCCCTCGACCACGACTTCATCGACCGGTACACGATCGGATTCGAGCTGTGGAAGCAGCAGGTCACCGACCTCGACTGGGGCGTCGTCACCCGGACGACCGGGCTGTCGCGGGAACAGATCACCGACGCGGCCCGGATGCTGCGCGATTCCGACGCCACCGTGTTCTGCTGGGCGATGGGGCTCACCCAGCACCACAACGCGGTGGCGACCATCAAGGAAGTCGCGAATCTCGCTTTCGCGCAGGGCAACATCGGAAGGCCAGGCGCCGGGCTGCTGCCGGTGCGCGGACACTCGAACGTGCAGGGTGACCGCACGATGGGGATCTGGGAGCGTCCGCCGCGGCATTTCCTGGACGCGCTCGCGAAGGAGTTCGACTTCGACCCGCCCCGCGAGAACGGCTACGACACCGTCGATTCGATCCGGGCCATGCGTGACGGCAAGGCTCATTTCTTTCTCGGACTGGGCGGCAACTTCGTCCAGGCCGCCCCGGACACCGACGTCACCGCCGCCGCCCTGCGCAACACCCGGATGACGGTGCACGTCTCGACGAAGATCAACCGGTCGCATCTCGTGTGCGGCGACACGGCCCTGATCCTGCCGACGCGGGGACGCACCGAGCAGGACGTCCAGGCCGGTGGGCCGCAGTTCATCTCCGTCGAAGACTCGGTGTGCTCGGTCCACGCCTCCCGCGGTCCACTGAAACCCGCAAGCCCCCACCTCGATTCGGAGGTGGGGATCGTCACGCGCATCGCCGAGGCGACGATCGGCGACCGCTACGGCATCGAGTGGAAGAAGATGCGGGACGAGTACGCGAACATCCGCCTGCACATCTCGCGGGTGGTGCCGGGATGCGAAGGGTACGAGGTGAACGTCCGCAAGCCGGGCGGGTTCGTCCTGCCGCACCCGCCGCGCGACTCCCGGACGTTCCCCACCCACTCGGGGCGCGCCGAATTCGCGGTGTCCCCGATCGACGTGCTGCAGGTGCCCCCGCGGCACGTGATCCTGCAGACCATCCGCAGCCACGACCAGTTCAACACCACGATCTACGGGTTCAGCGATCGGTACCGCGGCATCGAGGGCGGGCGCCGCGTGATCTTCCTGCACCGCGACGACATCGCGGCCCTCGGCTTCGACGACGGCGACATGGTCGACCTCTTCACCCACTGGGACGGCGACGACCGCGTCCGCTGCGCCCACGACTTCCGGATCGTCGAGTACGACACACCCCGGGGGTCGGCCGCCGCCTACTATCCGGAGACCAATCCGCTGGTGCCGCTCGATTCCACGGCGACCGGCAGCAACTGTCCCACGTCGAAGTCCGTCGTCGTCTCGCTGGAACACGCGGGCAAGTACAGCGCCGAATGCCCACCTGGTGCGACCCAGGACGCGGTCGGATCGGACCAGGTCCACAAGTCGCACCCCCAACCGAAGCACCTCTCCTGACGTGAGCGGCAAAGTGTGCCCCGGTACGCTTTCCCACTCACCTGCGCAGGTGAGTGGGAAAGCGTGCCCGGGTACGCCTTGCCACTCACGTGCGGGGGAGGCTCAGCCCCTGTCCCGGTCACGGAGGTAGGCGGCCAACGGCGCGTGGCGTTGTATGCGTGACAGGGCGATTCGCCGCGCCACCACCCACATCAGCGCGGAGATGACGACCGCGAGGACGACGCACAGCGCGAAGTCCGCGGTACCCATCCGCGTGTGTACGTCATCCGGACGGACGAGGTTCCACAGCACGACCGGGACGACGGCGATCGCCGCCGAGAACGCGGGGAACACCCCGTACGGCACCACCAGCAGGATCAGCCACCGGACGACGACGGTGCGCCACCGGGCACGGTGTTCCCACCGCCACCGCAGCGACCGCTGGTGGTACGGAAAGTAGACCCCGACCAGGCTCGACGCGGCAAGCGCACCGAACGGGCACAGGGCCACCGCGACCACCACCACCGCGGTGAACAGCCAGTCCTGCTCGGCGAAACCCACGACGATCGCGATGGTCGCGCAGATCGGGGCGATCAGCATCCACAACGCCACCGCCTTGGCACCGAGCATCGCACCCAGCGCGTCTCGGTCGTCGAGTGCGGCGAGAACACGCTCACTGTCCGGTGCCAGGACGTTGGTGGCGGTGACGTCGGCGTACATCCAGCCGGCCAGGGCGAGCGCGAAACCCGACGGCCCGGTCCACTCGAACAACCAGCTCCGGGGCAGCAGGAACCAGGCCCCGATCATCAGGACGGCATTGAACGCAACGGTGGCGAGGGTGTCTGCCGGGTTGCGCCAGATTCTGATCCACTCCGCGCGAAGAGCGGCCATGACATTGAGCGTAAAGCGTCGGGAGGGCCGTCGTAGCCGGTCGGCAGGATCCCGGACGATCGGGACGCCGGTCCCTTCCGCCCGGGACACCGGGTCGGCGACAGTGGTCCGATCCGAGAGAAAGGCCTGTCGTGACCATCGACGACGAGGAGGCAACCCGGTCCGCGACGCTGATGGACACCCTCCCCGACCGCCACCGGACGGTGCTGCGACTCCGGCTCGCGCACCGACTCCCGGCCGTCGAAGTGGCGCGCATCCTCGAGACGAACGTCGAGGCCGTCCTCCTCCTCCAGCACGCGGCGCTCAACCTCCTCCGGCGGCAACTCGCGGCGGGGGCGAGGTGGGACGTCGCCGATCGGGCCGGCGAGGTCTAACCCGGTGGCCCGCTGTCGAGTTCCCGGGCGAGGGTGTGCAGCCGGACCGCGAGTTGCAGCGGCAATGCGTTGTCGGGTTGTTGCCAATCGTCGCCGATCAGGGCCGCGATCCGGTCCAGGCGTTTGACCAGGGTATTCATGTGCACGTGCAGCGCCTTGGAGGCGCGGGTGAGGTTGGCGGAGTTGTCGAAGTATGCCGCGAGGGTGATCACCAGGTCGGTGTTGCGGCGGCGGTCGTAGTCGAGGACGGCGCCGAGGGTGTCGGTGATGAACACCCGCAGATCGTCGCCGCGATCCGGATCGAAAACAGTTGCGTAGACGCCGAGATGTGTTGTCGAGGTTGCCTTGTCGTTCACACCGATGTTGCGGAGAATCTTGCTGCAGCGGGCGGCGAGGGTGAACGGACGCCGCAGGTTCTCCGCGGTTGCCGCAACGGGGGCGGCGCACACCAGGATCGGGGCGCGCACGAGTGCACGCAGACGCCGATGGATGGCGGCGGCCACGGTGTCGCGGTCGTCGGCGCGCAGCAGCATCGTCGGAGTACCGAGGTGGATGCCGGCCAGCGCGGACCATTCGTCGGCCACCCCGTGCAGGCGTCGGGTCAGGTCCGCGGGACGCAGCGACGGGCAGTCGAGGACGAGGAGGGTGTCGAAGTCGCCGATGCCCAGATGCCGAGACTCGGCACGGGCCGCAAGTTCGGCGCTGTAGGGCCGCGGTGAGGTAATCACCTCGGTGAGCAGTTCGCCGCGCACCCGATCCTCGGCTTCGACGACGGCGTTCTGTTTGAGGGTCATCAGCGCCAGGATCTGGGACGCCCGCTCGAGGGTGCGGGCCTCGGCCTCGGCCGGGGTGTCGGTGTGGGAGAGCACCACCGCCCCGAGGTAGCTGTCGCCGGCGAGAATCGCGACGAGGCTGTGGCACTGACCTGCACTGTCGGCGACGGTCACACATCGACCACTACGCCGGCTCTCGGCCAACGACGTCTGTAGCCCGTCTGCGGGGGAGTCGGCCTCGCCGCGCACATTCGCGGTTGTCACGAGCAGGTGTTCATCGCGGTCGTAGATCGCGACTCGCCCATCGAGCACGGTGACCAGCAGATCGGCGATCTCCCGGGCCCCGCCGCCGGTGAGCACCACCTGGGTCAGGGCCTCGTGCACCTGCCCGGACCGTTCGATCGTCGAGTAGGCCTGCCGCAGATCCGCCAACGCCTGGCGGCTCTCCTGGTAGAGGCGGGCGTTCTGTAGCGCGACCGCGGCGTGGTCGGCGAAGGCGCTCAACAGGGCCACCTCGTCGATGTGGAAACGGCGCTCTATACGGTCCGCGGCGAAGAGGATGCCGAACACTCGCCCGCTGTCGCACAACGGAACCCCCAGCAGCGCGACGATGCCCTCGTCGACCAGCATCCGGTCGAAGTCCGGGTCGTGCACCAGCGTGGTGTCGGTGAGGTAGTTGCCGACCCAGAAGGCCGCCTGCGTCTGCACGACTCGCCCGCCCACACCGGTGTCGGCGGGCACGTGCGCTGACCGGAAGGCGGGGGAGAGCGACCCTTCGACGGCGCGCAACGTCAGTTCCGAGTGGGGGTCAAAGACGGACAGGTATGTGACGTCCGTGCCCATCAGCTCGTGCGCATGCCGCACGATCGACGCCAGCACCGTGTCGACCTCCCCGAGCGCGGTGAGTGACCGCGCCGTGGCGTAGAGGCTGCTCAGTTCACGTTCGCGGCGTCGGCGGCG
The DNA here is from genome assembly GCF_042802055.1 of Rhodococcus sp. NPDC057529. NCBI lineage: Bacteria > Bacillati > Actinomycetota > Actinomycetes > Mycobacteriales > Nocardiaceae > Rhodococcus > Rhodococcus sp. NPDC057529. The sequence goes on from NZ_JBHVEY010000003.1 coordinate 284,250, forward strand.
ATCCGCCGGTTCTGCGGTCTCGGGGTCGGTGGAGTCCACACCGGGCACCGTACTCTCGGGTGGCGAATCTTCATACCTCAGTGGTGATCAGGTATGAGAGTTTCACATCGACTGACGCTGTGGGTGGAGCTAGCGTGATCCGTGACATCAGACGCGATGCGATGCGGCGAAGGCCGGTCGTGCCTGCGCCGCACTCAGAGAAGCGGAGACCGCCATGACCCCGTCGGGAATCTACGATCGCCCTGGCACTGTCGGCGAACTGAACGTCCTGGTCATCGGCGCAGGTCTGATGGGCCATTCGATCGCCGGAGTCTTCGCCGCTGCCGGCGCCGCGGTGACGGTCCACGACGCCGACACGACCGTGCTGGCGCAGGTTCCGGGCCGCATCCGCGACCAACTCGATACCCTGGGCCGCGACCGTGCGGCGGTCGAGCGGGTCCGGCTCGCCGAGACCCTCGAAGCCGCCGCCACCGACGCCCACCTGGTGGTCGAAGCGGTGCCGGAAATTCTCGGTCTCAAGCAGAAACTCTTCGGCGAGCTGAGCGTGCTGCTTCCGCACGCGGTGCTCGCGACCAACACCTCCGTGTTCACGATCGGCGACGTCGCCCGCGACGCCGTCGATCCGCAGCGTGTCGTCGGCGCCCACTGGTGGAATCCCCCGCATCTCGTTCCCCTCGTCGAGGTCGTCCAGGGCGAGAGCACCGCAACCGGCACCGTCGACTGGATGCTGTCGATCCTGGCCGGCGCCGGGAAGGTGCCTGTGCACGTGCGCAAGGACATCCCCGGATTCATCGGCAACCGCCTCCAACACGCCATGTGGCGAGAGGCGATCTCCCTCGTCGAGTCCGGCGTGTGCGACGCCGAAACCGTGGATCTGGTGGTCTGCAACAGTTTCGGGCTGCGCCTGCCGGTGATGGGGCCGATCGAGAACGCCGACTACGTCGGCCTCGACCTCGCCGCTGCCGTTCACAACTACCTGTTCCCCAGCCTCGACAACGACGACCATGTCTCACCGCTGCTGACCAGGCTCATCGACGCGGGCCGTCTCGGTGCCAAGACCGGAGCCGGACTGCTTGCCTGGGACCGCGACAAGCGGGCCGCTGCGACCGCGCGCCTCGAACAGCATCTCGTCGACGCCACCCGCGACACCACCCCCTGAAATATCGCAGGCACCGACCGGCCCGGGGTGACCGCCACCGGACCGGGGAGACCGCCCTGCCCGATCCGAAAGGCGACCAGTACTTATGGTCCACTCTGCACCGGAATCCGTTAGCCCCGAGCCGATCTGGACACCTGATCCCGATCGCGCCGGACTGTCCACCCTCGCCTCCTTCACCGATTACGTTCGTGGGCAGTACCGCACAGGCATCGACGACAACCTCGACTACACCGCACTGTGGCAGTGGTCCACCGACCGGATCGACCAGTTCTGGGAGGCGGTCTGGACGTTCTTCGGCGTCGACTCCGCGACCCCGTACGACTCGGTGCTGACCGCCGAGACGATGCCGGGCGTGCAGTGGTTTCCCGGCGCCACCGTCAATTACGCCGAACACCTGCTGAGCAACGAGCTGCGCGAGCAGAATGCGTTGGTCTGCCTCCGGGAGGACGGGCGGACGGAGACGGTCAGCTGGGATCAGCTGCGCCGTCGTGTCGGCGCACTCGCGGCCACCCTGCGCGCGGTCGGCGTCGGGCGCGGCGACCGCGTCGTCGGCTACCTGCCGCCCGGCCAGCACGCCGTCATCGGCCTGCTCGCCGCCGCCGCACTCGGCGCGATCTGGTCCCAGTGTGCCCAGGACTTCGCCGCTGGTGCGGTCATCGACCGGTTCGGCCAACTCGAACCCACGGTGCTCATCGCCGCCGACGGCTACTCTTACAACGGTCGCTGCTACGACCGGCGGTCGGAGGTGGACAAGGTCCGCGCGGGACTGCCCACCCTGACCCACACCATCGTCGTCGACCACCACACGGCCGGGGCCTTCGCCGACCTCACCGCCGACCATGCAGTGCTGTTCTGGAACGACGCCGTCAGTGCAGAGGCGCCCCTGCAATTCGACAAGGTCCCGTTTGATCATCCGCTGTGGGTGCTGTTCTCGTCCGGCACCACCGGACTGCCCAAGGGCATCGTGCACGGGCACGGCGGAATCCTGCTCGCCCTGCTCTCCCTGACCGGCCTGCACATGGATCTGCGCGAGGGCGACACACTGCTCTGGTACACCAGCACGAACTGGATGATGTGGAACGTCGTCGTCTCTTCGCTGCTGACCGGGGCAACGGCCGTCATCTACGACGGCAGCCCGACCTACCCGGACACCACCACGCTCTGGCGCATCGCAGACGAGCAGAAGGTGACCTTCCTCGGCACCAGTCCCGGTCACCTGCAGGCCTGCGCCGACGCCGGTATCACCCCCGCTGAGCAATTCGATCTGAGCGTTCTGCGGATCGTCGGCTCGACCGGGTCTCCGCTGCCGCCGAGCGGCTACCACTGGGTGCACGACAACGTCGGCGCCCATATCCAGCTGTCCTCGCCGACGGGCGGCACCGACGTGGTCACCGCCTTCGCGTGCAGTGCCCCGACCATCCCGGTCCGGCCGGGTGAGATCAGCGCACGAGGCCTCGGAATGGCTCTGCAGGCATGGGACAGCAGTGGCAACGAAATCGTCGGTGGTGTCGGGGAACTCGTCATCACCAAGCCGATCCCGTCGATGCCGGTGTTCTTCTGGAACGATGCCACGGGCGGCCGGTACCGGGATGCGTACTTCTCCACCTTCCCCGGAGTGTGGCGCCACGGCGACTGGGTCACCGTCACCGACGAGGGCAGCGTGGTCATGCACGGGCGCTCGGATTCGACGCTCAACCGGCACGGCGTCCGGCTGGGCAGCGCAGAAATTTACCAGGCCGTCGAAAAGCTGCCCCAGATCGAGGATTCCCTGATCGTCGGAGTCGACGAGCCGGACGGCGGCTACTGGATGCCGCTGTTCGTCGTCCTGGCGCCGGGTTCCGAACTGAACGCCGAACTGCGCGAGCGCATCAATGCGGGCATCCGGTCGCAGGCCTCCCCTCGGCACGTCCCCGACGAGATCATCGAAGTTCGTTCCCTGCCACACACCCGCACCGGCAAGAAGATCGAGGTCCCGATCAAGCGAATCCTCCAGGGCGCAGACCGGGAGGCCGTGCTGAGCGTCGACGCACTCGACGACCCGGCCTCCGTCGGCCAGTTCGTCACGCTCGGCGAGGCCCGTCGCGCCGAGCGGACTGCCGCCCGGTCACTCGAACGCTGACCTCACGCGCCGTCCCGCTCGGCGGCACCGCCGAGCGGGAAGCCGGACCTGGTGGGGTTCAGACGCACAGCGCAGATCCGACGCAGCTCGGCCTTTTCCTCGGGCGTCAGGATCCTCGAGGCGGGCGTGCTCAGAAGCTTTCGTACACGGAGGAAGAACAAGGGCGCGTCCACCCCGAAATGCACGAAGATGTCTTCCGCCTCGCCGCCGCCCCACCGCATCCATTTCAGCGCATATGCGACTACTTCACGCGCATCGGACGAGGGCCGTTCACTGCGCTCCATCGCACCGGCACTGCGCTCGTATGGCCGATTACCCTGTCGTCGAGCAGTTTCCGGCTCCATGGTCCTCAGCCCAATCTCAGGCTCGTTCGTCGCGAAGGCGATGTCGGGGTGGCGGGCCGTCTGTGGCCGGCTCGCTCCAGGCGTGCCGGCCACAGACGATCGGGTTGATCTAGGGTGTCAGCGAGTGTGATGCGAAGGCTGAAGTCCGTATACTTTCGTGTCGAGTCCTTCCATGCGGGCCTTGATCTGCAGCGCCAGATACTTCGAGAACTGACGGCCCTGCGAGAAATTTCCGCCGTGAATCCACAGATTCTCGACGTTGGTGGGCTTCCACATGTTGCGGAGTTCGCCTTCCCAGGGGCCGGGATCCTTCGTCGTGTCGGAACCGTATCCCCAGCACTTTCCGACCTGGTCGGCCACCTCCGGGCTGATGAGATCGGCAAGCCACGCGTTCATCGATCCATAGCCCGTTGCGTACACGATCACATCGGCTTCGACCTCCGTCCCGTCGTCCAGGATGATCGCACTCTCGGTGATCTTGGAGACCTGACCCTGCCGGAGCTTCACGTGACCGTCGATGATCAGTTGAGAGGCACCGACGTCGATGTAATAGCCGGAACCACGCCGGAGGTACTTCATGTGCAGCCCGGAGTCGTCGTCACCGAAGTCGAGCGCGAAACCGGCCTCCCGCAGCTGTGCGTAGAACTCCGCGTCGTGGTCCGCGATCTTCTCGTAGATGGGCTTCTGGACGTCCGGGGCCACCCGCAGCGGGATCGAGGAAGCAAGCATGTCAGCCTTCTCCACGCTGATCCCGTTCTTTACCGCATCCTCGGTGTAGAGGGGTGCGAACGCGTACTCGACCAGACTCCCGCTCCGGGCGATCATGGTCGACGATCGCTGGAGCATTGTGACGTCGGCGCCGTGTTCCCACAGGTCTGCGGCGATATCGTGCGCCGAGTTGTTCGAGCCGATGACGACCGCACGCTTGCCCGACCAGTCTCCGCCTCCGGAGTGCTGGGACGAGTGATGCTGAGCGCCGGCGAAGTCTTCGGCGCCGTCGAATACCGGAATGTGCGGGTAGCCGGACACACCGAGAGCGATCACCAGTTGCCGGGGCCGGAGGGTGAGGCGCTCGCCATCTCGGACGACGTCGACCGACCAGGAATCGGACTCCGCGTCGTACCGCGCCTTCACGCATTCGGTGTTCGCCCAGTAGTTGATCTCCATGATGGTGGTGTACGCCTCGAGCCAATCACCGACCTTGTCCTTACTGGGGAACACGGGCCAGCTGTCCGGGTAGCTCATGTACGGCATGTGGTTGAACCACACGGGATCGTGGAGATGGAGTGACTTGTAGCGGGACCGCCAGTTGTCGCCCGGCCGCGCCTTCTTGTCGACGACGATCGTCGGCACTCCCAGTCGCCCGAGTCTGGCCGCGAGATTGATCCCGTTCTGCCCGCCTCCCACGATCAGGGTGTAGGGCTGCTCGTCTCGGCCGAGGAGCTCCTCCCGGTCGACCTTCTGCTCGAGCCACGAGCGCCGTCCTTTCACGACCTCGTGACGGACACCCAGGTCACGATGCGCGCCGGTGTGCTCCTCATGACCCCGGATTTCCTCCATCGTCGTGAGGAGGGTCCATGCCTTGCCGTCGCGGAGCCGCAGATGGGCCTTGCCTCGCGCCTGAGCGGTGTCGAACCCGACCCAGGCGTCGACCTCGTGCTCGTCACCCTCGGCGGCTTCCAGCAACGTCCACCCCGACGGCTGCACCCGATCGAGCGTGCTGTCCAGCATCGCCTCGATCTCCGCGCTTCCCTCGAACGTCTTGATGTTCCATGTGAACGCGACGAAATCGCGCCAGAACCCATGCTCCTGGAACAGCTTCGCAGCACCGTTGACGTCGCGGGACCGGAGCCGCTCGTCGAATGTGTGGAGCCAAGACTCGGCGATCTCGGAAGGTGTGTGGGACATTGAACTCCTTCTAACTTCTACTTGCTCGATCAGAGAGATCTCGGGTGACGCGCCGTCCGGTGGACCGGTCGTGTCGTCGGGAATGTCGTTGTCTGGGGTCGGCTCAGACGAGGCCCGCGTCGAGCGAGAGGGCCGACAGTACGTCGCGGAGACCGTCGACGAGCTCGTCGAATTCAGGGCTGTCTGCGATCAGCGGCGGCGCGATGCACAGCACCGGGTCGCCGCCGTCGAGGGAGAGGCGAAGGAGGATGCCACGGTCGACCAGACGGTCGGACAGGAGTTCGTCCCCGTAGAGCCTGGCCAGGTCCGCATCCGAGAAACGCTGCCCTCGTGCGTCGGTGGACGTCAGTTCGATCGCGTAGAAGAATCCGGAGCCGCGAACGTCCTCCACGATGGGGAGCGCTCGGAGAGACTCGAGTTTGCTCCGGAGTTCGTCCTCCTTCGCGGCGACGTGACGCGGGATGTCGAGTTCCTGCATGATTTCGATGTTGCGCAGTGCTACGGCTGCCATCACGGGGTGCCCGCCGAAGGTGTTGCCGTGGGTGAATTTCCGTCCAGCCACGTAGAACGTCGAATACACCTCGTCCGTCGTGATCACCGCACCGATCACCGCATGCGCCGAGGACAGCCCCTTCGCGGTCGTGATGATGTCCGGTTTCATTTCGTATCGTTCCGAGGCGAACCAGGCGCCGCACCGTCCGAAGGCGGTGATCGTCTCGTCGGCGACGAGCAGGATTCCGTACCGGTCGCACAGCGCGCGCACCCCGGCGGAGTAGCCGGCCGGTGGTACCAGCATGCCGCCGTGGTTCTGTACCGGCTCCATGATGATCATCGCGACCGTGGCGGGGTCTTCGGCGAGGATTCGCTGTTCGAGGTCGTCGAGGAGGAACTGGGTGAATTCTTCCTCGGTTTCCTTCCCGGGTCGGCCGAGGCGCTTGGTGTTGCGAACATGGGAGGCTCCGGGCAGGAGCGGCTCGAACATGCTCCGGATCTCGGGAATTCCGTTGATCGACAGGGCGCCCATGGTGGTTCCGTGATAGGCCATGCTCCGGCCGATCGCCTTCCAGCGCTTCTCGCCGCGCAGATGATGGTACTCGCGTGCGATCTTCCAGGCGGCCTCGACCGACTCGCCGCCACTGGGGGTGAAGAAGACGTGATCGAGGCCCTCGGGGGCGAGGTCCGCAAGGGTGCGTGCCAGTTCGATGGCCTTCGGATGGGTTGAGCCCCAGTTGGAGTGGTAGCCCAGTTCGCGGTACTGAGCCAGCGCGGCCTGCCCGAGATCTTCGCCGTAGCTGTAGCCGATGTTGACGCAGAACAGGTTGGACAGTGCGTCGAGGAATCGATTTCCTTCGGAGTCGATGAGGTAGCACCCCTCACCCTTCACCATCACGCGAAGTGGCTGCTTCTCGGTGGTGGTCATGTCGGAGAAATGCCGCCACAGATGGGCGCCGGCCGAATCGCGGAGGGCCGGTGTGTCGAGGTGCTGAATCTCGGTTTCGGTCGTGGTCACGTGACACTCCCTGTCGTGGTTTTCGTGGTCGCACCATCGTCGGCATCTCGTCGAGATAGCTCCAGAAAGGTTGCGAGTTGTTCGAAGAATGTCTGGATTGACGTGAATCTTTCGGCGAAGCTACGTTGAGTGGAACTGGAAACGAAGAATCTTCTGCACACCCTGGTCGCCGAAACGGATGCGCAGAGTGCTGAAGGGATCCGATAGATGGCCCAATACGAAGGCGAGCAACAGATCAAGCTCGACGACATCGATGAGATTCTGATCTGGGAGCTGGCGGCCGACGGTCGCAAGTCGAACAACGAGCTCGCACGGAAGGCAGGAATCGCGCCGTCGACCTGTCATGTGCGGATCAAGAGGCTCGAGAACCTGGGGGTCATCCAGTCCGTTCATGCCGCCCTGAACTATGAGTCCATCGGCTTCCCCGTGCAGGCCATCGTCGCGGTGCGACTGCAGGCGAACGCCCGCGACCAGGTGAAGAGCTACGCGAACCGCATTATCAAGATCCCGCAGGTGCTGAATGTGTTCTTCGTCGGTGGAGCGGATGACTTCCTGGTGCACGTGGCGTGCACGTCGAGCGCTCAACTACGCGACCTCGTGGCCCTGAAGCTGAGTGCGAGTCCGGTAGCGTCGACGAACACCAGCATCCTGTTCGACCATCTCATCGGGGTCCAATTCATGCAGCATGTCAGTGGATTGGACGAGATGCGGAGGCCGATCCGCATCGATCCGCACGCGAAACGCGACGGCGGATCCTAGCGCGGCCCGTCCCGGACCTGATCAGGGTCGGCGGACTGTGTCGGCCGCCAATTCGGCGTACCTGTCCGGTCGTTGACGCTTCATGACTTCTGCACCCGCCAGTCCGACCGCGAAAGCGACCGCGATCAGTCCACCGACGACGGCGGCCGTCGTCTTGTCGCCGACGAGTAGTGAGAAGTTCGCGATGACCAACGCGAGAATGATGGTCAGGCTGATCAGGGACATCGCGGGAGCAAGGAGTGAGTGCCACACCGTGGGGGCGGACGCCTTCGTGCGGAAGTAGAAGATCACCGCGAGATTCGTCAGGACCATCAAGCCGATCAGACCGAGCGTGGCTGCACCCGAAAGCCACGTGTAGATCGAGGTGATGGGGTCCCATCCGAGCGCGGTGACGAGTGCCATTGCGGCGAGCGAGATTGCCGATGCAATCAGCGAGGATGTCGACGGTGCAAGGTGCTTTTCGCTGACATCTGCCAGTCTCTTCGGCAGCATGCCCTTTCCTGCGAGTGTGAACTGATACCTGGTGATGACGTTGTGGAACGATAGAACACAGGCGAAGGTGCTGGTTACCAACAGCACTTGCATGACGTCCTTCAGAATCGGCGCGCCGTAGGAGGCTGCAAGGTCGAGAACCAGATTCTCCGGATCGGCTTTCGCCTTCTCCACGACGCTGTCGGAGCCTGCTCCCTCCATCACCGCCCACGAGGAAATCGCATAGAAAATTCCGATCGACAGAACCGCGATATACGTTGCGCGGGGAACGGTGCGGTCGGGGTCCTTCGCTTCGTTTCGGAACACTGCAGTCGCTTCGAATCCGAAGAAGCAGAAGAAGGCGAACATCAGTCCGAGCGTCGGTGTTCCGGAGGTGAAGGTGGAAAAGGAGAGCGGTTCGACACCGAGGCCCGACTCACCGCCCTTGACGACGATGGCAATGTCGAGGACCACCACGACAGCTATCTCTACGACGAGGAGAACGCCGAGCACTTTCGAGCTGAGCTCGATGTCTCGATATCCGAGGACACCGATAATCAACAGCCAGGCAAATGAATAGATCCACCACTGGATATCCACGTGGAAATGAGCTGAGACGACATTCGATGTCGCCACTCCGAGGTAGCCGTTGACGCCGATCAGCAGCACCCCGTAGGAGACGAGCGCGAGCGCCGCGGCGCCCGAGCCCACGTGACGCCCGAGTCCGGCCTGGATATACGAGTAGAAGGCCCCGGCGTTGGGTACGAATTTGCTCATCGCAGTGAATCCGACCGAGAAGAAGACGAGAACCACGGTCGCGATCAGGAAGAACAGAGGGGCCCCGGCGCTCCCGCTGATCCCGGTGATGATGGGCGTGTTCGCGACCATCACGCCCAGGGGGGCCGCCGCTGCAACCACCATGAAGACGATCGATCCGACGCCCAGCCCGCGGTGGAGAAGTGCATGGGAGCCTTCATCGGGTGCAGGAGGTGCTGCGACGGCAGGTGGGGAGAATTCTGGGGAATTGGTCATTGGATGCTTCCTATGGAGATTCTCGTGGTGGACGGTCGGGGAGGACCGTGTCGGGGGAGAGGTTGGCCGGCCTGCCACCGTGCTGCTGCGGATAGGATTCCACCGCGGGGTGTGACGTGGCGCACATGAAGAAGAATTGTGCGAGTTTGATCCGATTTCCCACAGATTCTTCGTTCACTGCCGCCGTCAGCAAGGCGGAAACCGCAGAATCTTCGGTCCGTGCCGTGTGGAACGGATCGGTCCGGTCGTGCAACCTCGGTGCCGGTGAGTCGGGACACCGGCACCGAACGACAGCCCTACGCCTTCGAGATGTTCACGACCTGGATGTCGGTGTACGCCCGGAGACCGTCGACTCCGAATTCGACGCCGAGCCCGGAATCCTTGCGACCGCCGAACGGAACGTCGGGAGTAACGGTGAAATGCTGATTCACCCAGGCCGTGCCGCTGTCGAGGCGGCCGGCGACCTGTGCGGCGCGTTCGACATCGCTACCCCACACCGAATTGCCGAGGCCGTAGTGGGTGCTGTTGACGCGTGATACCGCGTCGTCGATGTCGGTGTATTGGAGAATCGCGCGAATCGGGGCGAAGGTTTCTTCGGATACCAGTTCGCTGTCGTCGTCGAGATCGGCCACCAGTGTCGGTTCGATGAAATAGCCGGTGCGGTCGGAGACCTTTCCCCCTGCCAGGATTTCTCCCTCTTTGTTCGCGATGTCGAGCCATTTCTTCGCGGCCTCGTACTGTTGTGCGTTCTGAACCGGACCCATCTGCGTTTCGGGATCCAGGCCGTCACCGACAATGGTTCCGCGTACGCGCTCGGCGAGTTTCTCGCAGAGTTCGTCGTAGAGCGAGGCTGGAGCGAAAATTCGCTTGATCGCGATGCAGATCTGACCGGCATTCGAGTACGCCCAGGTGTAGATTCCATCGACCACCTTGTCGACGTCCGCATCGTCGAGCACGATCGCCCCGTCATTGCCACCCAGCTCGAGCGTGATGCGCTTCAACGTGTCGGCACCGCTGCGCATGACCGCCTTGCCGACAGCGGTGGATCCCGTGAAGGAAACTTTCGCGACAGCGGGGTGCGACGTGAGAAGAGGACCTATGGTTCCGTCGTCGCCGATGATGTTGACGACGCCGGCCGGAAACACCTCTCTCGCGATCTCCGCGAGCAACATGGTGTTCAGAGGCGTCGTCGGTGCCGGCTTCGCGACGACGGTGTTGCCCACGATCACCGCTGGGGCGATCTTGTACACCGCCTGGAGGAATGGGAAATTCCAGGGCAGAATCGCCGCGACAACGCCCAACGGGCGCCGGTGAATTTCTATCCGAGCCTCGTCGTCGTCTCGAACGACCTCAGGTTCCAGCCGTGTCTGGGCAAAGTATCGAGCGAAGGCGACCGCGGCATCGACATCACCCTCCGCGAGTGCGAGCGGCTTTCCCTGTTCGAGAGTGACGATGCGGGCAATCTCGTCACGCCGGCCCTCGATCGCGTCGGCGAGGCGGTCGAGGCACTCGGCGCGCTCCTCGACTGCCAAACCACTCCAACGGGGAAAGGCATGTGCTGCTGCCCCGACCGCTTCGTCGACGAGGTCCGAATTCGCGACGGGACTGGTGGCGATGACTCGCGTTGTCGCGGGATTGACCACTTCGATGGTGGATGCACCCGCGACCAACTCGCCGTTGACGAGCATGCGAAAAGGATACGTTTCCGGGCTACGAACCGAACCGGAAACATCGGTGGTGAGTTGTGATGTCATCGTGGGTGTCCTCCATAGTGAGTCGACTACATCGAGGTGGTGACGGTGTCGCCGTGTGTGTTCTGCGGTACTGACGCACCGATCATGGAGAACACGTCGAAGCAATGGCATCGCCTTCGACGATTATTCGACGCCAGGCGACCATTGCTGTTCATTTTTCACAGCGGTGCGATGTGCGGCTGGAGCCTGCCGAAGCATCTTCGTCGTGAACGGCTTTGTCTTCCAACGAATGGCAGCATCGCTGACGCTGGAACCCCGACCTCGAACACCGAACTCGCTGGAGCATCCCTTGGGAATCATCCTTACCGTGGCCCCGACCGGTCCCATCGCCACCACCGCGGACAATCCACACTTGCCGACCCAACCGCACGAGATCGCCGATGCCGTCGCCGCGGCGTACACGGCGGGCGCCTCGGTCGCCCATCTGCATTTCCGGGACGGCGACGGCCGTCCAACCGCAGACCTCGGAATAGCCCGCGAAACAATAGGACTCATTTCCGACCGATGCCCGATCCTGATCCAGCTGTCGACCGGAGTCGGTCTGTCCGTGCCGTTCGACGAGCGAGCCGCGCTCGTCGAACTCCGACCACGTATGGCCACCCTCAATCCGTGCAACATGAGCTTCGGCGACGGCGAGTTCCGGAACCCTCCGCAGGAAGTCCGGCGGCTCGCGGCCAGGATGCGCGACCTGGGCATCAAACCCGAACTCGAGATCTACGACACCGGACATCTCGATGCATGTCTCCGCCTGCGAGACGAGGGACTACTCGACGACGAACGGATGCAGTTCTCCATCGTGCTCGGTGTCCGCGGCGGAATGGCCGCGACAGCGGACAACCTGCTCACCATGGTTCGACGCCTCCCCGCCGACTGCGTATGGCAGGTCGTCGCCGTCGGAAGAATGAACCTGAACCTGACAGCCATCGCGCTGGCGTTGGGCGGCAACGCCCGCGCCGGCCTGGAAGACACGCTCTATCTCCGCCGTGGGGAACTCTCGGCGGGCAATCAACCGCTGATCGAGAGGACCACCGAGCTCGTCTGCAACCTCGACCTCACCCTGGCCAACGTCGAGGAAGCAGAGCGACTGCTCAACCTCCCGGCACGCGCGACGGTCAGCGCGCCGGACGTGTCGACTACTCGCGAAGTCGGTCACGCCGGCTGAGTGGCCCGACTCTCATTCGGTGACGTTCGTGACCCCCGCCACTTGATTTTAAAGATTATACATAATAGTTTTGCGCGACAGGTGGCGGAAGGGACGTGACTGTGGCGCAGAAACGTGAGGTACCCGTTCGGCAGGGGGCCAACAAGAGTGCGAGGAAGGTCGGAGCGGCGGTCGTCGTCGGAACCTCGCTGGAGTGGTTCGACTTCTACCTGTACGCGTCGATGGCGGCGCTCGTGTTCGGCAAGGTGTTCTTTCCTTCGGCGAGTTCGTCGGCCAGCACGCTCGCGGCGTTCTCCACGTTCGCGGTCGGTTTCCTGGCCCGGCCGTTGGGCGGGGTCCTGTTCGGGATTCTGGGTGACCGCATCGGTCGCAAGGCGGTGCTGTCGATCAGCCTGCTGATCATGGGTATCGCGTCGGGGCTCATCGGACTCGTGCCCTCGTACGCGGCGATCGGTGTGGCGGCTCCGGCGCTGCTGATCATTCTGCGGATCCTGCAGGGCTTCGGTGCGAGCGCCGAACTGGGCAGCGCGATCACCGCGGTGTACGAGCACGCCGACGAGAAGACCAAGGGCAGGTACGCCGCGTACCCGGTGATGGGCGCACAGATCGGACTGCTCGCGGCATCGCTCTCGGTCGCGGCGATCACGAGCCTCGACGACGAAGCCTTGTACACCTGGGCATGGCGGGTGCCGTTCGTCGCGAGCTTCTCGATCGTGATCGTGGGTTACTGGATTCGCCGCACCATGCCCGAGTCGGAGGAATTCGAGCGGGTGGCAACCGAGGCGCGGCAGCGCAAGGGCCGCGACGTCCTGCGAGATCTGTTGCGCGGCAACTGGCGTGGCCTTGCGGTGGTTGCGGCCGTGTACGGCGGATACTCCGCCCTCTCGTACACCTTCAAGACGTTCTCGCTGTCCTACCTCGCGGAATTTCAGGGGGTGGCGAAGAACGTCGGCGCCCTCGGGGTGACGTTCGCTAGCATCGCAGCGATCGCCGCGTGTCCGCTCATCGGGCGGCTGTCCGACCGCGTGGACACCCGCAGGGTGATGATCGGCGGCGCGATCGGGGTCGCACTGATGGCCTTCCCGGCGTTCTGGCTGTTCGACACGGGCCGCTCCCCGCTCATCTGGGGTGTCATGGTCGTGACCACGGGTGTCCTTGCGCCGACGATCATGGTGGCGGCGAGCCCGTACATGGCCCGGCAGTTCCCCACCGAGCTGCGCGCGTCGGGCATCGGCACGGGCCGGGAGGTCAGCGGCGCCGCCGCGGGTGGTCTGGCCCCGATCCTCGCGCTGACCATGGTCACCGTGTCGCCCACGCACTCGACGTGGGGTGTGTCGCTGCTGATCATCGGGTGCGCGGTGCTGGTGATCGGCGGCGGGCTGTTCGATCAGTCCCGTCGGCTGCCACGTGACGCGCACGTACGGGCGGAGCCCCTCGACATGGCTCACCAGGAATAGGCCACCGAGGGAGTAGAAAATGCGCAACTCGTCGACCCCGCAGGACGGCGTCGCGGTGCAGGATGCGGTTGCCGAGATCACCCATGACGTGGGCGTGCTGCTGGACCGCGGTCTCGGCGGTCCGGAGCTGACGGGCGCACACTCGGACCGGCGGTGCTGGGTCGGCTGTGGGACCTCGTGACCGCGGAGATGCTGCGCGTGATCGGTGATCGCGGCTCGTCGCCGGACATTCTGACATCCCTGACGGAGATGCTCGGCCGCATACGCGAGGCGGAGGCGGCGGTGGCGCGGCGGGGGAGGGCCGGCCCCGCAGAAGTACTTGCCAGGGTGCAGTCGGCGCTGGCGGGGGTCGGCGACGCGCAGACCGTCGACGCGCTGCTGGCCCGCGCGCCCGAGGCGGTGTGCAGCCTCGGCTTCGACCGTGCGCTGCTGTCGACGGTGGACGGGTCGTGGCGGTTGCATTCGATGCATGTCGTCCGGGACCCGCGCTGGGCGGAGGAGATTGTGGCGGTGGGAAGGGAAAACCCGCCGGTGCTCGACCGCACGCTCGTCGAGAACGACACGGTGACCGGCGCCCGCGCGACGCTCGTTCACGAGGTGCAGGACAACCCGCGCGTCAACCGCCCACTCGCCGAGATCACCAGATCCTCGTCGTACGGCATCGCGCCGCTGGTGATCGACGGCGACGTCGTCGGCCTGGTCCACGGGGACTGCTACCACCAGCACCGCAATCTCACGGCCGTCGATCAGGCGCTGTTGTCGACGTTCGCCGAGGGGATGAGCCAGAACCTGGCGAGAGTCACTGTGCTCGAAGGGCTTACGGCCGTGCGCACGCAGTTGGACGGGCTCGGACGCTGGAACAAGGCCACCGGACCGGGGGTGGCGAAGTCCGTGGCGCTCGGACGCGACGACGATTCCGTCCTCACTCGTCGTGAGGTGCAGATCGTCCGACTCATGGCGGACGGTGACTCCAACGGCAGGATCGCCCGCAGACTCGTCATCTCCGAGGGAACCGTCAAGACCCACATCACTCGGATCCTGCGCAAACTGGGCGCATCCAATCGGGCCGAGGCTGTGTCGATCTGGCTGCGCAACGTCGACGTCACGCGCCCTACGACGCACGGCTGACGTCGACCGAAGGTCGTACGAAACTACGACCTCCGTCAGATGTTCCCGCACCCTCCGTGCGGAAGAGTGACTCACGACACACACGAGTGACGCGGACGCACTGCGCACGTCACCGAAGCACACAGCACGGAGGCCGAGATATGACGCAGAGTGAGCGGGCAGCCGACTGGATAGTCGGCATCGACGTCGGGGGCACCTTCACCGATATCATTGCGCTCAACCGCAAGACGGGTGAGACCCGCGACGGCAAGGTGCTGTCGACCCTCCAGCAGGAGGAGGGGGTGCTGCTGAGCATCGAGGCGATCGGCGTCGAGATCCCGGACGTCGCCGAGATCGTGCACGGGCACACGGTGGGTATCAACGCCCTGCTCAGCCGGACCGGCGAGCGCACCGGCCTGATCGCGACCCGCGGTCACCGGGATCTGCTCGACATCGGCCGCATGCACCGCGAGTTCGGTGACCGGTTCTACGACCCCACCTGGCTGCGGCCGCACCAGGAACGCCCGATCGTGCAGCGCGAGTCCCGCTTCGGGATCCCGGAGCGACTGCGGTACGACGGTTCCGAGTTGTTGCCGTTGGACGAGAACGCCGTTCGCGAGGCCGCACGTGCGCTCGCGGGCCAGGGCGCGAAGTCGGTGGCCGTGTGCCTGATGAATTCGTACACCAATCCGGAGCACGAGCGGCGAGCGGCCGAGATCGTCGCAGAAGAGTTGCCGGACGCCTACATTCAGACGTCCGCGCTCTACCCGGTGACCAAGGAACACGAACGCACCACCACCGTGGCCCTCGACGCCTACGTGGGCCCGGCGGTGGTCGGCTACCTCGACCGTCTGATGAACGAGCTGTCCGAGCGCAATTACGCCGGGACGCTGTGGATCATGATGATGAACGGCGGCGTCGCGACGTTCGCCGACGCGGGCAGGGCCCCGGTGTTCCAGTTGGTCTCCGGTCCGGTCGGCGGCGTGAGCGGCAGCGTCAAGCTCGCCAACGAGAGCGGCTCACCGAACCTGCTCACCATCGACGTCGGCGGCACGAGCACCGACGTGGCGGCGATCGTGCACGGCATGACACCGCTCACCGACCTGTGGACGCTGGAAACCGGTCTCACACTGACGATGCCGCTCGTCGACGTCGAGAGTGTCGGCTCGGGCGCCGGTAGCCTGATCCGGCCCAACACGCTCGGCAACGTGGCGGTCGGTCCGGCGTCGGCCGGGTCGAACCCGGGTCCGGTGTGTTACCAGCGCGGCGGTGTCGAACCCACCCTCACCGACGCGTGCGCGGCGCTCGGGGTCCTGCAGCCGGACCTGTTCGCCAACGGCTCCATCCGGCTCGACGTCGACGCGTCGCTCGACGCGCTCCGCAAGACCGGGGAGCAGTGGGGCATGACGGCCCTCGAACTCGCGTCGGCCGCCTACGAGGTGGCCTGCGAGGACATCGCCGCGAAGGTTCGCACGATCTCGGTCTACCGGGGTCTCGACGTCCGCGAGTTCGCCCTGCAGCCCTCCGGTTCGGCCGGCCCGATGCTCGCCGACCGCGTCGGGCAGATCCTCGGCCTGGACAAGGTGATCGTGCCGCGCAACCCGGGCCAGTTCTCGGCCCTGGGACTGCTGCGCAGCGACCTGATGGTCACCCGGGCGCAGTCGATCATGACTCCGCTCGCACCGGAGAGTGCCGAGGCGATAGAGGCCGCGTTCGTCGCGTTGCAGGACCGGATCCGCGGCGAACTCGCCGGCCAGGGCGCCGACGTGGATCGAATCCGCTTCGAGCGGGCCGTTTTCGCGATGTACCGCGGCCAGACGTGGGACAACCGCATGCCCATCCACGCAGATGCGCTCACCGCCGCCACCGTGACCGGTCTGGTGCCGCAGTTCCACGACTTCTACCGGGAATCATACGGTTTCGCGGCGACGGAGATCCCTGTGGTGATCTCGACGGTGGAGGTGACGGCGATCATCCCACGCGAGCAGCACAAGTCCGATCTCACCCCGGACGACGGGGACGCGTTCCTCCGCACGGCGGAGATCACGTTGCCGGGAACGACCGAGCAGGTCGAGGTCGCGATCCACGTCCGGGAGCGCCTCGAACCGTTCGAGCGGGTGCAGGGCCCGGCCCTCGTCGCCGAGAAATTCGCGACCACCCTCGTCCTTCCGGGCCGGGCGGCCTACGTGGACGGCGACCTGAATCTCATCATCGAGCCGCAGAGCTGAGGAGCAGACCATGACGATCACCACCCCCGACGCCGGCCCCGCCGTCGACGTCGAACTCGACATCCTCCGGTACGGCCTCACCGAGGTCGCCCGGGAGATGCTCGACTCGCTGATGCGCAGCGCCTTCTCCCCGGTCTGCCGCGACATCCTGGACTGCACCAGCGCCATTCACATGCGCACCGACGACGGCTGGGAAACCGTCGCGCTGTGGGAGGGCTGCATGCAGCACGCGTTCACCGCCCCGCACATCGCGAATTTCGTGATGGACGACTGGGACGTCGACAGCATGCAGCCCGGAGACGTCATCTTCGTCAACGACCCGTGGCGCGGCACCATCCACCAGTCGGACGTCAATCTGCTCCGGCCCGTCTTCGTCGACGGCCGGGTGGAATTCCTGCTGCACTCGACGTCTCACCTCGTCGATCTCGGCGGTGCGATCCCGGGTGGCTTCTCCAACGGCACGCAGACACATTTCGAGGAGCAGCTGAAGCTGCCGCCGACGCTGCTGTACGCCAACGACGTCCCGGTGCGGCCGCTGTTCAACTTCATCCTGGAGAACAACCGGGTGCCGCAACTCGTGCTCGGGGACCTGCGGGCCCTGCACGGCTGCCTGGTGGTCGGTGAGCGCCAACTGCAGGCCCTGATCGCCCGCGGCGGGCTGGACAAGGTGCGCGCGGCCGGTCGTTACGCCATCGACGCGACCGAGGCCAGCATGCGGCGCGGCATCGCGAGCATCCCGGACGGCGACTACACCGCCGAGGACTTCCTCGACGAGGACGGCGTCACCGACGAGCCGATTCCGGTCAACGTGACCGTGAAGGTGCGCGGCGATTCCATGGAGATCGACTTCTCCGGTTCGGGCCGGCAGCCCCTGGGCAACTGCGGCACCGCCTGGTGCGAGGCCTCACGCTGCATCGAGGCGGTCAAGCTGATGGTCGACCCGTCGACCCCGGTCAACAGCGGCACGCTGCGGCCGATCGAGACCCTGCTGCCGTCGGGCAGCGTGGTGCAGGTGCTGCCGCCGTCGAGTTGCTCCAACCACGCCGACATCGGCGCGCGCGGCATCAACGTGGTGACGCAGGCGCTGAGCCAGGCCATGGACGAGGCATTCGCTTGTGATACAGGCACTGCCGTCGTCGTGAGCCTCGGCGGCATCGACACCCGGCCCGGCCACGAAGGCACGCCGTGGGGCGCGTTCGCGCTCGCGGGCGGCGGCTGGGGCGGCACCTGGAAGGACGACGGGGTCTCCTTCTGCGTGATCCCGATCGGCAAGTGCCGAACGTCGGTGCAGGAGCATGTCGAGATCGAGAGCCCGCTCGTCATCGTCCAGCACGAGATGGTGATCGACACCGCCGGAGCCGGCGAGTTCCGCGGCGGTCTGGGCTCGGTCTACTCGATCCTCGCCGAGTCCGACACGATGGTCACCATCACCGCGGACCGAGTTCGCCTCGGGGCACCGGGCTCGAACGGAGGTGGCGCCGGCTCGCCCGCCTTCGGCTGGTACATCGAGAACTTCGACCTCGCCGAGCACGGCGACCCCCTCGACCTGCGTGGTGCCGAACCGCTGTTCGGCATGTTCGACGAAGAAGGCAGGCCGGACCCGAACAACGGTGAGTTCGGGCGCGGTGCCCGCTATCAGACCGGCAAGTTCTCCGGGCTGATCCTGAAGGCAGGCGACGCACTGCGCTTCGTCATCGGCGGTGGCGGCGGGTGGGGTGATCCCCTGGACCGCGTCCCGACGAAGGTGCTGCAGGACGTCCGCAGCGGACTCGTCAGCCCCGAGTTCGCGGCCGACGCGCACGGTGTCGTCATCGCGAACGGTGGCATCGACGACACCGCCACCACCGCACGACGCGCACAGCTGGCCGCCGAGCGCGACCAGGGGCGCTGGAGCGTGCCGGTGGCCAACCCCCGTAACTGGAAACTGTGAGAAAGGAAACCCCATGGCTGTCGACCGGCTACTGTTCCCCCGCCCCGAGACCGACCGTGTCTACGTCGAACGCACCGCCGTCGACGGTGTCTGCCCGGCTTGCGGCGCAACGAGTCTCGCCCGCTATCCCGTGGCGAACCACCTCGGCCCCCGCATGGTCGTCAAGTGTCAGGAGTGCTTTCACCACGTGTCGGTGACACGTCCGGAGCCGGAGGACAACTGGCCCGCGTGGCGTTCGCCGGCACGCGACTGGCCGGCATCCCGCGTCGGATAGATCGCCACCACAACATCGGCTCGGAAGAAGGACGGAAATGTCAGGATTACTCGACGGGAAAGTAGTGCTCGTCACCGGCGCTGCGGGTGGGATCGGGCGCGCGACGTCCCTGCTGGCCGCGAAGGAGGGCGCCCGGGTGGCGGCGACCGACGTGTCCGAGGAGGGAGTCGGGGCGACGGCGGAACTCGTGCGCGCGGCGGGCGGCGAGGCCGTTGCGCTTCCCGCCGACCTCACGGTCGGAGCCTCGGTGGACGCGATGGTCGCCGCGGCCGTGGACCACTACGGCCGCCTGGACGGCGCGTTCAACAACGCGGGTGTGAGCGGCGGGCAGATCGGGCAGGGAGGCAGATCCGTTGGCGACTGGGACGAGGAGGCATTCGACCGTGCGGTCGCGGTGAACCTCAAGGGCGTGTGGCTCTGTATGCGCGCCCAGTTGAAACAGATGGTGGCGCAGGGCGCCGGCGCCATCGTGAACACGGCGTCGCTCGCGGGTCTCACCGGATTCAAGACCACGGCCGGGTATGCGGCGGCCAAACACGGCGTCGTCGGCTTGACCAAAACCGCGGCAATCGAATACGCGCCGGCGATCCGGATCAATGCGGTGTGCCCGGGCTACACCGACACCGATCTGATGAAGGATGCCAAGCGCCGCAGCGGAGCCACCATCATGGCCCGAATTCCCTTCGGCGCCCTCGCCCAGCCCGACGACATCGCCGAGATGGCGTGCTGGCTCCTCTCCGATCGCGCCGGTTACGCGACCGGCGGTTCGTTCGTCGTCGACGGCGGATACATGGCGGGTTAACAGCATTCGCTGCCACGGATTCTCGGCGGAGGCACCGCTCCGACCATCTGATCGGGCGCATACATCGACTGGAAAGGGAATTGTCATGACCGCAGCGTTAATCGAGGCCGAGTGCCACATCGGTGGGCGGTGGCTCACGGGCGCGGGAGAGCCGTTCACGTCGATCGACCCGACGACCGGTCGGCAGCTGGCGCTGACCCCGGCGTCGAGCCGGGGACAGGTCGCGGCGGCGGTGTCCGCGGCGAGGGACGCGTTCGACGGCGGCGCGTGGAGTCGCCTCACACCGGGTGAACGTGGTGTGCTGTTGCACCGGTTGGCAGATCTGCTGGAGCGGGACCGGGACCGGATCGTCGATCTCGCCGCCACCGAGATCGGCACCCCGGTCAGCAGCGCCGCGACGTTGCACGTGGACCTGCCGGTGCGGTTCTTCCGGTGGTTCGCCGACGCCGCGGCCCGCGGGCCGCGGGACGGGTACGAGCAGCCGCTGCCGCTGCACCACGACCCCATCACCTCGAGCAGCATGCTGGTGCGCGAAGCGGCCGGGGTGGTCGCCGCGATCGTCGCCTACAACGTCCCGGTGATGATGTGCGCGTACAAACTCGGACCGGCGCTGGCGTCGGGGTGCTCGACGGTGCTGGTCACCTCACCGAAAGCGGTGTTGCTGACCGCGGCGATCGTGCGGCTGATCGAGGAGGCGGGATTCCCACCGGGTGCGGTCAACCTGGTGTTCGGGCCGCCGGAGGTGACGGCGCAGGTGGTCGCCGCCCCGGAGGTCGACATGGTGACGTTCACCGGTTCCGCTGCCGTCGGCGCCAAGATCCTCACGCTGGCGGCACCGACGCTGAAGAAGGTCGTTCTCGAACTCGGCGGAAAGTCCCCGAACATCGTGCTGCCGGGCACCGACCTCGCGGCGGCGGTGCCCGCGTCTGCGTTGCGGTTCACCCGCAACAGTGGTCAGGCGTGTGGGGCGACGACCCGCACCCTGGTGCACCGGGCGGTGTTCGACGAGTACGTCGAGCGGTCGGCGGAGTTCCTGCAGAGCCTGACGGTCGGTGATCCGCACCTGCCGGGCACGGTGCTGGGGCCGCTGATCACCGACGAGCATCGGGTGAACGTGGAGGGCTTCGTGGCGCGGGCGGTGGAGGGCGGTGCCCGGGTGTCGGTCGGTGGCGGCAGACCCGCCGGTCTCGACGACGGGTTCTTCCTGGAGCCGACCCTGGTGACCGGGGTGACGAATGATGCGGAGATCGCGCAGGAGGAACTGTTCGCCCCGGTGGCGGTGGTGATGCCGTACACCGATCTGGACGAGGCGGTGCGGATGGCCAACGGTGTCCGGTACGCCCTCAACGCCAACGTGTGGGGACCGACCGCGGAGGCGTTGGCGTTCGCCCGACGTCTGCGGTCGGGGACCGTCACCATCAACGGTGGCGGCGGAATGCGGGCCGACGCCCCGTGGGGCGGTCCCGGGCACAGCGGCATCGGCCGCGAGGGCGGCGAGGAAGGCCTCCGCGAGTTCTTCGAGGTCAAACACCTCCAGTGGCCCCTGTAACCCATCACAGAAAAGAAGAGGACGAACCTGATGCCAACAATTGTCGAACACCTCGCGGATTTCGCCGCCGGCGCCGACGGGCGATCACTTCCGGAGGACGTGGTGTCCGAGTCCAAGCGCATTCTGCTGGACACCCTCGGCTGCGCGGTGGCGTCGCTCGGTGACGCGGGTGCGCAACGAGGGGTCGAGTACGGCCGGATCCTGGGCGGTTCGGATGGCTCGGCGTCGATCCTCGGTACTGGCACGACGACGTCGGTGCCGGGTGCGGCGTTCGCCAACGCCGAACTGGTCAACGCGCTCGACCAGGACGCGGTGCTGCCTCCCGGTCACGTGACGCCGTACGTCGTCCCCGGTGCGCTGGCGACCGCGGAGGCGCTGCACTCCTCGGGCGAGCGGCTGCTCGCGGCCATCGCGGTGGCGCACGAGATGTCGTACCGCATCGGCAAGGCCACCGACTATCTGCGCGACATCAAGGACGGCGTGGTCACGATCCCCAAGGTCATCGGGTACAGCAGCACGCTGTTCGGTGCGGCGGCCGCGATCGGCGTCGTCAAGGGATTCTCCGGTGAGACGCTGGCCGATGCGCTCGGCATCATGGGCTCGACGATGCCCACCAACACCCAGCGCGCGTGGATGATGCACGCACCGGCGACCACCATCAAATACCAGCTCGCCGGGGGTATGGCCCTGTCCGCGGTGACGGCCGCGAACCTGGCCGAACTCGGACACACCGGCGACCGCGAAATGCTCGACGACCGCGAGTACGGCTTCCCCCGGTTCATCGGGACCTCGCGTTGGGAGCCGGCGCCGATCACGGCAGGCTTGGGAACGGAGTGGACGTTCACCCCGTTCCAGTCGTTCAAGCCCTATCCCCACTGCCGGGTGATGCACGCGCTGTTCGACGCCCTCACCGAGATCGTCGAGGCCAACGACCTCACGCCCGGCGAGATCGACGCCATCGACGCCTGGGGCGAGAGCTTCGTGATGCAGCCCGTGTGGGTCAACGAGACCATCCGCAATCCGCGCGACGCCCAGTTCAGCATGACCCACGGCCTTGCCCTCGCCGCCCACCGAATTCCACCCGGGAAAGATTGGCAGACAACGAAAGCGGTCCTCGATCCGTCCGTCCTCGCACTCACCACGAAGACGACGTTCCAGGAACACCCCGATTACACCGCGGCGCTGGCGAGCAACCCGGCCGCACGCCGCTCGCGCGTCGAGGTCCACGCGCGCGGCACCACATTCTCCGGTGAACGCGGCTATCCCAAAGGCAGTCCGTCCCCCGACCCGGTCACGTACATGACCGACGACGAACTGATCGCGAAATTCCGGCACAACGTCGACGGCGTCGTCAGCGACGCAGACGCGGCCGCCGTCGTCGAGGCCGTGTACGACCTCGAGAACGTCGACGACATCTCGACACTGCTGAGCCGGTTGGCGCCCAACCCCACTGCCTGATCGGAAAAATTACAACGCCGCCCCCGCCGTCGAAACGGCGAGGGCGGCGCTGGTGTGTGGACGCTCGTTGGTGCAGACCCGGTGGGCTATTTCTGCCAGCGGCTCCATTTTCGGGCGGCGCCGAGTTCCCTCGGCGTCAGTCCGCCCCACACACCGTGTTGTTCGCCGAAATGGATGGCGTACTGGCGGCATTCGCTGATCACGGGGCAGCGGCGGCAGATGTCTTTCGCGATGCGTTCGCGCTGAGGCTGGGATTTTCTTCCGTCCTCGTCGAGGTAGAAGACGGCGATGTCCATACCGCGGCAGCGCGCGCGCAACCGCCATTCTTCCGGGGTGACTTCCGGTGCGGCGTGCGGTGCACTCACGGAACACGCTCCGATCGTTCGACGATGGTTTAAAACATAATATATCGTAAGCCGTGAATGGGGCAACCAGGCGCGGCGATTGCGTCGGCACACGTGTGTGCCCAGTGCTTCCGTCGATTGTCGGAAGCACTGGGCACAATTCGGAGCGGTTCGGGCCCTACCGGGCTGTCACCGGGAGACGCGGAGGCGGTCGCGCGCCGGGTCGGCGAGGACGAGCGCCGCGATCGCGACGACGGCGCCCAGGATGCCCAGACATTGGAACGCCGCCTGGTATCCGTCGATCTTGGTCGCCGAGGCGTCGACGACGATTCCCATCGACCACGGTCCGACGATGCCGCCGATTGCCTGGATCGCGAAGAAGGCGCCGATGACGCCGGCCGTCTGCCGCGGCGGGCACGTCGCGATCACCGCGGCGTTGAGTAGCGGGAACACCGCGACCACCAGTCCGTACGCCACCGATACCGCGCACACCGCGAGGAGCGGGGATCCGAGGGCGGGCAGGCCCAGCAGCAACACCCCGGCGACGATCACGCCGACGCAGGGCACGACGACGCGGACCAGGCGGATGGACAGTCCGCGGCTGATCCCGCGGTCGCTCAGCCAGGAGCCGCCGACGAGCGTCGCGAGTCCGACGAAGCTCGGCGCGGCGAACAGTGTGCCCGATTCGAGGCGCGAGTACCCGAGTCCCTGCTCGAAGTAGGAGGGCAGCCAGGTGAGCACGACGGTCATCAGCGCGTAGGCGCTCATCGCGACGAGGACGGCGGACACGAAGGTCTTCGAGGTGAGCAGGCGCTTCCAGCTGACTGCCGGTTCGCTGTCGGCGTCGTCGACTGCGGACGTGTGCTTGCCGCCGACGGTGTAGGGGCCGGGCCGCCAGGTCAGCAGCCACGGGATGCACCACAGCGTGGTCGCGCACGCGAGCACGATGATGGCGGCCCGCCATCCGTACTCGGCCACCACGAGCGCGAGGATCGGGACGACGGCCATCTTGGCCAGCATGCTTCCGCTGATGATGAGCGCGCTCGGCAGGCCCCGCTTCGCGGGCGCATGCCACGAGTAGGCGGCGGTGTGCAGCAATGCGGACGTCGGCCCCTCCGTGAGGCCGAGCAGCATGCGGCTCGCGAGCAGCACCGCGAACGTCGACCACACGACGAGCGGGAGCATGACGACGCCCCACAGCACGGCGATGATCGCGATGGACCACCGGAGCGCGAGGACCTTGTTGATCGGCCCGGCGAAGAAGCCTCCGAAGCTGAAGGCGAGGAAGAACATGCTGCCGGTGAAGCCGATCTGGGAGGCGCTGAGCCCGAGGTCCTCGCTGAGCGGTTGGGCGATGAGCCCGAACACCGCCTTGTCGGACGCGTTCATGAGGTACAGCACCACCAGCATTCCGGTGATGCCCCAGGCGGTGAGCTTGCGAGGTTCTGTTTCCGGGCCGGACCGAGAGACCGGCGTTGACGCGAGGTCGATGCGCTGTTCGTCTGTCTTGTTCACGTAAGGGGTCCTTCGGTCTTGTCCGTGAGATCACACCGTCAACACAGTGTGGCATGCATCATATACTATCTTTTTACTGAGTCTACGGGTGAAGAAATACATCAGACATCAAACGCGATCCCTTGCATGCATAATATATTTCTTCTAGAGTGGAGCTCACTTACTGCAGCGGCCGAGCATCGGACTCGTCGTCGCTCGAGAGAAAGGACGTCACATGCCGGGTCTGTACTTCGAGGAATTCGTACCGGGAATGGTCATCGATCACGAGGTCCGACGGACCGTGACCGAGACCGACAACGTCCTGTTCAGCACGATGACCCTGAACATGGCGCCGCTCCACCTGGACGCGGAATACAGCAAGGACTCCATTCACGGGCAGCGCCTGGTCAACAGCCTGTTCCTCCTGGGCCTCGTCTCTGGTATCTCGATGCACGACACCACGTACGGCACCACTCTCGGCAACCTGGGCTTCGACTCGATCAAGTTCCCGAAGCCGGTGTTCCACGGTGACACCATCCACGTGCGCACCGAGATCGTGTCGGCCCGGGAGTCCAACAGCCGCAACGACTCCGGCATCGTCACGTTCCGTCACTACGGTCTCAACCAGCGTGACGAGATCGTCTGCGACGCAACCCGCGTCGGCCTGATGCTCAAGAAGTCGGCCGGCGAGCAGGCCTGACCGCTCACCCCGACCCGACGACCGACTGCCCCAGACGAGGAGAACACGGAAAATGGGCATCAGTAGCCAGCCCGAGGAGATGGCCTGGGTTCCCGGCCCCGCGGTGCGCGAGCGTGCGAGGCTGCTCGCGGCGATGAAGAGCTGGGGCTTCGGCGACGATGCTGCCGCTGTCGCCGAGCTGGGCCGTCGCGCCGTCGCCGACCCCGAGTGGTTCTGGCGCGAGGCGCTCGCCGACCTGGACGTCGCCTTCTCGGCGCCGTTCGACCGGGTTCTCGACGAGTCCGAGGGGCGGGAGTTCCCGAAATGGTTCCCGGGTGGCCGGATCAACGTCGCCGAACTGGCGGCCATCCGGCACGCCCGCGGTGACCTCGCAGGCAAGACCGCGGTGGTCTATGAAGGCGACGGAGGGCAGCGGCGCACGCTGACCTTCGCGGAACTCGCGGCGGAGGTGAGCCGGTTCGCGGCGCACCTCGCGGGGCTGGGCGTGCGCCGCGGCGATCGCGTGGTGCTGTTCATGCCGGTCGTGCCCGAGGCAGCCGTGGCCTTCCTCTCCATCGCCATGATCGGCGCGGTCGCGGTGCCCACGTTCAGTGGATACGCGCCCGACGCCCTGGCCACGCGACTGCAGGATTCGGACGCCGTGCTTCTGGTGACCGCCGACGGCACGACCCGTCGCGGCAAGGTCGTCGAGATGAAGGCGACCGCGGACGCCGCACTGGCCCAGGCGCCGTCGGTCCGCTCCGTCGTGGTGATCCGGCATCTGGGCACCGACGTGCCGATGCAGTCCGGCCGCGACGTGTACTACGACGAACTGCCCGCCGATCCGGACCCCGTCGACGTGGCGGACACCGAGTCGAACGACCCGCTGACGATCGTCTACACGTCCGGCACCACGGGCAGGCCGAAGGGAATCGTGCACTCGCACGGCGGTTTCGCGGCCAAGACTGCAGTCGACTTCGCCTACGGCTTCGATGTGCACGCCGACGACGTGGTCTCCTGGATCACCGACCTCGGGTGGCTGGTCGGCCCGATGCTCATGACCGGTCCGCTGCAGCTCGGCGCGACCATCGTGATGATCGAGGGTCTTCCCACCCATCCCACCCCGAATCGTATGTGGGAGATCGTGAACCGCAACGGCGTCACCGTCCAGGGCATCGCGCCTACGGCGGCACGCGCGCTGAAGGCGGCGGGCGACGGCACCGCCCCGGAGATGCCGACCCTGAAGACGTTCGTCTCCACCGGCGAAGCCTGGGACGAGCCGACGTGGTTCTGGCTGTTCGAGGAGGTCGGCCGGCGAGAGCGCGCGATCGTCAACTACAGCGGCGGCACCGAGGTCGGGGGCGGCATCCTCGTCGGCTACCCGTTCCTGCCCGCCGCGCCTGCCGCGTTCACCGGACCGCTGCCCGGTGTCGACGCCGCGGTGCTCGACGACGACGGCAAGCCCGTGGTCGGTCAGATCGGTGAGCTGGCGGTGCTCAACACGTTCCCCGGGATGACGCACGCCTTCTGGCAGGACCGGGACCGTTACCTCGACACCTACTGGAGTCGTTGGGACGGTATCTGGGTACACGGCGACCTGGCGAGCATCGACACCGCAGGCATGTGGCGGATCCACGGCCGCTCGGACGACACCATCAAGCTGTCCGGACGCCGCGTCGGGCCGGCCGAGATCGAGGCCGCCCTGTTGCGGGACAACCGGATCACGGAGGTCGCGGTGATCGGCGTGCCGGACGAGATGCGCGGTCAGCGGGCGGTGGCGTTCGCGGTACTGGGCGCCGACGGCGTCGACAACGACGACCTGCAGGCGACGGCGTTGGCGAACGCGGGCAAGTCCTTCGCGCCCGAGGTGTATGCCGTACCGACGCTGCCGAAGACGAAGAACGGAAAGATCATGCGCCGCGCCATCCGGTCGCGGTTCATCGGTGCCCCGATCGGCGACATGTCGTCGCTCGATCCGGCGACGCCGCTCGAGGACATCCCCGTGTACGCGGGCGAAGACTAGGAGAGTTGAGATGGCAGACTTCGATACCGAGAGCAACATCGAGATCGTCCGCAAGGCGACTCGCGAGCTGGCGCGGAAGTTCGACAACGACTACTGGCTGGACAAGGACCGCAAGCACGAATACCCCTGGGATTTCATCAAGGCGTTCGCGGACGGCGGCTGGCTCGGCGCGATGATCCCGGAGGAGTACGGCGGAATCGGCCTGGGCCTCCAGGAGGCCGCGGTGATGATGGGCGAGATCGCGTCCTCCGGCGGCGGTATGAGCGGCGGCTCGGCGATCCACTTCTACGTGTTCCCGCCGGCGCCGATCGTCCGGTACGGCTCGGAGGAGATGAAGAAGAAGTATCTCCCCAAGCTGGCCTCGGGTGAGATGCTCACCGCGTTCGGCATCACCGAACCGACTGCCGGTGTGGACACGTCGCGCATCAAGACCAAGGCGACCAAGGTCGACGGCGGCTGGGTCATCAACGGCCAGAAGGTGTTCATCACCAACGCCCAGAACGCGCACCGCATCCTGCTGCTGGCCCGCACGTCGCCGCGGCGTGACGACAAGCCGCTGCACGGGATGACGATCTTCTTCGCCGAACTCGACCGCAAGCACGTCACCATCCGCGAGATCGACAAGCTGGGACGCGCGGCCATCGACACGAACGAGTTGTTCATCGACAACCTGTTCGTGTCCGACGAGGACGTCGTCGGCGAGGTCGACAAGGGCTTCTACTACATCATCGACGGGCTCAACCCGGAACGCATCGTGGTCGCCATGGAGGGCATCGGCCTCGGCCGCGCTGCCCTCGAGATCGGCACCGAGTACGCGAAGAACCGCGTGGTCTTCGATCGGCCGATCGGCCAGAACCAGGCCGTCGCCCATCCGCTCGCGGACTCGTGGATCCGTCTCGAGGCGGCCGAGCGCATGGCGATGCACGCCGCGAAACTGTTCGACGACAAGCAGGAGTGCGGGCACGAGGCCGCCGCGGCGAAATACCTCGGCGCCGAGGCCGGATTCGAAGCGTGCGACCGCGTGTTCTCGACCCTGGGTGGGTACGCGTACGCGAAGGAGTACCACATCGAGCGGCTGTGGCGTGAGGTGCGACTGCTGCGCAACGCGCCGTTCTCGCAGGAGATGGTGCGCAACTACGTCTCGCAGCAGGTCCTCGGCCTGCCGCGGTCGTACTGAGCCCACCGACGAAGGAGTGTGACGATGACCGGTCCGCTGGCTGGAGTCCGGGCCCTGGTGCTCGCGGGAATGGGCCCGGTGCCGTACGTCTCGATGCTGCTCGCCGACATGGGAGCCGACGTGGTGCGGGTGGTGCGGCCGCCCAACCGGTCGGCGCGTGCGCTCAGCCAGACGGACGGTCTGACCGAGGAGGTCGACGTCGTCAACCGCGGCGTCGACGCGGTGGCCGTCGACCTGAAGGACCCGGCCGGGCGTGAGAGTGTGCTGCGCCTGGCCGAAGCCGCGGACGTCTTCATCGAGGGATACCGCCCCGGCGTGACCGAGCGGCTCGGTCTCGGACCGGACGACGTGATGGCCCGCAACGAGCGTCTCGTCTACGTGCGGCTGACCGGCTACGGACAGACCGGTCCGCGGTCACGGGACGCCGGACACGACATCAACTACGTGGCGCAGTCCGGCGCGTTGCACGCCATGGCACGGTCGGACAGCGCGCCGCGCCCGCCGATCAACCTGCTCGGCGATTACGCGGCAGGCGGCGCCATGGGGGCGTACGGCATCGCGTGCGCCCTCGTCTCCGCCGCCCGCACAGGCCGTGGCCAGGTGATCGACGCCGCCATGGTCGACGGCGTCGCGGCACTGACCGCCAAGCTGCAGGGCCTGCGTGCGGCCGGCCTCTACTCGGACGATCCGGGGACGAACTTCCTCGACTCCGGGGCACCGTTCTACGACACCTACCGGTGCGCCGACGGCGGGTACATCGCCGTCGGAGCGCTCGAACCTGATTTCTATCGGGAATTCACCTCGCGCCTCGGCCCCGACACCGACGACTGGCCGGACCAGAACGATCGCGAATCCTGGCCGCACCTGCGCAAGCTCATCGGCGACGCCGTCGAGCGCCGCACCCGCGACGAATGGGAAAAGGTGTACGCCGGTACCGATGCCTGCGTCACCCCGGTGCTCACGTTCGACGAGGCCGCGGTGGACCCCCACAACACCCAGCGGGGCGTGTACCGGACCGTCGGCGGCGTCCTGCATCCGATGCCCGCGCCGCGTTTCAGCGGCACCCCCGCGCGCGAACCCGCGACGCCGCGGGTCGGCACCGTCGCTCCCGCGGACGTCGCGTCTCGGTGGGGCGTCGGCGACTGACACGGCCGCCGTCGCACCGCTCGCCCCGAGAAATTTCAGGAAGGAAGTAATGGTGACCAGGTACGAGGCCTTCACCTCGCTGAAGGTCGACCGCCCCGAAGACGGCATCCTCCGCATCGTGCTGGACGGGCCGAACCTCAACGCGGTGGGACCGGACGCGCACCGCGAACTGGCCGACATCTGGCCGGTGATCGGACTCGACGAGTCGGTCCGCGCCGTGGTGATTCGCGGGGCGGGCGATCGCGCGTTCTCGGCGGGCGGCAGTTTCGACCTCGTCGAGAACATGATCGGCGACTACGCGTCGCGGTCGCGGGTGATGCGTGAGGCCCGCGACCTGGTGCGCAACATCATCGAGGTTCCGCAGCCGATCATCTCCGCGATCAACGGGCCTGCTGCGGGCGCCGGTCTGGTGGCCGCGCTGCTGGCCGACATCTCGGTCGCGGGCCGCCGCGCCAAGATCGTCGACGGTCACGTCCGGTTGGGTGTCGCCGCCGGCGACCACGCGGCGATCTGCTGGCCGCTGCTGACGAGCATGGCGAAGGCCAAGTACCACCTGCTGACCAACGAGGTGCTCACCGGCGAGGAGGCCGAGCGGATCGGCATGGTGTCGCTGTGCGTCGACGACGACGAGGTGCAGGACCGGGCGATGGAGATCGCACGGAAGCTGGCCGCCGGCTCCCGGGCCGGGATCCAGGGCACCAAGATGGCGCTCAACGGCTGGTACCGGCAGGCCATGCCGATCTTCGACGCCTCGCTGGGCCTGGAGTTCTTCGGCTTCGGTGGTCCGGACGTGGTCGAGGGCGTGTCCTCGTTCCGCGAGAAGAGGGAGCCGAAGTTCTCGTGACCGCAACCGAACAACGAACGCAGGGCCCGCTCGCCGGCATCACCGTGGTCGGGCTGGAGCAGGCGATCTCGGCGCCGCTGTGCACGCGCCACCTCGCGGACCTCGGGGCCCGGGTGATCAAGGTGGAGGCCCCAGGCTACGGCGACTCGACGCGCGCCTACGACTCCGTCGTCGGCGGGATGTCGGCACACTTCACGTGGCTGAACCACGGCAAGGAATCGGCGGCGCTGGACCTCAAGTCCACATCGGACATGGGGATCTTCCGGAACATCCTCGCCACCGCCGACGTCGTCGTCAGCAACCTCGCGCCCGGCGCACTCGATCGGCTCGGGATCGGCACCCGGGACCTCTCGCGTGACTTCCCGCGCCTGATCGTCGTCGACATCTCCGGTTACGGGAAGGGCGGTCCCCTCGACCACAAGCGGGCCTACGACCTGCTCATCCAGTCGGAGGGCGGTTCCTGCAGCATCACCGGCGCACCGGGACAGCCGGCCAAGCCGGGCATCCCCGTGGCCGATGTCGGCACGGCACTGTACGCGTACTCCGCGGTGCTCGCCGCGCTCTACGACCGGGAACGGACCGGCAGGGGAGCGGTCATCCCGATCGCCATGCTCGACACCGTCGCCGAGATGATGGGGTTCGCCCTCAACCAGGTGATCCACGCCGGCACCGAGCCGGTACCCGTCGGTATGGGTTCGCCGATGATCGCACCCTACGGCGCGTATCCCACCTCCGACGGCCAGACCGCGGTGCTCGGGACGACCAACGACCGTGAATGGCGGCGCCTGGCCGAGATGATCGGCCGGCCGGAACTGGCCGATGAACCGCGGTTCGCGCACAACGACACTCGCGTCGAGGCGCGTGACGAACTGGACGCGGTCGTGGGCGCCTGGTGCGCCGAGCACACGCTGGCGGAGATCCAGAAGACGGCGGATGCCGCGGGGATCGGCAACGCGCGGCTCAACAGCGTGCGAGATCTGGCCGAGCACCCCCAGCTCGTCGAGCGCGGACGGTGGCGCGACGTGGGCACCCCGTCCGGCCCGGTGCCTGCGCTGCTGCCGCCCGCGGTGGCCGACGGGTGGCCGGTGCGCAGCGGCTCGGTGCCCGCACTGGGCGCGCACACCGACGCCATCCGCGCCGAATTCGAGTAGAAGGACGGTGAGTGCTGTGGCTGTTCCCCATTCGGCACGGCATTGGAGCGAGGTCGAGTCGCTGGCACCCGGCGACGCTGCGGCGCTGCAGAACACCCGCCTGCGTGAGCAACTCGACTATCTCGCGGCCCGCAGCGACTTCTACCGGCAGAAGTTCGCCGAGCATGACGTGGACGTCACCCGGGTCCGGACGGTCGTGGACCTCGCCGGGCTGCCGTTCACCGAGAAGCAGGAACTGCGGGACAGTCTCGCGGCGACGCCACCGCTCGGCAGCCATGCCGCCGCCGATCGCGCCGACATCGTGCAGATCCAGGCGTCGTCGGGCACCACCGGCAGCCCGTCCTACGTCGGACTGACCCGGAGTGACATCGACGTCTGGTCCGAGCTCGGATCGCGGGCCTTGTACGCCAACGGTTTCCGGCCCGGAGACCGGCTGCTGCACGGATTCGGGATGAGCAAGGGCTTCGTCGGCGGAATCCCCGTCGTGCAGATGGCGCAGTACATGGGCATCGTGGACATCCCGATCGGCGCCGAGGCGGGCGCGGAGCGACTCCTGCGGGTGCAGGCCGATCAGCGACCCGACGCTTTGATCGGCACACCGAACTTCCTGGCGTACCTGGCCGAACAGGCACCGGCGATCCTCGGCGTGGCCGCCCGCGATCTGGGTGTGCGCGCGATCAGCGTCGGCGGCGAGCCCGGCGGTGGCCTCCCGGCGGTCCGCGGCAAGCTCGAGTCGTTGTGGGGCGCCACATCACGGGAGATGCTGGGCGGCACCGATATCGCCTGCATCTACTGGGGGGAGTGCGAGGCGGGCGACGGCATGCACTTCCTCTCCCCGGATCTGATGGTGGCCGAGCTGATCGATCCGGAGACCGACGAGATCGTCGCGCCCGTGGCCGGCGCGCAGGGTGAGTTGGTGTACACGGCGCTCCGCAGGCAGGCGTCGCCGCTGCTCAGGTTCCGTACCCGTGACCACGTGGTCGTCACCGGCACCGACTGCGTGTGCGGCCGCACCGGGTACAAGGTGCGGTGCGTCGGCCGGACCGACGACATGCTGATCGTGCGCGGCATCAACCTCTTCCCCTCCGCCGTCAAACAATTGGTGTCGGAGCTGGCACCGGCCACCACCGGCGAAATGCGCATCCGCGTCGACTTCGAGGGGCATTCCACCCAGAAGCCGCTCGTGCTCGTCGTGGAATACGCCGACGGACTCCGCGTCGAGCAGCAGGACGAACTGCGGTCGTCGATCGAGCAGCGGGTCCGGTCGGCGCTGGGCGTCAAGGCGATGGTCGAACTCGTGCCCGACGGCACCCTCGCGCGACCGGACCACGTCAAGGTGAACCTGATCGAACGGGTGTAGCGGCGAATCTCAGCTCGCCGAGAACTGGGTCAAAGCATTCACGGTCACGCGATATTCAGGACGCGGAGCCGGTTGTACAGGGTGGACCGGCTCACGCCGAGTGACTGCGCGGCCTTGAGCTTGTTTCCGCCCGCAGCCTCGATCGCCGCGACGATGACTTCCCGTTCGGCGTGGCGAATGGGTGACAGCGGGGCGCCGACTGCCCGGTAGGGCGCGGGAAGGTCGGTCGGAATGATGTCTCCGGCCGAACGCGCCAGGGCGACGCTCCGGATCACGCGTCGAAGCTCGGCGAGGTTGCCCGGCCACTCGTGTGCCGCAAGGAGTTGCAGCGTCGCGGTGGTGAGTCGCACGCCGGACGTCGCGGCCTCCTCGGTCAGCATGTGACGCGCCAACCGTGGAATCTCGTGGCGGCGCCGGCGAAGCGGAACCAGGTCACGTCGTGCGGCGCACACGCCGAGCAGAGACGGGTGAATCCCCGGAACGCCGGTCGAACTCGTTGACGTCAGGACGATCTTTCGTCGAGAACCCCGGACGAGCCGCGCGACGAGGGTGGCCATCGAATCGGTCAGCAGATGCACGTTCTCGATGACTATCACCGCGCCGTCGCCTTCGAGTTCCCGGCCGAGCGCGATCGCCCACGCCTGCTCGCCGCTCTGCACGACATCCGCCGTGTCGACAATCGTCGATTCCGCCCGGGACGCACGCACCGCCTCGGTGGTCCGGCCGGTGCCGGTCTCTCCGACGATGAGAAGCGGCCAGTCCTCGACCATGGGGGATTCGAGTTTCCGATCCGTTCTCGCCGTGACGAATTCGACCAGCACACTGTTGCCGCCGTCGACGGGCGTGCAGGTGACGTCGACGTCGCGCCCGGATTCGAGCGTCAGGCGATGGGTGGCGGCCGACGTGCGGGCTGCGTCGGCGGCAGCGCGGACCGTGGCATGATCGGCGGGGTCGAGGAGCGCCAGCGCAGCAGGCGTGGCAAGGACCATGCCCCCGCCCACGACCATCACCGAGCGGTCCTTCCGCCGAGTCGCGGCATGAAACTCGGCCAGCAGTTTCCGTTGCGTAACAGGAGTATCGAGCGCCATGCGCTCCTCGATGTCCCGGACCACCCGGCGGGCGATCGGGGCGAAGTACCGGTGGTCCTCGCCTGCCCCGCCTCCGACATCGAGGACACCTGCGAGTTTTCGCGTGATCGGATGCATGATCGGGTGACCGAAGCAGCTGAATTCGTGGAACGCGGACATGAAGTGCTCGGCGCCGTGAACGAGTAGTGGTTGCCGGGACTCCAGGACGGTCCCGACCGCGTTGGTTCCCACCTTGTCCTCGGCCAGCCGGATGCCGCGCTCGATGCCCATCCAGTCGAGTGCATGTCGAGCAGTCGGATGGGTGTGCCGGACAGCCAGGATCCGGGCGTCGTGGTCGGCGAGGACGAATGCCAGTGGTGCACCGTCGAACTCGAGGCAGGCGCGATCCAGCACGGGCGTTGCGGCGCGTTCGAGACACCCGTCCGATGCGACGTCGATTCTCTCCAGCTTCGGCGCCGCATCGCTGTCGAGGCCCCACAATTGCGAACGCATCCATGACGACGCGATCTCCGGTCGAGCGTCGACCGTGGAACGTGCTGACGTACCGGGCACTCCGACATCACCTTTCGGCCAGCTGTGATGGCGGGGACCCGCATCACATGTGAGCGAGAACACAATATAATATATGCCAGCTTGGAGGCAAGGGTCGGGCGAGGCGAGATGCACAGACGCCGGGCCCCGACCGTGTGCAGTCGGGGCCCGGTGTCGTCAGGCCGTCACAGATCGTCGGGCGACTGGGCCGGTGAACGGTAGCGGTCGGCTTCCGGCCCCTCGGTCTGCGGCGCGAAGTTCACGCCGGGGAGCAGGAGGTGCCCCGCGTCGACCGGCAGGGCGACACCGGTGATGTGCTCGGCGTAGTCGGACAGCAGCCAGCATGCGGCATTGCTGGTGGCGTTCGGCGGAAGCGCGGGCCTGCCGGCCAGCGGCGCATAACCGTACGTGGCGGCTATCGCCACATCGCGATTCGCCGTCTCGCCGGGGGCGACGAACAGCTGGTGGCCCATCGGGTTGTCCCAGATCTTCGCGTCCACCGCACCGGGGCAGACGGCATTGCATCGCACGTTGTAGTCCGCGATTTCCAGGGCGGTGTTCTTCATCAGGCCCAGGACGCCGTGCTTGGCGGTGATGTAGTGGGTGTAGCCGGCGGTAGCCTCGAGGCCGCCCACCGACGCGATACAGACGATCGCACCGCCACGTTGCTCGACGAGATGCGGCGCGGTGGCCTTGATGGTCCGGAACGTTCCGCCGAGCACCACATCGGTGACCGTCGTCCACATCTGTTCGGTGATCTCCCAGGACTTCGGCCCGAGGTCCCACAGTCCGGCGTTGGCGATGACCGCGTCGAGCCGGCCGAAGGTGTCGAGCCCGAGCGCGACTGCCGCATCGAGCGCGGCCTGATCACGGACGTCGGCAATGGCGCTGACCGCACGCCGGCCGGTCTGTTCGACGAGCGCCTGCGTCTTGGCCAGATCGTCCTTGCTCGCCAGTTCGTAGCGTATTCCGTCGACGGGCGAGCAGATGTCGGTGATGATGACATCGGCGCCCTCCTTCGCTGCGGTCACCGCGTGCGCTCGACCCTGCCCGCGTGCGGCGCCGGTGATGAAGACGACTTTGCCGTCCAGTAGACCCATGTCGATGTCCTTTCCACATTTCATTCGGTAGTGCGGGGTAGGGGGGAGTCATGCAGGACCGACGGATGCGAACACTCCGGTGACTGCACCCGGTAGGTGAACACCTTCGCGTTGCCGGTCGTCGCCGGGCACGGGAGTCAGGGCGCCGTCGGGTGTGCGATCGCGGAATTCCTGGAGCGTTGCCGAGACAATCTGCGCGACATACGCGAACCGGCCATTCGGCCGCATATCCCTGCGGGAACGCCGACCGTCATGACGGTCGTACGTATTTGCGCTCGCAGCCAATTCCTCGAGTCGTCAATGCAGCCTCCGTGGTTTCTCGATTTCGGCGAGTTCGTCACTCCGAACGTAGGCCGGGAAGCCGGGGTGACAGTGTCCAACTATCTGGACACTGCGCCAGACGGACAACTGAACGAGGGTCGCACCGTGCTGAAGAAAGTTTCGGCACAGGATAATTACGGACTGATGCTCGAGATGATTTCGAGCCTGGGGCGGGGAGATGCTGCTGACCGTGTTGTGGAAGCTGGCCGCGCCCCGGCCAGCCGCGGACGGCGGGCCGAGGCGCGGCCAGCGTAGCGTCCCGTCCGGTGGCGCCCGTCCCGCCTCGGCGGCTGATCGGGCGGCAGTGCTAAGCGATGTGCTTGTCGAACCAGTTGATCGGCAGCTCCGGGTGGACGCCGAAGAAGTTGTACCCGTCGAACCGACGGTCCGTGCCCTCGATCCAGTACAGCTCCTTGTCCTCCACCGGCAGTCGGTCGTAGATCGACTGGACGTCCTCGGGGCGTGTCATGACGTCGTTGTGGACCTGCGCGACGAGCGTGGGCACCGTGACGGCCTCGACGTGCTCGAGCGGTGACTGCTCAGCGAGGTGGAAGCCGGTTCGCTCGTGTACAGCCTTGTCGAACTTCTCGTAGCCGTCGGCCATGCCGATGCCCTTGACGAACTCTTCGACGACGTACCGGGCGGATACCGGTTGCAGCATGACCATCGCCTGAATCTCGGAGAACTCTTCCGGGTGTTTGGACCAGGCCACCGCGGTGGAGTCTGCGCCGAGGCAGACCGACAGCAGAACTTTCTTCATGTTCTTCGTGTCCGGCCGTGCCGCCGCGTAGCGCAGTGATCCGATGACATCGCGGTACTCCAGCAAGCCGATGCCGACGATGCCGCCGTTGCCCTGTCCGCTCATGCCGTGGTTGCGGATGTCGTAAGCCAGGATGTTGTAGCCGGCGTCGTGCAGCGCCTTGTACTCGGGCAGGAAATTGATTTCGAACCCTCCGAAACCACCGAACTCCGGCAAATGGCCGGGGTATCCGTACCGGTTGCCCGGCAGGAAGTGGTTGTGAATGACGAGCTTGTCGGAGTCGGCGGGAATGAACCATCCCTCGAGTGGAACGCCGTCCGTGGACGGGAAAGTCACGTCCTCGTACTGCAGCCCGACCTCGTCGGGGCGCCGCAGAAGCGGGGCGCGCCGTCCGGCGGTCGTGCCGGTGGTCCACAGGGACACGAAGTTGTCGAACGCGGCCTCGGCCTCGTCTGAATCAGCCATTGGGTGCCTTCCTTTCCGGCGCCGGGGGCGCCTTACCGGGGTGCTTCCCCACCGCGGCACGATGTGGCTGTCCCGCGTCGGTGCCGCGTGAAGAAGCTGAAGCCACAGTCGAGTGTTCTCCCACCCCGTCGGCGGATCCAGGTACTGCCAGCCCTCCCCTCCCGCCACCCGACCTGGCAGGGCTCGTGGCTTATCGAGTTATCAACGAGAAGGGCGAGATTGCCGCGGTGATGACGCCGGCCGCCTGTGGCGCTGGGAACTCGACCGCATCGACGATGCGCACGTTCGTCTCACCCATACGTATGACTGGTCACAACTGGCCGAACTGAAGTGTCTCGACCCGTGCCGAATACGTTTCGGCACAAACGAATTACTGGAAAGCACTTGACTCGAACTGGTGTTCGAACTAGTCTTGATGCATGGGGGACGGGGAGAGAACTCAGGGGGCGTTGCCGGACGGTGATCCGGCGGACGTCGACACGCTGCGGTTGACCGAGGCGCAGTTGCTCGAGACGGTGCTGGCGGTGTCCGCGGAGATCACCCGCCTCGAGGCGGTGCGGGTGAGACTGATGGACGCGGTGGATTCACGCTGCCGAGTCGACGTGCTGGGCCATCCCCACGCGAAGGCGTGGCTGGCGGCGCACACGATGCTCGAACCGGGGGCGGCGGGTCGGATCGTGAACCTGGCGCGGGGGCTGCGGGCGCAGCCTGAGGTCGCCGGAAAGTTCTACGGCTGCAGTATCTCCGCGGATCACGCGGGGCTGATTCTGCGGTTCTGCGAACGACCGCCGAAAGGAATGCCGCTGAGCGCGCTGGGTCCCGTGCTGGACGCGTTGCTGACCGCGGCGGACGGACCGCAGGCTCGCACCGACCTGATCCGGGAAGGTATCGCGAAGGTGGAACGAATCTTCGAAAGCGACGAGCACCCCGCGAGCGAAGACCTCGACCGCAACGAACTGCACGCATCGAAAACCCTGAACGGACGGGTGTCGGTCAAAGGCGATCTGGATGCGGTGACCGGCGAGATGCTGCTGACCGCGTTGTCGAAGCTCGCCGCACCCCGACCGGCCACGGATGGGGCCAGAGACGAACGCACCCCGGGACGGCGGCGGGCCGACGCGTTCACCGAACTGCTGCGCCGCTATCTCGCAGCAGGATTGAACGGCACCGAAGCCGGCGAACGCCCCCACATCAGTGTGCAGGTGCGGGCGCGAGACCTCGCCTACGCCCGCGGCACCGACCGCAGCGGCGCCAGCGGGATGGGCGGCACCAGCGGCACCAGTGGGATGGGCGGCACGGACCGCTCTGGTGGCACCGACCGTGTAGGCGACCCGGGCGGGCACGCTTTCGGCACCGGCCCGGCCGGCCCAACCTTTGGTGACCGGCCGACCTCGGCGGAGGACTGGGCGGCGGTGCTGGCGGAAACGGGGGTGGCGTGGGCTGCCTGGATGGGACCGCTGACGATCACCGCTGCCCGGCATCTGGCGTGTGATGCGCAGGTGAGCACGGTGATCCTCGACGATCACGGCGCACCCCTCGATGTCGGGGTGACCAGCAGGACGGCCACCCGAAAGCAGCGTCGGGCGTTGGCCGTGCGCGACGGTGGATGCGCATTCCCGGGGTGCGGAGCGCCGGCATCGTGGTGCGAGGGGCACCACATCGTCCACTGGGCCGACGGTGGCCTCACCGACATGGACAACCTCGTCCTGCTGTGCGGTTTCCACCACCGGCTGATCCACCACGACGGGTGGGAGGTGCAGATCGGCGACGACCGGCACCCGTGGTTCATTCCACCACCCGGCGTCGACCCCTTCCGGGAACCACTGCCGTCGCACAATCGGCGGGCCGGCCCGGCCGCGGCCTGACCGGCATAGCGCCGCAACACAACTCCATCCCACCGCAGACGCCCCGCATGCGAGCCCCCACTCGGATGCGGGGCACCCGCCGTGCCAAAACAGCCGGCCTGAGAAACACCGCTGTGACAGAAGACCGCAGCGTCAGAACTCGATGACGGCCTTGCCGCGGACCTGCTGGTCGAACTCCTTGTACGCGGTTTCGGCGTCCTCGATCTTCCAGCGGTCGGTGAACAGCGCGTCGACGTCGATGCCGTGCTGCGCGACGAAACGCGCGCATTCGCCCATTCCGACGTTGGAGAACGTGTAGGAGCCGATGATCGAGATCTGCTTGATCACGATGTCGGGCGAGACGTCGAGTTCGAGGTTTCCGCCGAGACCGACCAGGGCGATGCGGCCCCACGGGCCGAGGCACCGGGTGCCCGCGACGCGTGCGGAGGGGGCGCCGGAACTCTCGATCGACACGGTCGCACCGCGACCGCCGGTGATCTCCCGGATCGCCTCCACCGCGTCGGTGGTGCTCGAGTCCACGATGTGGTGCGCACCGAGTTCCCCGGCCCGCGCGAGGCGGTCCGCGGCGATGTCGACGGCGATCACCTCGGCGCCGAGAGCGGAGGCGAACTGGATGGCGGATTGTCCGATGGGGCCGAGCCCGAACACGGCGACGGTGTCCCGCCCGGTGACGTCCGCCCGCCGGAGCGCGCCGAAGGCAGTGCCCGTGCCGCAGGCGATGGCGGCGCCCGCCGAGAAGCTGATCTCTTCGGGCATCGGCACCAGGGTTTCCGCCGGAACCACCATGTAGGTGGCGTGACCGCCGTGCGCGGTGGCGCCGAAGATCGTGGCGCCGTGGGTGCACATCTGCGTCCAGCCGGTGCGGCAGAGGTCGCAGAATCCGCAGCCCTTGTAGTGGAACACCATGACGCGGTCACCGACCGTGAACGCACGCGGGTCCACGTTCGGCCCGATCTCGGCGACGACGCCGCACGGTTCGTGACCGGCGATGATCGCCGGATTCTCGCCGAGACCACGTGACGCGAAATCCTTGAAACCGAGCGCTTTGAGAGCCGCCTCCGGTGGGTCACGGTAAAACTTCAGGTCGCTGCCGCACAGGCCCGACGCCTTGATCTCGACGACCACCTCGCCCGGTCCCGGTGTGGGATCGGGGAAGTCGAGGACTTCGAGTTCGCGATTGCCGCGAAAAACTACACCACGCATCAGGAGGTCTCCGTCCGGTACGTGAGGGGCGCGGCGCTCATCGGGTGCCCGCCATCATGGTGGCGATGATCAAGACCGGTTCGCTGGTCCGGTTGCTCCAGATGTGCTTGATGCCGCGATTGACGACCGTGTCGCCCGGCTTCAGCAGGGTCTCACCGGTCTCGGTGACGGCCCACAGTTCGCCGGTGAGGACGGTGACGACGTCGATCGTGTCAGTCAGATGCCAGACTCCGCCGTCGGCGCTGGCGTCGCCGTCGTGCGAGTCTGCGCCGTGGAACGCGTCCAGCGACTCCTTGTAGCCCTCGGCGTCGAACTCGGAGTCCGGCGGGAAGCTGGCGAGGCGGACCACGAGGCCGTTCTTCGGCGGGTCGATGACCGGGTCGGCGCCCAGGGTCGACGGGGCCAGCACGTCCACGGGCAGGCTGTCGAACTGCCAGACGTCCATGACGGTGAAGCCCGGCTGGGCGGTGCGGGTGGTGGTGTTGCCGTCCGAGATGAAGGTCGACTTACCGTCGGCGTCGAGGCCGGTCAGCACGACGCGGGCCTGGGCGTTGAGGTGTTCTCCACTCATCGTTCACTCCTTGTTCTGGGGCTGGTGTGGGTGTCGTTCGAGGGTCAGACGTGCAGCAGGGCCGCGAAGTCGGACGCGGGCTGGTCGAGATCGCCGCGCTGGATGGCCTGCAGCAGGGTTTCGCTGGACTCGGTGCCCATCGCGGTCACCGTCAGGTCGCGGAACTTCGC
Organism: Rhodococcus sp. NPDC057529; assembly: GCF_042802055.1. Classification (NCBI taxonomy): domain Bacteria; kingdom Bacillati; phylum Actinomycetota; class Actinomycetes; order Mycobacteriales; family Nocardiaceae; genus Rhodococcus; species Rhodococcus sp. NPDC057529. The sequence goes on from NZ_JBHVEY010000003.1 coordinate 325,565, forward strand.
GTCCAGGTCTTCCTGCGACATCGGGTTCTCGGCGGTGCCGGTGGGGTTGTCGACGAACAGGCTCTCGCTGGTGCCGTCCGTGTAGTTGACGGTGATGTCGCCGACCCATCGGCCGGGGTAGGCGGTGTCGAGTTCGGGCTTGACCTCGATCTTCACCTTCTGGGCGAGGGCGGCGACGTCGCTGCCTGCGCCGAGGTCGAGTTGGCCGGCCATGTACTCGTTGTGGGTGCGGAACCCGTTGCCCTTGCCGAGCAGCGACAGCGAGAACTGGAACGGCAGGCTGTACTGCAGGTGCTCGATGATCTTGGGTGCGTAGGCGTTGGCGTTCTTGTTGCCGATCACCACGTCGCCGCCGGTCTGGATGCCGAGCAGCACCGAGTCGACGTCCGCGGCGCGGGCCGCGAGTTGACGAGCGCCGTCGATGTAGGCGTGGTTGATGCCGCAGCAGCAATAGGGCTTGACCCATACGCGGGTGATCTCGAACGTCTTGTCGAGGCCGAACGTGGCCGCCGCATCGTCGCCGACGGGGCGTCCGACGAACGTGCGGTAGAAGCCCTTCCCGCCGGTGAGGAACGACGTCGGCCCGGTGATGCCCGCGGCGGCCATCTCGGCGGCGCGGATCCCGTTGCGGGTGCCGATGCCGGAGTGGATGCGTTTGATCGAGCCACCGGACGACGTGTACTCGGTGGTGCCCGACGCGTGGCTGAGGGCGATGGCGAGGGCATGCACGGTCGTTTCGACGTCGAAGCCGCGCATCTTCGCGACGACGGCGGCCGCGCCGAAGTTCGACAGCAACCCGTGCGGGTGGAAGCCGCGCTCGAGCAGTTGGGGTGCCGCCAAATTGCCGATGCGGGTGTAGACCTCGTAGCCGGCGACGATACCGGTGATCACCTCGCGCATCGTGGCGCCGAGTTCTTCGCCGACGGCGAGTGCGGCGGACACGACGCAGCTGCCCGGGTGCGAGGAGCTGGCCCGGTGGGCGTCGTCGTATTCGAAGCCGTGGCCGAAGGAGGCGTTGACGAATGCCGCGTCCGCAGCGCTCATCTCGTCGCCTGTCGCGGCGATGTGCGACTTGCCCGGTACGTGGGCCGCGCGCGTCAGCTCGAGCAGCGCCTTGCTCCAGGGCAGCGAGGCGCTTCCGACCTGGAGGGCGAGCTGGTCCTGCATCAGGCGGCGCGCACCGGCGAGCGCGTCGGCGGGGATGGAGTCGAAGGTCAGATCCGTGACGAGCCGGGCGGCAGCTTCTTCGACGGGGGGAATGGTGCCCATGTGTGGTGCCTTTCGGTAGATCTGGGTCAGGAGAGCGAACCGAGCAGGCCGCCCGGGATGCCGTAGGACTTGAGCTCGACGTAGGCGTCGAAGCCCTCGAGTCCCGCCTCGCGGCCGATGCCGCTGTTCTTGAAACCGCCCATCGGGGCGCTGAATCCCGCCGGGTTTCCGTTGACTTCGATTGTGCCGGTGCGGATGTGGCGTGCCACCGCCAGCGCGTGCTCGGGGTCGGCGGCGAACACCGATCCGTTGAGTCCGTACTCCGAGTTGTTGGCGATGTCGATCGCCTCGGCCTCGGTGTCGAACGTGTGCACCGTGAGAACCGGGCCGAAGATCTCTTCCTGCGCGATCTTCGCGGCAGGGTCGACGTCCGTGAAGATCGTGGGCTCGACGTACCAGCCGCGGTCGAGGCCGTCGGGACGTCCGCCGCCCACCAGCAGGGAGGCCCCGGATCCCTTGGCGTCGTCGATGTAGCCCTCGACGCGGGACCGCTGGTTGGCGCTGACCATCGGGCCGATCTCGGTGGCGGGGTCGAAGGGGTCACCGACGGGCATCGACTGGATCAGGTCCACGAGCCGGTCGTGGAGTTCGTCGCGCCGCGAGCGTGCCACCACGATCCGGGTCTTGTTGCTGCACACCTGGCCGCTGTTGCGCAGCGAGACCGCGCGGATGGCGGCGACTGCGGCGTCGAGGTCGGCGTCGTCGAGCAGGACCGCGGCGGACTTGCCGCCCAGTTCCAGGGTCACGCGGCGCAGGTCCTGGCCGCAGAGGGAGGCGATCCGACGGCCCGCGGCCGTCGATCCGGTGAAGGAGACCTTGTCGATGCCGCGGTGGCGCACGAGGTATTCGCTGGCCTCGCGCTGCGCGGGGACGATGTTCACGACGCCGGCGGGGAGACCGATCTGGTCCAGGATGTCGGCGAGCAGGTAGGCGTCGAGCGGGGTCTCGGGGGAGGGCTTGATGACCATGGTGCAGCCCGCCAGCAGCGCTGGGGCGAGCTTGATCATCGTGATGAGCAGTGGGGCGTTCCACGGCACGATGCCGGCGACGACCCCGACGGGTTCGCGGGTCACCAGCGCGCTGCCCGTTGCGGACGACCGGGTGTCGGTCCACGGGTAGGCGGGGGCGAGATCCAGGAAGGAGTCCAGGAGCAGGCGCGGTCCGATGGACTGCATCTTCGTGGACAGGGTGATCGGGCAGCCCATCTCGGCGCTGACGAGCCGGGCGGCGTCGGCCTCGCGCGCGGCGAGTTCGGCGCTGAGCTTCCGGAGGACCGCGATCCGCTCTTCGAGTGCCATCCGGGGCCAGGGCCCCTTGTCGAATGCCTCGCGTGCCGCGTTCACCGCCGCGTCGATGTCTTCTTCGACGCCCTCCGGAACGCGCGCGACGAGCTCTTCGGTGGCCGGCGAGATCACGTCGAAGGTGCGCTCGGTGGCGGGCTGCACCCACCGTCCGCCGATGAACAGCTTGTCGTACTGTCCCTGCCAAATTTCTGTCTGCACACTCACGGTGCTGCTCCTTCTTTGGTCGATGAGGGGTGGAAGTGGTCCGGATCGCAGGCGGGACCGAAGTGTCCGGCCTGGTGGGCGGAGCCTTCTGCTCGATATGTGAGCTGCACCATGCAAAGTATATAATGTTGCATAGCTCCATGGAAGTGCCTTGTCGTGATCCACCCGACTGGGAGTCGCCTCGGTGGGGTACCCCGATCTGGTGGGGCTTGACCCCGCCGTGAACTATATATAATGTTTTGTTGAAACGAAGGCGAGGCAACATGCAGCACAAGCCGCTCGACGGTATTCGGATCCTCGAGATCGGGGGATACATCGCGCTCCCGTTCGGGACGTCGATGCTGTGCGCCCTCGGCGCCGAGGTGGTCAAAGTCGAGCGCCCGGTGGTCGGAGAAGATTTCCGGCGTCATCAGAACGACGCCAGCCCCTACTTCCGGCAGTACAACACCGGCAAGCGCAGCCTCTCGGTCGACCTGAAGTCGGAGGAGGGCGTCGCGCTGGTCAAGGCGCTGGTGCCGCACTTCGACGTGGTGCTCGAGAACCTGCGCCCGGGCAAGGTGGCCGCCATGGGGCTCGGCCCCGAGGACTGCCGCGCGCTGCGACCCGACATCGTGTACGGGTCCGTCACCGGATTCGGCGCCGGTGGTCCGCTGGCCAACCGTCCCGCCTACGACACGATCGGCCACGCCTTCGGCGGCCTGTACTCGCTGTTCAGCGACGGCGACCACCCGCAGCTGGCCGGCGGCCTGAGCGCGGACCTCGTCACCGGTCTGAGCACCGCAACCGGCGTCCTCGCGGCCCTCGTCGGGCGGCTGAAGACGGGTCAGCCGCAGCGGATGGAAACGTCGATCATGGAGGCCGTCAGCGCACTGACCATCGACGGCATCACGCAGTCCTTCGAGCTCGGCAGCAACCCCGCCCGCACGAGCCGGCATCCGCAGGCGCAGAACTTCTGCGTCCCGACGTCGACCGGCGAGTACCTGGCCGTCCACCTGTCGTCCTCGCAGAAGTTCTGGCGGTCGCTGTGCCGCGCGATGGACCGCATGGACCTGGCCGAGGACCCCCGGTTCTCCGAGTACCGCCCGCGGGAGTCGAACTACTTCGAGCTGGTGCCGATCGTCGAGGCGGAGTTCGCCACGAAGTCGAAGGACCACTGGGAGAAGGTCCTCACCGAGGCCGACGTGCCGTTCGCGCCGGTCCTGTCGATGACCGGCTACCTCGAACACGAGCAGGTCGAACACCTGGACCTGGTCGAGTGGCAACCCGACGGCCTGGCCCTGATCCGGCCGCCGTGGACGTTCGATGGCGAGCGCCCGGACCGCGGTGACCGCGCTCCCAAGGTCGGCGCCGACACCCGTTCGGTGGCGGGCGAGGTGCTCCCCGCCGAGAAGATCGACGAGCTGCTCGCGTCCGGCGTCCTCTACGCCGACGAGTCCTGACCCGCTACTTCCCATACCCGCTGTTTCCCCACACCCGCTACTTCCCGTACTCATAACTGAGGAGAGTTCATGAATCCGTACCGTTCCATGCTGTTCGTGCCCGGTCACAAGCCTTCCTGGGCCGACAAGGGGCTGGCCTCCGGCGCCGACGCCCTGATCCTCGACCTGGAGGACTCCGTTCCCGCCGCGGACAAGGACGAGGCGCGTGGCGTCACCGCCGCCACCATCGACCGTTTGCACGCCGAGGGCGTTCGCGCCGACGTGTGGGTGCGGCCCAACGCGTTCGTGACCGGGATCCAGGGCAGTGACCTCGAGGCGGTGATCCGGCCGGGGCTGACCGGTCTGTTCCTGCCCAAGGTCTTCGACGCCGAGGAACTCGTGCGGATCGACGCCGTGGTGTCGCACATCGAGGCCCGGCAGGGGCTCGAGGCGGGCAGCGTGGGACTCATCGTGAGCTACGAAACCGCGGTCTCCATGGCGCATTGCGAAGAAATCGCCGCCGCCACCCCCCGCATCTCCAGCCTGCTGGGCGCCACCGGCCCGAGCGCGGACGTGGGACGCGAACTGGGCTTCGAATTCACCCCGGCCGGCCTGGAGACGCTGTACCTGCGGAGTCGCCTCGTCCTCGCCGCCCGCGCGGCGGGCCTGCACCATCCCGTCGCCGGCGTGTGGCAGGACATCAAGGACCTCGACGGTGCCCGTCAGTTCTGCCTGGACAACAAGCAGCTCGGCTACCGCGGCATGGTGTGCATCCACCCGTCGCACATCGCCATCGCCAACGACGTGTTCACGCCGTCCCCCGAGCAGGTCGACTTCTACCGCCGCATGATCGAGGCGTTCAAGGTGGCCGAGGCCGCCGGTAGCGCGGCCGTCGACTTCGAGGGCCAGCACATCGACATCGCCCACGTGAAGACCGCCGAGGGCATCATCGCGCAGGCCGAAGCCATCATGGCCCACGCCTGACCCGTAACGCACCGATGGCGGGGGGAAACCCCACCCCTAGGGGGGGTGGGTGTTCGCTTAGGGAGTGCCCCACACCA
>NZ_JBHVEY010000003.1:330830-395747 GCF_042802055.1 Rhodococcus sp. NPDC057529
GCGCGAACCCGCACGGGCCCCCACGGAACCCAGAACACACCGAGGGTGACAAACCCTCCCGTCGGGGGGGAGGCGGGTTTCCGCCGCGGGAATTACCCACCTACTTGAGCGTCTGTCCGGCGTCGACCTTGAGCTCGAGGCCGGTCACGTAGCGCGCCTCGTCCGACGCGAGGAACGCGACCGCGTTGGCGATGTCCTCGGGCTCCACCCAGGGCACGTCCATGACGGGGATGGTGGCGAACCGGTCGGCCACGCTGTCGGGAGTGCGTTCCGCTTCGGGGATGTCGGGCGCGAACAACGCGTACGTCGGCGCGTTGTGGATCAGCTTCGTGTTGACCGACGTCGGCGCGACGCAGTTGACTCGGATGCCGAACGGGGCCAACTCCAGCGCCTGCGATTTCATCAGCCCGACGACGCCGTGCTTGGCTGCGACGTACGGCGACAAGTTCTGCATCCCCTTGATCGCCATGGTCGAACTGGTGAAGATCAGCGACCCGCCGGTTCCCTGGCGCTTGAGAATCGGGATCGCGGCCTTGGCGGTGTGCCACACGCCCTTGAGGACGACGTCCTGCGTGACCTGCCATTCGAGGTCGGAGACCTCCTCGCTGAGCCCGTACGACCAGATCCCCGCATTGGCGACGACGATGTCCAGCCGGCCCAGCTGCCGCACACCTTCGTCGAGCGCATGCTTCAGGGCGTCGTAGTCACGCACGTCGACCTGGGCGGTGACGACGTTGCGGCCCAGCGCCTTCACGCCCCGCTCGGTCTCTTCGAGGTCCGCCGGTGTCGACGGCGGAGCCACGTTGGTCTCGACGGGTGCGGCGACGTCGACGGCGATGATGTCGGCTCCGTCCCGTGCCAGGCGAAGCGCTTCCGCCCGCCCCTGACCGCGCGCCGCCCCCGTGACGAATGCGACCTTTCCTTCGAGTCTCGGCATCTGCCTGTCCCTTCTCGTGTCCTGAATGGGTTGTCGGTTGTTCAGTGCTGCGGCGGTGTCCCGAGGACCAGGCCGTAGGCGCGGCGGCTCAGATCGCCGGACATGTCGACCGTGATGGATTTATCCTGGGTGAACTCCGTGAGTGCGTCCGGGCCGAGCTCTCGACCGATCCCGCTCTGCTTGTGGCCGCCGAACGGGAGATGCTGAGACATGTTGTGCCAGTCGTTGATCCACACGGAGCCGGCTTCGAGTCGGTCTGCGACGTCCAGTGCGCGCTGGTTGTCCCGGCTCCAGACGCCGGCGGCCAGGCCGTATTCGGTGTCGTTCGCGATCTTGACGGCCTCGTCCACCGAGTCGTAGGCGATGATCGACAGCACCGGTCCGAAGATCTCTTCGCGCGCGATGCGCATGTCGTTGGTGACGCCGGTGAACACCGTCGGTTGAACCCAGAAGCCGCGGTCGAACTCGGGACCCGCAGGTGTTCCGCCGCCGTGGACGAGCCGGGCTCCTTCGGTCTTGCCGCTCTCGATGTAGCCGAGGATGCGTTCGCGCTGCGCCGCATTCATCACGGCGCCGACGTCGGTCGACGGATCCAGGGGGTCACCGATTTTCAGCGTTTCCAACCGCGCGACGAGACGGTCGACGAACTGGTCGTGAATCGAGGTCGGAAGGAGCAGTCGGGTGCCGGACTCGCAGGCCTGACCGGCGTGCAGGACGAACCCGTAGATGGTGCCGTCGACGGCGAGGTCGATGTCGGCGTCGTCGAGGACGATGTTCGGTCCTTTGCCGCCCAATTCCAACAGCACGCGCTTGATCGTCTCGGACGCGTTGGCCATCACCCGGCGGCCGGTGGCGGTCGAACCGGTGAAGGACACGAGCCGCACATCGGGGTGCTTGACGAGGTGCTCACCGACCGTCGGACCGTCGCCGATCACGACGTTGAGCACACCGTCGGGGAGGCCCGCGTCGCGCAGTATCGCCGCCAGTTCGAGGGCGAAACTCGGAGTCTTCTCGTCCACTTTCAGGACGACGCTGTTGCCGGCCGCCAACGCGGGGATCGACTTCCACACGGCGATGCTCGCCGGGAAGTTCCACGGACAGATTCCGGCGCACACTCCGACCGGTTCCTTCTTGACGAGCCCGCTGTGCAGTACCTGGCCGGTAATCGGTGCCGGCCGTACCCATTCGAACGTGCGGGTCAGCTCGGCGTAGTACTGCAGGTGCATCTGCGGAAATCCCACGGCGATCGCGAGCGCCGATCGGATCGGCATTCCGGTCTCGCGGGAGCTGATCGTCGCGATCTCCTCCATCCGGGCGGCGAGAGCGGTTGCGGCCCTGTCCAGTACGGCGGCCCGCTCGACGGGCGGTGTCCGGCGCCAGGAACCCTCCTCGTACGCGCGTCGCGCGGCAGCGACCGCGGTATCGACGTGATCCGTCGTCGCCTTCGCCGCGGTCGCCGTGATGTCCTCGGTGGCCGGGTTCACGATCTCGTAGCACTCCGCAGTGTCGACCCACCCGCCGTCGATGAACATCCGATAGTGCGGAATCCCGTTCTTCGTCACCGTGGGGCCTTCGTCTCGCATGCGCACACTCCGTTCTCGACTCCCGATCTGGTGGGTCCGAGATTCGCCCGGAGGCGACACGGGCGGAAGTGGCTTTCTCGGCCACCGAGAAGCAAAGAGTGAGGCCGGTCTCAATTCGCGGCCGCTGAGATCCATTTCATAAAAATGGATAATGTGTGATACACAATCACCGCGCGGCTGTTCCGGACGAACGACCTCGCCGGACAGCCGGTCTCGCACGCGATGTGCAAGCTTGCAGCAAGTGCGGATCCGCACACGAGCAGATTGGAACCCCGACATGTCACCAACGGCACCATCGACGGTGGCTGAATCGCCACAGCGCGAGCGCAGCCGATCCGAATCTCGTGGTAGGGCATGGGGGTTGACCGGACTCCTGGTGACCCTGTACGTCCTCAGCTCGGCCGACAAGGCCGTCTTCGGCCTGATCACGGTGCCGCTCCGCGAGGAGTTGCACCTGTCCGCCACCCAGATCGGCATGACCGGCAGCATCTTCTTCCTCGCCTACTCGCTCGGCGGGTTCCTCGCCGGTCCGCTGAACCGGATGCTGACGCTGAAGTGGGCGATCGCGCTCATCGCGGTCCTGTGGAGCGTGGTGCTGCTGCCGTTGATCGTGTGGGCGACGTTCGTCGCGCTCCTGATCAGCCGCACGCTGCTGGGTATGGCGGAGGGCCCGGCTTCGGCCCTGCAGCACACGGCCGCTTACTCGTGGCACGCACCGGCCAAGCGCGGGCTGCCGGGCGCAATGATCACCTCGGGCACGACCATCGCAAAGATCGTCGTCGTCCCCACTTTGGCGTTCATCATGCACGCCTACGGATGGCGGGCCACCGTCCTGGTGCTCGCCGCGGCATCTGCGCTGTGGGTCGTTCCGTGGCTGCTCACGTGGCGTCCCGGCCCGTACCTCGGTGTGGGCAAGCCCGGGGCGGAACAGGGCACCGCCGAACCCGCGGTGCCGTGGCGCCGCATCGTGTACTCGCGTACGTTCCTCGGTGGACTCCTCGCGGTGATCCCCGCGTACATGCTGATCAGCGTTGTCCTGCAGTGGCTTCCCTCGTACTTCGAGAAGGGTCTCGGGTATTCGCAGCTCCAGTCCGGCTGGATGTTCGCGTTCCCGAGCTTCGTCGGTTTCGCGGCGTTGATCGGCGGCTCGTACCTCAGTGACCGTGCGGTGGCACGCGGCAAATCGGTGCGCGCGGTCCGGGTCGTCGCGCCGGCGATCGGCATCATGATCGCCGGAGGCCTGTTGCTCGCGCTGCCGACGATTCCGTCACGCATGCTGACCGTCACCGCGATTTCCCTGGCCTACGGCCTGACCATCTCGGTGTTCCCGCTCTTCACGGCCACGATGTCGGAGATCTGCCCGCCCCGGCAGTTGGCCGGGACCCTAGGAGCATTCCTCGCGATGCAATCGATCGGCGGCGTCGTCGGGCCGTTGGCCACCGGCATCATCCTCGACGCGGCCGCCACGCCGGTCGCGGGCTACCAGACGGCGTTTCAGCTGATCGGCGCCGTCAGCGCGGTTCTGGCGCTGCTCGCCGTGGTGATTGCGGATCCGGCGAAGGACCGGAGCCGGAACCGGCAGACCGTCAGCGCGAGTTGATCCGACACTGGCCGAGCCGAGTCCGCCCGAGCCCCTGGTGATCCCAGGAGCTCGGGCGGATTTGATCGGGCCGGTGTTATCAGTTCTCGCCGGCGCGAGCCGCGAGGTTCTCCCGGAAGAACGGGGTCGCCTCCGCCACGGCGTGGTCGACGTACTTCGGCACGTCGTAGAAGTCCATGTGGGCGCCGCCCTCGACGACCACCAGCTTCTTGGGGCTGCGAACCCGGCTGTGCAGTTCAGTGGACATCCACAGCGAACCGGCTTCACTGCCCGCCACGATCAGCAGCGGTGCCGTGAACAGGTCCTCGACCAGGTGGAACGCGTCGAACGTGAAGATCCGCGAGATGCTCTTGGTGAACAGCTGCTTGTTCTTCGCGTTCGGGTGCTGCGCACGCGGGGTGAGGTAGTAGTCGTGCGCCTCGACCAGGTCGCGCGGAGTGCTGTCGTCCGGCTGTTCCGGAACGTACGGGATGTACGCCGGGTCGGCGCCCTGGGCCTCGGCGGTCCGCTGCTGCGCGACGGCCTGCAGTGTGGGCACCGCGGCCGCGTCGGAGTCGGTTCCGTACCAACCGCGTCGGAACGAGGTGCCGATGTTGACGGCGCTGACGGTGGTGACGGCCTTGATCCGGTAGTCGGTCAGGGCCGCGTTCACGGCGTATCCGCCGCCGGCGCAGACACCGAGAACACCGATCCGCTCGGCGTCCACGTAGTCCAGGCTCTGCAGGAAGTCGACGGCCGCGCGCACGTCGTCGACTCGCGCTGCCGGGTCCTCGAGGTGGTGGGGTTCGCCGCCGCTCTCACCCTGGAAGGACGCGTCGTAGGCCAGTGCCACGAAGCCTTCCTCTGCCAGCTTCGCGGCGTAGAGACCCGCGGTCTGCTCCTTCACACCGCCGCCAGGGTGCACGGTGACGACCGCCGCGTAGCTGCTCTGCGGATCGAAGTTGTCGGGCAGAAACAGGTTGCCGGCCATGGCGATCGGGCCGTTGGGGAAGGTGATGCTGTCCATTGCTGTATCTCTTTCTGATGGGGTTGTGCTGTTTGGTCAGAGGTTGGTGTCGTAGAACGGGATCAGGGCGTCGAGGGCGATCTTGACGGGCTCGGGCTGGTCGTAGAGGTCGTAGTGGGAGAAGCCTTCGGCGACTACGAGCTGCTTCTTCTCGGAGCGGGCGCGGCGGTAGATCTCGAGGCCGTCGCGGTAGGAGCCGAAGGCGCCGGGCTTGTCGCCGACGACGACGCACAGCGGCTGGGTGAGGAGTACTTCGGCGTGGGTGAAGGCGTCCCAGCCGTATCCCGCTGCTCGTCGTGAGACCAGGCTGCGGGTGGCGCCGTTGGGCTTCTCCCCGCGGGACGTCTTGTAGTACTCGGTGGCCTCGACCACGTCGAGTCCCATCCCGGCCGCCGCGTCCACGGTGGGCGGCAGCAGATTCTCGACGTTCGGTTCGGTGCCGCGGGCCTCGGCGGTGCGCTGCGCCGCGATCGCGTCCAGTGTGGCGATCGGGTCGTAGGCACTGAAGGCCTCGTGCAGCAGGTGGCCGAAGTTGACGCCGACGACGCTGCCGACGACCTTGATGCGACGGTCGGTCTTCGCGGCGCTGATGGAGTATCCGCCGCCGCCGCAGATGCCGAGCACACCGATCCGGTCGGCGTCGACGTAGGGGACGGTGACGAGGTGGTCGACGACGTAGCTGAAGTCCTGGACCCGCTGCGCGGGGTCTTCGATGAAGCGGGGTTCGCCGCCGCTGGCGCCCTGGTAGCTGGCGTCGAATGCGATGACGACGTAGCCGGCGTCGGCGAGGGCGGTGCCGTACACGTTGCCGGACGTCTGCTCCTTGCAGCTGCCGATCGGGTGTGCGCTGATGATGGCCGGGTATTTCTTCGATTCGTCGAATCCGGGCGGGAAGTAGATGTCCGCCGCGATGTCCCAGTACGGGGTCTTGACGCTGACGGTCTCGATCCTCTCCGTGGCCATGAATTGATTTCCCTTCGTCGTCCGCCGGAGCCCGGCGGTATGAATCTCACTGCGTCGTGGACGCTGAATGTCACTGCGTCGTGGACGCTGAATGTCACTGCGTCGTGGACGCTCGATGTCACTGCGTCGTGGGCGATGTCCTCGACCCGCACTCATCACTCTGCTGCGATCCGCGGGGCCCTACCAGAGGCCGGTTATCGGGGGTACCGGCAGCCACTCCCTCGGGCCGTCGGAGGTCCCTAGGCTGCAGGTATGGAGATCGCCAAGGAAATCAAGGACTTCCTGACGACCCGTCGCGCGCGCATCACGCCCGACCAGGTGGGCCTGCCCGCCGGCGGCCGGCGTCGGGTCGCCGGGCTACGTCGCGAGGAGGTCGCAATGCTTGCCGGAGTGAGCGCGGAGTACTACGTACAGATCGAACGTGGCGGCGTGTCGGGTGTGTCCGACGAGGTGCTGGACGCCATCGCGACCGCGCTGCGACTCGACGACGAGGAGACGAAGCATCTGTTCACCCTCGCCCGCGCCGCGGCCACGAAGCCCCGCAGGCGTAAGCCCGCCCGGGCGCGCGTCGAGATGCCGGAGCCGGTCCAGGCGCTCGTCGATGCGATGATCACCGCCCCGGCCGTCGTGCAGAACGGTCACCTCGACATCGTCGGCGCCAATGCGCTCGGTCGCGCGCTGTACGCCGACGTGTACGACCGCGTGGACGGCGCACCCAACCTGGCCCGGTTCATCTTCCTCGACCGCCGCGCCGACGAGACGTTCCCCGACTGGAACAACGCGGCCGACGACGCCGTCGCGATGCTGCGGGTGGAGGCGGCGCGGTCGCCGTATTCGACGGCGGTCACCGGTCTCGTCGGCGAGCTCGCCACCCGCAGCGACGAGTTCCGCACTCGCTGGGCGGCACACGACATCAAGGCGCACCGGCGCGGAACGAAACGGTTCCATCATCCCGTCGTCGGCGACCTCACGCTGCGCTTCGAGGCGCTCGAGGTGGCCAGCGCGGCCGGTCTCACCCTGTACGGATTCACCGCGGAGCCGGGTTCCTCCTCCGAGGAGGCCCTCCGCCTGCTGTCCAGCTGGATCGCCACCGACAGCGTGGCGCATCAGCATTCCTGAAATTCCCTGAAGCGGGCTACGGCGAGTTCAGGATTCGCTCGACGACGCGTCCCTGGTGAGGGTCACGGCCACCGCGAGGAGGATGAGGACCAGCGCGAGGACGACGGCGTAGGACGGCAGCCAGTACGCCGCGACGGAGGCCGATGCGAGCACGGCGGCGCCGACGGCGCGCGGAACCCAGCCGGTGTGGGTGGTGAGCCGGAAGTAGATCGCGTGCGAGAGCAGGTAGATCGCCGGACCCGCGAGCATCAGGACGCCGCCGACCCCTGCCCGGTCGTCGCCGGCGTGGGCGAGCACCAACTCGCTGCCCGCGGCGAACATGACGAGTCCGGTGACGACGCCGTAGATCACGTTGATCCCGATGTGCACGGATCGGATGGGGTTCTCGGTGGCGGCGATATGACTTTCCACGAGCTGTTCGGCGCGCCCGAAGTAGACGGCCCACAGGCAGACGAGCGCGACGAAGCACCCCGCCGCCAGCGCCAGCGTCAGTGCGTCGGAATGGTGGGCGGCGATCACCCGTCCCAGGGTGAGGACCGTCTCGCCCAGCAGGATGATGAGGAACAGTCGCATCCGCTCGAGCATGTGCTCGGCGTCGAACGGAAGTTGCTGCGTCTGCGTGCGTCCGCCCGGCAGCGGGTGTGCGCTCCAGGTGCCGACGAGGTCGACGAGCGCGGCCACCGCCCACAGCCAGAGTCGCCATTCCGGGTCGAGTGCGGCGCCGGCCACCCAGAACGGCGCCGAGACCGCGAACCAGATCAGCACGTGCAGGAAGTGTGTGCGGAGTCTGGGTGTCGGGGCGGTGGCCGCCGCGTAGACGGCGGGGCCGATCAGTGCCAGCAGCATGGGAACGATGAAGAGCCAGGGACTTTCGTCGAAGGCGTGCCCGATGCCGGCGTTCATGAACAGGCCGAGGCCCATCACCGTGATCGTCACGGCCCGGGTGGCGGTGCGTTCGATGTCGAGGAGGGTGACCTCGAACGTGGTGAACGCCCAGACCCCGCACACCGCAACGAGGGCCACGAGGGTTTCGGCGGCACCGTGCCAGGTCAGGTGGTCGACGAGGTGGTGCGTGAGCTGACCGATCGCCAGCACGAACACCAGGTCGAAGAACAGTTCGAGCGGCGAGACCTCACGGTGGGTGCTGCGGGCTTGCCTGACCATCATGGATTCCTCCTCGGCGCCCAGAATCCTATCCGGCGGCGTCGAGGCGGACGGTCGTTTCGGCGGCGGTATCGGCGACCATCGGTTCCAGCGCGGCGGGCTGGCTGCGGTACTTGGCCTTGTACGCCGCCTCGACCGCGGCGTTCGTCGCGGGGTCGTTGGCCAGGTGCAGGGTCACGTCGGTCTCGATGCCGTCGGCGCTGATGCGCGCGACGTTGTTCCGCATCGCGTTGCGGTACCAGCCGCCATCCGGGCCGAACGCGGACCGGATGTAGAGGTCGTCGGCGACGCGCACGACCCAGATCGGTATCCAGCGGCGCAGGGAGCCGTCGTTTCGGTAGCTGCTGATGTGCAGTTCCTCGGTGTCGCCGATGGTGTCGAGTTGGTCGCTGTGCCATGCCATGTCGTCATCTCCTGGTATCGGTGTGCGGAGGTCCGCGGCGATCTCCCTGGTCGGAGCGTAGAGCGGTTCCGGTGCGGGAGGGAGACGCTGCTGGCCCCCCTGTAGGCAGGGTTTCGCCCCTTGACATCCGCCGAATGGTGGATAATGTATTATATTGTTACTCGCGACACATGGAGGCACGCCCATGCAGCACAAGCCGCTCGACGGGATCCGCATCCTGGAGATCGGGGGGTACATCGCCCTTCCGTTCGCCACATCGATCCTGTGCGCGCTCGGCGCAGAGGTCGTGAAGGTGGAGAAGCCGGTCGTCGGGGAGGACTTCCGCCGCCACCAGAACGACGGCAGCCCCTACTTCCGCCAGTACAACACCGGAAAGCGGAGCCTGTCGATCGACCTGAAGCGTCCCGAAGGCGTTGCGCTGGTCAAGGCTCTCGTGCCGCACTTCGACGTCGTCCTCGAGAACCTGCGACCGGGCAAGTTGGCAGCGCTGGGACTCGGACCCGACGAGTGCCGCGCGCTGCGACCCGACCTCGTCTACGGGTCGGTGACCGGGTTCGGCTCGGGCGGCCCGCTGGCGAGCCGCCCCGCCTACGACACGATCGGGCATGCATTCGGCGGTCTCTATTCCCTGTTCGGCGACTACGCCCGGCCACAGCTGGCCGGCGGGCTGAGCGCGGACCTGATCACCGGTCTGAGTACGGCCACGGGTGTCCTCGCGGCGCTGGTCGGACGGCTGCGTACCGGCTCGCCGCAACACGTGGAGACGTCGATCATGGAGGCTGTCAGCGTTCTGGCGACCGATGGGATCACGCAGTCCTTCGAGCTGGGATACGACCCGAGCAGGCAGAGCAGGCATCCGCAGGCGCAGAACTTCTGCGTCAAGACTGCCACCGGGGAGTACCTGGCCGTCCACCTGTCGTCCTCGCAGAAATTCTGGCGCTCGCTGTGCACGGCGATGAACCGGATGGATCTCACCGAGGATCCCCGCTTCGCCGAGTACCGCCCCCGGGAGTCGAACTACCACGAGTTGGCCAAGATCGTCGAAGCCGAGTTCGAGCAGCAGTCGCTGCAGCACTGGGAGGACGCCCTCTCCGCCGCGGACGTGCCGTTCGCCCCGGTGCTGTCGATGACCGGATTCGTCGAGCACGAGCAGGTGGAATGGCTCGAACTGGTCGAACCACAGCAGGACGGGCTGGCGCTGATCCGGCCGCCGTGGCGGTTCGCGGGCGAACGCCCCGATCGAGCGGGCACCGCGCCGCGGGTCGGCGCCGACAGCCGCGACGTCGCCGCGGAGGTGTACTCCGCCGAGCAGATCGACGACCTGGTGCAGGCGGACGTTCTGTTCGTCGAGCCCTGAGCCTGATCGTGCCCGGGGCACACATATTCCGTATTCGAACGACGATGGGTGAGTAATCGATGTCTGCCGATGTATCGACCGAAGGGATCGTGGTGGGTCCCGTCGACGACGAGTCCGCCGTGCTGGAGAACCTGCTGGCGACACGGTGGAGTTGCCGCGCGTTCGAGCCGCGCGAGGTCCCGCGACCGCTCATCGAGCGCATGTTCACGCTCGCGCAGCGGTCCGCGTCGTGGTGCAACACGCAGCCCTGGCAGGTCGTCGTGACCAGCGGTGCGGGAACCGAGCGTTTCCGCGACGGTCTCGCGGAGTACGCGAAGCAGCACGGCGCCGCGTTCGAATTCGATCCGCCTGCGGAGTACCGCGGGGTCTACCGCGACCGGCGCCGGGCCAGCGGGTGGCAGCTGTATCAGGCCGTGGGAGTCGAACGCGGTGACCGCGCCGCGTCCGCACGCCAGTCGTTCGAGAACTTCCGCCTGTTCGGCGCTCCGCACGTCGCGATCATCACGACCGACGCCGAGCAGGGCGTGTACGGCGCGGTGGATTCCGGGCTGTACCTCGGCACCCTCCTGCTCGCGGCGCGGAGCCTGGGGATCGCCACGATCCCGCAGGCCGCCCTGGCGAGCCAGTCTCCGTTCATCCGTGAGCATTTCGGCATCGCGGACGACCGCAAGATTCTGGTGGGGATTTCCTTCGGCTACGCCGATCTCGACCACCCGGCGAACAGCTACCGGACCGCACGCGCGACGCTCGACGAGGTCGTCACCTGGCAGGACCGGTAACGACCTATTCGGTTGCCGTGGACGGTGTATCGGTGGCGGGACCGGCCGGAGCGCGGTCGGTCGCGGCCACGATCGTGAGCAGGCGCAGAGCCTGCTCGGACGGTGACTGCGGTTCCGCGGTGTACCCGACGAGGGACAATCCGCCCGCGCCGGTGATGTCGAAGACGTTGTAGGTCAGGGACAGGTCACCGACGTCCGGATGGCGGAACTGTTTGACGCCGTGCTGATGGGCCTTCACGTTGTGGGCGGCCCAGCGTGTGCGGAATTCCTCGCTCCGAGTTGCGAGTTCGCCGACGAGCCCGGTGACGACGGTCGAGTGGGGTGAGTGTGCGGCCTCCACCCGCAGCAGGGCCACGGCGTCGTCGGCCGCGGTGTTCCACTCCGGGAACACCTCGTCGGCGTGCGGGTCGAAGAAGATGAACCGGACGAGGTTCGGCACTCCCGTCGCCCGCGCGAAGACCGGCGCGTACAGCGTGCGGCCGAGCGGGTTGGCGGCGACGATGTCGAGGTGCCCGTTCAGCACGATCGCAGGCGAGTCGACCATGCCGTCGATCAGCGGCTGCACGCCGTCGGGGATTTTGCGGTCGTCCCGCCGCGGCGACCGCGCGGCGCTCGTCGTGGTGCCGGCGGCCCGCACCAGGTCGAACAGGTGCGCCGTTTCTTCCTCGGCGAGCCGCAGCGCGCGGGCGACGGAGTGCAGGACGTCGTCGGAGACTCCGGCGACGTTCCCGCGTTCGATCTGGGTGTAGTACTCGATGCTGACCCCGGCCAACTGCGCGACCTCTTCACGCCGCAGCCCCGGCACCCGACGTCGGCGCCCGGGCGGCAGGCCCACCTGCTCGGGGGTGATCTTCGCGCGCCGGGTCATCAAGAACTCTCTGACGTCCTTGGCGATGTCCATGGATCCACAGTAGGAACAAGACCGGGCGCCGGGAAGGGTCAGTCGCCCGGTGTCAGCGGCAGGAGCAGGGAGGCGACGACGTCGTCCACCTTGTCCAGGTACAGCACGTCGTGAATCATCGTGTCGACCACCCGCTCGGCCAGCGGATGCACCGAGTACGGCACGCACTTGCGGAACTTGTCGACGAAGTCCTGCTCACTGAACGGATTGTTCGGGTGCCCCTTGACGTAGACGTGTTCGGTGGTGATCGTGCGGCCGTCGCGCAGCGTGGTCGTGAGCCGTGCGCCCCAGTCCGACACGGACGGGTCCTCGGCAGCGGTGATCCTCGACATCAGCTCCCGGACGTCCTCACGTTGCCGTGCCTCGTCGGTGTAGGACTGCACGAAGACGCTCTTGTCGATCGCGGCGGTCGCGACGGCGTACGGCAGGCTGAACTGACATTCGGGGACCGTCCGCGGGTGCCACTTCACGTCGGTCGGCTCGCACACGGCGCGCCAGCCGGAGGTGGAGACGTCGATGTGCACGGTAGCGATGTCGTCGGGACCGAAGCCGTGCGTGCGCATCTGATCGAGGATGCCGTCGATGGAGGAGTGCGAGAAATAGCAGGCGCTGTACCCCTTGGTGGTGATGTTCGTCGTCTCCCAGCGCTCGCCCAGATCCCGGGTGAGCAGCTCGGGGTCCGTCTCCCAGCGGGCCGTGCGCAGGTAGCCGTTGGGTCCGGTCAGCACCTCCCGGCGGGGGCCGGTGATGCCCTTCTCCGCGAGGAGGCAGGCGGTGATCGCCGATTGGCAGACGAGGCCGTGGTGCACCCGGACCATCAGGGTGGCGGGTGCGTAGATCGCCATCGTGTGCGGCTGCGTCATCGTGCGGGCGATGCCCTGGGCGTTCTCGAGCAGTTCCTGGGAGAAGCCGAGGAGTTTGCCGACGGCCGCGACGGCTCCGAAGATGTAGTGGCCACCGCAATCGTGGGACTTCACGGCGGTGCTGATGACCTTGTAGGCCGAGCCCACGCGGATGAGCGTCTCCTGCCCGACGACCAGTGCCGTCAGGAATTCCTTCCCCGTGACGTCCGGCCGAAGCCCGGTGGCCGCCAGCAGACTGGCCACGATGTATTCGCTGATGTGCCCCGCTTCTTCGTGAAGATCGCCGCAGTCCATCGCGCGGGGCATCGGGCCGATCGCCAGTGCCGCCTCGGCCGCGGGAACGCGGCCACCGTAGAACGGCAGGACCGACTGCGGTGCGCCGCCCTTGTCCTTGACCAGATCCACGATCGCCGGAATCCCGTCCATACCGGAGCCGCCGATCATCACGGCCATGCAGTCCAGCAGGGTGTGCTTGGCATGCCGGACGACCTCGGCGGGGAGATCGTCGTAGTCGGTCTGCACCGCCATCCGGCACAGGGTGCTCATCGGATCTTCCGAGTTCTGGATCGCGAACTTCGTCATGTCGTCCCTCTTCTGCATCGAGATATCGCTGCCGGCAACGCAAATCGGCGTCCCGGTTCATGTCAGAAGGTCGCGCATGCCCCGGCTCGGGGATAGGGGGATTCTCGGCTACCGAGAAGACGAGTCCGGTCAGGGCACCTCGGTCGCGTGCCGGATCTGCTGCTTCAGCAGCGTCAACCGTGGCCCGTCGGCGGTGCGCGTCGCGCGGGAGATGCCGAGCGCGGTGGCGTGCAGCGCGGGCAGCAGGGTCGATGGCGCGTCGGCGCCGAACGCGGTGGTGACCGACAGTGCGCCGATCGCGGTGCCGTCGTCGGCGAGGATCGGCACGGCGATCGCCGTCGAGTCGGGGGAGATCCAGCGGCGGGCGACGACGTAACCGGTGCGCCGGGTCTCGTTCACGATCCGCAGCAGTTCGGCCCGGTCGACGACGGTGTGCTCCGTGAAGCGGGTGATCTTGCCGGTCGCCAGGATGTGCTCCCGCACCTCCGGCGGAGAGAACGCCACCAGCACGATCCCCGGCGACGACGCCAACGCGGGAAGCCGCACACCCGGCTGGGTCACGTTGGTGACACCCGGTTGCCGCGTCGACAGCGTTTCCACGTTGAGGACGTCGTTGCGGTCGAGTACCGACAGCAGGGTGGGGGCCTGCACCGCCGACCGCAGGTCCTCCATGTACGGCAGGGCGACCTCCCGGAGCGTGAGCGCACTCGACGACCGGGCCACCACCTCCCACAGGCGGGTGCCGATGCGCAGCCTGCGGTCGGGGTCGCGTTCGAGGAAGCCCACGTCGACGAGTTCGGCGACGATCCGATGCGCCGACGGCATCGGGATCGCGGTCCTGCGCGCGATCTCCGACGCCGTCAGGGGGCCGCCCGCCCCCTTGAACGACTCGAGCACCTCGACGACCCGCTCGATCATCGATTCACCGCGGGCGGGCATCGGTCCTCCTCGGCGTCGAGTGTGTCGTGAGGGCTAGTCGAGATTGATGTAGACGGCCTTCGGGTACAGATAGCCCTCCACGTGCTCCTTCGCTCCCTTCCAACCGTAACCGCTCATCTTGGTGCCGCCGAAACCGATGGCCGGGTCGAGGACGCCGTAGCAGTTCACCCAGATCGTTCCGGCCTTGATGTTCCGCGAGACCTGGTGCGCCGTGGACAGACTGCGGGTCCACACACCGCCAGCAAGCCCGAACGGTGTGTCGTTCGCCAGGCGCAGCGCGTCGTCCACGTCGTCGAACGGGATGACCGACGCGACCGGCCCGAAGATCTCCTCTTGGGCGATCGTCATGTCGTTCGACGCGCCGGAGAACACGGTCGGCTCGACGAAGAAGCCCGATGCCAAGTCGCCGCCGAGACGCGTGCCACCGCTCGCCAGGTGCGCACCTTCGCCGCCGCCGACGTCGATGTAGTGCATGACCCGCTCGAGTTGCCGCTCCGAAATCAGAGGGCCCAACTGGGTATTCGGGTCGAGACCGTCTCCCACCCGGATGGTCTTCGTGAACTCCTGCATGCGCTCGACGAACTCGTCGTGGATCGAACGCTGCACGAAGATCCGTGAGCCCGCGACGCAGACCTGCCCGCTGTTGGTGAACACACCCATCGCGGCGCCAGGCACGGCCTTGTCCAGATCGGCGTCGGCGAAGACGATGTCGGGCGACTTGCCGCCCAACTCCAGTTGCAGACGCTTGAGGTTGCCCGCCGACGCGCGGACGATGGCCTGCGCCGTGCCGATGGACCCGGTGAACGCGATCCGGTCGACGTCCCGGTGCTCGGCCAGGGCCTGGCCCGCGTCGGCGCCGTACCCGGTCACGACGTTGATCACGCCCTCGGGCACACCGGCTTCCATCATCAGGTCGGCCACCCGCAGCACCGACAGGGAGGCGTCCTCGGCAGGCTTGAGGACGGCGGTGCATCCGGTGGCGAGCGCCGGGCCGAAGATCCACCACAGGCCGATCAGTGGACCGTTCCACGGAATGATCCCGCCGACCACTCCGACGGGGGCGAGGGACTTGAGGGTGAGGAAGTCTCCGGGAAGCGAATTCGGGGGAGTCGCCACGGTCGCGGCATCGCATTGGGACGCGAAGAACTGCAGCACCTGCGAGGTCCACTCGGCGAGTCCGGTGGTCCGCTTCAGCGGCGCCCCCATGTCGAGCGTCTCGATCATCGCCAACTCGTCGAAATTGTCGAGGATGACGTCGTGGATCTTCAGGATCAGCTTGCGGCGCTGGTGCGGCGTCCACCGACTCCATTCGCCCTCGAAGGCGCGGCGAGCCGCCGCGACGGCGAGATCGACGTCCGTGGCGTCGCCGCCCGCGATGCGGCAGAGTACCTGCCCCGTCGCCGGATTGACGGTGTCGATCTGCCGGCCGGATGCGGCGTCGACCCACTTGCCGCCGATCAGATTCTTCTTCGATCCCTGGATGAAAGCGGGGACGGTGAGCGATGTTTCGTCTTGGATGAGCAATTCGTTCAACTCCTCCCGTCTCGGCGCCGGCCGAGACAGTCGTGGCCGGCCGGTTCGGCCGCGGGCTTGGTCGATGCGGTGACCTGTTCGGGTGTCAGAATTCGAAGACTCCCTTGCCGTCCGATTGCTTGTCGAACCACTGGTATGCCTCGACGGCCTGGTCCAGCGACCAACTGTGGGTGTAGAGGTCGTCGACGGGAAGCCCCTGCTCGACGATGAATTCGGCGCAGCGCCGCTGCTGGATCGTGGACATCGTCCAGGACGTCATGATCGTCCACTGCTTCTTGTACTGCTCCTCCGTCCGGAAGTGCACTTCGCCGGGGAGTCCGATGAAGCACGCACGTCCCCATTTGCCGAGGACGCTCAGCGCGTCGGCGCCCGCCACCCCCGACGTTTCGAGGATCATCTCCACGCCCTTACGGCCCGCGAGATCGGCGATCGTCGCGGACAGGTCGACCTCGGCCGAGTTCACGACCTCGCTCGCGCCGAACTTCCGTGCGCGTTCGAGTCGCGAATCGTTGACGTCCACCGCGATGACCCGGGCGCCGAGCGCCGAGGCGAGCATGGTCCCGGACAGCCCGACCGGGCCCTGCCCGAAGACGACGAGCGTCTTCCCACCGACGTCGCCGAGCCGCATGAGACCTCCCCACGCCGTTCCGGTGCCGCAGCCAATCGCGGCGCCCGCCTTGTAGCTGAGACCGTCGGGGAGCGGCAGCAGGGTCCGGGCCGGCACGACCGCGTACGGTGCGTGACCGCCGTGGGTGGTGATGCTCATGGTCTGAGCGTTCCCGCGGTCGCACATCTGTGGCCATCCGGAGCGACACTGCTCGCACACGTCGCACCCCCAGTAATGGTGGATCATGACGCGGTCGCCGACGGACGCCGTGTCGGGCGACACCCCTTCTCCGACAGCGTGTACGTCACCGCAGGGCTCGTGACCCTGTATGGTGTCGGCGCTCCCGCCGAAGGACACCGCGCCCCGGTAGAAATGTAGGTCGCTGCCGCACATTCCGGACGCCCGCATCCGGACAACTACTTCTCCCGGCCCCGGTAGCGGTGCCGGGAAGTCCTTGAGAACGACGCTGCCATCCCCCGGAAAAGTGATTCCCTGCATTATCGACCTTCTTCCTCGTTGCGGAGCGCCGCGGTGGCCTGCACGTCGATGCGCAGCCCTTCGGGATCGGACTTGGGGTCGCCGATCACGACGACGCCGTAGTCGCGGGCGGCGCCGGCGATGCTGACGTATTCGTTGCGCACGTCGGCGAGCACGCGTTCGGGGTCGCGGGCGAACGGGTCCCCCCAGCCGCCGCCGCCGTTGGTCAGGCACCGCAGGATCGACCCGGTCCCGGTCTGCCACACCTGCCTGCTGGCGAAATAGTGGTACTCGCCGTCGACCGGGTCCAGCGCCTTTGTCTCGGGGTCGAGCACGCCTGCGACGGGGATGCTGTCGGCGTAGACGTCGGGTGCGGTGCCCAGCATGCCCGGACCGTCCGCGCCGTCACGCGGCGGGAAGATCCAGATGGCGCCGTTGGGTCCGGGTTCGCCGCCGTTCGCGCCGACTCCGCTCGGGACCTTCGTGCGGAACGGCGACAGGTAGTGGCTGCCCTCGCTCAACCACAGTGTGTCCTTGAGGTTCGCGGCCCCACCGCGGAACGTGCCGGGACCGCCGGTGTCGATTGCGTGTTCCTTGCGCAGCATGACGACCGGCGAATCGTGCTCGATCGTCTCGGTGGCGGGGTCGAGGTTGTTGAGGAAGAACAGGACGGTGTAGCTGTCGCCGTCGCCTTCCTTCGTGGCCCCCCACGGCCCGTGCTCGCCGCCGCACTGGGTGGCGCTCGTCCACGGGGTTCCGTCGGCGGTCACGCCGGACGCATTGTGGGTGTTGGTGGAACCGTAGTCGCCCGCGACACCCTTCTCGCCGAGGGCCGGGTTGAGCGCGTCGAAGACGGCGGAGACGACGGCGCCCGACGCCTCCCAGAACATCATGATCCCGCCGTCGGGCGGCAGGGACGACACCAGCGTGCCCGGCGGGGTGGCGAGGTCGATGTTGCGCCAGGTGCCCGAGGTGAACGGCACCTCCGGGTCCAGAAGCATCGTCAATGCCACGCCGACAGCGGTTTTGGCGTCGAGCACCCCACAGTTGATGCACGTGCGAGCCTGCGGCGAGGTGCCGGACAGGTCGACTTCGATGTCCTGGCCGTGCTTGCGCAGCGTCACCTGCACCGTGTAGTCGACGCTGTCGTCGAGGCCGTCCGCATCGATCAGTGAAGATCCGGTGTACTCGCCGTCAGGAACGAGTGCGATGGCGTCGCGCATCCGCTCGGCGGACGTGTCGCAGGCGTACGTCAACGTCCCGAGATAGGCGTCCAGACCGTAGCGTTCGATGTTCTCGAGCACGAGTCGCTCGCCGAGCGCGAGTTGCTGGTAGATGCTCTTGAAGTCGGGCAGCAGCATCCCGCCCCACCGGGTGTTGTCGAAGATCAGGCTGAACGTCGAACGCACCGGTTCATCTTTGGACCACAACAGCATCGGCGGAATGACCAGACCGTTCTCGTACACGTTCGCCTTCGTGGCCGAGAATCCGCCGGGCACGGTGCCGCCCATGTCGAGTTGGTGGGCGCGCATGTTCACGAACGAGACGATCTTGCCGTCGACGAACACCGGGCGGATGAAGCACACGTCGTTGACGTGGGTTCCGCCGCGATACGGGTCGTTGCAGATGAGTACGTCACCGGGGGACAGGTTCTCGGGCCCGAACTCCTCGACGACGTTCCGTACGGCGTCGCCGAGCGTGCCGAGGAAGACCACGAGGCTGTTGCTGACCACGGCCATCGGATAGTTGTGATCGGGCGGACCGCTGATGGTGCACGCGAAGTCGTACCAGTCGCGGATGATCGGCGAGAAGGCCTCGCGCATGAAACCGGTGGACATGTGTTCCACCGTGTACCGCAGCCGGTTGAGGATCACGGCCGCGGTGAAGCGGTCGCAGCCGTAGGCGTCGGTGAACGTGGCGTCGGAGATGTCGCGCAGGCGAGTCGGTTCGGCGTCCGTAGAGGCGGGTGTCGCTTCGAGAGTGGTCATGGGGTTCACTTCCTCCGGATGATCAGTTCGCCGTAGCGGCCGACGGTGGCACGTTGCCCGGCTCCGATGTGCGTCGTGGAGAGTCCTTCGTCGACGATGGCGGGTCCTTCCAGAACATCACCGGCGCACAGGGTTCCGCGGTCGTAGACGTCGGCCTGCTGCGCGCCCTCGCCGTCGGCGTCGATGTCGCCGAGGTAGCGCAGTACCGTCGTCCGGACCGGCTGAAGGGGTTCGTCGCCGCGCTGCGGAGCCTCGGGGTAGTCGACTTTCGGGGTGTCGAGGACCGCCCGCACCCGGAACGTCACGCCCTCGACGGGCATCGCCTCGAAGCGGTTGCCGGAACGGTTCTCGTACGTGTCGTGGAACGACTGGACGATGGTGGTGATCGCGTCGGCGTCGATGGTGCCGTCGGGAACCGGCACGAACGGTGTCTCCCAGCTCTGTCCGGCGAGGTGAGCGTCCATGCTGCGGTGGAACGTCACACCGGTGGCCTCGTCGAGCCCTTCGCGCAGTTGCGATTCCATCTCGCCGAACAGCGCGTCGACAGTCGGCGCCGCGTCGGGGGTGAGGATCATGTACGCGCTGCGGTTGGCGGTGAACACCTGGTCCGCGGACAGCAAGCCCAGCGCCGAGAACAGGCCGGGATACGGTGGCACGATCACCTGCTTGCAGTGCACCGTGTCGAGCACCGCGGGCAGCAGCATCGGACCGGCGGCGCCGAACGCGACGAGGCTGTAGTCGCGGGGGTCCACACCGTTCTTGATCGCGACGTTGAACACGCCCTCCGCCATGTTGTTGACGGCCATTTCGTAGGCGTAGCGGACCTTCTGCGCCAGCGTGAACTCCGAATCGAGATTCTCGAAGGCCTGCCGGGACAGCACCGGATCGAGGTCCACCGCGCCGCCGGCGAACCGGCTGGGATCGATGATGCCGATCATCAGGCAGGTGTCGGTGGTGGTCGGCTGGGTGCCGCCGCGCCCGTAGCAGGCCGGTCCGGGAGAGGATCCCGCGCTGTCCGGGCCCACCTGGATCTCGCCCGCGGGGCCGATCGCGACGATGCTGCCGCCGCCGGCGCCGATGCTGGAGATGTCGTTCGCCAGGGCGTTGACGACGAGATCGTGCTCGAGTTCGAAGCTGGTGTTGACGAACGGTTCGCCCGCCGTGACGACGCTGATGTCGATGGAGGTGCCGCCGACGTCCGCGCAGAGCAGGTTGTTCTCGCCGATCAGCCCGCCGAAGTGGGCGCACCCGACGGTGCCGGCCGCAGGACCGGAGAAGACGATGCGGAACGGCAGTTCCATCGCGCGGCCGGACGGAACGAGGGTGGCGGCGCAGTCGGCGAAGTTGAGTTCCCCGCTGAAGCCGAGGTCCGCGAGGCCCTTCTCCAATTTGGCCGCGTAATCGGTGTAGATGATCTTCATCAGTGCGTCGATCACCGTCGTCGACGCCCGTGCATATTCCTTGGCGAGCGGCGAGACGTCGCTGGAGATCGAGCAGGGCACGTCGCCGAGGACCTCGCGGACCAACTCGCGCAACCGGATCTCGTGCGCCGGGTTCACGTACGCGTTGATCAGACAGATCGCGACACCGGTGACGCCGCAGCGCCGGAGCACGTCCAGTTCGGCGCGGGCCTGCGTTTCGTCCAGTTCGAAGAGCACGCCGCCGTCGGCGGTGATCCGCTCGTGGATGCCGCGCCGCAGGTACCGCTGGACCAGCGGCCGGGAGGCGTCACCGAAGCTGCGCCGCCACCGCGAGTCCAGGATGGCGTGCGCCGGGCGCCAGACCCGACCCATGTCGAGGATGTCGCGATGACCCTCGGTCGTGAGAAAACCGATCTTGGGCAACCGCCGGGTGATCACCGCGTTCAGGCCGTGCGTGCTCGCGTGGTTGAACACGGCGGCGTCCTCGACGCCGAGCGCCGCGGCACCCTCGAGGACCGGCCCGAACACCTCGGCGTAGTCGGTGGTGACCTTGGCGGTCTGGATCTGTCCGTCGCGCAGGGCGACTACGTCGGTGAATGTTCCGCCGACATCGACTGCAATCATCGTGGAATCCTTCGTCAGAGCAGGTCGGTGAGAAGTTGGATGGGCCCGAGCCGGGACCACGGTGAGCGGTCCAGCGACAGCAGGCACTGCTGGCACTTGACGACCTGGAACCAGCCGCCTTCGGACACCACGGGGTAGCGGCGGAGTTCCTCGGCGCCGCATCGCGGGCAGTGGCCGTCGACGGGGGTTCGTTCGAGAACCGGGGTGGGTGGGCTGTCGTGTTCTTCGGTCATGGTGGGCACAACTCCAGGTGCTCTCGGAGACGGGAGCGCAGGTGCGCTGGTCGTCACGACGCTATGGGGATGGGATCTACGTCACAATCCGTCTGGCGAAGGCCGGCATCCACTTTCCGAACGCCGCGAGCGGCGCACGTCCGCGGCTACCTGCGAATTTATCCCAATATGATGTATTATTTCCACCGGTACTACGACGGCGTGGGTGAAATCCGGCCACGCCGGGTCTCAGGAGGTGGCGGCGCGTGAGCGACCGACAGCTGAACTTCCGCACGGCGGATCTCGACGCCGCGCACGCCCAGGTCACCAAGGCGTTCGCGGGTCACGACGTGCACGTGCCGGACGATCGGGACGTGGATTTCCGGCTCGATCTCGCGCCGGCCCCGCGCCTGACGCTCGGCCGGATGTCGTACGGGGCGGCGGTGACCCTGCACGGGCCGCCTATGCGCCTCTGCTATCACGTGAATCTGCCCGTCACCGGTGCGAGCACGGTCGAGCAGGGCGGCGTCCGCCGAAGCTTCGTCGCCGGGGAGGCGGGTGTCGCCTTCGGTCCGCAGGCGCCCGTGCTGGTGCAGTGGAGTGCGGATTCGTGGCAGTACCACATCAAACTGCCGAAGGACCCGCTCGAGGCGCACGCGGCGAAACTGACGGGCCGCCCGATCGGGGAGGAGATCCGCTTCGATCTGACGTTCGATCTCCGGTCCAGCGCCGCGCAGGCGCTCGTCGCGACCGCCGGGTTCCTGTACGCGGAGCTCTCCCGACCGGACGGCATCTCCGCGATGCCCGCTGCCTGCCACGAACTCGAATCGGCGCTCATGACTCAACTGCTCATGACGGTGCCGAGTCAGCTCACTCCGGAGCTGCACGGAAAACCCGCCCACACCCGGCGGTCCAAGATCCGCGAGATCGTGGACTACGTCGACCGGCACGCGGAGGACGACATCACCACGGCCGATCTCGCGTCGATGGCCGGAGTGAGCGAACGCGCCCTGCAGGCGGGCTTCCGGGAGGTGGTCGGGATGTCGCCGACCGCCTATCTCCGCGGCGTTCGACTCGACCGGGTGCACCTCGATCTCGCGTGTGGCTCTTCGGGTTCCGTCACGGATATCGCCGCCCGCTGGGGTTTCTACCATCCCGGCCGGTTCGCTCAGCAGTACCGGGCCCGGTTCGGGTTCCTTCCCTCGGAGACCGTGTTGCGCTCACGACGCTGAGCCGGGTGCGCCACGTCGATTCGGGCGGCGGGGGTGCGGTGAGATCACTATATATAATGTTTCAACCTTGTGGCGGGAGGCGGCATGACCGTGGCGGAATCCGTTCGGCGGGAGGCCCTGGAGTTCCGGGGCGCCCACAGCGACAAGCTGATCGGCGACCGGTGGACGTCCCCGGGGCAGGATCGGGGAACCGTGCTGCTGCTGCACGGCGGCGGTCAGACGCGGCACTCCTGGGAGCGCACCGCGCGACGCCTGGCCGGCGCGGGATTGCACGCGATCACCGTGGATGCCCGCGGGCACGGCGACAGCGAATGGTCACAGGCCGGCTACACGCTGGATTTCTTCGTCGCCGACCTCCATGCGACAATCGCGCAGATCGGCACGGCTCCCGTCGTCGTCGGGGCATCCCTGGGCGGACGGACGGCGCTCGCGGCCGTGGGTGAACGGCCCGGGTCGGTGTCGGGTCTGGTGCTGGTGGACATCGCGCACCGCGTGGATCCGGACGGGCGGGAGCGGGTGAGGGACTTCATGGCCGGCGCTCCGAAGGGGTTCGCCTCACTCGAGGACGTCGCCGCCGCGGTCGACGCCTACCGCCCCGCGCCGCGACGACACCGGAATCTGGACGGGCTGAGGAAGAATCTCCGGCAGCGGGCGGACGGCCGCTGGTACTGGCACTGGGATCCGCGGTTTCTCGAGTTCACGACGGACGGTGCGAACTTCGACGTCGACCGGCTGTCACGGGCGGCCCGGAAGATCACCGTGCCCACCCTGCTGGTCCGCGGGAAGAAGTCGGACATGGTCACCGCCGAGGCGGCCGCCGAGATCCGCGACCTGGTGCCCACCGCGGAGGTGGTCGAGGTCGGTGCCGGTCACATGGTCGCCGGCGACGACAACGACGTCTTCACCGCTCACCTGCAGGACTTCCTCGTCGGCCGGGTGCGTCGGCAGGTCTGACCGGCACGATATGGCGGACGATCAGCCCGCGTTCGCCTCGGCGTGGGTATCCCACAGCCCGCGCTGCTCGAGTTCGTCGATCAGGTGATCCGCGCCGTCCAGGATGTGCGACTCCATGATCGTCTTCGCCCTCTTGCCGGCGTGCTTCTTCAACGCGTCGAGCAGGAGGGGGTGTTCCTCCTGGGTCGTGGTGATGTGGCCCTCGATGGTGGCGTAGAAGCGGTTCGGAAGATTCGTGACGACGGAACCGAGGAGGCGGGCGAGGCGCGGTGAGTCCGCGATCAGGTTGATCTTTCGGTGGAACGCGTGCCCGAGGGACGAAATGCGCTCGGTGTCGCCCTGTGCGATGGCGTCCTCGTGCTGCTTCAGGATTCCCTCGAGTTCGGCGATCTGCTGGGGCGTGATGTTCTTCGCGGCCCGTGCGGCCAGTTCGGCGGCCAGCTGAGCCTGGGCCCAGAACAGATCACGCACGTCCTGCTTCGTGAACGGGGCCACGACGAAGCCGCGCCGGGGGACCATCTCCACGAAGCCTTCGCTCCGCAGGGCGAGGAGCCCCTCGCGGACGGGTGTGGTGCTGACTCCGACAGCTTCGGCGATCCGCTCGATACGGAGGAAGTCGCCGGCACGCACCTCGCCGGAGATGATCATCTCGCGGACGTACGTGGCAACTTCCTCGGGCAGTTGCTGTCGTCTTGACCTGTCATTCAGGGGCATCGTCGGTCGCACCTTCCCGGATTCGAAAGACTCGACATAATGTACCATCCGCGCCCGCGTGGTCGGCCCCCGCGTGATCGGCCGCAGCCCGAGCCGCGCCCCGAAATGCCCGACCCCGGGCGTGGGAGCGCTCGTAACTCCGCCGCAAGGGCGCAGCTGTCGGGCCGGTCACATTTCCGGGTCGACATAATCCACGACACATCATATATTGTTCCGAGTGTGATCTGTGTCGCACCGACTGTCGGTGCTACGAGCGAGAGGGACCTGATGAGCACAACGAAGGATTGGGCGTCGCGCGTGGGGATGCGCCCGTATCAGATTGCATCCGTGGTCTTCTGCATGTTCCTGAACATGCTGGACGGATACGACGTCCTCGTGATGGGTTTCGCGATGCCGCACCTGCCGCAGGGCTTCGCGACCAATCCGGAGAAGGGCTACCTGATCAGTGCCGCCCTCGCGGGTATGGCGGTCGGCGCGATCGGCCTCGCCCGCTTCGCCGACGTCATCGGCAGGCGGCGCATCCTGCTGGTCGGCCTCGCGGCCAACACCCTGGGCCTGACCGCGTCGGCGCTGTCGAACGGTTTCGCGATGCTCCTGGTGACCCGCTTCGTCACCGGCATCGCGATCGGCACGATCAGCGTCGTCATCATCGTCCTCTGCCAGGAGGTCGTCCCGGCCAACCGGCGAAGTGTGGCGCTCGGCCTGGTCATGGTCGGCTATCCGCTCGGCACGACGCTCGCGGGCTTCGCGGGCGCCGGACTCGTGGCGCTGGCAGGCGGGGCGTGGCAGGGCATGTTTTGGATCGGTGCCGCGCTGGGGGTCCTGTCATTCGTGGTGACCGCCGCCTTCCTCCGCGAATCGGACGACTTCCTGGCACGCAAGGGAACGAAGACGGAAGCTGATCGGGCGGTCCCCGCGCCGCAGAGCGAGGTCCGTCTGCTCGGCCGGGAACTGCGATCGCGCACACTCCTCCTGACGTTCGGATACTCGATGCTCACCGCCGGGTACTACTTCGTCGGCACCTGGACGCCGCAGCTGATCAAGGACGCCAGCGGCGACGCGGGGAGCGGTGCGCTGGCCGGCATCATGATCAGCTTCGGTGCGGTGGTCGGTGGATGCCTGTTCGGTGCGTTCGGGTTGCGGTTCCCCGGCGCGCGGATCGCGGTGATCACCTCGGCCGTGTCCGCCGCGGCGATCGCCGGGTTCGCACTCACACTGCAGGGACCATTTGCACTGGCCATGGCCGGGCTTCTCGGCGCAGGCACGTTCGCGGCCATGTCCGGGTTCACCTCCACGTCGACGGTGGCGTACCCCGTGCTCGCGCGCGCCAAGGGCTACGGAGCGATGATGGGCGTCGCCCGCGGGGGTGCCATTCTGTCGCCGATCGTCGCGGGGTACGCGCTCAGTGTCATGACACCGCGCGCGATGTACCTCGCCGTCATCGTGCCTCTCGTGCTCGCGGCCGTCGCGGCGATGGCTCTCACCCGCATCACCCGTACCGTCGTGGCCGGCGAGACGAGGGTGGCGGCCCCGGCACTCGCCACTACCGAGTAGCCGGGACGGAGAAAAGAAGGGCCGCTCGGGGAGTTCCCGAGCGGCCCTTCGTGTGCGCGGATGATCAGTCGAACAGGATGACGCCGCGGATGTTCTTGCCGTCCTTCAGGTCCCGGTATCCCTGGTTGATCTCGTCGAGCCGGTAGGTGCGCGTGATCATGTCGTCGAGGTTGAGCTGCCCGGCCTTGTACATGTTCAGCAGCCGATTGACGTCCCACGTGCCGTTCGTCGAGCCGAAGACGCAGCCCTGCAGGCGCTTCTGGGAGAGGGTGAGGTCGGCGACCGGGATCGGAAGACCGATCCGGGAGTGCTCGCCGACGGCGGTGACGACGACGGTGCCCGCCTTGCGGACCGAGGCGAGTGCCTGGGCCACGTGCTCGGGTTCGAGCACGCCGACGGTGATGACGAGGGCGTCCGCGCCCTGACCGTCGGTGTACCGCTTGGCGAGTTCGGCGCCCTCCTCGATGGTCGCGACCGCGTCGGTGGCGCCGAACGTCTTGGCGCTGTCCCGCTTGAAGGCGACGGGATCGACGGCGATGACGTGCGAGGCGCCGGCGTGCCGGGCGCCCTGCAGCGCGGCGGAGCCGAGCCCGCCGATGCCCATGACGATGACGGTGTGCCCCGGCGCGACGTTGCCGAGATTGACTGCCGATCCCCAGCCGGTGCTCACACCGCAGCCGACGAGGCAGGCCTTGTCGAGCGGAATGTCCTTGTCGATCTTGACGACCGAGTTGATGGAGACCGTCGTCGTCTCGAGGAACGTGGAGATGCCGCACATCTGCCCCACCGGGGTTCCGTCGGTCGTGCGCACCCGGAACGTCCCGTCCGTCCAGCGCGGGCCTGCGAGGATGCCGGCGGCGAGATTGCACAGGCTCTGCAGGTTGGACGAGCACCAGCGGCAATGGCCACAGGACGGGATCGCGGAGAACACGACGTGGTCGCCGACCTCGATGCCCTTGTAGTTGGGGGACGCCTTCGTCACGATGCCCGCGCCCTCGTGGCCGAGCGCGAACGGGTACATGCCGACCGGGATGTCCCCGGTGACGTGGTGGTCGTCGGAGTGGCACATGCCGCTCGCGACGAGCTTGACCTGGACCTCGTCGTCGCGGGGATCTTCCAGTTCGAGGTCGATCACTTCCAGTTCGCCGGGGACCTGCCGGATGACTGCGCCGCGAGTTCTCATGCTTCTCCTTGGGGTTGGTGAATGGGATGTGACTGGTGTCAGTCGGCGAGCCGAGTGACCACGGACTTCGTCTCGAGGTATTCGGCGAGTGCCTCGGCGCCGTTCTCGCGGCCCCAGCCGGACTGCTTGTATCCGCCGACCGGCATTTGCACACCGCCCGCGCGGTGGACGTTGATGCCGATTCGGCTCGCCCGCAACCGATGAGCGATCGACTGGGCGCGGGCGACGTCGCGGGTCCAGACGCTGCCCGCGAGGCCGTATTCGGTGTCGTTCGCGGCGTCGACGGCGTCGTCGAGGTCGGTGAATTTCACGACGCCGAGCACCGGACCGAAGATTTCTTCGCGGATCATCGCCATCGACGGGTCGGCGTCGGCCACCACGGTCGGTTCGTAGAAGTAGCCGGTGTCGCCGATTCGGTTGCCGCCGGAGACAACCCGCGCCCCGGCCGCGACACCGCTCTCGACGTAACCGTGCACCCTGTCGAGATGCCGCTGCGAGATGAGCGGCCCGAGGTCGGCGTCCGGGTCGGTGCCGTAGCCGAC
Source organism: Rhodococcus sp. NPDC057529 (assembly GCF_042802055.1). NCBI lineage: Bacteria > Bacillati > Actinomycetota > Actinomycetes > Mycobacteriales > Nocardiaceae > Rhodococcus > Rhodococcus sp. NPDC057529. Next base: position 358,068 of record NZ_JBHVEY010000003.1, read on the forward strand.
CTTCAGGTTGCGGCCGAACTCGGCGACCCCGTCGGCCACCTCGTCGGCGATATCCCGATGGACGAACAGCCGGGAGCCGGAGGTGCAGATCTGTCCGGAGTTCCAGAAGATTCCGGTGGCGACGCCGGGGATCACGGTGTCCAGATCGGCGTCCGGCAGCACGATCATCGCCGACTTGCCGCCGAGTTCGAGCGAGACCTTCTTGAGGTTGCCCGTGGCGGCGTGCACGATCTGCCTGCCGACCTGGGTCGACCCGGTGAAACTCACCTTGTCGACGCCGGGGTGCGCGGCGAGCGGGGCGCCGACCCGCGGCCCGAATCCGGTGACGACGTTGACGACGCCGGGCGGCAATCCTGCGTCGAGGAGCAACCGGCCGACGGCGAGCGCGCTGAGCGACGCCTCCTCGGAGGGCTTGAGCACACATGAGCATCCGGCGGCGAGCGCCGGTGCCAGCTTCTGCGCGGTCGCGACGACGGGTGCGTTCCACGGCACGATCAGCGCGGCCACGCCGACGGCTTCCTTGCGGGTGTATCCCTGGAATCGCATGTCGGCAGGGCCGATCTCGACGCTCTTGCCCTCGATCTTGTCGGCCCAGCCGGCGAAGTACCGGAACTGATTGACCGCCTCGCCGACCATGAGGCGCGCCTGGGAGACGGGCATGCCCGCGTCCATGCTCTCCAGTGCGGCGAGGTCGTCGGCCCGCTTCTCCAGCAGGTCGGCGATGCGCCACAGGATCAGCGACCGTTGCTGGCCCGACAGTCGCAGCCAGCGCCCGTCGTCGAAGGAGCGGCGCGCAGTGGCCACCGCGGCGTCGACGTCGGCCTCGGTGCCCTCGGCCACCCGGGCCACCTGTTCCCCGGTGCCGGGATCGATCGCGGGGAACGACGCGCCCTCGGCCGCGGGCACCCAGGAACCGTCGATCAGGAGTCGTTCCGGCTCGACGAGTTCTTTCAGTGCCTGCGCACCCGTGGTCGATGTCATCTGCTACCTCCGACTGGTTTCCACACTGTTAGTACATAGTACAGAATATATAAAAGGGATTGTGATGCACGGTGCTTTGTATATCATGCGTGACGCGGCTCACACGGTGCCGTGATTTCCCCCTTCCGGGCTCGAGGAGGCACGACGTGGCCAGTTCCGGCACCATCAAGCATTTGTGGGCGCTCGACGCACCCATGCTGAAGGTCGACAAAAGCATCATGATCCTGGGTGCGGGCGGTGAGCTGGTGTCGCTGCCGTCGCCGTCGTTCCTGATCGAGCATGCGGAGCACGGACTGCTCATCTTCGACACCGGCCTCGCCGGCGCAGGCGATCCCGCATCCACCTACGGCCCGCTCGCGGAACTGTTCGCGATCGAATTCCCCGCCGAACGTGCCCTCGACCGCCAGCTGGAGTCGCTCGGATTCGCCACGGCCGACGTCGAGCGGGTGGTGATCTCGCATCTGCACTTCGATCACACCGGCGGCCTGGAGCATTTCGCCGGGGCGCAGGGATACATCGGATCCGGAGAGCTGCGGTACGCGCGCACGCCCGACAACCACGTCTCGGGCTTCTTCCGGCAGGAAGACCTCGATGCGGCCGATCGGATCGACTGGTGCGAAGTGCCTGCTGGATACGACCACGACGTGTTCGGGGACGGCAGCGTCGTCGTGCTGTCGATGCCCGGGCACACGCCGGGTTCGCTCGGGCTGAAACTCCGCCTGCCGGACGACAGCACGCTGGTCCTGTCCGGCGACGTCGCGCACATCCAGGACAACATCAGCTGTTGCGTCGGCATGCCTGCCGACTCCGACACCGTCGGCGCGATCGAATCGCTGAAGAAGCTCAAACTGCTTCGCAGCCAACCCAACACGACCGTGGTGGTCAACCACGACATCGACGACTGGAACCGCCTCCGCGCCAACGGGCGGCAGGTCGTCTAGCCTAGGTTCTCGCTGTTAGTTGCGCGGCCGGTGGGTTGTGATTGTCGAGGCGAGGAGTACGCCGCCGAGGTAGGTGATGGCGTCCTTGTCGTAGCGGTTTGCGACACCGTGCCAGTGCTCGAGTCGGTTGAAGCCACGCTCGACGGTGGTTCGGTGTGGGTAGAGCAGGTCCCAGTTCGCGGCGAGAACCGTGGCGTAGTCGGTGAGGTGTTCGGGGGTGGCCACTCGCTGGATTTCCGGACGGCATGCGGTGGCAGGGGGTCGTCCAGTTCGGCAACATCGCGGACTCGTGTCGGACGCTGGGAGGCCTGTGGCCGTCGGATGGGTGGTGAGGTCCACTGGTGTGGATGCTGGCTCCACCCATCAGAAGACACGACGGCCGGTGCGGGACAGTGTCTCAATGGTTTCGGTGATACGTGCCGTAGTGTCGGCGGCGGTGAAGCGGACCATGGCAACGATGTTGAATGTGTCGTCGTCGAGGCCGCTGTCGGCGATCATGAGGTCACCAGTATCTGTGACGGTCGTATCGGTCTTTCTCTGGTGCAGGTGACCGGCGTGTTCCGCCAGGTTCCGTTCCATCCTGTCCAGCACGTCGGTGTCATTGAGGAACCGATCATTCAAGTTGATTGATCCCAGCATGACTGGGCGAAGATCGCGTGCGACTTTGGGTCGCCCGATCACACTATCGCGCTGGGACCGGCACATTCGGTATGTGCCCTAGCGTCGTGGGCCAGTCAGCTCAGCAGCTTCTTTTGCTGGTGGTCGCTTATGGTGGGGGCGCCGTGCCGTTGGCGGAGACATGCGCGATCGCCGGGAGGTGGCGTGGCTGCGTGATCACCTGCAGGCCATCCAGAATCATCGCCAAGCGCCGACAACTGGTCGGATGAGAACAACTGGTCGGCAAGTTCGATCGGTTCATGGAGGAGCACGGGCTGCGTCTGCGCAGGCGGGAGTTCAAGGTGGATGCCCTGGTGACGATCACACGAAGGTGCCGGTGTCGCCCCGGTCCGAGGAGTTGCTGAGGACGAGGTGGACGGCGAGATGCTAGCGTGGGAGAGCACCGGGTGCGCGATCGGGTGCCGCTGGTTCGACGTCGTGCGGCTGACCCGCGATCTGGCGGATTCCAGTGATCGTCACAACACCTGACACTAATCGGAGGGTCGCGACGTACGACTCGACAGAGCGCGACGGAGGACACCCCGGCGCTGCTTTGACGGAGTAGGAGTAGCGGGAACAGTTCGCTCTGCTGAACCGTCTGGGGGTGAGTAACTCCGGGCGTGCCGACGCGTCGGGATCAACCGCCGAACCGGGACACGACGGCGGTTCGGGCGCACAATCACCACCGTTGCCGGCGAGACGGTGCACGTGCGAATGTGGGTGCCCGCGTCAAGGTGCATAGCGACGCAACCTCGGAGTTCGTCATCGTGAGCATCGACGGCGAGGACGCGGTGATTGAGTCGGTGCGCGACGACGTACCCGGTTGTGCATCGCCGGTCGGTCTGTAACTACAAGGATCGCAGGGTGGCTTCATCGAGGGGGTGTGATGATTCGCGGCAACTGTCTGAGCATCTTGATCCCGATCCGATCCGTATGGTTTGTTGATGTACCCCAAGAACTGCGCTTTTCTTGGTTCTGTTGCCTAGGGCAATGCGTCGGTTGCCAGACCAACATGGGCTCATGACTTCAACCGTCCATCTCGCTGGTGACACCACTCCCCTTGCTGCAGCTCGATCCCAACTCTCGGATGCGTGCCAAGTTCTGGGCTTGGGAGGCGGTGCATACGACATGCTCGCCGTGCCGAGGCGGGAGATGACCGTCTCCATCCCGTTGCGGCGTGACGACGGCAGTGTCGAAGTCCTCACGGGACACCGAGTCCAGCACAATCTTTCGCGCGGGCCGGCCAAAGGAGGTCTCCGATACAGTCCCCATGTCAACCTCGACGAGGTACGGGCACTCGCGATGTGGATGACGTGGAAGTGCGCTCTCGTCGATGTGCCGTACGGCGGGGCGAAGGGCGGCATCGCATTCGATCCAAAGAATTACTCGCAGGCCGAGCTCGAGCGTGTGACCCGTCGCTACACCAGCGAGATTGGAACCTTCATCGGACCCGAACGCGATATTCCCGCACCCGACATCGGCACGGACGAGCAGACGATGGCGTGGATGATGGACACATACTCGGTCGGCTATGGTCACACCGTGCTCGGTTCGACCACCGGTAAGCCATTGAGTCTGGGCGGTTCACTCGGACGCAGCTGGTCCACATCGCGCGGAGTAGTCCACATCGCCCTCGCCGCGCTGCGGCATTTGGGTATTGATCGCACCACAGCGACGGCTGCGGTCCAGGGCTTCGGCAAGGTCGGTCGAAGTGCCGCCCGTTTTCTCGCCGAAGCAGGGCTGCGGGTGGTCGCTGTGAGCGATCAGTTCGGAGCCACTATCTGTCGGGAGGGACTCGCGCTCGAATTGTTGGAGAAGCACGTCGATGCAACGGGCTCCGTCGTCGGGTTCGCGGGAGGTGACGAACTCGACCCGGGCGGACTGGTGCTCCTGGATGTCGATCTGCTCGTTCCCGCAGCGATCGAGGGCGTCATCCACGTCGACAACGCCTCGCTGGTCCAGGCCGCCGTAATCGTCGAGGGCGCAAACGGCCCGACCACTCCGGAAGCGGACCGGGTCCTCGAGGCACACGGCGTGCTGGTCGTTCCGGATATTCTGGCCAACGCAGGAGGGGTGATCGTGTCCTACTTCGAGTGGGTTCAGGCGAACCAGGCGTATTGGTGGACCGAGAAGGAGGTAGAAGCGCGCCTTGCGGAACGGATGGAGTGCGCGTGGGACTTTGTGCGGCGATACGCCGACGCACGTTCTCTTTCGCTGCGATCAGCCGCGACCTGTCTTGCCGTGGAGCGGGTGGCGGAAGCCCACCGCCTTCGGGGGCTCTACCCATGACCAGGATTGTCGGACTTCAGCTAGTGGACCGTCACAGCTGGGGAGATTGCCTCTTCGGATGGCTGGGGTGGGACAATTCCGGGACGGCAACGATGCGGTCAATGCTGTACTGCACTCGGTTTCACCGCGCCGCCGACGGATGCACGCGACTGCGTAGTGGACGCTACTGCCGGCGCTACGACCAGGCCTGGCTTGCGTAGGGTGGCCGGAAGAGGCGACCGTCGGACGGTGAATCAGGAGCTGACGGTGGTAGTGTACTCCCATGAATCGCGGGAGATTCGAAGGTGCGTGCGTCCCGCTGGCTGTCTCGAGGTGGGCTTTGTTATGACGTTGCTTCATGGGTCTGTTCCTGATGGGCCAGTTGGCCAACGCGAGCTTGCGAAACTGGATCGAAAGCAGCGAATTGCCGATGCTGCGGCTCGACTGCTCCTTGAGTTCTCATTCGACGAGATTACGACAAAGGCAGTGGCTGCTGCGGCGAATATTGGCGAGGCGACCCTTTTTCGGTATATCAACAGTAAAGAGGAGTTGCTGACAATTGTCTACGGGGATCAGCTTGACTCGGTACTTAATCGTATCGAGCAGGATGATGCTGTAGTCGCCACCCGCGGGCCTGCTGGGGGGGCATCCTCAGCGGCGTTCTATTTCTCTCGTATTCTGCACTCGTACCAGCTGCGTTGCGATTTTTACCTGCTGAACCCGGTCAACGCAGCGCTATATCTACGTGAGGGTTTCAATCCCGGATCTAGTGAGAGCGCTCGCCACCTTGCTCAAGGTGACCGGACTATTCGGTTGACCACGCACGTCCTCCGCGAGGGGCAGTCGAATGGGGCGATAATTGAATCGGTGGATCCCGGTATTGTGGCCCAGAATTGTCACGGAACCTACATTCACGAAATTGACCGCACACCAGTCCGAAACTTTGATCCCGCGTCTATCTGGGAACGGTTGGAACCACGGTTGTGCGCCCAGCTTGTGCCGCTGGCGATTCGAACGTGACAGCGCCTTAAGCGTTGAACGCGATCACCGGTCGCGAACCCGAATTAGTTGAGGGTGCACTCCCAAGCAGGTCTTTGTGCTAACAGGCGCGGCGCTACCTCGGGAGAGTGTTGGCGTGCGCGATGGCTGTCGAGCGTGAAGCGCGCATCTATCAAGCACGGTCACCTGTGGGCGGTCAGGCCCGCGCATGGACATGAATCTGGTGCTTGGCGCATTTGCCCTACGCCGCAGTTCTCTCGTGATGTCCGTGGTGGGATCTGATCATTTACAGTGACAAAGAGTTTCAAGTTGAACTTGGTCACGAATTGAGCTCAGGAGGACCCCAGCGCAGGCCTTCGGATGTAAGGCCTGCGCTGGGGAACGGGGAATGGGGCGCACGACGTCGATCAGGTTCGTCCAATTGGTGGCAAGACAAGGGATGAATGCCTGTCCATGGTCTGCCTCGAGCTCTCCATCCAGGGCGTGTACCTGGCGTGCGGTTGTCGAGGTGCCAGCGGTCGGTCACCGTACGCCAACCTCGTAGAACGACTAGGGGCGTGCCGCATCCACCACTGAGTCCGAAACCTGATACGAGGCGAGATCGAAGGTTCCATTCTCGCGACGGAACTGGCTCATGAAGTCCGGCCACAGTGTGGTGAGCCGGCCGCTGCGGGGATGCAGATACCAACTCGAGCAGCCACCGGCCACCCACACCGAGCCCTCGCTGCGTTCATAGATCGACTGGACGTAGGCTTCCTGGGTAGCAGGATCGGGTTCGATGACGAGATCATCACGCAGGATGGCCTCGATCCCGCCTCGGATGTAGTCGATCTGGGTCTCGACCATGTAGATGATCGAGCCTGCTCCCAGGCCTGTGTTCGGTCCCAGCATCACGAACAGGTTGGGGAAACCGTTGACCGTCGCACACGCGAAGGCTTTGCCACCTTCCTGCCATTGCTCCGAGAGGACCTCGGCGTTGCGTCCCCGAATGACCTTCGCAATCGGTAGATCTGCCGCCTCGAAACCAGTGGCAACGACGAGGACATCGAGATCCACGTGCTCGCCGTTGGCCAGCACGACACCCGTGGTGTCGATGCTCGCAATTCCCGCCGTTGCCAGCGTCACGTTGTCCTGAGAGATTGCGGGATAATAGTCGTTTGAGATCAGGATACGTTTGCAGCCGACCTCGAAGTGAGGGGTGAGTTTCTCGCGGAGGTCGGGATCACAGACTTGAGCGTGCATGTGTCCTAAGGCTGTTTGCCGGATCTGGTCGATGAAGGTCGGAACCCGACGGCGCTGCGGAAGGCGGGACTCGTTCTCCCAGAACAGGTGGTCGCGAAGACGTTGAGCGACTTTCGGGAGTCTGCTGACCATTCCCTTCTCTGCGGCGGAGTACACATGGTCCCGGCGCGGAACAATGTACGGCGCGGAGCGTTGAAAGACGGTCAGGTGGCCGGCCACCTTCTGAATCTCCGGCACGATCTGGATCGCCGAGGCGCCGGTGCCGATAACGCCGATCCGCTTGCCTGTGAGATCGGCATCGTGATTCCACCGAGCGGAGTGAAAGATCTCGCCTGCGAAACCCCCGATGCCGTCAATGTCGGGGTAAGCCGGATCCGACAGATGACCTGCGGCCGAGACGAGAACCGGGGCCGTGAAGATACCGGTAGGGGTCGTCACCGTCCACATCGCGTCGGCGTCGTCCCAGACTGCATCAGTGACCGTCGAGTTGAAGTGGATATGAGGGTAGATACCTTCTTCTCGTGCGGTGTCTTGGAGATATCTCCGGATCTCGGGTTGGGTCGCATACACGCGCGACCAGTGAGCGTTGGGGCGGAACGAGTAGGAGTAGAGGTGCGACTGGATATCGCACGCGGCTCCTGGGTAGGTGTTGTCACGCCAGGTCCCACCGACGTCGCCGGCCCGCTCCAGCATGACGAAGTCGGTTTCTCCAGACCGTCGAAGCTGTACTGCCAGACCAAGTCCCGAGAATCCTGTGCCGATGATGATGACCTTTGCTCTCTCGATTCCGACGCCGTCGTCGCTGGAGGAGTGTGGTGTGATGGTCATGGGCCGTGCCTTTCTATGCGTGGTCATTCTCGAGTACTCCGCCGGCAGCGACTGCATGCGGCTCGCGCACGAAATCGTCGATCAGTATGAAGACTTCCGACGGGCGCTCGGTCAGTACCCCGTGTCCGGAGTCCACTTCGACCAGCCGTGCGTCAGAAATCGCCCCGAACAGGAGGTAGGAGTGCCGGATCGGTGCTACTTGGTCCTGTGTGCAGCCGATGATGAGTGTGGGAGCAGTGATACTTTCAGCCGCGTCGGAGATGTCGACAGACCGGTTGAACCGCATTTTCGCGGCACGGTCCGGACCACCCGTGAGCACCTTCTGCCGCTCGTTCTCCAGCTCATGGGGAAGACGAGAGTTGACGAATTGCTGACTGTACTGGGTAAACACGGTGAAGTCGGCGAGCGCACGATGTCCACTGTCGTGCAAAGCGAACCACACATCGTTTCGCAGGCGTTGCTGTGTATCGGTCACCAGCCAGCCGGCGATCAAGACGAGGTTGTGCACAGCAGTCGGGTTCTCCGCCGCAGTTTTTGCGGCGATGACAGCGCCAAATGAGTAGCCGACGAGCTCGACCGGCGTCTCGGGTGAGACGGTCCGGATGACGGCGGATACCTGGCTGACGTAATGCTCCGCCATCTCGTCGGGGCCTAGTTCCTGAGTCGGATCGACAAACTCGAAAGCAACTACGCGATGTCGCATGGCAAGCATGGGGAAGAGTGCCCAGAAGTTCCCCTCGGCACTGCCGCCCGTCCCATGGCAGAGCACGACGGTGCGCTCCGATTGGCTGATGTGCTTGTGCCCCGAGTCGTAGAACTTCACTTCCTGATCTCCGACCGTTACACCACCGACTGTGACACCTGGAAAGAACGCCATCGTTTCCTCACTTCCGAACTTCCGACCGATTTAGTGAGAGCGTACTCCACTTTAGTTCGGTTAATCAAGGGTGTGAGATATGAACACGATGTCTACCTGCATGATTGACCCATCTATTGGATGAAGTGGTGTCTCATAAGTGTGCGAGGGTGACGGCGGTGGCAATCGGAACTACACCTCGTGCGGACCTCGGCGCGCGTGCGGGCAGGAGGAGTAGCCATCGCTGTGGCTGCTACTCGGGATCGTCCTGAATCTGGCGTGTTAAGCGCAGTGCCGCAGCGTATTTAGCGCGGCCTCATGCGCGAGCGTGCGCCCGAACTTCTAAATCCAGGATTCGGCGCGGGAGACGCTATCCGGCAGTGGGCGTCAGATGCGCGACGCAACGGGTGCGGCAGCGACAAGTAGCACGTGCCCGCGGTCCGGGCGAGGTCTTTCAGGATGGCGGTCGCGCGCACACACGCACCGCAGGAACTGAACATCTCTGTGGTCGGCGAACTTGCGTGGACTCGCCACGACTCATGGTTGGTTCGGCATTGTCGAACCCTGTGCGGTCGGCAGAGATAATCGGTCACTACGTAATCGCCACTCCGACCGCAGTGTCCGGACCTCGACCGCTTGGTGGGTTGGCTGCAGACACAAGTCCATGAGCGATACATAATGGTAGCCACAAGCGAAGCGGAGTCCCGGCAACGACCAGCTGGCGCCCTCTCTTCTTCGACTCCATGGGGGAGCAAACGCCATGACAATCACTGTCCGTCAGCTCGTCGAGCTCGGTCATCTCGGGCTCTCGGTCTGCGCGGGGGAGCGAGGTCTGGGGCGGGCGGTGACCTGGGCGCACGTCTCACAACTCGAACAGCCCGCTCAATGGCTCGAAGGCGGTGAGCTCCTCATCACCACGTCAGGGGTCGGTTGGCCGACGGAATCGGAGAGCCAGCGCGACTACGTCGAGAAGTTGATCGACCGCGGGGCTGCAGGGCTTGCAGTGGGCCGTCGGCAGCTCACCAACCGCGAGGCCGCAGGCGGTGCAGGTGGCCGCGACGTTCCAGCCGCGATCGACCCTACCGTTCTCGGACTCGCCGACACGGCAGGGTTTCCGCTGCTCGAGATTCCATACGACATCCCATTCAGCGCAATTACTAAAGTGGTCGCGGCGTCCAATGTCGGGGCATTACGCGACGGACTCGTCGACCACCTCCGCATCCTGGAGACAATGCGCAGTACGACCGAGCGAGGTCTGTCGGTGGGCGAGGTCTTCGATCGGCTCGAGAATGCGGCGCGATGCGACTTGTACTTGTGTGACCCAGATGGAGAACGACTGCTGCCGAGCATTCCTCCGCCACCGGCGAGTCTGCGCGAGCATCTGCCCTTGAAGGTTGGTACCTCGCCGGTTTTCGACGGCGGCTACGCCGTACCAATCGTGCTGGCCGGAGAAGTGACTGGCTATCTGTTGGCGCGGGAGAAACGCCCGGGCTCAGCCCGGCTCGCGAGCGTTCAGCACGCATCGACAATCGTCGCGGTCGAACTGAGCAACGCCTTCCGGGGATGGGAGGTCGAGAGACGCGAGGGTGCGGAGACACTCTTCATGCTCCTGACCGGCGAGGTGTACGCGGGAGCCCAGGCGCGTCGGCTCACAAAGGGGGGATTCGACATCGATCGCCGGCTTGTGCTGCTGGCCGTCGATCAGGCAGAAAGTCTCGACGCCGCCCTTAACTACCGGCTCCGCAGCCGCGGCATCACGCACCAAATGCTCCGACGTCAACACCTTTTCGTACTGTGCGCGGATGAGGAGGCCACGCTCGAGCTCATCGGTTCGGCGCCCGGCGTCGGGCATGTAGGTGTAAGTACGCCGCTGTCCGTCGACGGCCCGCTGATGGTCGCCGAGCGCCAGGCGCAGTGGGGCCTGGGGCTGGCACGTCGATGGCGCGAGCGCATCGTTCGCTACTCGGAGCGAGAGCGTCTCTCGGGCTGGCTTCCGCTCGAGGAATCGCAACTGGAACGTATCGTTGCGGAGATCCTAGGCCCGATCATCGAGTACGACCGCGCCCATGACTCTGATCTGATCCTGTCGCTGCGCACACTCCTCGGGCAGGATCGCCGTCACGACAGGACTGCGGCGGCACTGCACATTCATACACACACGCTTGCCTACCGACTGCGCAACATCGAGCGCATCACGAACCGCAAGCTCACCCGAGTCGACGACATCGTCGACTTGTCGCTCGCGTTACGCGCCGAGGACTTGCTCCAAGGCTTCCGGGACGACCATGGTCGCTCGACCCGGCGCGTTTTCGACCCGTAGACGTATGGCTCCGACGACAGATTTGTCAGGGGTCTTTGGCTCGGCGGCCAATACTCAGGGACGTTGTCCACTGCCAGCATTGGGCGCATGACAGTAGTGGACGATTACTTGTTATCAGAGAAGGTACTTCCGGGAGGTGCCGGCCGGACCGGTCTGTTCGTCGGCGGGCGTGTCCCACCGGCAGCCGTTCGTGGCGTCGGGTGCCGACTTCTCGACGAGACCGGTCGGTGGATCATCGATGCGCACAACAACTTTACCGTGCTGATTCACGGCCATGGATATGCTCCAGCCGTCAATGCAGTCGTCTCCCTGGCCGAGTCGGGTTCCTTTTGCTTCGGGGTGCCGCACAACACCGAGTACCAGTTGGCTGCGACAATCGCCGATCGAATCGAGAGTGTCGAACAGGTCCGCTTCACCAATTCCGGTACGGAGGCGGTGCAGACCGCAATGCGTCTGGCACGAGCCAGCACCGGCAGGTCGACGATGATCGGCGTGGGCGGTGCGTATCACGGTTCGGGGGATGCAGCTTTGGCAATCTCCGGGGGGTACCAGAAGGCCGGAATCCCGGCGGAGGTCAGCGCCTTGAGTCGGCCGGTGCCCTTCAATGATGTAGACGCGCTCGAGGCCGCCGCAGCGGAGGCCGGTGACGACCTGGCCATGATCATTGTCGACTTGATGGCCAACTACACCGGGCTGCGCCAGTTGTCCGACGAGTTCCTGCTGGCCGCGCGGCGGTTGTGCGACACCACCGGCGCGATGTTGGCGTTCGACGAGGTCGTCTCGTTACGCCACCATGTCGGTGGTCTGCAGGCGGCGGTGTCGGTGCGGCCCGACCTGACAACCATGGGCAAAATCATCGGCGGCGGCCTGCCAGTCGGCGCAATCGGGGGCAACACTCGGGCGATGGCATTGCTGGACCCGACGCGGCCGGGCGCGATCTATTCGTCCGGGACGTTTACCGGGAACCCGTTGACAATGGCAGCTGGTCTGGCCACCCTCGAAGGGCTGGATTCCGCCGCGATCGAGCGGATCAATTCCCTGGGCGCTCGGCTGCGGGAGTCGTTGGGTGCCCGGTTACCGGAGGGATGGGGCGTTCGTGGGTATGGTTCACTCGCGCGCGTCCTTCGTGCTGATGGTTCAGCAGCGCCAAGTGCGTTCTTTTGGAAGGCGCTCGATCATGGGCTGCTGGTGACTCCTGCGGCGCTGGTGGTGATTTCAACCGCAATGGACGACGGAGTGATCGACGAGATCATCGAGAAGCTGGTCGCGGCGGCTCGGGAGGTCACCGACGCGGAAAACGCCATTAGTTGAGTTCATATCCAGCGGCAAGGCCCTCGATACCCCCGTCAGAGGTATCGGGGGCCTTGCCGTCTACCCGCACTGGTTTGAGGAGTCGCTGGCAGCGGATCTACGGGTGGAGCATCGGTCCGGGTTGCGCGAGAATATGGCATCTGCGGAGGGCCGCATCGGCCGCCCGGAGCGGGGTTTACCCTGCATGGCCCACGCCACGGCAGCTGTACCTCATGCCTGACCTGAGCCGTATCACCAAGCCTCGAATGGTTCGCTGGGCTGGAATCGAGACTATTCTCGGCACTCCAGGCTGTGGGCGGTGACTCCGATCGCGCCTACAGCCTGGTATGGAGCAGTGCCTCGCGTCAGTCACGACCCTGACAAGATCGCCTTGCCGAGATGGCTGCTGGGCGGTACGACGAAGGCGTCCTTCTCGTCGAAGGTCAGTTCCACGGTCGACCCAATCGCCGGCACGTTGATCATTCCCGCCGGAAGGGCCACAGTCCAGGTCGCTCCGGCCTCGAGGTCAACGACGAGCTTGCTTGTCGCACCGAGATACACGACGTCGCGGACGTAACCTCGCAGCACGTTGCCGGAATACGAATCCGACTCGCGCACAATCCGGGTCCGCTCCGGTCGAATCACGAGAGTCGCCGCGGACCCGTCCGCCACCGCCGAGCGTCGTCCGCGGAGGGCAAGGGATCCGTAAGACACCGCCGTGGTGGCATCGTCATGGCGGGCTACACCGTCGAGCATGTTCGATTGTCCGAGGAAGCTGGCGACAAACCGTGACGAGGGACGCTCATAGAGGTCGGTCACGCTTCCCATTTGCTCGATCCGGCCCTCGTTGAACAGGGCGATGCGATCGGACATGACCAATGCCTCCTCCTGGTCGTGGGTGACACAGACCATGGTGATGCCGAGGTCGCGGTGCAACTCTTTGAAGCTGAGTTGCAGTGCCTCGCGGAGTTTCTTGTCCAGGGCACCCAGGGGTTCGTCCATGAGAAGCAACCGCGGTTTGAAGACGGTGGCTCGGGCTACGGCTACGCGCTGCTGCTGACCGCCGGACAGTTCACGGGGCAGGCGGTTGGCGTACTTGGTGAGTTGCACTTTCTCCAGCGACTCCGACACCGCCCGGGCGATTTCGCTCTTCGCGACTTTCCGTTGGCGAAGCGGGTACGCGATGTTGTCTGCGACGGACATATGTGGAAACAACGCATAGTGCTGGAAGACCATGCCGATGTTGCGACGGTGGGGTGGAAGTGCGCTGATCTGGGTGCCGTCCATGCGAACCTCACCCTCGGTCAGATCGACGAACCCCGCGATCATGTTCAGGGTTGTCGTCTTGCCGGATCCGCTCGGGCCGAGAAGGGTAAGGAACTCGCCTGGTTTGATGTGTAGATCAAGCGAATCCACAGCCGGCGGTGCGTCGCCGTAGCGCTTCGTGACGCCTATGACATCTACACTCGCGCCTGAAGTTGATGGGTCCATCGGTATTCCTCGTGTTTCTCCCCGACTATTGCAACAAAGTGTTGGCGGGGGCGTTGGTCGAGCCAGACGCGCGTAGCGCTGAGTCGATTGTGATCTGCGTGGGTGGACGGTGTGCGTCACCTCTTTCCAACTCGAGTCGACCTGACGGTCTGACCTCAAGACTGGTCTGCCTTTTGTACTACTGCAACAGCCTCGCTCAGTGCCGCGGCCGCGTTATCGATGAGCTCCTCTGTCATGGGAGTGGAGATTGCCGCGACGCCGTGTTTGGCCACAAGGATTCCGCGTTCGTATGCAGCCCACCACAATCGCCGCTGGGATTCCGCGACAGCGGCCGAGTCCGCCAGGCCAAGAGGGTATAGCCGCGACAGAGATCCCTGCCCTCGTGGTTCCCACCCGTAGGTGGCGAATGCGGTGGCAAGTCCGGCGCGGAACCGGTCGCCGAGCCGGGCCAGTCGCGCGATTTCGCGCTCGTCGAGCAGGTCGAGCACAACACTTCCCGCCGCCATGGTCGGCGGGTTCGCCGAGCAGGTGCCACCCCCTTCAAGGCCCGTGGAGCTGAAGACGTCGAGTTCCCGCATCCACCGGGCCTTCCCGACGACGGCGCCGGCGGCAAGCCCGCCGCCAATCGTTTTTCCCAGTGCGACCATGTCTGCCGGCACCGAGCGGGCGGTCGTCAGGCCACCGGTGTGCAAGCGGAAACTCACGACCTCATCGACAATGAGTGCTGCACCGAACTCGTGTGCGAGGCTTGCCGCAGCTTCGATGAATTCGTCGGAGGGTGGGATCATGCCGACCCGGTTGGGCAGTAGGTCCAGGACAATGGCTGCGATGCCACCGTCGCTCTGACGAACTGTTCGCTGGAGTGCATCGACATCGTCGAACGGAACGACCAGCGTGTCGGCGAGCGTGGACTTCGGCACCCCTCTCGCCGCGTGCGGTCCACCGGTCGGGAGGACTGTGTCGTTCCATCCATGATAGGAGCCGCGGACGACGACGATGGGGTCTCGGCCGGTTGCCGCTCGCGCTACTCGAATCGCGAGCATGGTTGCTTCGGTGCCTGAGTTGACGTAGCGGACTTGGTCCATAGCGGGGAACCGCCGTAGCAGGCGCTCACCGTGTCGAATCTCGTAGCGATGCGACATTCCGAACGAGCAACCGTCGGCAGCGGCATCGGAGATCGCCTGAACGACGTCTGGATGTGCATTTCCCAGAATGTTCGCGGTGAAGTTGTTGTTCATGTCGAGGACGCGGCGATCGTCCTCGTCGATAATCCAGCAACCCTCGCCGCGTGCCACCATCGGCGCCCATGGCGCTACCGCCATCATTCCGCGCCCGAAGCCGCCGGGCAGAAGTGGGTGTCCTGTCGGTCCGACGAACTGCTCGGTGAGGGGCACGTGAGTCGCAGGATCAAGACCTTCACTGACTGTCATATTTACTCCAGATCGGATTGCAGAACCGTTACTGCATCGTACGGTGCGTCGAATGTCGATGACAAGGGTGCTCGACGGGTGGGAACCAAATTCCGTATGGCGCGCAATCGAGGGTGCCACGCGGGAGTTTCGGGGACTGGGCGATGCGTCTACCATGGAAAATGCAGGTGTGAAGCGCACGATGGCGACTCCGCCCGAGTTCTCGGACGGGGCCCGTGGGTGGCTTGCGGAAAGGGATCGAGCCCCTCGGGTCTTGACGATGTTGGTTGCAGAACCGATACTGCTATTGGGTTGGTGCGCATCCTGCTCGCTTTGTCCACCCGACTCGCGTGTGAGTTTGATCGCCCACGCCAGCTCTTAGATCGAGGAGAAGGCCCCGTGAATGCACGTTGTTTTAACTTGGCGGCGATAGCCGCATTGCTCGCACTGACAAGTTCTGCTTGTGGTTCGTCGTCAACCACAACGAATTCCGACGCGATGACATTCGCCGGATTCGGCGGGGCGCTGCAGGCCAGCCAGACCGAGGCATGGTTTGAACCGTTCGCTGCTGCCAATGGCATCAAGGTCGACCAGACACAAAATTCTGGAGTGGCGCCACTTCAGACGCAGATCCAGAGCCGGAACGTCCAGTGGGACGTCGTCGAGGACGCGGCCTTCCAAGCCAACTCCGGGTGCGGCACCCTCTACGAAGAAATCCCGGACGTCGACCGCAGTCAGATCGATCCGAAGTTCCTCACCAATGATTGCGGCGTACCGATCGTCGAGTTCTCGTGGGTGCTCGCGTACAACTCCAAGAAATATCCGAATCCGCCTACATCGGTCGGTGACCTGATCAATACGAAGGACTTCCCGGGCAAACGTGGAATCAGCTCGTCGGCAGTCGACGGTCCCCTCGAAGCGGCCTTGCTCGGCGACGGGGTATCTGCGGACAAGTTGTATCCGCTCGACTACGAGAGAGCGATTTCGACGCTCGACACCGTCAAGAACGATCTCGTTCCGAAAGATTCGTACGCCGAACTCCAGGACGGTCTGGTATCCGGCAACCTGGACATGGCGCTGATCCCGAACGGACGGGCCTTCGATGCCAGCAAGGTCAATCCGGACATCAAAGTCGTCTGGAAGGACGCGATCACCTTCTATGACAACGCTCTGGTCGTGAAGGGTGCGCCGAACGCCGAAGCCGCCAAGTCCTTTCTCGCCTACGTCGCCAAGCCGGAAACCCAGGCGGCGCTCTCGCAATTGCTGCCCTATGGCGTGCTCACCTCCGGTGCGCCGCCCCAGGTGCCCAGCGAGATGGAGCCCTTCTATCCGGACAGCCCGAGCCATGGTTCCGAGCTCGTGTATCAGGACTCGACGTGGTGGTCTGAAAACCAGGATGCCGCTACCGCGGCTTGGACGAACTTCATCTCGGGGTGATCTGACGTGACAATGATCGACGAAACGGGTGTGGAGACCACGTCCAGCCCCACACCTCAACCCCACAGTCGGCGGCGTCTTCGCCGGCGCGGCCGAACATGGCCGCTGTTCATTCCCGCAGCGGTTGTGCTGGTGGTGTTCTTCGCCTACCCCACCGCAACGATGTTGCTGGCCGCGTTCACGGATTTTCGTGCACCGCAGGTGGCCGGCGCGGACAATTTTCTCTGGTTCTTCCAGACGGACGCCAACGTCACGATCCTGATCCGCACTCTGATGACGGCGTTCATCTGCACACTCGTGACAACGCTGCTCGCGTATCCGTACGCATACACGATGACGCTGGTGTCGGCGACGACGCGCACACTCATGATTGCAGCGGTTCTCATTTCCATGTTCGCAGGCATCCTGCTGCGGAACTTCGCGTGGATCGTGCTGTTGCAGCAGAACGGGTTGGTCAATAGCTCGCTGGCTGCGGTTGGAATCCCTCCGCAAACCTTCCTCGGCACTCCCACGGCGGTGATGATCGGCATGACGCACGTGCTGTTTCCCTATATGGTCCTGCCCCTGTATGCCGTGCTCCGCGGGATCGATCGGCGCCTGATATTGGCAGCGCAAAGCCTGGGGGCGACGCCACTGAGGGCGTTCTATCAGGTGTACGTACCGCTGTCGGTCCCGGGAATCTCCGCTGGTGCAGTACTCGTATTCGTACTGGGGCTCGGCTTCTTCATCACCCCGGCCCTGCTCGGGTCACCGCAGCAGGCCATGTTGTCCCAGCTCATGGTGTTGCAGTTCGATCGGATGGCCGCATTCGGCCGAGCGGGAGCAATGGCCGTGGTGCTCCTGGTGATCACACTGCTCGTCCTAGCAATCGTCCAAGTGGCAACTCGGCGCCGGAAGGGGCAGGAGCAGTGAACAGAATCCTCTCCGATGGAACCACGGCACGCTCGACGCTCATCCGCACCGTGATCGTAGTCTTCATTGCGTTGTGGCTGGTCGTTCCGCTCGTCGTCGTGGTGGGTTTGAGCTTCACGGGCCAACAATCGTTCGCCTTCCCTCCCACATCGTGGTCACTCGACTGGTACGACGCCCTGTCCGATCCCAAGTGGATCACCGCAGCCCGGAACTCGCTCGTGATCGGCACCGCCACCGCCGTCCTTGCCGCCGTCCTCGGAACAGCAGCGTCGTTTGCCTTGGTGCGATCGAACTCTCGAATCATGCGTTCCATGAAACTCCTAGTGCTCGCACCCCAAATCACACCCGTCGTCATCGTCGGCCTCGGCGTCTATCTCGTCTTTCTGAGATGGCAGATGGTGGGCACCTACCAGGGTTTTGTGCTCGCATATACAGGCCTCACATTGCCGTTCGTCGTGATTCCCGTGACGGCTGCACTCGAGACGTTCGACCGGAACCTCGAGAAAGCGTCCGCAAGCTTGGGCGCGGGGCCGCTCACCACCTTCTGGCGGGTGACCTTCCCGCTGATTCGGCCGGCGGTCCTCGGTGGCGCGGTGATCGCGTTCTTGTCCTCGCTCGACGAGGTGGTAATCGGGCTGTACCTATCCACGGCGCAAATGCGCACCCTTCCCGTGGAGATCTACCAAAGCATGACCGACCAGATCGATCCGACGGTCGCAGCAATCGGGGCTGTCGAGATCGCTTTCGTCGTAACCGGAGTCGTCGTAGCGCTCATGGTCCAACGGCGGCGTGCACGTCTACTAAAAGTTGAGGTTTGATGTCGAACAACGTTCAGGTCGCAGTTGCCGACGCTCGGGTCGTGGCTGCGGAAATTCTCGAATCGCTCGGAGCCCCGAACGATGTCGCCGAGATCGTCGGGAACCATCTCGTTGAGGCGGATCAGGTCGGACACGCCTCGCACGGCCTCGCCCGCCTACCGTGGTACTCACGTTACGTGCGTGATGGCGTCGTACGCCCCGACTCCGTCCCCAGACAGATCACCGGCGGCAACAGCTATGACGACGCCATTACGGTCTCCGCGGATTGGGGATTCAGCCACGCGGCCGCCTACCTGGCTACCGATCTTGCCGTCGACCGCGCACAGCGACACGGAACGTCCGCCGCTGCGGTCATCCGTTGCACCCATGTCGGCCGGCTCGGCGCATACGTCGAACGAGCCGCCGCGTCCGGATGCGTCGCCATCGCCACCGTCGGGGGAATGCGGGGGCCAGGGGTTGCAGTCCCCTTCGGTGGGAGTCGACCGCTATTAGGACCAAGTCCGATCGCCGCAGCCTTCCCGACGACAGGGGATCCCGTCGTCATGGATTTCGCAACCACCGAGGTGCCGCTCGGGAAGGTGATGGTCGCACAAAACGCGGGGAAGAAACTGGCAGTGGAGGGCCTCGTCGAGGCGGACGGCCGACCAACCGACGACCCGCAAGCGCTGACACGGGGAGGTGCGCTACGCACCTTCGGAGCCCACAAGGGATTTGCCCTGGCTACCATGTCCGAGCTGCTCGGAGGAGTTCTGACGGGCGCCGACAACTACCGAGACGACGGACCAGGAGGCCTCAGCTTCCGCGACGCGGGCCTGTTCCTCTTCGTCATCGCCGGAGACGCATTCGTAACCGCAGACCGGGTGCAGGCCCGAGCCTCCCAGTTGCGCGAAGCCATCCACGCAGTCCCCCCCGCCGACGGATTCGACGCGGTTCTCGCCCCTGGCGACCCCGAGTCCCGGAACCGTCGCGACGCCGCAGAACACGTCTCTCTCCCGACAAGCGTGTGGAACGACATCCAAGCACTTCTACCTTCTACCAGCAGCATTGGAGCCCAAAAGTGACCACAGTCGCAACCGGAACGACCATCGAACCGATCACGCACGCAGAGTATCTCGACCGACAGCATCGACTGCTCGAGGCACTGGACCGCGAAGGCTACGACGGGGCAATTGTGTGGGGGCGAGGCTCCACCAACGTCGACGGTTGCGCCGACCTGCTCTACCTCACCGGTCATCTGAGCGCCGTCAGCCACATCCTGGACAGCGAGATCCACTCCGCGCGGGGCCATGCCGGACTGGTGATCACCAGAGATCGACCGACGGTGCTGGTAACCGACTCCTACGACGCTGACCCCTCGACGATCCCAGTAGGCCAGGTGCAGCTGTCGATATCCGTCGATCGCGATCTCGGCAAGGCGGCACGAGAGATGGGATTCGCCGGCAAGCGAATCGCACTCATCGGAATGAGCGGCCTGCTCTACACGCACCACCGCGGACTCGAAGAAGGACTCGGATCACCCGAGACCAAGCTCATTCCCGCTGACGAGTTGCTGGTGCGACTTCGACTGGTGAAATCCGAACACGAAATCTCTCTGCTGCGAGAGGCGAGCCGCATCGGGTGCGAGTGGGTGATGAGGACTCTCCAGGCAGCAGTGCCCGGCGCAACCGAGGGCGAAGCCGTCGGCGAAGGTCTCAAATATCTTGCGGGGGCGGGCGGCTGGGCATACGACGTGGCCGTCTCCTCAGGCCCGTGCTCGCACCGATACCGTAATCGTCAGGCGTTGCCGACCTGGGACTCACAGCGCCGCCTCGAAGTCGGCGACCTCTTTCACGCCGACGTGTGGGGGCCGATCGCGCACGGATACTTCTGTGACCTCACCCGTTCCACAGTGGTCGGCGGTGCGCCCACCTCGTCGCAAGCGCGCTTGCTGAGCGACCCCGTGGACCTGGTGGAACATGTGACGGAAATCGTGGAACCCGGCGTGCAGATGTCAGCCCTGCAAGACCGGGCCTCCGCATGGCTGGCACGCCGCGACGGCGGCGCCGGCTCGAGCTTCGGGGCGATGATCCCATTCATCGGACACAGCCTCGGACTGGAATGCGAAGCACCGTTTCTTACCCGCCTCGAACACACGACGATCGAGCCCGGCATGGTCCTGGCGATCGAGTGCTTCCTTGGCGGCGAGACCGGAGAAGGCGCCGGCTTCGAGCACGTAGTCGCCGTGCGAGAAGGGCACCTCGAAGTTCTGACCCAATCCGCACCCTCGCGGCCGTGGTGAACCTTCGCACCATGGAAGTTAATCCACAGTCAAAGGAACGCAATGTGACGACACATCGAGTGCAGGTCAACAGTGATGAAGTACCTTCCCCGCGAGGGCATTTCAGCCATGCTGTTCGCGCCGGAAACACCGTATACGTCTCCGGAATGCTTGCATCACACAGCGACGGAACCGTGCTACACCCGAACGACGTCGCAGGGCAGACAAATGTGATCTTCACCAGGCTCGGACAGATCCTGACCGCGGCAGGAGGCCACATCTCCGATGTCGTCTCACTCACGACATACGTCACGTCTATTGCCGACCGCGGACCGGTCAACGAGCTTCGCAAGGAAGTCTTCGGTGAGTGTCGCCCAGCGAGCACCCTCGTCGAGGTCAGCGCCCTTGCTGCACCTGGTTCGGTGATTGAGATCGATGCGATCGCTGTCCTGTCGACCTCTCCGCGATAGGTTTTCGGCAACCACTCGGTAATGGGTCAGGCCGGGTTGGCAACGGCGTCAGCCTGAGGGGCCGGATCGGATCGCAGAGATTCGGCCCCTCAGCCTCGTTGCCGTGGCGACGGCACCTGCAGTTCCGAACACTTCCCAGCCCCGGTTAGATCTGTGAAATTCTATGAATCCTCGTGAGTATCGCCGATGGCGACAAAGGCGTCGCACGGCGTGGATCGAAACTAACCGTGAGCGCACACATCCTGACGCCGAGGCCGAGCGTCTTATCTAGTTCGCCAGTATGTGGGCTCCATACGGGGGCGCGACCGAGGAGGAGATCCTTGTGCACTTCGGTATGACGACGTGCAGATTCATCGAGCGATTGTGGCAAGTCATCCCTGAATCGAATTGTGCCACGGACGAGACACGTAGCTTGGCGAGCGCATACCCATACCACCGGCCAACCGGAGGATCCTCTCCCATCCAGTGAGTCCCTCAGCGGAGCTGTCACGGATGGCCCCTTCCGGCTGACGTTCAGGTACACCGTAGGCAGGAAGAATGTGGAACAACCACAGCAACAATGACATTCTTGACTTTGCACTGCTCTGGGAGCCGCTCGGCGGCCCCGCTCCGGAGAACGTGGAAGCCGCGTTCGCGATCGACATCAGCGAGTACCATCGCCGCCTCCAATCAGCTGCGCGATCTGCGTTGGCCCGACTGCAACAAGGTGCTACGTGTCCCGAGCACATATACGGCCTGTCCGCGATCACGACGGTCGAATCTAGCTCCGTCGACAGGGCCCGATGAGGCTCGCCCTCGGGAGTGGATTTCAGTCTTCCCACGGCGACGACAACGCAGAGCAGTCGGGTAGCCGTTACTCACATCCGCTTGGGGTGAGACACCCGATGGGAGTCAGGACCTGCCCCGTCGGGGGCACCCCCTCTGCTTGGTCTTTCACGATCCCTTGTCCTGATTGCGCGCGGAAACATCACACGCTTCCGTGCTACCTCACCGGCCAAGCCGTCACCATGCACGGAGGCTAGACGCTCGCCGGACCCCGACGCCTTCGGCAGCGGGCGGCGAGCGTTTCAAAGTGGATCCCGATGCTGGTACAGCCACAATTTCGGACGCGCCTTCGGTGAGCCTGTGCCGCTCTCGTTCTGTGGGTTTGCACTCGCCGGTTCGTGCGGACCCGCTCGTCCCTCAGAATCAACGAAGACCAAAACTGAAGCGGTAGACTTAAATTGATGCATCCAAACAGGTCCGTCGATCGAGTTCGCGGAACCCGGACGCGCCGCCATCTTTGATTGTGTGACACCCCCCTTTACGGACACGGTTGGTCCCTGGCCGGTGACGTCGCCGCCCGGCCAAGAACGAACCGCTATTGCCGAACTTGTGTGGATGTGTCGTCCCACGACTGTTGGCGCAGCCCAGGGCATTTTGGGTGCATCGCGTTGGTGGATGCCCCCCTTATCGACCGATGCTCAGCGAGGGTTCCCCGACGACGTCGTTGACCAGCGCGCCGATGCCCTCAATAGTCGTGGTCAAGCGTTGACCCTCTTGCAGGAAGAGCTGCGGCGAGCGGCCGACACCGACACCGTCGGGTGTTCCTGTGGCGATCACATCGCCGGGGCGCAGTGTCATGAAGGTCGACAGGTAGGAAATGACGGTCGGAATGTCGAAGATGAAGTCTCCGATGGTATCGCTTTGAACCTCGGTGCCGTCAACCGTGCAACTGATCTTCAAACCTTGGCATGCGGGAGGCAGCTCATCGGGGGTGACCATCATAGGGCCAACGGGCGTCGACGCTTCGAAGGTCTTTCCCTGCAGCCACTGAGTGGTCCGCTTCTGCCAGTCCCTCATCGAGATGTCGTTCAAGATCGTGTAGCCCGCGACGTAGTCCAGAGCAGTCGACGGGTCGACCCTTCGCGCGACTCGCCCGATCACCACGGCCAGTTCGGCCTCCCAGTCGACCGAGTCCGACTCGGCGGGGAGGGTAATGGGATCGTGCGCACCAATGAGCGAGTCGGAGTACTTGGCGAATACAGTCGGGTACTCGGGTAGCGCGCGGCCCATCTCCCGGACATGTCTCGCATAGTTGTGTCCGATACACATGATCTTCCCAGGCGTGGGGACGACAGGAGCGAGGTCTGCATCCGTGACCGCGACCGTCCCACCGGTTGGTTCGCCGGAGGCGCCTCGAAGCAACGCTCCCACATCGGGCGCATCGAGAAGTATCCACTGATCGTCGACCAAACGGCCTGCGCGGGTGCCTGCGGCAAGGCGCAGTGTGGCGTATCTCATTGTTCCTCCAGTTTTGTCTTCCAAAAGTCAGCTAGCGGTATGACTGCAGTCGGTTGTTCGCCTGCCGTATCGATTCGGCAGCCTTACTCGTGTGTGCCGGCCCACCGGGATGCGGCAGGTATCGAGTTGAGTCGGGAGGGGCGGTCAGCCATCGGGCCCGCGCTACGAGCAGTTTGGGCCTGTCACCTGCGGGCGTGGCTCGCCGCTCGGGTCACGACCCTCGCCGTGTCCATCCAGGAGTCCGGAGGCGCGGGTACCCCGAGGGCCGCTTCGATGACTCGGGCAACGTTGAGCGCGACGTCGTCCCGGAATGGCTGAGCCGCAATGTGCACGCCGACGGGGAGACCATCGGGGCCGGACCCCGCGGGCACACTGACCGCAGGACACCACGGGACCCAGTTGAACATTGACGTCAGGTCTAGACCATGTTTGCGGCCGTCATCCGTGACCTTGTGATAGCTGGCGTCGTCCCCCTCCACCGCAACGGCGGTGCGGCTCATCGTCGGTGACAGGAGTACATCGGCGGTTTCCCAGAACGTGGCCATTCGCTTCCACTGCAGCGTACGCAGATGCTCATCCTCTTTGAGCTCGACGGCCGAATACTTCTTGGCATTCGTGATGATCGACCACAGCCGAGGGTCCACGTCGTCCTGGACGCGCTGCAGGTCTGAGCCGTAGTGTGCGGCCAGGTGAACATGCCAGTGCCGAACCCATGCGTCGGCCATGCCCCGGTTCCATTCCGGCGCGGAGCGGGTCACGATGGCACCCGCGGCGGCGAGGATCGCGGCAGCGGCTTCCAGCCTCTCCACCACGTACGGCTCGACGCTGAAAAACCCGAGATCGGATGAGACGGCGATTCGCAGGCCCTCCACGGACCCTGGCGGGTCGAACGAGACGTGAGCTTTGCCGAGCGTGAGGGGGTCTGTTGCATCGGGCCCGAAGGCAACGGTGAGGCCTCGCACCAGGTCCTCGCTGGATCGGGCAAGCAACCCGTGGTGGGCGATGTCGTCCATCAAGGACGGCTGGTCGTCGTTGGGGATTCGACCCGCTGACGGTTTGATCCCGATGAGGCCCGTAAAAGAGGCGGGGATCCGAACCGACCCTCCCATGTCTGTTCCCTCGGCAAACGTCACGCATCCAGTAGCGACGGCGACAGCCGAGCCTCCAGAGGATCCGCCAGGGGTGGTGTCTGGGTTCCACGGGTTACGGGTGACTCCTGTCAAGGGGCTGTCGCAGAAACTCGAGTAGGCGACCTCCGACAGAGTCGTCTTCCCCACGATAATCGCGCCTGCGGCTCGGAGTCGGTGGACGAGTACCGAGTCACGGGTTGCCACCACGTCGGCATACGCGCGACTTCCGGACCGCATGCCCAGCCCGGCAACGGGTGTGGAGTCCTTGATTGCGATCGGAACACCGGCGAGCGGGCCCAGACTGAGGCCGCGTGCACGCTTCTGGTCGATCGCTGATGCGGCCTCGAGAGCGTAGTCGTCCGCGATCTCTGCGAAGCAGTTCAGACGCTTCTGGACACTTCTGCTACGGGCGAGGGCTTGCGTCGCGATAGAGACGGCCGTTCGACGGCCTGACTTTACATCGGCAGCCAGTGTCGCTGCGGAATCCCACAATGGCTCACTCATGGGTAACGGTCTCCGTCCAGTGGTGCACCGGTGATGCGTATCGAGTCATGTGCAGAATCGTTTCTCCAAACCTGCCGATAGTCAAGTAGGCTCAGGGCATGACTCGAGCACCTCGACCCAGCATCAAGGACGTTGCTTCCGCCGCCGGCGTGTCGCCGACGACGGTCTCTGATGCGCTCAGCGGAAAGGGGCGGCTGCCGATGGAGACAAGGCTGCGCGTACGGGAGGTGGCTGATCGACTGGGCTACCGCCCTAGTGCTCTGGCGCGGGGACTTCGTAACCAACGAGTGGGGTTCCTGGGATTCGTTCTGGTGCCCGCAGCAGCCGCCAGCGTTTCGACCGTGAACTACTGGATTCAGCTGCAGACGAAGGCGGCTGAGTTTGCATTGGACCGCGGGTACGCACTGGTAATGCTCCCTCCCGATCCTGAGGGTTTGACTCCGGTGAGCTTCCCCGTCGACGGAGTCATCGTCGTCGATCCGCTACGTGACGACCAGGTGCTTGCCACCCTCCGCAACCAACGGGTTCCGCTGGTGACCGTGGGGCGCGATCTGACGGGCGGTCCGGAACCGTGGATCGATGACGATCAAACCAACGGTGCGCTCAAGCTGCTCCAGGCCGTGGCGCACCCGGGCGATCGTGTCGCTCTTGTCACTCTTCCGACGCAGAAGTCGTACCTGCAGGACATCAACTCGGGAGTCCACTCCTGGCGCGGGCACGCTCCCGGGTATCCCATCATCCATACGGTCGAATCGGTCGAGGGCGAGGAGATCGACCCGGTGGTCGCACGGCTGATGCAGCACGAACCGCCGGACCTGATTCTGGGCGCCAACGAGCGAATAACCCTGTCGATCCACCGTGCCTTGAAGTCTGCGGGATACCGGATCCCAACCGACGTACGCCTCGCAAGCATGGTGGAGTCTCCAGACCTCGAGCGAGTGCAGCCGCCCATCTCCGCTGCGATTCAGCACCCCGTCACGTCAGCCGAAATGGCAGTCACCACGATCATCGACCTGATCCGGGGCAAAACGCCTCCCCCTTCCACGCTGATCCCGATGGACCTCGCGATCCGCGCCTCGGCGCCGGCAGTATCGGAGTGTGCCGATCAAACGGTTGGTGACGGCGTAGCGAGCTGACATAGTCGGGAGGGGATTGAGAACCGTCGAGACGAGCACTCACAAGCTCGACGTTTCCTCATGGGGGACATCCGGCCTGTTGTTCGAAAAGCGGCCTATTAACCGGGCCGCCCCATCCCGCTCTCCCTCGCCGACAGAGAACGCGGACTGCGATACCGGTAGCTTCATCCCTCCGTCAGCGCGTAATCGACCGCTCTCTCGTACTCCATCCGGCGACCGGACTGAAAGATCTCTTCAAAAATGATGTCACCCAATGCAATACGACATCCTTCATAAGCTTGTTCATGATAGGTCGCTAGATGCGGATACAGGAAAGCCACAGCGCCTTTTGATTCGGCAATCTCGGTGGCAGCTCCCAGCAGCACGGCGGCCCGTCGATAGCGCCCACCCTGCACTTCGGTCCACCCCAATGCCTCGAGAAACATGGCTGTACCCAGCGGGTCGATTCGATGACTTGTGCGCAGGCCCTGCTGCAGCAACGTGGTCGCGCGGTGCCGGTCTCCGAGGCGCCACATCGTGATGGATAACGACCAGCGGGCGAATCCCTGATAAGCCTTTTCACCTGCCGACTCGGTCGTCATCAGTGCCTGCTCGAAGCACTGGATCGCCCGGTCGAAGTCACCGGCCAGATCGGAGGCCAAACCCAACACCACGTATGCGTCCACCACGAACACGGGTTCACTGGCGGTGGTAGTGAACCCCTCCAGGGATCTGGTCAAGGCGGTGCAGGCACCATCAGGATCGCCGCCGGCGAGCGCGAGCAGACCGGCTGCGTGGGTGGCCAGTGCACGTGCCCGTGGATCGTCAAGTGTGTCAGCTGCTTCACGAGCCTGGGCGGCCCGGATGAATCCGGTTTCCAAATCGCGCTGTATCTGTGCGAAGAGGCTGGCAGAGAACAACGCCTTGACTCGGTCGGCCGTGAGATCGCCATCCTCGGCGTCCAGGAGCCGATCGAGCCATCGGCGCCCTTCGCTGAACATCCCTCGTAGGTTCCAGAACGGAAACAGCGCAGCAGCAATCCGGATACCATTGTCAACATCGTGAGCGACACAGTATTCGAGGGCCCCACGGATGTTCGGCAACTCCCTCTCGAGCTGGTCGACGAACTCGAGTTGGCGCGCACTGATCCAGTGCGATTCCGCGTCCAGCACCATTCTTTCGCACCAGTCTCGGTGGCGCCGGCTCAGGGCGTCAGTTTCGCCTGCTTGCTCGGCGCGTGCCCGCCCATAATCCCGTAGCGTCTCGAGCAAACGGAACCGCACCGTAGTGCCAGTGTCCTCCCTGATCAAGATCGACTTGTCGACCAATGACGTCAGCAGGTCGAGAATTTCGTCGTCGCCTCGGCCCGCACCGCAGACCTTCTCGGCGGCATCGAGGTCGAAACCGCCGACAAAGGTCGACAGTCGCCACCACGTGCTCTGTTCCTCCGCTGTGCACAGCTCGTAACTCCAGTCGATGGACAGTCGTAGAGTCTGTTGGCGATTCGGCGCGCTTCGGTTGTGTTGCGTGAGAATGGTGTAACGCGTAGACAGCCGCTCCCGTAGCTGTTCGACGGACATGGCCCGCAGTCGGCCGGCCGCCAGTTCGATTGCGAGCGGCAATCCGTCGAGGCGATCACAAATGTCGTAGACAGCGTGTGCATTGGTGCCGGTGACCTCGAAGGTCGGCACCCGCACCTTCGCACGCTCGGTAAAAAGGGCGACGGCGTCCGACCGTGGCAGCGTGTGCGGACCGGGCGCATGATCACGACCGGGCACGGTCAGCGGGGGAACCCGGAACACCGCTTCACCGCCGATGACGAGGGGCTCTCGACTGGTCGCCAGAATGCGCACGTCGGGGCACGACCGCAGCACTGTTTCGGCTAGCTCGGCGACCGCGTCAATGAGATGCTCGCAGTTGTCGATTATCAGCAGGAGATTTCGAGCGCGGAGGAATTCGATCAGAGCGTCGGTGCGCGTCGTTGCCGGAGCTTCTCGAATACCCAACGTCGCGGCTACCACGTCGCTGAGCAGAGATTCGTCGGTGAGTTCCCCCAGTTCCACCAGCCACGCGCCGTGCTGGAAACCGGGTGCCAGCTTCGCCGCCACACGTAGCGCCAACCGCGTCTTGCCGACACCGCCGATACCGGTCATCGTCACCAGACGTGATGCGGATAGCAGGCTCTTGATCTCGCTGAGCTCGGTGTGGCGGCCGACGAAACTGGTGAGCTCGGCAGGGATATTGCCCTTGCCAACGAGCCCCGTGGAAGGCCCGGTGGAAACGGGCGCGGGGCTGGAACCCAAGCCGAGTGGGCGAGAGCTGCCTGGTTCAGTCCGCACGAGAATGTCGTCCAGGGCAAAGCCGTGCCGGTCCTGGACGAGTCTGAGCTGATCACCGAGTTCGGCGGCCGAACCGTACCGATCCCCCGGAGCGACCGCCATCGCGCGCTCGATAACCGCGCTGACGTCTTCGGAAATGCCGTGTTCGCCGAGAGTCGGCGTCGGGGCGGTCGTAATCCGCAGAAACTGAGCGACGAGCTGTTCACCGCTGCGGCGTTCGAACGCGGCGTGACCGGTGAGAGCACAAAACAGTGTCGCGCCCAAGCTGTAGATGTCCGCAGCCACCGAAGGTGCTGCCCCACCCAGGACTTCAGGCGCGATGAATGCCGGCGACCCGGTCACCGCTCCCGAGGTGGTCTCGAACCCGCCTGCGACATGCGCGATACCGAAATCGGACAATTGCGGCTCGTCGTAGTCGGTGATCAGAATGTTCCCGGGCTTGACGTCGCGGTGCACGATGCCCTGACGGTGCGCGGTCTCGAGCGCTCCGGCCATCTTCACCCCGAGCCGCAACGCCTGGTCCAGCGGGAGGGGACCGTGCTCTCGGATCAGTCGATCGAGAGAGTCCCGAGGGTGATATTGCATCACGATGTAAGGGCGCCCGCTATCGGTGGCGCCGACCTGGAAGATATTGACGATGTTCGGGTGCCCGGTCAGCCGCCCCATGGCCCGTTGCTCGCGCAGAAACCGGGACCGGTTCTCGTCGTCGAGGTCGGCGTCGAGGACTTTGACCGCGACCACGCGGTCGAGGGCAGGCTGATCGCAGCGGTACACCACCCCGAAACCTCCGCGACCGATCTCGACGGGGTTATTCAATCCCTGAACATCGAAATCCGTTGCTCTCATGCGGCGGACATCGCGCTGAGTTGCCTCAGGATCGTCGGTCATCGTGTGACCTGTCTACTCAAACCGCGACGTCAGGGACGCTTTCACGGCCGTCACCTCACCAGTTGCTGTCGACAGTGACCGATTGCATTGTCAAGGTCGATACCCATCATATTGCCAGCCTCGCTTGCTCGGCGTGCGATATGCGGAGGCGGTGGTAGGGGACCTCCCCGGAAGATCGGACGTCAAGAGCGGTCGGTTTGCGATGGCTCTTGCAGTTCGCCAACTCTGCCTAGCGTCCACCATCCATGCGGCACGGCGATGGGCGGTGTTCCGGCACGCATGTGCTGCATGTGGTTCTACGTTCTGTCTGCCAATTGCGCGGCCGATCGGTTGTGTTGTTGAGGCGAGGAGTACGCCGCCGAGGTAGGTCAAGGCGTCCTTGTCGTAACGGGTTGCCCCACCGCGACAGTGCTCGAGTCAGTTGAAACCACACTCGACGGTGTTTCGGTGTCGGTAGAGCGCGGGATCGAAGGCCGGTGGCCGTCCACCCTGGGAGCCCTTCTCCTTCCGTCGTGCGGTCTGATCGCAACGTTCCGGGATCGTGGAGCACTCGCATCGATCACGCCCTGCGGCGTTCCCGAGGCGGATGGACGTGCCGTCGACGAGGACATGGATCTTCGCCGCGTGCTGGTGGGCCGGCACGCTGGTCGAGTCGATCGAGACCAGAGCCGCCAGTGCGTCGTCGCCGACGTCGTTGGTCGCGTGCACGGCGTGGACCATCGCCTCGTGGGTTCTGTCGATCGACCAGCGCTGGTGGCGTTCCCAGATCGGTTGCCAGGCCCCGAACTCGTCGGGAATGTCCCGCCACGGCGAACCGGTGCGGAATTGCCAGCAGATCGCCTCGAGGGTCACGCGCTGGTCGTTCCATGCCCGCCACGCCGCGGAGACGACGCGGGCGACGGCTGGCCGCCCCGGACCCCATGGTCGCTAGACTCGGGTGGTGGACATCCGGGACGCCGAATACCTGGTCGCCGTGGCCGATCACGGCAGCGTCACCGAGGCTGCGCGAGCGCTGTTCATCGCGCAGCCGTCGCTGTCGCAGGCGATCCGCACTCTCGAACGCGATCTGGGTGTCGAACTGTTCGATCGCGGGGGACGGAAACTGCGGATCACCCCGGCGGGCGCGTCGTTCGCGCATGCGGCGCGGCAGGTGCTCGCGGATGTCGAGCGGGCGCGGGCCGTCGTGCACGACGTCGCCGAACTGCGGTCCGGCACGCTCACGATCGCCGTTCTCAATTCGCTTGCCGCCGATCCGCTTCCGCGTCTGGTCGGCCGATTCCACCGACAGTTCCCGAGTGTGGTCCTGTCCACGGCGTCGGCGGACGGTCCCGACGGCGTCGGCCGCGCGGTCCGGTCGGGGGAGTGCGACCTCGGGCTCACCGAACCGCTCGTCGACCAGCAGGGTCTCGAGTTCCGGACGGTGGGGGAGCAGGAGATCGTGCTCGCACTGCACGCCGACCTGGCGATCGAACTCCCCGATCCGGTGCCCGTCGGTCTGCTCGCCGACATTCCGATGATCGTCGAGATCGGGTCGCGGCCACGACTGCCGGTGAACAACATCGCCGTCGAATGTGCGCATCGCCAGTCGATGTGGGAACTGGTGGTCCAGGGGGCGGGGGCCACACTGCTCCCGCGGCGCGTCGCCGAACAGGAACTACCGGGCGTCGTGGTCCGGTCGCTCGCACCGCCCGAGGTGCGCACCGTCGGGATCGTCCACCGGCCGGATCCGCTTCCGCCCGCCGCGGCGGCGTTCATCACTGCGCTCGACGAGACTCACGGCGCGAGCGTGCCGAGGAACGCGCGCCCGGCAGGCGACAGCCTGGCCTCGTCGTAAATCACCCCGTACGGGGCGGTGATCGGCGGGTCGAGTGGGCAGATCCGTGCTCCGCCGCCTGCGGCCCGTTCCGCGAGGGTGCGTTCCATGAACGACATTCCGACACCCTCGACGACGAACGCGCCGACGGCTTCCCGCTGCTCGACGACGGCCGACAGGGTCGTCCGCCTCCCCGCCGCCTGCAGCGCCTTCTCGATGACGGTGCGCGAAGACGATTCCTTGGGCAGCCCCACCACGGGAATGTCCGGAAGGTCGTCGAGCGGGAACGGATCCCGCCACACGATCTCGGCGTCGTGCGGAACCACCAGCCAGTATTCGTGGATTCCGAGGACGCGGGTCGTCAATCCCGGTGCGGAAAAAGGGAAATGACTGAAGGCGATCTCGCAGTGACCGTCGCGGATCAGCGACGCGACGACATCGACCGGACGCAGGTCTGCGAGCCGGACGACGACACCCGGATACTGCTTGCGGAAGGACCCGATCAGTTCCGTGACAGGGCCTTCCGCGACGTGCGCCGACGCGCAGATGTCGAGGCGGCCGCGCGGCAGACCCGACACGTCGACCAACGAGCTCTCGGCCGCCACCAGGTCTCGCACGATCTGCCGCGCAGGACCGACGAACGCCTTGCCCGCCGCGCTGAGCACGAGGCCGCGGCCCACGCGGTGGAACAGGTCGACACCGAGGTCACGCTCGAGATTGCGCAGCCCCTTCGACAACGACGGCTTCGTGACGCCCAGGGCCTCGGCCGCGAGCGCGAGGCCGTCGTTGTCGACGGTGGCGAGAAAATACTCCACGTGACGCGACTCCACCAGTGAAGACTACTGCGTGAAGTCGCGCCGGCTGTCAGATGTGACGTCCGCCGGTGACTTCGAGGACAGTGCCCGTCATGTAGCTGGACAGGTCGGACGCGAGGAACAGCGCAACGTTCGCGATCTCCTCGGGCTCGGCGCCCCGGCCCATCGGGACCTCCTTGAGCTTCGCCTCGATGATGTCGGCGCGCAGGGCGCGGATCATGTCGGTGTTCACCACGCCGGGCTGGATCGCGTTGACCCGCACGCCGAGGTGGGCGACCTCCTTCGCCGCGGCCTTGGTCAGGCCCACCATGCCGGCCTTCGCGGCGCTGTAGTTGGTCTGCCCGACCATGCCGACCTTGCCCGAGATCGACGAGATGTTGACGATCGAGCCCTTGCCCGCCTCCCGCATCGCGATCGACGCGATCTGGGTGCCCAGCCACGCGCCCTGCAGGTGCACGTCGATGACGGAGCGGAAATCGGCGAGCGACATCTTGCGCAGCGTCGCGTCGCGGGTGATGCCGGCGTTGTTGACCCACACATCCATCGCGCCGAAACTGTCGAGCGCCGTCTTGCCCAGGTTCTGCATCTGATCCGGGTCGGTCACGTCACAGGCCACGGCGACGGCCTGGAAGCCGTCGGCCTCGAGCTTGGCGGCCGCGCCCTTCACGTTGTCGGCATGCATGTCGCCGAGGACGACCGATGCGCCCTCGCTCGCGAACTTCCTGGCCATCTCGAAACCGATGCCCTGGGCTGCGCCCGTGACGACGGCGACCCGTCCCTCGAGAAGTGTCATGTGCGTGTTCCTTCCTCAGTTGTACGAACGTCTTCGGCGTGCGGGGTCAGGCGGTTGCGCAGCGCGGACCGCAGGACCGCACCCCGCGGGGACAGGGGCAATTCGTCGACGAACACCACTTCCCGCACCTTCTTGTACGGCGGCACCGCGGCGGCCACGAACTCGATCAGTTCCTCGGCGGTCGGGTGCGCTGCGTCGGTCACCACGAACGCGACCGGCATCTCTCCGACCTCGGGGACGGAGCGGCCGACCACCACGGCGTCGAGAACGCCCCGCCGTGACAGCAGCAACCGTTCGAGTTCGTGCGGATCGACGGTGTAGCCCTTGTAGAGGAGTGCATCCTCGGGTCTGCCAACCATGTCGAATATCGAATTCCATCTCGCCGGGAGTTTGTTTGTTCGCGAATATGCCCGAAATGGAAATCCGGGCGGTCGACATCTATTCAAGTGCCTCGGACGGCCGTGGTCAAAGACGCGGAAGGAAACCGACAGTTGCCTTCTTCCTATGGGTCGTAAATAGCCTTTGCGCTGCGAGTTCTCGTTCGGAGGCGCGCTTGACAGCGCGGCTCGGTTGCTGGATATTCACCTTATGGCTGAACGCGAAGTGAGTGACGAAGACTTCAAGGACATTCTCGCGCAGACGAGGACCTTTATTCAGAAGGAAGTAATTCCCAGGGAAAATGAAATCGCGGAAAAGGATCTGATTCCGGACGACATTCGCCGTAAGGCGGCGGAGATGGGTCTGTTCGGGTACGCCATCCCGCAGCAGTGGGGCGGGCTCGGACTCGACCTCACGCAGGACGTGGAAATGGCGATGGAGTTCGGGTACACGAGCCTGGCGTTGCGGTCGATGTTCGGCACCAACAACGGGATCGCCGGCCAGGTGCTGGTGAACTTCGGTACGGACGAGCAGAAGTCGGAATGGCTCGAGCGCATCGCGTCCGGCGACGTGGTCGCCTCGTTCGCGCTGACCGAGCCGGAGGCCGGATCGAACCCGGCGGGCCTGACCACGCGCGCCGTCCTGAAGGACGGCAAGTGGACGATCAACGGCACCAAGAGGTTCATCACGAACGCGCCGCTGGCCGATCTGTTCGTCGTGTTCGCGCGCACCCGTCCCGCCGACGAGACCGGCACCGGCATCGCGGTGTTCCTCGTCCCCGCCGACACCGCCGGTGTGGTGGTCGGGCCGAAGGACAAGAAGATGGGCCAGGAAGGTGCCTGGACGTCCGAGGTGGCGTTCGACGACGTCGTCGTCGGCGAGTCCGCGCTGGTCGGCGGCAGTGAGGAAGCCGGCTACCGCGCCGCCATGACGTCTCTCGCCCGCGGCCGCGTCCACATCGCGGCGCTCTCGGTGGGCAGCGCCCAGCGTGCGCTCGACGAGTCCGTCGCCTTCGCGGCGGTCACGAAGCAGGGCGGCACCCCGATCGGCGACTTCCAACTGGTGCAGGCCATGCTCGCCGACCAGCAGGTGGGCGTGTCCACGGGCCGCGCGCTGGTCCGGGACGCGGCGCAGAAGTACGTCAGCGGCGAGGACCGCCGGATCTCCCCGTCCGTCGCGAAGCTGTACTGCACGGAAATGGTAGGCAAGGTCGCCGACCTGGCGGTGCAGGTCCACGGCGGAAGCGGATATATGAGAGACGTTCCGGTGGAACGGATCTACCGTGAGGTCCGGTTGCTGCGCCTGTACGAGGGCACCAGCGAGATTCAGCGCCTGATCATCGGCGGCGGACTCGTCCGCGAAGCCAAGAAAGCGCTCTGACCCATGTTCGACGCAGTGATCTGTGAGCCTGTCCGCACCCCGGTCGGGGGATTCGGTGGCATCTACCGCGACGTCCCCGTCACCACCCTGGCGTCGACGGTGCTGAAGGGACTGATCGAGCGGACGTCGCTGACGTCCGAGGACATCGACGACGTCATCTTCGGTCAGGGCTACGCCAACGGTGAGGCGGCGGCCATCGGCCGGATCGCTGCGCTCGACGCCGGTCTCGACGTCACCGTCCCCGGCATCCAGCTCGACCGCCGGTGCGGCTCCGGGCTCCAGGCGGTGATCTACGCGGCCATGCAGGTGCAGACCGGGATGAGTGATCTGGTGATCGCGGGCGGCGCCGAGTCGATGAGCCAGACCGAGTTCTACAGCACCGGGATGCGCTGGGGCGTCAAGGGCGCGTCGGTGGAGTTCCACGACCGGCTGGCCAAGCCCCGCACCAACTCCGGCGGCGTGAACTTCCCCGTCGAGGGCGGCATGATCGAAACCGCGGAGAACCTGCGCCGCGAGTACTCGATCAGCCGCGAGGAGCAGGACGCGTACGCCGCCGAATCCCATGCGCGCGCGGTCCGCGCGCAGGACGGCGGTCTGTTCGACGCCGAGACGATCCCGGTGACGGTGCCCGGCAAGCGCGGCAAGGATCCGGTCGTCCACACCATCGACGAGCACCCGCGCCGCGACGTCACCGTCGAATCGCTGTCGGCGCTGCGGCCCATCCGGTCACGCGTCGATCCGGAGGCGACCGTCACCGCGGGCAACGCGTGCGGCCAGAACGACGCCGCCGCAGCCGCGATCGTCACCACCCCCGAGAACGCCGAACGTCTCGGTCTGCGCCCGTTCGCCCGGCTCGTCAGCTGGGGCGTGGCCGGCGTGGAGCCGAACCGGATGGGCATCGGCCCGGTCCCGGCCGTGGACAAGGCCCTCACTCGGGCGAAGCTCACCCTGAACGACATCGATCTCCTCGAGATCAACGAGGCGTTCGCGGCGCAGGTGCTGGCGTGCGCACGGGAGTGGAAGTTCGACGAGTCGGACATGCGGGACCGGTTCAACGTCAACGGATCCGGCATCTCGCTCGGTCACCCCGTCGGCGCCACCGGTGGCCGCATCCTGGCCAACCTGCTCCGCGAACTGGACCGGCGGCAGGCCCGCTACGGCATCGAGACGATGTGCATCGGCGGCGGCCAGGGCATCGCAGCCGTATTCGAGAACGTCAACATCTGACCGTCCCCACCCTGCCCGGTATCGGGCCGACACGAAGAGAGCTCATGCGCGTATTTCAGAACATCGACGACGTCGAAGCCGCAGTCGGCGAACATCTCGGCCACAGTGACTGGTTCGAGATCACGCAGGACCGCGTGAACGTGTTCGCCGACGCCACCGGCGACCACCAGTGGATCCACGTCGACCCTGAGCGGGCCGCCGAGGGTCCGTTCGGCGCCCCCATCGCCCACGGCTATCTCACGCTGTCGTTGCTGCCGAAGCTCGGGGCCGACCTGATGCGGGTCGAGGGCACCAAGCTGGTGATCAACTACGGACTCAACAAGGTTCGCTTCCCGAAGCCGGTGAAGGTGGGAGCGTCGATCCGGGTCGGCGGTGAGATCGCGGGGTTCGAGCACACGAAGCAGGGCGCGCAGGTCGTCGTCAAGTACACCATCGAGATCAAGGGCGAGGACAAGCCGGCGTGCGTCGCCGAGACCGTCCGCGTCCTGGTCGCCTGAAACGAGGAACAACATGCGAAGAGCAGCACTGGTAGCCCCCGTCCGCACCGCCGTCGGTCGCTTCGGCGGCGGACTGCGCGACGTACCCGCCGAGAGCCTTGCGGCGGCCGTCATCAAGGAGACCGTCGCACGGTCGGGCATCGACCCCGAACTCATCGAGGACGTCGCGATGGGGCAGTCGTACGCCAACTCCGAGGCCCCGTGCATCGGACGGTGGGCCGCACTCGAAGCGGGACTGCCGATCTCCGTCGCCGGACTGCAGACCGACCGCCGCTGCGGCACCGGACTGCAGGCCCTCGTGACCGCGTCGATGATGGTGCAGACCGGCGCCGCGGACGTTGTCCTCGCCGGCGGTGTCGAGTCGATGAGCAACATCGAGCACTACACGACCGGGGCCCGCTGGGGCACCCGCGCCGGATCGCTGAACCTCTACGACCGCCTCGACCGCGGCCGGGAGCGCTCCCAGCCGGAGTGGCGGTTCGGGAAGATCAGCGGAATGATCGAGACCGCCGAGAATGTCGCGACACGGTGCGGAATCGGCCGCGAGGAATCCGACGCGTTCGCCGCCGACAGTCACGCCAAGGCCCACGCCGCCTGGGAGGCAGGCAAGTTCGACGACGAGGTGATCGAAGTGAAGATCACCGACCGCAAGGGCAACGTCTCGGTGGTGGCGCGTGACGAGGGCATCCGCCCGGACACCACCGCCGAGTCGCTGGCACGGCTGCGCAGTGTCGTCAAGGACGGTGTCGTCACCGCGGGCAACGCGAGTCAGCAGAACGACGCGGCGTCGTCGATGCTCGTCGTCGCCGAGGACAAACTCGACGAACTGGGGCTCGAACCGATGGGTTTCCTCACCGGGTGGGCCGCCGCCGGGTGTGAACCGGGACTGATGGGACTCGGTCCGGTCGCGGCGGCGTCGAAGCTGTTCCGCCGCACCGGTGCGAGCTTCGACGACTTCACGCTGATCGAGCTGAATGAGGCGTTCGCCTGCCAGGTGCTCGGGGTCCTCAAGGAGTGGGGCTTCGAGGACGGGGACCGCCTCAACGTCAACGGGTCCGGCATCTCGCTCGGGCACCCGATCGGCGCCACGGGCGCACGGATGACGACCACCGCGCTGCACGAGTTGAAGCGGCGGGGCGGCGGCAAGGCGCTCGTCACGATGTGCATCGGCGGTGGGCAGGGTATGGCCGCCGTCGTCGAGGGTGTCTAACCCCGGCTGACCCTGGCGTGGGGGGGG
Organism: Rhodococcus sp. NPDC057529; assembly: GCF_042802055.1. NCBI lineage: Bacteria > Bacillati > Actinomycetota > Actinomycetes > Mycobacteriales > Nocardiaceae > Rhodococcus > Rhodococcus sp. NPDC057529. The sequence goes on from NZ_JBHVEY010000003.1 coordinate 395,643, forward strand.
GGGGAGGGTGGGGGGGGGGGGGGGGGGAAAAGGAGGAGGCCTCTTCTCCCCCCCCTTTCCCTCCCCCTCTGGTACAAGGGAGAAACAAAAAACAACCGCCCCCCC
>NZ_JBHVEY010000003.1:395757-414648 GCF_042802055.1 Rhodococcus sp. NPDC057529
GTCTTCCCCTCGGTGGGGGGAGGGACGCGTCTCCTGTTTTGGGGGCCTCCCCCCCCCGTCGCCCCTCTGCGCCCGTCGTCCCCGTTTTTGGGCCGGCCCGCCGCGACATCACGTTGTTGACGAGCAGCGCCGCGAAGACGACCGCGCAGCCGACGGCGCCGACGGCGAGAGCGGTCCTGATCCCACCCTCGGTGGGATGCAGGTCCGGTGCCAGGTTCGCGGCGAGCACCGCGCCCGCGACGGCGCTGCCGAACGAGCCGCCGACGGTGCGCAGCACCTGGTTGAAGCTCACGGCGCTGCCGAGTTCGGTGTCCGCGACACTGCGGGCGATCAGGGCGGGCATCGCCGCATACGTCATACCCATTCCCATGCCGAATCCGAACATGCCGATCAGGATTTCCCACAGTTCGTCGTGCGCGAACCAGAGCAGCACGCTCGAGGCCGTCACGAGTCCCGCCCCGGAGAGCAGCAGCGTTCTCATGCGTACCCGCTGCGAGAGCGCGCGCACGAGTCGGTTCGCGCCGAAACTCGCCACCGACAGCGGAAGCATCACGAATCCGGCCCAGAACAGCGGCAGCGCGATGCCGTACCCGGTGGAGGCGGGCGCCTGCGCGATGAGGCTGCCGATCGAGAGTCCGATGTACATCGTGGCGCCGAGACCGATCGCGGTGCTGTTCGCGACCAGTACGTCGCCGTTACGCAGCACCCGCAGGTTGATCAGCGGATTCGGGGTGCGCAGTTCCACGACGCACCACAGCGTCAGCAGTATCGCCGCGGCGGCGAAGAATCCGATGGTCCACGGGGAGGTCCATCCCCACCGCGATCCCTCGCTGACGCCGACGAGCAGTGACGCGAGACCCGTTCCGACCAGCAGAGCGCCGGGGACGTCGAGAGTGCACCGAGGTGCCCGCTCGTCCGGCCCCGCGGGAATCACCCGCCAGACGACGACGATGGTGGTGATCAGGAAAAGAGCCGCGAACCAGAAGGCGAAGCGGAATCCGAGAAGGTCGGCGAGGATGCCGGTCAGGGGGTATCCGAGCCCGAGGCCGGTGGTCACCGTCACCGACAGGCTCGAGATGCCGACGCGGGCCTGGCTGTCGGGGAGGTAGCGGCGGGCGAGCGCGATCGTCACCGGAACGATCCCGTACGTGAGTCCCTGCAAAGCGCGTCCGATCAGGAAGACGGTGAAGTTGGGGGCGGACGCGGCGATGATCGAGCCGGCGAGGATCGTCGCCAGGGAGCACAGGAGCAGGCGCTTCTTGTGGGGTCCGTCGCTCAGCCGGCCCATGATCGGCGTGGCGATCGCCCCGACCAGGAGGTTGACGGTGAGCATCCACTGTCCCGTGCTCACCTCGACGTGCATGTCCTGGGAGATCGTGGGCACCAGCAACATGCCGAGGGAACTGACGACCGCGGTGGTCAGGGCGGCATACGCGAGGGCGGGCAGTAACCGGGGGTGTGTCGCGGCGTCAGTCGGTGGGTGCATCGTCCACCAACTTGTGCAGAATCGGGACCAGGGAGTCCAGAGTCGCTTTCTCTTCCGCCGTCAACCGCTCCGCGATGGCGTGTTCCAGCCACTCCAGGCCCTTCGACCGCTCTTGCGTCAGCCTCTCGCGACCGGCATCGGTGAGCTCGATCCAGATCCGGCGCCGGTCCCGCTCGTCGGGGGTGCGCGCCACCAGGCCGAGACCTTCGAGTTCACGCACGGCCGTGGCGATCGCCTGCGGCGTGATCTTCTCGGCCGATGCGAGTGTCGAGGCCGACGTCCGTCCGTGCTTCGACAGGTACGCGAGCACACCTATCTTGCCGACGGAGATCGTCCTGCCCGCGGTGAGCTGTCGCCAGATCGGGCGCAACGCTTCCCGCAGAACCTGCGCGGTGGCCTGTTCGGTGATCATGAGCAAAGCGTACAACCCAATTGATCAATTTAGTTGTCTAAATGGGGAGGCTCACACCGCCCACCGCAGGATCGCCCGCAGCGGACAGCGTCAGCGATATCCTTGAGAGCACGTCATCGAGAGGTGAGTCCACGGTTGTATCCGCGCTGGTCATGCCGTCGGGGCCAGCGCGTGGCAGCACGAGCCGACGGAGTGAGTAGACCGGCCGATGGGTGAAGGTGACCCGCTCGACACGCAGCGGTACCCGCCGTCCCCGGCCGCGGAGTTGGCAGGCACCGGCTTCGACGACGCCCAGGAGATCGGGCGCGGCGGTTTCGGCGTCGTCTACCGCTGCACGCAGGCGGACCTGGATCGCACGGTGGCGGTGAAGGTGCTCACCGTCGATCTCGACGAGGAGAACAAGGCCCGGTTCTTCCGGGAGCAGCGGGCGATGGGCCGGATGACCGGGCACCCGAACATCGTCAACATCCTGCAGGTCGGGGCGACCGCGAGCGGTCTGCCCTACATCGTGATGCCGTATCACCCGCAGGATTCCCTCGACGTGCTCATCCGCCGCCGCGGGCCTTTGCCGTTGGCGGAGGCGCTGCGGTTGGGGGTGAAGATGGCGGGTGCGGTGGAGACGGCGCACCGGCTCGGGATCCTGCATCGGGATGTCAAACCCGCGAACATCCTGCTTTCGGATTACGGGGAGCCGGAGTTGGCGGATTTCGGCATCGCGCACATCACCGGCGGTTTCGAGACCGCGACCGGTGTCGTCACCGGGTCGCCGGCGTACACGGCGCCGGAGGTTCTCGCGGGTGATCCGCCGAGTCCGGCCGCGGACGTGTACGGGCTCGGGGCGACGTTGTTCAGTGCGCTGACCGGTCATGCCGCGTTCGAGCGTCGCAGTGGGGAGCAGGTGGTCGCGCAGTTTCTGCGGATCACCACACAGGAGGTGCCGGATCTGCGGGAGCACGGAATTCCGGACGATGTGTCCGAGGTGATCGCCCGCGCGATGTCCCGCGAGCCCGGTCAGCGACCGCCGACCGTTGCCGACTTCGGCGAGGAACTGCGGGCCCTGCAACGCAACCACGACCTCCCCGTCGACGACATGGCACTGCGCACCGAACCCGATGCGCAGAACAACGGTGAGCAACCGACCTCGCATCCCGGACGGTCGCACGGCCCGTCCACGCTGGGGGCGACGGGAAGCCTCCCGCTGGAACTGACCAGTTTCGTGGGGCGCCGGCACGAGCTCACCGAGGCGAAGAACCTGCTGGCCGGATCGCGGCTGGTGACGCTGACCGGGATCGGCGGGGTGGGCAAGACCCGGTTGGCGATGCGCGTCGCGGCTGCCGTCCAGCGCGACTACGACGACGGTGCGCGGCTGATAGAACTGGGCGAACTGCGTGACGGGTCGTCGCTGGTCGACGCGGTGGCCGCGGCGGTGGGGGTGCGGGATCATTCGACGCGGCCGTTGCGGGAGGTGCTGATCGAGTTCCTCGCGTCGAGAGAACTGCTGTTGGTCCTCGACAACTGCGAGCAGATGGTGGACGCGGTCGCCGAACTCGTGGGCCTGCTGCTGCGGGCCTGTCCGCGGGTGCGGATCCTGGCCACCAGCCGCGAACCCCTGGTCATCGGGGGAGAGGCGGTGTTGCGGGTGCCGCCCCTGGGGGTCCCGGACCCGGAGCGGACTCCGTCGGTGCGGGGGTTGCCGAAATACGATGCGGTGACGTTGTTCGCCGACCGCGCCGCTGCGGCGGTTCCCGGGTTCATGCTGACCGAGGAGAACGCGGCGGCGGTGGCGGGGATCTGTCACCGGCTCGATGGGTTGCCATTGCCGATCGAACTGGCGGCGGCCCGGTTGCGGGCGATGTCGCCCGAGCAGATCCTGCAGCGGCTGACCGACCGCTACGCCCTGCTGTCCCGCGGCAGCCGGGGTGCGCCGACGCGGCAGCAGACCCTGCGGTTGTCGGTGGACTGGAGTTTCGAACTGTGCACCGCCGGTGAACAACTGGTGTGGGGACGGTTGGCGGTGTTCGCGGGGAGTTTCGAACTCGATGCCGCGGAGCAGGTCTGCGGCGACGGTTTGGGCCCGGACGACCTGCTCGACACTCTGACGTCCCTGGCCGACAAGTCGATCCTGATCCGGGAGGAACACGGGCCGGTGGTGCGGTTCCGGATGCTCGAGACGCTCCGCGAGTACGGCTACGAGAAACTCGAGCAGACCGGCGAGACCGCGACTTTGCGCCGCCGTCACCGGGATTGGTACGAGGCCTTGGCAGTGGATGCGGACGCGGAGTGGATCAGCGCCCGACAGCTGGACTGGATCGCCCGTTTGAAGCGGGAACAACCGAACCTGCGGGAGGCCCTCGAATTCAGTGTCGACGACGATCCCGCCGCCGGCCTCCGCACCGCCACCGCACTGTTCCTGTTCTGGAGCTCCCAGGGAACATACAACGAGGGTCGGCGCTGGCTCGAACAACTACTCGCCCGCCAGAGCGGGCCACCCACCCTCGAATGGGCCAAGGCGATCTACTGCGCCAGCGTGATGGCCAACGTGCAGGGCGATCTCGAGACGGGGGCCGCGCTCGTGGCGGAGGGACGCACGCTCGCCGCACAGACCACTGACCCCATGATGCGCGCGTTCGTCTCCTTCGCCGACGGAATGCTGGCTCTTCTCGGGGGTGATCCCGTCCGCGCCCGCGCGCATCTCGAACCCGCACTCGCGGAATTCAGCGAACGCGGAGAGCGGACACTCGAAGTGGCCGCCCTGTACCCGTTGGGGACGGCTTATGGAATGTCCGGTCTGACGGACGAGGCCGTCGAACGCCACGAGCGGGTTCTCGCGATCACGGAACAGTACGGCGAGAAGATGTACCGGTCTCATTCGCTGTGGGCCTTGGGGATTGCCGTCTGGCAGCGGGGTGATGCGGATCGTGCGGTCCGGCTCCTCGACGAGGCGCTGGAGTTGACCAAGCAGGTGCGCAGTCCGCGCGTCGTCGCAGCCTGTCTCGCAGCCCTCGCGTGGATCGGCCTCGAACAACACGACGCACTCCGGGCCGCCGTGCTGCTGGGGGCCGCCGACGAGCTGGCGCGGGCGATCGGAAGTTCCGCCGTCATCCATTCCAACCTGATCGTCCACCACGAGGAATGCGCCGAGAATGCCCGGAAAGAAGTCGGCGACAAAGCATTCGCAGAAGCCAAGCGCAAAGGTGAACAACTCGGCTTCGACGCGGCCATCGCCTACGCCCTCCGCGAGCAACCGCCCGGGACCTCCACACCCGACACCGACGCGCCGGCGCGACTGACGAAGCGGGAACGCCAGGTCGCCGGCCTCATCGCCGAAGGCCTGACCAATCAGGCCATCGCCGACCGCCTCGTGATCTCACCCCGCACCGCACAAGGACACGTGGAGCACATCCTGGCGAAACTGGGCTTCACCTCACGGACCCAGGTCGCGGCCTGGGTCGTGGAGCGGACGCACGGTTAGGGTTACATGTTGGCTTCGAGGGTTTGTCCGCCGACGGTGACCGGTGAGGTCCCGACCAGAACGAACACCGTTCGTGCCCACTGGTCGGTGGAGTTGCGCCAGACGTGCATGGTCCCGCGCTGGACGATGCTGTCGCCGGTGGTCAACACCGCGACGTCTCCGCCATCCAGCACTGCTTCGAGTTGACCGCTGATCACGACGCCGTAGTCGAGGCTCTGGGTTCGATGGAACGGGAACTCACTGTTCGGAGCCCAGTCCACGATGTAGAAGGCGGTTCCGTCCGCGGTCGAGTACGTCTCGATCAACTCCGCTCCGTCCCGCGGATCCGCATTGTCGGACGGAAACGTGTCGGTGGCCCACAGCCGTGTCGCGAACGCGGTAGGGGACGCTTCGAACGCTTCGACGATCGAATCGGAAAGGACGACCGAGCGGCCGTCCGAATCATGGCCGGTGACAACACGTCGTGCCTGGTGCTTCATCTTTCGCTCTTCTTCCGGGGTGTGAGTGTGACGTGACCGAACACAGACAAGGGGTCGGCTGTCAGCCCAACCGCTCCCGGGCCCAGGCGGCGGATTCGGTGATCGTCCGGTCGGCCTCGGGGTCATTGCCCACCGCGAACGTGTGAACATGCTGTCTGCTCGGAGCGACGTCGAGCGTCACCTCGACACCCGCGGCGTCGGCCGCCTCGACGAATTTCCGTATGCCGCCGAGCAGATTCTCGTGCCCGCCCGCCGACAGGTACACCGGGGGGAATCCAGCGAGATCGGCGTACGTCGGGTTGCAGAGCGGGTCCTTGGTGCTGCGATCACCGAAGGCGAGTGAGCCCATCGCCACGATGATGGCCTTGCTCGCGAGTATGTCGTTCTCTTCGTTGACCATCCACTCGCCGTCCCAGTCGAGTCCGGGAGAGAAGGTCACCACTGCTCCGGGGGTCGGTAGGCCTCGGGTTCGGAGACTCACGACGAGCGCGAGCGCGAGTGTCCCGCCTGCAGAGTCACCCGCACTGACAATCCGGTTCGGTGCGAAGCCCTGATCGATCAGCCACCGAAACGCCGTGACCCCATCGTCGACCTGAGCGGGATAGGCGTGCTCCGGTGCGCGTCGATAGTCGACGAGCAGGACGCGAGAACCGATTTCTCGTGCGAGGTGACCGGCCATCTTCCGATGCGAGTGGGCGGATCCGGTGATGAAACCCCCGCCGTGGAAGTAGAGGACGACCGTTGCCGGATCGGCGTCCGCCGGAATGCTCCACACGGCGGAGAGTCCGTCGATGTCGACCGACTCGTAGCTGACCCCCTTCGGTTCGGTTGCGACGGTGTGCCACCCCTCCTGCATGTCCCGCATGACCTGCACCGACATCTCCGGGTCGGCCTGCATGCGGGCGACCCAATCCAGGTAGAGAGTGCGGAGGGGATCAGCGAATTCAGTCGACATCGTGGGTACCTGACCTTCGTTTCTCGGTGTGTCGGACAATGCGATGCCAGTAGTGGTTCATGGCGCTCAGTGGATTTTTGGTGAATGTCATGCCCGGCTGTCGGCCAGGTCGTCTTGGGCACTGTCGTTCACGTGTCGATTCCGCGTGCTCGCGGCGAGGACGAGAACCAGTCCGGCACCGGCGAGAGAGGGGACCATGAATGCGAGGAGACCTGCGCGTGGCGTCGCGAACAGCGCGCCGATCTGAGGGCCGAGGATCGCACCGATTCGGCCGATGCCCAGGCAGAATCCGATTGCGGATCCCCGAATTGCTGTCGGATAGTGTGCAGCGATCACGCCGTACATGAGCGTGCTGGTGCCAACGGTTCCGACGCCCGCTGCGAAAGCGGCGACGAAGAGGCCGGCCGCACCGAGTTCGGTACCGAACGCGAGCGCCAGCAGAGCGACGGCTCCGAGGAGGAAGTACGGGACTACGGTCCGCGTCGCACCACCCCGGTCCACGAGCAAGGCGCCGACGATCGTGCCCACGACCGCACCGAACTGCAGCATCATCAGCGCCAGAATTCCTTGTGTTCCACCGAAACCCAATTCCTTGGTCATACTCGGCAGCCAGGTGTTCGGGCCGTAGACGAGAATCTGGCAGCAGAACATCACCGCCGTAAAGATTGCCGTGGCAAACAGGTATCGACGCGACAGGAGCAGTCGTATGCCGCCCTTCGCCTGATCTGCTGGACGGGCTTCTGTCGCATTGAGTTCGATGCCGAACCGATTGGCGACCGCGCGTGCTTCCTCGTCGCGGCCACGCGCAGCGAGGAGGCTCGGCGATTCGGGGAGCGCGAAATACAGGATCGGGACGAGGACGATCAGCGCACCGCCAAGCAAATACAGGAGCCGCCACTGCTCGGACGGTGGCGTGGATTTCGCGAGCGCATCCGCACCGGGAAGCACGATCAGCGCGGCGACCGTGGCGAGGACACCGCCGATCGGGTATCCGGTAAGGGTGATTCCATTGAACAGCTGCTTGCGCCGGGCGGTTGCGAACTCACTGGCCAGGGCTACCGCGGCGGGGACGACAGCACCGAGTCCGACGCCGGAGAGAACGCGGCCGATTCCGAAGACCGTGAAGCTGGGCGCGAACGCACACACCAGGCACAACAATGAGAACCAGGTGACACCAGCCAAGATCACGGCGCGCCGCCCGATGCGGTCGGCGAGAGTACCGGCGACGAGGAAGCCGACCATCAGGCCGCACAGAGTCATGCTGTGAACGTCCGCCAGTGCAGATTTTTCCAGCCCCCACTGGTGCATGAGCGAGGGCAGAGTTGCACCGAAGACGATCAGGTCGTATCCGTCAGCGAGAATCGTGGCGAAACACAGGGCCAACACCAGACCGGGGCCACGAGAGGCTGACGCGCTGGGGGTGAGCGAAGTGGGCATGTGTTGCTTTCATGTCGGGAGAATGACTGCAAGCCGGCATGTAACTCGGCTCACACTCATGAAACATGAGAGGCAGCATCGAATCGACTGAAAAATCTCGAAGTTCGAATTCGGTCCACGGCAATCAGAGGGTCCTTCGGAAAACCTGAATTCGAACTTCGTCAGAAGTCAATTGATCGGCGATTGGGTGAGTCATAAACTCGGACACAAGGTGCTCGCCGCCAAGTCGACAGCAGAATGGGTCGAGGCCCTCGGTCAGGCAGACATCCCGGCTACCGCGAGGAACACCCCGGAGATGCTGCTCGACGACCCTCACATCAGGACTACGGCGAGCGACCGCCGGTCCAGTGCGCGGTCGGGCCGTCGGCCGGGATGACGCCGAGCTCAACGAGTTTCTCGGCGGAGCCGGGCCACGGCCCTCGAGACGACACATTCAGCAATGGAAGAGGACACAGTATGAAGAAGATTCGGATCGGATCTGGAAGTGGATTCTGGGGCGACAATCTGGACCCTGCGATCGAGATTGCCAAGCACGGTGACGTGCAGTACCTCGCATACGACTTCCTGGGCGAGCCGACCATCCCGTCCCTGCAGAAGATGCAGCGCAAGGATGCGTCGCGCGGCTATGTCCCGTCGATCCGCGCTGTGGTCCGTGGTGTGCTGCCGATCTGTCTGGAAAAGGGCATCAAGATCTTGACCAACGCGGGTGCTGCCAATCCGCAGGCCTGTGCTGACACGATCCTGACCACCGCGAAGGAACTCGGGATCACCAAGCTGAAGGTGGGTATCGTCACCACCAACGATGTTCAGGCCAAGGTCGAGGAACTTCTCGACAACGGAGTCCAGTTCACCAACCTCGACAACGGCGACGCGGATCTCGGCCGAGTGCGCGACAAGATCGTGGGATCGTATGTCTACTCCGGCGCCTACGGTTACGTGGAGGCGCTCGAAGCGGGCTGCGACATCATCATCTCCGATCGAGCCACCGACGACGCGGCTATTCTGGCCCCGCTCGTCCACGAGTTCGGCTGGAAGTGGGACGAGTGGGACAACCTCGCGATCGGCATCCTCGCCGGACATCTGATCGAGTGTGGCGCGGCGTGCAGCGGCGGGATCTCGAGCCTGTGGCGCGAGATTCCCGAGCCCTGGAATATCGGTTACCCGATCGCCGAGGTCAACGAGAGCGGTGAACTGTTCATCACCAAAGTGGACGGCACCGGCGGCGTCATCAACCAGGTCACCTTGACCGAGCACCTCCTGTACGAAGTGCACGACCCGGGAAACTACCTGATGCCTGAGGTGATCACGGATTTCACCAACGTCGAGATGGACGAGGTCGCCAAGGACCGTGTCAAGGTATGGGGCGCCAAGGGCAAGCCACGTCCGGACACCCTCAAGGCGGGCATCGCCTACATGGACGGTTTCATCGGCGAGGCCGAGTCGTCGGTGACCTGGCCGGACGCCGTCGAAAAGGCCGAGCGGTCGATCGAGATCATCAAGAAGCGTCTGGAGATGGTAAACCTCGATGCCGAGGAAGTCCGGTTCGACATGATCGGCGTCAACTCGTGCCACTGGTCGGCGTCGCCCGCTCCGGACCCGGACATCAACGAGGTCCGTATTCGCGTCGCGGCCAAGTGCGCCGAGCGTGCAGAGGCAGCGAAGGTAGCTCGCGAATGCGTGATGCTGATGGGCACCGGCCCGATCGGATCGACCGGTCAGCTCAACACTCCGCCGCCGCGCGAGGTTTTCGCACTGTGGCCGACCTTGATTCCGCGCGAGGAGATCTCGCAGACCGTCGAGACTAGGGAACTGTGACGACATGAGCCGTATCCATTTGAACGACATCGCCTACGCCCGCTCCGGCGACAAGGGCGACATCTGCAATATCGCTGTCATTGCCAAGGAGAAGCGCTTTTACCCGCTGATCCTGGAGTACCTGACCGCAGACGTGGTCAAGGAGTTCTTCGGCGAGATGGTCAAGGGCGAGGTGGACCGCTACGAGGTGCGCACCCTGGAAGCGATGAATTTCGTTCTGCGCAATGCACTCGGCGGCGGAGCCACGCGTAGTCTGCGTGCCGACTTCACCGGCAAGACGATGTGCCAGGCCCTGCTGCGCATCGATTTCGAGGTCGCCGAGCCCGATCTGCACTTGATCCGTGAGTCTTTCGGCGCAGACCCGGTCCTTCAGGGCCGGGGATAGCCGATCTGGATTTGTCGGACCGTGTGGCTAGTGTCTTCGGTCATGGCGGGGAGGGTGGTCAAGCGGGCGTTCAAGTTTCGTTTCTATCCGACTGTGGTGCAGGCGGAACAGCTTGCTCGGACGTTCGGGTGCACCCGGTATGTCTACAACCGGGCACTGGCCGAGCGGACGCGGACCTGGGCGCAGGAGCAGCGTCGGGTGACATACGCGGATACCTCGACGATGCTCACCGGGTGGAAGCGGGACGCGGAGACCGCGTGGTTGGCGGAGCCGTCGAAGGGGCCGCTGCAGGAGTCGCTGCGGCAGTTGCAGGGTGCGTTCGAGAAGTTCTGGCGCAAGCAGACCCGCTACCCGCAGTTCAAGAAGAAGGGTCAGTCGAAGGATTCGGCGACCTACTTCTCGAACTGCTTCACCTACCGCGGTGGGCAGCTCCGGTTGGCCAAGCAGTCCGAACCCCTGGATATTCGGTGGTCGAGGCCGCTGCCGGAGGGGGCTGTGCCGTCGCAGGTGACGGTCTCGCGCAATGCTCGCGGTCAGTACCATATTTCGATCCTCGTCGAGGACATGATTCCCGAACTCGAGCCGGTCGATCGGGTGGTCGGGCTCGATGCCGGGATCACGAGCCTGTACACGCTCTCGACGGGGGAGAAGATCACCAACCCGCGCCATGAGCGCAGGGACCGTGTGCGGTTGGCGAAGGCGCAACGGGTGCTCGCCAAGAAGGAGAAAGGGTCCCGTAACCGGGCCAAGGCCCGACTGAAGGTCGCGAAGATTCATGGCCGGATCGCTGATCGGCGCCGTGATTATCTGCACACACTCTCCACTCGTTTGGTGCGCGAAAACCAAGTGATCGCCATCGAGGATCTGAGTGTGCGGAACATGGTGAAGAATCGGTCGTTGTCTCGGGTGATCTCGGATGCGGGGTGGTCCGAGTTCCGGTCGATGCTCGAGTACAAGGCCGACTGGTACGGGCGGCGGGTGGTGGCGGTCGACCGGTTCTGTCCGTCGTCGAAGACCTGCTCGGTGTGCGGGGAGGTCGCTTCGGCGATGCCGCTGAATGTGCGGGAGTGGGCGTGCCGGTGCGGCGTCGTCCACGACCGGGATGTGAATGCGGCGAGGAATATTTTGGCCGTCGGACTGGCGGTGGCAGCCTGCGGAGACGGTGTGAGACCACCCCGCACATAACGTGCGGGGCGGCGACTGTCGGTGAAACAGGAACCTCGGGACGTGAGTTTCGAGGGGAATCTCGGTAGTTCACGGCCGAGAGGACGTCAAGCACTGATCGGTTCGATTCAGTACTGCACAATCGACAAGAGTTCGGAGATCCCGAGATGAGTGACAAAGCGCAAGTTGTCGGCGTCAACATGGTGAAATTCGCCAAGCCCGGCGCACACGACCCGTACGAGGTGATGGCTGCGGAGGCGATCCGCGGGGCCCTCGCCGACGCGGGAATCGACTACTCCCTGGTACAGCAGGCATTCGCCGGCTATGTGTACGGCGACAGTACGTGTGGTCAGCGCGCGGTGTACTCGGTCGGGATGTCCGGCATTCCCGTGTACAACTTGAACAACTACTGCGCGTCCGGTTCGTCCGCGCTCATGCTCGCCCGCCAGGCAGTCGAGACCGGGATCGTGGACTGCGCGCTGGCGTTCGGATTCGAGGAGATGACACCGGGTGCCCTCGGCAGCGCGTTCCCTGATCGGACGTCTCCGGTGGGCTGGATTCACGAGCGTCGGGTGGAGCTGCATCCGGAGCTGCCGACCGATGCCCCACGTGCGATCCAGGCATTCGGCGCGGCCGGGTGGGAGTACATCGAGCGGTACGGTGCGAATCCGGACATCTTTGCGCGAGTTGCGGTCAAGTCCCGTACCCACGCGAGTAACAACCCGTATGCGCTGTTCACCAAGCCTCTGACCGTCGATCAGGTGATGGAAGCGCCGAGCCTGTTCCCGTATCTGACCCGCTTCATGGCGTGCCCCCCCACTTGCGGAGCGGCAGCTGCGATCGTGGTCAGCAAAGCCTTCGCCCAGCGACACGGACTTGCGGGCGGTGTCGAGATAATCGGGCAGTCGATGACCACCGACACCGAGGCCAGTTCGGTCGACCTGATCAACCTGGTCGGCGCCGACATGACGCGCCGTGCGGCGGCAGAAGTGTACGAATCGGCCGGCGTCGGCCCCGAGGACGTCGACGTCGTCGAGTTGCACGACTGCTTCACGCCGAACGAAGTCATCAGCTACGAAGGCCTGGGCCTGTGCGCCGAAGGTACTGCGGAGAAGCTCATTCTGAACGGGGACAACACTTACGGAGGCAAGTATGTGGTGAACCCATCCGGTGGGCTGATGTCCAAGGGCCATCCGCTCGGTGCGACCGGTCTTGCGCAATGCGCCGAGCTCGTCTGGCACCTGCGCGGCACGGCAGGACAGCGGCAGGTCGAAGATGCACGGATCGGCCTACAGCACAATATCGGGCTGGGGGGCGCGTGCGTCGTCACCATGTATCGGAGGGTGTCATGACCGTCTCCGGTCCGCTCGACGGGGTCAGGGTCCTCGATCTCACTTCGAACGTGATGGGGCCGTTCGCGTCTTTGCACCTGGCGGACATGGGCGCCGACGTGTGGAAAATCGAATCCGGCGGTGGGGACACGATCCGCAGGGTCGGTCCGGCGCGGAACGTGGGGATGAGTTCGAACTTTCTGCACTTGAATCGTAACAAGCGGTCGATCGTGCTCGATTTGAAATCGGAGGGTGGGGCATCGGTGCTTCGCCGGATGATCGCCGGCGCTGACGTGTTCTTGTACAGCATGCGTCCGAAAGCAATGCGTTCGCTCGGGTTCTCCTATGACGATGTGCGCGAAATCAATCCACGGATCGTCTACGCCGGCGCGATGGGTTTCGGCCAGAGCGGGCCCTATGCGGACCGCCCTGCGTATGACGATCTGATTCAGGCGGCGTCGGGAATGGCTGCATTGCAGAACCGGAAGGTTGGTAGCCCGGAGTTCGTCGCCACACCGATCGCAGACCGGGTGGTCGGCATATCTACCGCGATGGCTGTCTGTGCTGCGCTCTATCACCGCAACGTCACGGGTGTTGGGCAAGAAGTCCAGGTTCCGATGTTCGAGACATTCGCGCAGTTGGTTCTCGGGGACCACCTGTGGGGGCACTCTTTCGATCCGCCGATTGGCGACTGGGGCTATGCGCGGACGATGAATCCGGACCGTCGTCCGTACCGGACGAAGGACGGGCGGTACGTCGCTGTCAGCATTTACATCGACAAGCACTGGCGGAGCTTCTTTCAGGTCGCGGGCCGTCCAGACTTGGCCGACCATCCGAAATTCGCCGACGTGCACACCCGCGCCGAGAACATGCCGGAGTTGCTGCGTCTTCTGTCGGACATCTTTACAACACGTCCGGCGGACGAATGGCTGGCCGACCTGGCGGCTGCAGATGTCCCGGCGATCGAGACGAACACTCCCGCAGGGGCACTCGATGATCCTCACCTGCGGCAGACCGGCTTCTCGTTTGTCGAAGAACATCCGTCCGAAGGCAGGATCAATTCACTCGGCATCCCGCAGACATGGAGCTCCTGTGCCCCGGCGGTCCGCCATCCGGCGCCACGGCTCGGAGAGCACTCGGTCCAGCTCTCGCGTGAGGCCGGAGTGAGTGAAGGCGAAATCGGCACGCTCCTCGCATCCGGTGCGGTGACCGACGAGCTCGGACAGTGCGATGTGGTGGGTGCCCGATGAGTGAGCGGGTGGTGTCGGACCTCGAAGGGAAAGTCGCGATCGTCACCGGCGGGTCCGGCGGGATCGGGCGCGGTATTGCCGCCAGATTGGGCGCTCGCGGAGCGACCGTGGTTGTCAACGGGCGCAGCGAGGAGCGAGCTGCATACGTGGTCGACGAGATCCGCGCGGCAGGCGGAAACGCGCACTTCCAATCCGGGGACGTCGGGTCAACCAGCGATATGCGGACGTTGACCCAGTCCGTCGTCGAGCAGTTCGGTCGTATCGACATCGTCGTGCCCAATGCCGGCGGGTTTGACGAGCAGGCGCGCGATCCGAAGGTCCGTGGGCCGTTCGCAGGCATCGATCTGGAACGGGTCACGAATTTCGCAGGTCAAGCTTTGCTCGGAAAGCTGGCGGTGGTGCAGGCGTCGGTGCCGTACCTGCGGGAGAACGGTGGGTCGGTGGTATTTGTTACCTCGGAGGGCGGACGTGCACCGACTCCGGGGCAGACGGGCATCGCAGCATTCTCGGCCGGGTTGATCCAGGTGAGCAAACTGTTGTCGAAGGAACTCTCCAGAGACAAGATCCGAGTCAACTGCGTGTGCGTGACTGTCGTCCGGGACACACCGTCGTGGCAGGCTGCGTTCGATCACGATGACGCCGTCTCCGTGGCGCACCGTCGACAGTACGAGAAGATAGTCGAGAGGGCACCATTCGGTATCGCCTCACCTCCGGATATCGGTGACGTGGTGAGTTTTCTCGCGTCCGACGAATCGAGGTATTTGACGGGCGCGGTACTCAGCCCTACCGGAGGCCTCACCCTTCACTGATCGGCATCCGTATGCCGCGGTCTGGACTGCCGGATTCGCAACCGGTCTCGAATCGTGTGCGGACGTCACACGCGAAGAGTCCCGCCGGTGTGCACCGATTCGTGTTGGCGAACAGTGTATTTCACGGATGCCGATGGGGCCGCCTTCTGATGCTGGTGGGTCGAACCGCGTCGACTCGAGTGCGACGCTCGGTGGGTGTGGTGCTGTCACGCGGTTGGTGACAAGCGCGACGGTTACCGCCGCACAGGCCGGCGCGTCGAGGGTGAGGGCGGTGCCGATTCCGGTCTCGGTGGGATGCGGGTCCCGAGCGAGATGCGCGCCGAGCACGGCACCGGAGACGGCGCTGCAAACGGACCCGCCGACGGTGCGGAGCACCTGGTTGAAGCTGACAGCACTGCCGAGTTCGGTGGCTGCGACGGTGCGTGCGATCAGGGCGGCATGGCGGCGTACGTTGTGCCAAGCAGAATGTCCGCATGCGCCAGCGGTGCGCCAGAATCCGGACAAACTGGTTCTCCCCGACACTGGCCACCGTAAGGGGCAGCATCACGAATCCGGCCCAGAACAGGGGGAGGGTGATGCGGCGACCAGCACATCCCTGTCGCGTAGTACGCGCAGGTTGATCAATGGATGGTCGGTCCGCAGTTCGAGGAGTGCCCACACCGCCAGGAGAATAGTGGCGCCGATGGAGAATCCGACGGTCCACGGGGACGTCCCCCCACACCACTGCGCCGGCGAGGAGGGTGAACAGCGGCGGCGGCATCACTGCTCACCGTATCGCCCACACTCACCTCGAGGCTGCTGCCGACGTCCTCGACAGCATCGAAGGCGACTGACCGAGAAGTGTGACCGTATGTCGGGATGGTTCCCGGGTGACGATGCGATGAACGATGAGTGCCACGGAGCAGGAGCAGGGGCCAGCCGGTAGTCAGTGCCTTGGGCGAAGTGCCATGAGTCGGTCGTGCGAGGTCGTCCCGGCCTCTGCACTCCAGGTGATGAGTTGTTGATCGGGGTCGCCCACACATGCCAGTGTGTCCCAGTCGAGGGTGATTTCACCGACCTCCGGGTGGTTGAACCGTTTGACACCGCGGTTGCGAATCGCGACCTGATGGTCGCTCCACCAGCGCCTGAAGTCGACGTCCTGGATGGACAGCTCCCCGACAAGTTCCGTGAGCCGCGGGTCGTGCGGATCACGCGCGACTTCCATGTGGAGCAGCGCGACGCAGAGTCGACCAGATTGTTCCCAGTCGGGATAGAGACGTCGTACCGCGGGATCGGTGAATACCATTCTCACGTAATTACGTTGGCGCGCCGGCAACTGATCGAAATCGGTGACCATCAACGCGGCTGCCATCGCGTTCCATCCGAGCACGTCCATTCTCCGGCCGAGTAGCAGCGCCGGAATCGTTGCGAGATCGTCGAGCAGTCGCAGCAGGTGCGGTGATGCGCGCTGGGCTTTGCGCTGACGCGGCTGTGCAGGAGGGCGCATCGACAGTTCGAGAAGATAGTCACGGGCTGCCTGGTCCAGACGTAACGCGCTGGCGATGGTTTCCAGGGTCGGCCACGGCGCCCCACGGCGCCCCTGCTCGATGCGGGCGTAGTAGTCGGTGCTGATCGCCGCCAGCGCCGCGACTTCTTCCCGGCGGAGGCCCTGTGCCCGACGGCGTCGGCCGGAGTCCCGGGACAACCCGACGTCCTCCGGTTGTATGGCCAGACGCCTGGTTTTGAGGAAATCACCGATCTCGGTACGGCGCTCGACCTGCTCGTTGTGCGCATTCACATTACGAATGATGGCAAACGAACCTGAACCATGTATAGGGGGACAATTTGTCCCTGGACAAAATTGGCCGCTGTGCAGTCCCATGGAGTGAGGCAATATCGGTGGCACAGCGATCCGCCCGAAGCGCCCGGCGCAGTTCGCGCCGGAATTGCTCGCCCCCTCGCCCGCACCGGAAACACCTCGCCGAGGTGACGGCGGTTCGTTCGGTGGGCGGGAGAACACACTCGACCAGGAGGAACATCGAAATGACGAAGGTGCTGATCATCGGCGCCAACGGACGAATCGCACGGTGGGCGGTCGAGATGCTCGCCGGGAAGGAAATAGACCTGACGCTGTTCGTGCGCGACGCGAGTCGACTCGCTGGAGCACCCGACGCCGCACAGGTCGTCGAGGGCGATGCACGCAACGAGGAGGCAGTGGCCGAGGCCGTGCGCGGTCAGGACATCGTCTATGCAAATCTCGCAGGTGAAATCGACACCCAAGCCGAGCGCATTGTCGCGGCGATGCAGAGCCAGAGGGTGCAACGCCTGATCTTCGTGACCGCTCTCGGTATCTACGACGAAGTACCCGGCCCGTTCGGGCAATGGAATCGACGCCAGATCGGCAGCGTCCTGGACACCTATCGCGCGGCCGCCGACACGATCGAGGCGTCCACCCTCGACTACACGATCCTGCGGCCTGCCTGGCTCACAGACAACGACGAGATCTCGTACGAGGTCACGCAACGGAATGAACCGTTCAAGGGCACAGAGGTCTCCCGCAAGAGCGTCGCCGCACTGATAGCCGACATCATCAGCTCCCCGGACACCTGGAGCCGGACGAACCTCGGTGTCGACAAACCTGGGACAGACGGGGACCGGCCCGCATTCATGTGAATGCCCACGCCAAACTCGTTCCCCCGGTGAGCAGTTACGTCACCGAACAGAACACACGCACACAAGAAAGGCACCCCACAATGACCGACAACATCGAGACCGTGAGCATCAAGGCGCTGTACTGGGATATCGCAGCAGACATCTACTTCCCTCCAGGGTTCGACAAGTCCAACAAGTACCCGGTCGTCATCAGCGCCCATCCCATCGGGAGCTGCAAGGAGCAGACCTCCGGCAACGTCTACGGCAGCGCCCTTGCCGCGGAGGGGTTCGTGGTGCTCGCGTTCGACGCGAGCTTCCAGGGCGCCAGCGGCGGCGAGCCGCGCTTCCTCGAGGACCCCACATTCCGGGTCCAGGACTTCAGCTACGTCATCGACTACCTGGTCACGCTGCCCTACGTGGACGACGATCGAATCGGCGTCCTCGGAATCTGTGGCGCGGGCGGCTACGCGGTCAACGCCACGATGACCGAGCGCCGGATCAAGGCCCTGGGCACGGTCACGGGCGCGAACTACGGTCGGCTGATGCACGAGTCCTTCACCGGCTACAACCCCATCGGCGCCCTCGAGGCCATGGCCGCGCAGCGCACCGCCGAAGCGCGTGGCGCGGAGTTGCGGGTGGACGACTTGCTGCCGCCTTCCCCGGAGGTCGCCAAAGAAAAGGGTCTGACCGAGATCGACGTGTACGAGGCGACCGAGTACTACCGCACCGACCGCGGACAGAAACCGCACGGTCTCAATCGATCGCTGTTCTCCCACCAGGCCACCGCCGTCGGCTGGGATGCTTTCAACCGCGCCGAAGTGCTCCTGACCCAGCCGATGTGCATTGTCGTCGGTGACAAACCCGGCGCGTTCGGAGCGTACCGCGACGGCCTGGAAATCATTCGGCGCGCAGCATCGAAGGACAAGGAACTCGTTGTGGCCGAGGGATTCTCGCACTACGACCTCTACGACAAGCCCGAACCCGTCAAGATCGCCCTCGACAAGCTGATTCCCTTCTACAAGAAGCACCTCTGATATTGACGCGGGGTGGGTTATCGATGCCCGAGACGGTAACCCACCCAGTCTCGAATCCAGCCAATATCACCTGACCGATCACCTGACCGCGACGGGCGCTTTCCCTCGACCGGGTGATGCACAAGGGGTGCCTGGAGTGGCCTCGTTCCCCGCGCGTGGAGTACCTAAAAGAGGGGGAAGAGGCACAACCCTCCCCCCCCCCCCTTTTCTTCAAACTCCCGGATCCCATCC
>NZ_JBHVEY010000003.1:414658-454033 GCF_042802055.1 Rhodococcus sp. NPDC057529
TTGATCGAGACGGTCTCTTTCCCTCGCCGGTGGAGTCCATAGGGTGTCTTTGGGTTGCTCTTTTTCCCCGCGCGGGGAGCTCGACCCGCGGGGGAAACGAGGCCAGCTCTGCACTGCACTTCTTCGCGGTACGCCTCTGGGCTCCGCTACTGCCGCCCACAGCGGCGCCGCGAACGGCGGGATCGTCGGGATCGGCCTCCTTGAATACCGTGACGTCATCGGCTCCCTGCACTACGGGCGCACTCGCCTGGGCATCGACAACTCGCACATCGGGCTGCTCAGCCGCTGCCTGGGCGCGGGCTCCACGATTGTGGCCATGTCGAAGCACCCCGAGGAGTTCGAGAGTCTACGGGCCATGGTGGCGGTCCAGCCGGTGTCGTTGCGGCCCATGATCGAAGTGGCGACCAGCGGCATCCCCGGTGGGGTCGAGATGGTCGCACAGGAGATCAAGAAGCTGACGAGCTTCGACCTCGACGAGTTGTCACCGCTCGGCTACGCCAAGGACGTCACCGTGCCGACGCTCGTGGCGCAAGTCCGCCACGACTCCGCGACCCGCCCCGACGACGTGCAGGGCATCTACGACAACCTCGGCACTGCCGACAAGCGGCTGCACTGGATCGAGGGAACCACCCGCCGCTTCGACGGTTACAACTACTTTCCCGAGAACCCCGAGCAGATGCTCGACTGGTTCAATGCCCACTTCGCTTGACGGGGTTGGGGTTCGATACCCCTCCCGACAGGCGACTCCGCCACGAAGGATTCCCTGCTCGTTCTCGCCGGCTGGGCGCAGGCACCGCCCGCCGAGGGTTGCCTCACACGCTGCGGCAGCTGAGCTGCTTCGCCAGGGTCGCGCCCAGCACGGATATCGATTCGGCGGCCTTGTCGATGGCGATCTGCAGGTCCCTGCCCCGGTCCGAGCCGGGCGCGAGAGCGCCCAGGACCGAGACCTGCCGTCCGATCTCGACGACAGCCTGGACGGCCCGCGCAATGTCGTCGTTCGTCCAGCGTCCGGCCTTGTCGTCGGGCTCGAACTGGGCGTGGTCCGCGGCCTCGACGATCTCGAGTCGAGCCAACCTACTGCCCACGGTCGCCCCGGCGACCTCGAGCCGGTGGTTCTCCTGCGGCTGGTCCGATAGCCGATCGAGCGCGTCGAGGCGATCCGCTTCGGCTCGCGCCCATACCGCGAGCAACTCGCTGAGCCGCTTGCGCTGGTAGGTGGGCGCGAGCATGTACGCGGCGAATGCCAGAGCGCAGCCGATGACTGTTTCGGCGCCGCGGGTCACCGCCCCGAGTGGACCGACCGTCAATGCCGAAATCCAGGCCACGACCCACAGCATGGTCCAGGGCTGGCCGCAGCTGCGGAATGCGAGATAGCCGAGGAACAGCGTGATGAGCGTGACGGTGTGCAGTATCGGATCCGGGGGGAGGAACGACAACGCCAGACCGACGGCGGCGCCGGCGAGCGTACCGACGGTACGGCCGATGCCGCGCGCAAAAGTCTCTCCGTAGTCGGGGAACAGGATCAGCACCACAGCGACGACAACCCAGAAGCCGTGTCCGTGGAGCAACACCTGCGTGCCGACCCAGGCGCCGATCGCGACGCCGATCACTTGACCGATGACACCGGTGACCGCGAGCCGCAACGCGTGATGGACGATCGGTGACGCCGGATGCAATTCGGCACGGACGAGCTCCAGTGAGGTCGGCGGTCGACGCTCGTCCGACGGGACGGGGGCGCGGGCGCCGGCGGTGGTTCGCGCCGCGGTCGTGATCGCGTCGATCAGCCTGCGCTGCAGTCGGTCCTGCCCGGCTGTCACTGCCAGATCCGACGGGAGAAGTTCGGGGCGGCGGCGCCGGATGGCGCCTCCGATCGCGTGCAGATGCTCGGAGACAGCTGCTCGCCAGGGGGCGGCCACATCGTCGCCCCGATTGTTCACGGCCGCGAGCAACTGGGCTATCTCCTCCCCACGCTCGACGAGTTCGGTGAGGTGGTCGATCTCGCGGTGGCGGCGCCCGCGAAGCAGGGCAAGGCTTCGGTCGGCAGCCAGTAGCGCCGGACCGTAGGGCCCCCCGGAGGCCAACGCGTCGTAGAGCGATGCGACGGCGCGGCGTTGCACCGCATGGCGTGGCTCGTACGGCGGGAGCAGTTGTGCCATGAGCATGACGGCGACGCCGACCGCGAACAGTGCGAGTTCACGGGCACCGACCGGCAGGGACGGGGTGATCTCGGCGAATGCGACGAAGATGATCGTGACGACGAGAAACCGCATGCTGATGCTCAGCGCCACTACACGCAGGATCCCGGCCGTGAACAAGCCGATGAAGAGCACGGGGAGGATGAGCCACCACAGCCCGTGTAAGAGGATCCCGGCGGCCGCGGCGAAGATCTCGGCTGTTCCGGTGAGGACGGCTGCTCCCAGACGTGAGCGGTTGTGTGGCATCAAGGATGCGATGCCCCCGAGGAACGCACCGACACAGATCAGGACCTGCTCTTCGAAGTCGTGCAGGAAGTAGCCACCGATCGCCGCGACGATCATGCCGACTGCCACACGAAGCAGACGGGCAGGATCCTGGAGGGGCCGTCCGGGCTTCAGCCCTCGCAGCGCAGCGCGACCGAGTGCCTCGCGGTGCATCACCTGCCGCCTACCGGTGGCGTCTTTCGGTCGCTTCGAGCCTGTCATGACGTGTTTTCGCACTGTTCGTCCTTCGCGGGGGTGCCCCCTTCTCCGGGATCCGGCTGTCAGGCGCTGCGGAAGATCGTTTTGAGCTCCAGGTACGGTTCGAGGCTGCTGGGCCCGAGTTCTCTGCCCATGCCGCTGTTCTTGACGCCGCCGAATGGTGCCTCCGTGGGGAACGACGCGCTGTTGACTCCGATCGTGCCGGTCACGATGCGCCGGGCGACGGCGGTGGCGTGCTCGCGGTCCGGAGAGAAGACGCCGCCGCCGAGGCCGTATTCGGAGTCGTTGGCGATGGCGATGGCCTCGTCCTCGTTCTCGTAGGCGATGACGACGAGGACCGGGCCGAAGATCTCTTCGCGGGCGATGCGCATGTCGTTGGTGACGTCACGGAAGACGGTCGGCTCGATGTAGAAACCCCGGTCGTTCGCCGTGGATCGGCCCCCGCCGACGACGACCTTCGCTCCTTCACGTTGTCCCAGCTCCAGGTACGACTCGACCCGATCTCGCTGCCGTTCGGACACCAGGGGGCCGAACAGGTTGGCGGGATCGGTGGGATCGCCGATCGGGATCTCGCTCATCGCGGCACTGACCGCGTCGACTACTTCGTCGTACCGCGACCGGGGTGCGAGCACCCGGGTCAGGGACCGGCAAATCTGGCCGGTGTTCGGTGAGCACGCGGTTGCCACGAACGGCTTGAAGGCGTCGAGATCGACGTCCTCGAGCAGGATGGCGGCCGACTTGCCGCCCAGTTCGAGTGTCACCCGCTTGAGGTCCCTGCCGCAGGTCTCGGCGATGGCCTTGCCGGCGACGGTGGAGCCGGTGAAGGCGATCTTGCGCACCAGCGGATGCTCGACGAGGGCGCTGCCGGTCTCGCGGCCTCCCGTGACGACGTTGACGACGCCGGCGGGGATACCCGCTTCGGTGGCGATTTCCGCGAAGAGAAAAGCATCGAGCGAAGTTTCCGGTGCCGGCTTGATCACGGCGGTGCATCCTGCCGCGAGTGCCGGTCCGATCTTCCACGCGAGCAGGGGCTGGGGGCCGTTCCAGGGGGTGATCGCCCCCACCACGCCGACCGGCCGACGCTGCAGGAGCGCGTCACCGATGGACGTTTCCAGTGGCTCCTCCTCGACGAGGGTGTCGGCGAGCGACGCGAAATACCGGTAGTACAGCGGAACTTGCTGCTGCATCGCCCGGGACACGCTGATCGGGGTGCCGTTCTGCCGCGTCACCAGCGCAGCGATCTCGTCGATACGGCCTTCGTAGGTGTCGGCCAGGCGGCGCAGGGAAGCGGCTCGCTCGGACGGAGGGGTGGCGGCCCACGTGACTCCGGCGGCGTCGGCGGCCTGCACGGCTGCGTCGATATCGGAGGAATCACCGTCGACGATGGAGGCAAAGACTTCCTCCGTCGACGGATTGATGACGGAGATTGTCTCGGCGGAGTGGGCGGCCCGGTACTCGCCGCCGATGTAATGGGATTCGTGGTTCGTGACCATTCTTGTGTCCTCCTGGTCCCACCGCATTGTGATGGCGGCAAGAAATGATGGATGCCCCGACCGGAACGTCGGGACGGGTAATGCGACGTCTGCCGAAGTCGGATGAGGGCCGAGCGATCCGGCGAATTCGATTCGGCGAGCCGATCGAGTGTGCCCTCCGGCCTGATCTTACGTATCTCGAAGCCGACGTGGGAGGGGCCACCAGCACCCCCATGACCGCGACAATCGATCGGCTATCTTTGCCATCGACTCCACTTGCGGGCGGCGCGAAGCTCGTTCGGGTTCAGGCCGCCCCAGATTCCGTGTTGCTCTCCGAAATGAATCGCGCTTGTGCGGCATTCGCTGATCACCGGGCATTGGCGGCAGATCGCCTTCGCTTGCTGCTCCTGACGGCGTGACCAGGTGCGATTGTCTTCGCGATCGGTATAGAAGACGGCGATGTCCATGCCACGGCAACGCGCCTGTGGTCGCCAATCGTCACGATCGACGTGTGATGCGAGATTCATGGTTCACAGTGCTTTCCTGGCTTCGCGGCGTGCGTTCGGCCTTTGGGAACAGAAACGCAAGGGGGAGTGGAATTTACGATCCACAGGGTGAGGCTTAACTCGGGTTAGCTTCCGCATCTTTGACTTTCGGAACAATTCTGCAGAAGATGCTCAGTGCGGGCGCCGATCGGTGCTCGGGCGCAAATGAACTGAGCGTGGGTTTGCTCGAGGCGGGAACGGACGATTCAGATGCACATCGCGCATATCGACCATTTCGTGCTGACTGTTGCCGACATCGACACCACCATCGAGTTCTACTCGACGGTGCTCGGGATGTCCGAACACCGGTACGGCGACGATCGCCGGGCCTTGCTGTTCGGTCGCAGCAAGATCAATCTGCACCAGCAACCGAGCGCGGTGACGCCCAACGCTCGGCACGCGCAACCCGGTAGCGCCGACGTCTGCCTGATCGTCGAAGAATCCATCGACGCGGTTGTCCGCGAGCTGTCCGACAGGGGCGTTCCGGTGGAAGTAGGTCCTGTCCAGCGCCACGGCGCTCGAGGGCTGATGACCAGTGTGTACATCCGCGATCCGGACGGAAATCTCATCGAGCTGTCGGAATACCAGGTGGGCACCTCCGTCAGGGTCTGATCTTCAGCACTTCGGGAAGTTGGTCGTTGTCCGCCCCGATGTCGCGAGCCGCGTGCAGGGGCGGCGGGCGCCGACCGTCGAACGACAGGGGCAGACCGACCAGTCCGATCTCGTCGTCCGACGGCGTGCCGATGATCCCGAGCGCATGGGTGTGCTCGTGGGCGACGACTTCGGCGGTGGTCTGGATCGGTGCGGCCGGGATGCCGGCACCCTGCAGCAGTTCCTGCCAGTGGGCACGTGTTTCCTTCGCCAGTTGCTCACCGATCAGCCGGTCGATCTCGGCCCGGTTCTGCAGCCGCCCAGCGTTGGTGGCGAACCGATCGTCGGTCGACCATTCCGGATGTCCGAGTGCGGCGCAGAGGCGAGCGAACAGCGGGTCGTTGGCGCAACTCACGATCAGATCGCCGTCGCTGGTCGAGTACGCGCGGTGCGGGACGATGAACGCGACACCCGACCCGTGGCGACCGCCGGGTTCGCCGTCGGCGTTGTAGTTCGCGACGCCGATCGACATCCACGCCATGGCGGTCTCGAGGAGCGACGCGTTGACCGTCGCACCGGCGTGTTTCACCTGACGGCGGTGCAGCGCCGACAGGATGCCGATCACCGCCCACATCGCGGACCCGAAGTCGATGATGGACACCCCTGCCCGCACCGGGGGCTGTCCCTCCTCGCCCGTGATGCTCATGATTCCGGAGAACGCCTGCATCAGCGGGTCGTATCCGGGGCGTGTGTTCAGCGGACCCACATGTCCGAACGCGCCGATCTCGCAATAGATCAACTCCGGCTTGGTCACCCGGAGGCTGTCGGCGTCCAGCCCGTACTTCGCGCTGGAACCCGGCCGGAGGTTGTGGATGAAGACGTCCGCGCGTTCGGCGATCAGCGTGTGCAGCGTCTTCAGCTGATCTCGATCCTTGATGTCGATGCTGATGCAACGCTTACCGCGATTGAGCGCATGGAACGCGGCGCCGCTGCCCTTCCATGTGCTCGGCCCCCAGCCGCGGGCGGAGTCGCCCGTCGGACGCTCCACCTTCCACACCTCGGCGCCGAGTTCCGCGAGGATCTTCCCGCTGAACGGTGCCGAGGCACTGTCGCCCAGCTCGACCACGACAACTCCCGATAACGGCAGATCACGCTGCATCGTCTTCCTCCTTGGTGGTCAGCCGGCCGAATGTGCGGCGCGCACTTCGGGTGTGTACGTGGCGCCGGAATTCAGCAGCTCGTCTATTTCACCGCGATCGAAACCGGCTTCGGTGAGCAACTGCACCGAATGTTCGCCGAGGCGCGGCGCCGGGTACCGCAGGTCCGGCTGACTCTCGCTCCACTGTTGCGGAATCGCCATCGTCTTCAGCGGGCCTTCCGAGGGGTGGTCCTGGTCGACGAAGAAGCCGACCTCCCTCATGTGTGGATCGTCCAGCAACGATTCCGGGGTGTTCATCTCGATGACCGGAATATCCGCTTCGGTCAGGAGCTTCATCCATTCCGCGGTCGTCTTCGTTTCGAACATCTGCCCCAGGAACTCGTACAGGATTCCGATGTTCTGGGTCCGTCCGTTGATGTCGGCGAAACGCGGGTCCTCGACCATCTCCGGGTGTCCGGAGATTTCGAAGAAACGCTGCCAATGCTTGTCGACGTAGACGTTCACCCCGAGGTAGCCGCCGTCGAGCGTCCGATACGGGCGGCGGTCCGGGTTCATCATCCGGCCGTACCCCCAATCGCCGATCGGCGGATCGAACGTGTGCCCGTACAGGTGGTCGCCCATGACGAAATGCGCGAACGTCTCGAACATCGGTACCTGGACTTCCTGACCGACACCTGTCTTCTCGCGCCGGAACAGTGCCATCGACACGGCCGTGCTCGCGGCCATGCCGACGACGCGGTCTGCGATGGCGGTGGCCACATAGGTCGGCGGACCTGCCTTGCGGCTCTGGAGTACCGGCATACCGACCGCTGCCTGGATCAGGTCGTCGTATGCCGGCCGGTCGGCGTAGGGGCCGTTCTGGCCGAACCCGTAACAGCCGCAGTAGATGATCCGCGGATTGATCGCGCGGGCGTCCTCGTAGCTCAACCCCAGCCTGGCCATCGCTCGAGGCCGCAAGCTGTACAGCAGCACGTCGGCGGAACCGATCATCCGCTCGAGTGCGGCGCTGCCGCCGGCGGACTTGAGATCGAGGACGAGGCTGCGCTTGTTGCGGTTGAGGTGCAGGAAGATCGCGCTCATTCCGGGGTTGCGGGACGGGCCGACACCTCGAGTCGTATCGCCGGCCCGTGACTCGATCTTCCAGACGTCTGCCCCCATGTCGGCGAGCAGGAGCGACGCGTACGGGCCCATGAAGTTCGATGTCAGGTCCAGGATGCGCACACCCTCCAATGGTCCGGTCATGTCACTGCTCCTACTGGTGGTCCGTCATGGTGAATACGGGGAGTTTCTGCTCCCCACGTTGTACGAAACGCGTCGTGACCGGGTTTCCGATCGCGATGGCGTCGGGTTCGCCGTCGATCTGTGCGAACAAGGTGTAGCCGTCGTCCATCTGCACGGAGCCGACCGCATACGGCACGATCGTGGTCCAGACGGGCGTCGGTCCACGCATGATCGTGCCGTACGAGTAGATCGTCCCGCTCCCGGCCGATTGTGTCCACGACAATGCCGACTCCGTCGCATCGCCGTGCAGGCAGAGCACGTTCTCCACCGTGCCTGCGGCGATCGTCTGCGACGCGGCGGTGATAGTCGACGTCAGCCCGGCGCCCTGTATCGCGATGCTGACGATCGCTGCGCCGGGCTTCGACGACATAGTTAGTTCTTGGCGCGCTCGGTGGGCAGCGACGCGCCGACCAGGGCCTCGAGATCCTCGCGCTTGCGCAGCATCAGCAGGCTCCATTCGCTCTTCTGGCACACGTCGCCGTTCTGGTTGAGCGCCTTCATCAGCAGCGTGATGACGCCGTACTTGTCGTCCTTGTCCTTCTTGGCGAGGACCTCGGCGGTGACGTAGATGGTGTCGTTGATGTGCACCGGCGTGAGATACCGAAGGTTGTTGATCCCGTAGTTCGCCTGGATCGGCGGACCGAAGGTGATCAGGCCGGTCATGATGGAGTAGGTCAGCGACCCCTGTACCAGGCGCTCACCGAAACGGGTCTGGGCCGCGTAGTGGACGTTCGAGTGGATCTCGATCCAGTTGCCGGTCAGCGCGCAGTAGTTGACCACGTCGGTCTCGGTGATGGTGCGACCACCGCTGCGAAACACCGTGCCGACCTCGATCTCGTCGAGCGGCATGTCGATGCGGTTTTTGATGGTTACGGGATTCGTCGTTGTCATCGCTGCTTCCTTGGGATGTGAAAGGTGATCGGGGGGAGACTCAGGCGTTGGTCAGCTTCATCGACTTGGCGATGATCGTGCGCTGGATCTGCGAAGTGCCGCCGCCGATCGTGCACTGGATCGACTCGCGCAGGTAGCGCTCCATGTCGCCCTCGGGCAGGTTGGCGTAGCCGCCCAGAATCTGCATGCCGTCGAGCGCACACTGCTTGAGGGTCTCCGACGCGTACAGCTTGGCCATCGAGGTCTCGCGGGCGGCCGGGGTGCCCTCGGCTTTGATCGCGGCGGCCCGGTAGCAGAGCAGACGAGCAGCGTCGACGCGGGTCTGGTTCTCCGCCAGCATGTGCTTGAGGACCTGGAACTCACGGATCGGCTTGCCGAACTGAGTGCGCTGGTGCGCGTACCGGTTGGCGTTGTCGACTGCCTCCTGCGCGTTGCCGGTGTACGCGGCTGCGACGGCGCAACGCTCCAGTTCGAGGTGGTCGGTGATGACCTTCCAGCCCTGGCCCTCTTCGCCCAGCAGCGCGTCGCCGGGAACCCGGACCTCGTCGAGGAAGATCTCGGTGGTGCCGGTCGCGTGCCGCGACAGGGTCGGCAGCTTGTTGATGACGAGTCCCGGGGTGTCGTTCGGGATCAGCAGCACCGACAGGCCCTTGTGCTTGTCGGAGGCGTCGGTGCGAACCAGCATCGCGATGACCGTATTGTCGGCCGCTGCACCTGAGCACCAGAGCTTGGAGCCCGTAATCACCCAGTCGCCGTTCTCGTCACGGCGAGCGCGGGTCTTGGTGTTCGCGGCGTCCGAACCGGCGTCGGGCTCGGAGATCGAGACCGAGAAGCGAATGTCACCGTCGATGAACGGCTTGACGTAGCGGTCCTGCTGCTCCTTGGTGCCGAACTTCAGGATGTTCATGGCGGTGAAGGTCGGAACGAGCACCGAGCACGCGAAGTCGAATCCGAACTTGCCGAGGCCCTCTGCCATCAGCGAGTAGTCGAAGATATCGCCGCCGGAGCCGCCCATCTCCTCGGGGAACAGGATGCCGAGCCAGCCCTGCTTGGCGATCTTCTCGTACGCCTCGTACGGGTAGAGCCGATTCTCGTCGCAGTGCCGGACATACTCGACGGTGATTTCGTTGTCCATGAAATCATTCACGACGTCGAGCCAAGCTGCCTGGGATTCGTCGAGGAAGTTCGAATTCATATTCTTCTCTCCAGATCGGAAGGAATGGTGCCCGTATTTCGGTTGCACCGCTTGAATAAATGTTAGAACTGCGCGGTTGCAGAACCTAGTGATTCTTTTCGAATCAACGATTCGGCGAATGTGAATCCTGTAGTGAGGCGCAGCCGAGGGGTCAGGTGATTGCGCCCGCCGCGCGGAGCGCAGCAAGTTGTTCGGCGGTGAAACCCCAGTCGCCGAGAACGTCGTCGGTGTGCTGTCCGGGCGCGTCGGGCGGGCCCTGGATCGCGCCCGGAGTGCGGCTGAACCGCGGCGCCGGCGCCGGTTGCACTACGCCGTCGACCTCTGTGAACGTGCCGCGCGCAACGAGATGCTTGTGCTGCGGTGCCTCGGTCAGCGACAACACCGGCGCCCAGCACGCGTCCTCTCCTTCGGCGAGGGCGCACCATTCGTCGCGGGTGCGGGTCCGGAACACCGCGGCGAACCGTTCCTGTATCTCCGGCCAGCGGGTCCGGTCGTGCTGATCGGGCATGTCGGATTCACTCAGTCCGAGAAGGCGAAGAGTATTGCGCCAGAATCGGGTTTCGTTACAGGCGATGCTGAGCCAGCGTCCGTCCGAGGTCTCGTACACGTGGTACCAGGGCGCGCCCGAATCGAGCCGATTGGCTCCGCGTTCGTCGCGCCAGTACCCGGCTGCGTGAAGGCCGTAGAACAGGGTCATCAACGACGCCGACCCGTCCACCATCGCCGCATCGACCACTTGGCCACGGCCGGACAGCCGGCTCTCGAGAAGGGCCGCAACCACTCCCAGTGCCAGATACAGTGAACCGCCGCCGAAGTCGCCGGCAAGGTTGAGCGGCAGCGTCGGTGGCCCGTCCTTGGGCCCGATGGCGTGAAGGACGCCGGTCAGTGAGATGTAACTGGCGTCGTGACCTGCAGCCTGCGCCAGCGGGCCGTCTTGCCCCCAGCCGGTCATCCGCCCGTACACCAGCGCGGGATTCGCGGCGAGACAGTCGTCCGGGCCGATCCCCAGCTTCTCTGCCACGCCGGGACGGAAACCCTCCACTAGGACATCGGCACGTCGGACCAGGTCGAGAATCGCAGCGGCGGCCGCCTTGTTCTTCAGATCCATTGCCGCACTGCGGCGTCCGCGGTTCAGCAGGTTGAAGCGCGGATCCACCGGCGCGCCACCGTCGTAGCCCGGCGGTCGGTCGATCCGGATGATGTCCGCCCCCAGGTCGGACAGGAGCATGCAGCAGAACGGAACGGGCCCGACACCACCCAGTTCCACGATCTTGACGCCCGCGAGCGGGCCACGGGATTTCTTCATATTTCGGCTCCAATCGACCACCTCGAGTCTATTGCTCACCGGAGTCGGTTCCAATTGAAGAAACGTGAAGTGTCGATTCGGGCAAACCGAATTCCATCGATCTATTCAGCCAATTCTATGCCACCATTGACGAATTCGCCTTCACAGTGACACCATTCACGGAGGCAGTATTTCTTCCCGTGCTGCGGATGAATCCGCGCATGGAGACAGCGGCGCAGTGTTCGGCAACGGCCGACGCTGTGCGCAGTCGGCCAGTCGGGGTCATAGAACGTACGCCGGTGTTCACCGGCGCTCACCAGCGGGATCGTCACCAAGAGGAGTGGATGCACCATGAGAACACCGAATGATCGCGTCGATGCGGGCAGGGCGGTATCCGATTCCAGCGCGCGGGCGGCACGCTCATGCTGACCAGGGGCGCTGTGCTGCGGCAGTCGCCGGGCTCGTACGAGGTGGTCGAGCTCGAGGTCGATGATCCCCGGCCTGGGGAAATCCGGGTCAAGATGGCCGCCACGGGCCTCTGTCACTCCGACGACCACTTCGCGACCGGTGACCAGCAACCGGGGATCCTCCCGATTGCGGGTGGCCACGAAGGCTCGGGGGTCGTCGAGGCAGTGGGACCGGGCACCACAGGCTTCGCCGAGGGCGACCACGTGGTCTTCTCCTTCCTGCCGGTGTGCGGTCGCTGCCGATGGTGCGCCACCGGTCATCAGAACCTGTGCGATCTCGGCCGCTTCCTCGCCACCGGTGCCCGCTTCGACGATCCGAGCTCGTTCAGACTGTCCCTCGACGGTGCACCGGTCGGACAGCTCGCCGGTCTGGGAACATTCTGCGAATACGTGACCGTCTCGACGGCATCGGCGATCAAGATCGACCCCTCGATCCCACTGGACGCCGCGTGTCTGACCGGGTGCAGCGTGGGGACCGGCTGGGGTGCGGCGGTCAACTCCGCACAGATCAGGCCGGGGCACGTCGTCATCGTGATGGGCATCGGCGGGATCGGGATCAATGCCGTACAGGGTGCCGCACACGCCGGCGCGGGCGCCGTCATCGCCGTCGACCCGGTCGAGTTCAAACGCGAATCGGCGTTGAAGCTCGGGGCCACCCACGCCGTCGCCGACATCGAGGAGGCCACCGAGGTGGCCCGATCGATGACCAACGGTCAGGGCGCCGACGCCACCATCGTCACCGTCGGCGTCACCAGCGGACGTCATGTGGGGCAGGGTCTGCAGTCCGTCCGCAAGGCCGGTACGTGTGTGGCGGTCGGGCTCGGTGATGTCGCAGTGAAGGACGGTGACATCAACCTGCACGAGCTCGTCCTGTACCAGAAGCGGCTGCAGGGCTCCCTGTTCGGGGCCAGCTGCCCCACCGCGGACATCCCGGCACAGCTGCAGATGTATCAGCTCGGGCAGCTTCGGCTCGACGAGCTCGTGACCACCCGCTACTCCCTCGACGACATCAACGTCGGCTTCGCAGACATGAAGGCCGGCCGCAACCTGCGTGGAGTCGTGGTCTTCGATTCCTGAACCGAGGGGTAGGGGGCGGATGCGCGACGCGCGTCCGCCCCCTATCCGTTCGGGATGGATCAGTGAATGGTCAGCGCCACTGCCGAGGGCACTTCGGCGGCCGGGCGATCTGAACGCTAGAACTCGAAAACACCCTTGCCGTCGCTCTGCTGCGCGAACCATTCGTACGCCTCCACACCCTGATCCAGGGACCAGGTGTGGGTGTAGATGTCGTCGATGGGGAGATTCCGTGCGGCGATGAACTCGGCGCACCGCAATTGCTCGATCGTGGACATCGTCCACGACGTCATCAAGGTCCATTGCTTCTTGTAGTGAGCCTGCACGTCGAACTCGATATGCCCGGGCAGGCCGAGGAAGCATGCGCGGCCCCAGGGGGCGAGTACTGCGAGAGCATCGTCGTTGGCTTTGCCGGAAGTCTCCAGAATCAGCGGTGCGCCGCGTCCACCCGTCAGGTCGGCGATCGCTTCGACCACATTTGAGGACCGCGAGTTCACAATCGAGGCCGCACCGAAACTCTTGGCGCGCTGTAGCCGGTTGTCATCGATGTCCACGGCAATCACCGTCGCACCCAGCGCCGACGCGAGCATCGTGCCCGACAGACCGACGGGGCCTTGGCCGAATACCACGATCGTTTCCCCGGCTACATTGCCGAGCCGTTGCAGGCCACCCCACGCCGTGCCGGTTCCACACCCGATCGCTGCCCCGGCCTTGTAGCTCAAGGCGTCCGGAAGCGGCAGGAGAGTGCGGGCAGGCACTGTGAGGAATGGGGCGTGCCCACCGTTCGCGGAGATTCCCATGACCTTCGATGGTTCGCGCTCGCACATCTGCGGCCAGCCGGAGCGGCAGGCGGGACACGCATCGCAGCCCCAATAGTGATGGATCATCACTCGATCGCCGACGCGCGCCATCATCGGCGTCACACCGTCACCGACGGCGTGGACGTCCCCGCACGGTTCGTGGCCCTGGATGATGTCGGTTCCGACAGCTATCGCGCCCCGACGGAACAGGAGGTCGCTTCCGCACATTCCCGAGGCTCGGACCCGGACGACGACCTCGCCGGGCCCGGGTACAGGATCGTCGAACTCTCTGATGGCAGTGGTGTCGTCGCCCGGAAAGGCAATTGCACGCATCGTGATCAATCCTCCGTGTTCTCGAAATAGTTTGGGAACTGCGCGGTGAGGCCGATGACCGTCGTACGGGTCTCCATGTACGGGGTGAGGGCGTCGATGCCGTTCTCCCGGCCCCAACCGCTGGCCTTGAAGCCGCCGTAGGGAAGGGACCACCGCACGAACGAATAGGTGTTGACCCATACCGATCCGGCTTCGATCTGGTTCGAGACCCGATGCGCGCGACCGATATTGCCCGTCCACAGTCCCGCGGTCAGCCCGTACGCGGTGTCATTGGCGATGGCGATGGCCTCGTCTTCGTCGTCGAACGGGATCAGTGCCACCACCGGGCCGAAAATCTCTTCACGCGCCACCCGCATGTCGTTGGAGACGTTGGCGAAAACGGTCGGCTGAACGAAGTAACCGGGTGCCAGTTCGTCGGTGAGGATCCGTTCGCCTCCGGCGACCAGTTCGGCGCCGTCGTCCCGGCCGATCTTCACGTACGACAGGGTTTTGTTCAGTTGCTCTTCGTGCGCCTGGGGTCCCATGCGTGCGGTCTCGTCGGCCGGGATGCCGACACGTACCTGGGCGGCCCGGGTGCGGAAGGTGTCCACTGCGCGGTCATATATCGATCGCTCTACCAGCACCCTCGACCCGAGCGCGCAGCTCTGCCCGCACAACCGCCACGCCGAGGCGGTGGCCGCATTGAGCGCCTGATCGACGTCGGCGTCGCCGAAGATGATGTGCGGGGCCTTGCCGCCCAGCTCGAAGGTGAATCGTTTGAGGTTGTCGGTGCCGTCGGCCACCATCCGCCGGCCGGTGTCGGTCGAGCCGGTGAACGAGACCTTGCCGACGTCGGGGTGAGCGACCAGTCGCGCACCGGCCGTGCGCCCGTAACCGGGGACGACGTTGAGGACACCCGGTGGGAACCCCGCCTTCTCCGCGAGTTGCGCCAGGACGAGTGCGGACACCGGAGTCTGTTCGGCAGGCTTGAGGACGACCGTGCAACCTGCAGCGAGGGCAGGCCCGATCTTCATGCACGTGGTCAGCAACGGCGCATTCCAGGGCACGATTGCACCCACCACGCCGATCGGCACCATGGTGGTGAAGGCGTGCACCGTGTCGTCCATCGGTATCGTGCGGCCTTGGGCCTTGTCGGCGAGCGAGGCGAACCAGTAGTACCACTGCACTTGTGCAGCCAGGCTCCCGCGGAGGTCGGACTTCAGGGCGCCCGAGTCGTGGGACTCGAGTTCTACCAATTCGGGAATCGCTTCCTCGAAAAGCTGGGCGAACCGTCGCAGTAACGCTGCGCGCTCATGACCGGGGGTGCGGCGCCACGGGCCCGCGAACGCCTCGGCCGCTGCCGAGACGGCGCGGTCGATGTCACCCGCACCTCCCATCGCAACCGCCGCCCACGGCTTTCCCGATGCAGGGTCGATACTTTCGGCCATGACGCCGTCGATGGGGTCGACCCATTCACCACCGATATAGAGCTTGTCGAAAACGCGCAATTCCGTTTGTGGCATACGCAACATGTACGCCGTGAAATGACGTGACGTCAACTGTTAACTGCGGTTTCTCTGGAAGAAATCGCAGGTTCGTAAAATGGAAAAAAGAGGCTTCGCTCCCGAGAAGTAAGTGATTCGAAAATGCGAAATTGACGCGGTTTCGTACCGAGGATAATCTGCGAAAGAGTTCTGGTCATCGACGGCCGACGGTGGGTGCCGGCTCTTCTGTAGATCCCTTTCGTCGTGACACTGCCGCGGTCCGTAATATGCGATGAGATCGTTCCGATTCGAAAACGAAGAAGAGGAGAATCGAGGATGACGTCCGCCTTCTTTCGCTTGGCGCCCGGTCGCGATGTTCGGTCCGAGGAATACGTGCCCCAATCAACGGCCGGAAGTGGCTGGGGCAGTGGGCACATGCGCGGCATGGCCGTCAGCGGGGCTCTTGCTCGTGCCACCGAGAAGACTGTGAAGGAACTCGGGCGGCAGGACCTTCAGCCGGTTCGGTGGACCCTCGATCTCTTCCGTCCCGCGGGGATGACACCGTCCGTCACATCGACCACCGTAGTTCGCGAAGGGCGCCGCCTGTGCCTCGTCGACGCGGTGCTAAGCCAGGACGGGGAAGCGGTCGCGCGGGCCAGCGCACTGTATCTGAGCCCCACCACGACACCGGACGGCATCGTGTGGGATTCTGGCAACAGCCCGCAGCCGCCACCTGACGACTGCAAGCGGGCGGCGGGGACTGCCGAACGGTTGTACCGCAGCGACGGTGCGGGCTGGACCCTGCCCGCGGACGCACCGCAGAACGGCGATCGCAAGCAGATCTGGCAATTCGCGATCCCGGTGGTCGAGGGCGAGCCGCTGACTGCTTTCCAGATGGCCGCGAGCGTTGCGGACGCCGCCAACGTCATCAGCAATTTGGGCAGTGCGGGACTGGAGTTCATCAACGCTGACGTGACTCTCGCACTGGCACGTCTGCCGGAGGGCCTTGAACTCGGACTGGCCGCACTCGACCGGGCCGAGCAACACGGCATCTCCGTCGGCACGGGGCTCGTGTTCGACCGACTGGGAGTGGTCGGTTCGGTCACCGTCTCTGCGGTCGGAAACGCCCGGCGCGCTGTCGATCTCCGTGGGTTCGGTCAGAAGGACGGTGCTGTCCCGCAAACGAATTCGAGTGCTGCGACCTGAGGTCCCGGCGCAATTACTGCGCCGTCAGGCGCTCGGCTACGTGCCGGGCTTCGGCGATCGCGGCGTCGGCGATCTCCTCGAGTCGGATATCGATGCGGGCTCGTGGCCCGGCGACCGTGAGGACGGCAACGTGTTTGTCGCGGTGGAACACCGGGACCGCAACGCCGCCGAGGTCGGGTGTCACCTCTTTGCTCGCGTATCCGATTCCGTCGCGTGCGATGCGGTCGATTTCCTCGCGTGCCTGTAGGCGCTTGTCGGTCTCCTCGATGTGGCTGTCGAGGTAGGTGTCGCGGAACCGCTGATCTGCATAGGCCAGGAAGCACTTGCCGGCGGTGGACGGGAAGAGCGGGCGCCGGACGTGGAGTGCGGGCGAGAAGCGGATCGGTTGCGTCGACTCGATGATGTCGATGTTCACGACGGATTCCCCGATCTGAATGCACAGCGTGACCGTCTCGTCGAAGCGGCGGTGCAACGATTCCAAGCTTTCCCGGGCCACGCGGTCGACCGGAGGTTGGTGCGCTGCCAGCAGTGTGCCCACTGCGGGACCGAGGGTGTAGGCGCCGTTCTCGGTCAGGTAGCCGGTGGCGACCAGGCCCTTCACGATGTAGTGCACGGACGATCGGGGGGCGTCGAGCGCTGCAGCGAGCTGGGCGAGTGACAGCCCGTCCGTGCTCCGGGAGACGAGCTCGAGGATCGTCATGACACGTGAGACCGTGCGATGCTCCTTCGCCTCACCAGCAACCGGCGGCACGTGGCTCTCCCTCTTCTCGATCACCGATCGAATCAGCCTACAGGTGACTGGGGCACTGCCACGTCGGGCAGTGCCCCAGCCGGATCACCGAACGGCGGGAGCGCTTTCGGCGGAAGGGGTGTGGTTGCTGATGCTGATGGTGCGGTACTGGTCACCGAGTGCCGCACCCGCGATGAGTATCGCGCCGACGACGAAGATCAGGGAGACACCCCAGGTGGAGTGGGTCGGCGAGAGTGAAACCATGGTCAGTGCCGCGAGTGGAGCGAGGCCGCCGGCGAGTGCGCCGCTGACTTCCCGTCCGGCGCCGAGGCCCGAGGCGCGGACTTCGGGTGGGAACTGCCGGGCCAGGAAGGACCCGGAAGCCGCGAGCAGCGTGGGCTGGACGATTCCGACGGTGAGGATGAATGCGAGCCAGATGTAGACCGGTCGGTCGGTGTTGAGGAGCCAGAAGAAGGGGAATGCGAGCCCTGCCACACAGCCCGCGCCGATCAGCATGACGCGGCGTGTCCCGGCGCTGTCGCAGAGCCGTCCCGCGAGGGGGATGGTCACGAGCGCGACGGCACTGGCCAGGCTGATTCCGAAGGCGCCGACGTTCGCGGCGACGTCGCGGAACTCGGCGAGGTAGGACAGCGAGAACGTCTTGAAGATGTAGCTGATGCCGTTGACTCCGATGGTCGACACGGCGACGACGGTCAACCCGCGCCAGTGATTCTTCAACAGGTCACGGAACGGCTGCCGCTTCTCGCGGGTCTGTGCTTCGGCCGCGACCCGTTCGAAGTCGGGGGTTTCGGGCAGGTTCCGCCGCATCCAGTAGCCCAGCCCGACGAGGACGAAGCTGGCCAGGAACGGGATCCGCCATCCCCAGCTGTAGAGGTCGGCCTTGTCGAGGCTCGTCACGGCGGCCACGGCCAGGGATGACGCCAGCAGACCGACGCTCACGCCCATGGCCGGCCACGCGCCCTGCCGTCCGCGGGACTTCGCGTCGGCATGCTCGTAGGACATCGCGATCGCGCTGCCGAACTCGGCGCCCGCACCGAGGCCCTGGACGATACGGAACAGGACCAGCAGCACGGGTGCGGCAATTCCGATCGTCTCGTACGACGGGATCAGGCCGATGCAGCCGCTGGCCAGGCCCATCAGCAGGAGATTGAACGACAGCACGGCCTTGCGGCCGATCTTGTCGCCGAGGATGCCGAACACGATTCCGCCGAGCGGGCGGGCGAGAAATCCGACGGCGAACGTGGAGAAGGCGGCGAGGGTGCTGACCGTGGAGTTCTCCGAGGGGAAGAAGAGCGGGCCGAACACCAGGGCGGCCATCGATGCATAGAGGTAGAAGTCGAACAGTTCAAGGGCTGTGCCGACCACTACCGCGGGGCCGACGTTCTTCGGCTTCCGGCGTGGCGGATTGGGGGCGTTGTGGAGCGAGTCCTGTGGCTGTGTCACGGGTCGAGCCTCTTCTCTCACTTCGGACGATGGTTGCGTCATTCATATATATGAACACGTCATTCGTAACTACGATGATATGATCGGGAACACTAG
The DNA here is from genome assembly GCF_042802055.1 of Rhodococcus sp. NPDC057529. Classification (NCBI taxonomy): domain Bacteria; kingdom Bacillati; phylum Actinomycetota; class Actinomycetes; order Mycobacteriales; family Nocardiaceae; genus Rhodococcus; species Rhodococcus sp. NPDC057529. The sequence goes on from NZ_JBHVEY010000003.1 coordinate 433,389, forward strand.
GGAGTGAGCTGGGCCACGTCAACCCTGTTTCGAAACTTGTCTCTCACGATCTCGGTCGCGAGAGACAGGGCGTGATTGGCATGGTCGAGTCCGTATTTCGCTGATCGTGAGGGCGGTATGGCTATGTTCAACAGGCTTCATCTGATTCGACAGGTCGATCTGTTCACGTTGCGACTGTTTCTGTCCGCGATCGAAGAACGGCAAATCGGTCTGGCCGCGATCCGGGAGAACATCGCCGCGTCCACGGCAACCAAGCGAATCCAGGCCCTGGAGGACATCGCCGGAATCAAGCTTCTCGATCGTGGGCCCAGGGGCGTAGTCCCCAGCCCCGCCGGTGCGGTCCTCGAACGACACGTCCGCACGATCTTCGGAAACCTCGAGGAGATGCGCTCCGAGATAGCGTCTTTGACCGAGGGAGTGCGGGGTGACCTGACGATCGTGTCGGCCCGATCGATCATCGTGCCGTTCCTGGCGCGGGAACTGGGCGAGTACAGCCGTGAATACCCGCTCGTCGACCTGGCAGTACGCGAGACCGAGAACGCCGAGATCGTTCAGCAGGTCGCGCGCGGCGAAGCGGACCTCGGGGTATTCGCGGCCGCACACGAACTCGATCTCGACGGCGTGGATGTCACGCCCTACCGTCGTGATCGGCTGGTCGCGGTGGTGCCGCTGGGTCACCCGCTCACCGAGCAGTCGGTCGTGACCTTCCAGGATCTGTTGCCCGAAAGACTGATTGCGGCACGCGCGATGGCGCCGGCGTTTCGCGCCGCAGCGAATCGGCTGGGAGAGCAATTCGATTCCAGGCACTCCGTGCGGAGCGGAGAGGTCGCGATGAGTCTCGTCCAGGCGGGAATGGGTGTCACCGTGCAGCCGGAATGTCTACTCAGTCATGAGATGATGAGCCGCGTCGCGGTGATGGAATTCGCCGAGCCGTGGGCGGCGCGCAGGATCCACCTCGCCACCGCTCGTGGGCGGGCTCCGAGCCCGGCTGCGGGCGCACTCGTCACCCAGCTGCTCGACCGCCCGCACGACTCCGATGACGCAAATTCGTCGTGAGTGAACCGGCCGACGCATCCCGATCCGGCGCTCACAATCGGTGAATTCGTCTGTTGTGAAGCGGTTTCCGTTGAGGTCTCAGCATCGCCGTCGGAAATCGGTGAGGATGCGGTCCCGCAGTGCCGGGTCCAATTCCTCGATCGACAGTTCGCCGAGGGTGTGCACCGTCTGTTTCATCTGGTCGACGTAGTGGGCGCAGCCGCCGCATTCGCCCACGTGCGTCTCGAACCTGGCCTTGGTCTGCGCGGCGAACGCATCCTCGAGGTAGACGGTGACGAGTTCGACGAGTTCCTGACAGTCCATCGTTCGTTTCGATTCCTTCACGGGAGTGCCTCCTGAGTCCCGCCGACCCAGCGTCTGCGGCTATTGCCACAGTGTCCGGAAGTGCCCGGATCGTTACACGGGACGGTGGCGACAGCCGGCGGGCGTACCGTCGGGGTCATGACCGAGGACAATCAGGTTGCGCCGTGGGACGACATCTACCGAGGCGATGCGAAGGAATTTTCGGGGCCGGTGCCGTGGAACATCGGTGAGCCGCAGCCCGAGATCGCCGCGCTGATCGCGGAAGGCAAATTCCGCAGCGACGTGCTGGACGCGGGGTGCGGGCACGCTGAAACGTCCCTGCAGTTGGCGGCGCAGGGGTACACGGTGGTCGGTCTGGACCTGTCGCCGACAGCCATCGCGGCAGCTCAGGCGGCAGCGGCCGATCGTGGCCTGACGACGGCCACGTACCAGGTGGCGGACATCAGCTCGTTCACGGGTTTCGACGGCCGATTCACCACGATCGTCGACAGCACCCTCTTCCATTCCCTGCCCGTGGACCGGCGTCGCGACTACCTGCAGTCCGTGTCCCGGGCGGCCGCACCCGGCGCGTCCTACTACATCCTGGTGTTCGCGAAGGGCGCCTTCCCCGAGGGGCAGGGACCGAACCCGGTGACCGACGACGAGCTACGGGAGGCCGTCGCCGAGTACTGGACCATCGACGACCTCCGCCCGGCGTTCATTCACGCGCTGCTCGGCCCGGAGGAGGCCGCGAACTGGCAGCGCGACGACAAGGGCCGGGCCATGCTGCCGGCGTGGCTGCTGTCGGCGCACCGCGACTGAGGCACCGAGCGGGACTGCCCCACGATGGGGGACCGGCGCCTGTCGCGAGGGTGAGTGCAGCCCATGCCGCTGCTGCGACCCCCGCAGCGACCTCGCACGTCTAGTCTTGCTGCATGACCTGGGCGGTGCGGGACGGCGACGAGGACGAGTTCGCGTACGTGTTCACCGGCGAACTCGCTCAGCGTGTGGTGGACGAGGTGAGCCCTCGCCTGGACTACAACATCAATCTGATGGACCGCAATGGTCGAATCATCGGGTCGGTCGACGGGACGCGTATCGGCACCGTGCACGCCGGTGCACTTCAGGCCATCCAGGACGGCCGGCGAGTACTCGTGGACGCCGACGAACAATCTGCGGACGTCAGGGCCGGGATCAACATTCCCCTGACACTCGACGGGCGGATCGTGGGCGCCGTCGGGGTCACGGGCGACCCCGGCGAGGTCGAATCGGTGTGCAACGTCCTCGCGCTCACCGTGGAACTGCTGTTACGGAACGAACAGCACCGGGACAGTTCACGCTGGCGGGAAGCGGCCGTGCGTGAACTGCTCCTCGGCCTGGTGAACGGAACCGTCACCGAGAACGGCCTGCTGGAAGCGTTACGGCACATCGGTTCACCGATGGCCCCACCGTGGAACATCACGGCGGTCGTCCCCGCTGCGGGCAGTGGATCGTGGTCCCTTCCCTCATCCACGTCGGTGGCCCTGATTCGACGGATCCAGGGGATTTCCGGTGTGGTTGCGGCCGAATTGCAGGGCGCGGTGTGGGTTCTGAGCGGTTCGGTGACAGACCGCACCCTCGCCGCGACCCGGCAGCGGCTGCGCACCGGCGACGTCCGTCTCGTCACCGGCAGGCATGCCGCCTCGTCCCGCGAATTGTCCGTGGACGCTGCCAGGCTTGGCCTCCTTTTGGCCCGGGCGCAGCTGTTGCCCGCGGGGGAGGAGACGGAACTCTCCGCATTGGTACCCGAAACAGCTGTCGCACAGCAGTCCCGGGATATTTCACACGACACCGTGAAGCGCGTCCTGACACCGCTGTCCACGACCCTGCGCGAGACCGCGCGCGCCTTCCTCGGCCACGATCTGTCGATCGCCGCGACGGCGACTGCCCTCGAGGTACACCGCAACACGCTGGTCCAGCGCCTCGATCGGATCCAGCACGTGACCGGACTGAACCTGCGCACGTTCGACCACGCCGTCGCCATGCGGCTGGCACTCCTCGCGGCCGCGGCGCTGGAGGACCCGTACCGCCGAGCATGAAGCGCCGCCGAGTGCGTATGGCAATGTGCACATATATGCCAGCCCGAATTGGGTGTAAATCTGTGCGGAATGTACATATCATCCTGGGTGTGGGAGACCTACGCTCTAGTCATGCGAAAGCGCACACCTACCGTTGTCCTCGCCCCCGACTCGTTCAAGGGGAGCCTCTCCGCCGTTGACGTCGCAGCCGCGATGGCCGCCGGTGTCCGGGTGGCGCTCGGCGCCGACGTCCGGATCGTGCAATGCCCCCTCGCGGACGGCGGCGAGGGCACGCTGCAGACCTTCCTCTCGGCGGGCAATGCCGAGCCGCGGGTGATCCACGCGCACGATGCCCTCGGACGCGAACGGACCGCCCGCTACGGACTGTCGAACGACGGCAGGGTCGCGATCATCGAGGCCGCGGAAGCGAACGGTCTGCCCCACGTGGCGGACGTTCCACCGTCACCGTTGCGGGCGGATACCTTCGGCGTCGGCGAAATCGCTGTCAGCGCATTGGAAGACGGTGTCGACGAGATCCTTCTGTGCATCGGCGGCAGCGCAACCACCGACGGGGGCACCGGGATGCTCCGCGCACTCGGTGTGCGATTCCTCGACGAAGACGGTCGCGACGTGGAATCCGGCGGTGGGGGGCTCGGTGACATCGCTGCCATCGACGAGTCGCAACTGCACCCCCGGGCACGGTCGGTGCGCTGGCGCGTCGCGACCGACGTCGACAATCCTCTGTGCGGGGAGAACGGGGCGGCGGCGGTTTTCGGGCCGCAGAAGGGTGCGACGGCCGACCAGGTCCGCGAATTGGATTCCGGGCTCGGACAGTTGGCGATTGCTCTCCGCACTGCGTACGGGGCCGACGTTCTGACCCTGCGCGGAGCCGGAGCGGCCGGCGGCATGGCGGCCTGCCTGAGCACGATCCTCGCCGCGGAACTGGTGCCCGGAAGCGAGCTCGTCTCGGAGACGGTGGGACTGCGGTCACTGTGTGCCGACGCAGACCTGGTGATCACCGGGGAGGGGGCGTTCGACGCGCAGTCGCTGCAGGGGAAGGTGGTGCAGGGCGTCGTCCGTCAGACGCCGCCGGAGTGTCCCGTGGTCGTGATCGCCGGTACGGTTCGCTTGTCCGCAGCCGAGATTCGCGCTGCCCGGATCTCGGCGGCGTTCTCCATCGCCCGTGGACCGGCGGAACTCCACGAATTGCTCGACAACACCGCCGAACTCCTTCAGGAGGCAACCGCTCAGGTCGTCGGACTGATCGACAGTCAATGGAGCCGCCCCGCGTCGATGCCGACGCATCCGAGGGCGACCGCGGATTGCCCGTCGTGATGAACCTGTCGAGTCACACAACCACTCTCAACCCAGCCGCGAGGAGCCACATGCCCACCATCGATCTCGAACGGTCCGCGTCACACACCGCACAGCCCGGTCTGCTCAGCACGTCCCGACGCACGAAGATCGTGTGCACACTTGGACCTGCTACCGCCACCGGTGACCGTATTCGCGAGCTCGTCGAGAGCGGTATGGACGTGGCGCGGCTGAATTTCAGCCACGGCGAGCACGCCGACCACGAGGAGAACTACAAACGTGTCCGGGCGGTCTCGGACGCGACGGGCAAGGCGGTCGGTGTCCTGGCCGATCTGCAGGGCCCGAAGATCCGGCTGGGCCGGTTCGCGGAGGGGCGCACCACGTGGGCCAACGGTGAGGAGGTGCGGATCACCGTCGACGAGTGCGAGGGCACCCACGACCGGGTGTCGACCACGTACAAGCAGTTGGCGGAGGATGCCCGGCCGGGTGACCGGTTGCTGGTGGACGACGGCAAGGTCGGTCTCGTCGTCTCCGGGGTGGAGGGCAACGACGTGATCTGCCGGGTCACCGAGGGCGGCCCGGTGAGCAACAACAAGGGTGTGTCGCTGCCGGGGATGAACGTGTCGGTGCCGGCGTTGTCGGAGAAGGACATCGCCGACCTGGAGTTCGCGCTCGCGCTCGGTGTCGATTTCATCGCCCTGTCGTTCGTGCGGTCGCCGGCGGATGTGGAACTGGTGCACGCGGTGATGGACCGGGTCGGCCGGCGGATCCCGGTGATCGCGAAGCTGGAGAAGCCGGAGGCGATCGACAACCTCGAGGCGATCGTGCTGGCGTTCGACGCGGTGATGGTCGCGCGCGGTGACCTGGGGGTGGAGTTGCCGCTCGAGCAGGTGCCGCTGGTGCAGAAGCGGGCCATCCAGATCGCCCGGGAGAACGCGAAGCCGGTGATCGTGGCCACCCAGATGCTGGAGTCGATGATCGAGAACTCGCGGCCGACCCGCGCGGAGGCGTCGGATGTGGCGAATGCGGTGCTCGACGGTGCCGATGCGGTGATGCTGTCCGGTGAGACGTCGGTGGGTAAGTACGTGATGGAGACGGTGCGGACGATGGCGCGGATCGTGGAGGCGGTGGAGAACGAGTCGCCGCAGGTGCCGCCGCTGACGCATGTGCCGCGGACCAAGCGGGGTGTGATCTCGTACGCGGCCCGCGACATCGGGGAGCGGTTGGATGCGAAGGCGTTGGTGGCGTTCACGCAGTCGGGGGATACGGTGCGGCGGTTGGCGCGGTTGCACACGCCGTTGCCGTTGCTGGCGTTCACGCCGTTGCCGGAGGTGCGGTCGCAGTTGTCGTTGACGTGGGGGACGGAGACGTTCATCGTCGATCCGGTGGACAGTACGGATGCGATGGTGCGGCAGGTCGACAACGCGTTGCTGGGGTTGGGTCGGTATCAGAAGGGTGAGTTGGTGGTGATCGTGGCGGGGTCGCCGCCGGGCACCGTAGGCTCGACCAACCTGATCCACGTCCACAGAATCGGCGAAGAAGACCACTAGGTGTCGGAGACGAAGACGACCACTAGGACTCGGAAACGACTATCCCATGCCATCTTTGACACTCACCGTTCGTCTGCTGACACCGCACTCCGATCTCTGGGACTGGCAGACCCGTGCGCTGTGCCGCACGACCCGGTCGGACCTCTTCTTCGGGCCCGACAGCGAAAGCAGGGCAACGCGCATTCGCCGGGAGAGGCAGGCGCAGGAACTCTGCCGGGGTTGCCCGGTCCGACACGAATGCCGACGCCACGCACTCGACGTCGGCGAACCCTACGGCGTCTGGGGAGGGCTGACCGAATCGGATCGGCGATTCGGTCAGGATCGGCCCCAACTGAATCCACAGTCAAACCGTAAGCCGGCCAGGGGTCTTCGCATCTCGCCGCGACACCCCCGCCCCGGTAGGCAGTGACAGGCCGACCGCGGTGGGGGTCAGCGCCTTGACGGCACATATCTGGATATTTATTATCTAGGTTATGCGGATGTCGCGAGGTGTCGAGTGGGCAATGCACGTTGTGCTGTCGCTGGCGTGGGTGGATGACGATCGCCCGGTGTCGACCGCTGCGCTCGCACGTAGTTACGATCTGCCGGCTCCGTACCTGAACAAACAATTGCAGGCGCTCGTGCGCGCGAGGATTTTGACGTCCGTGCCTGGTGCCGCGGGCGGGTTCGTGTTGACCCGCTCGGCCAAGCACATCAGTGTCCTGGACGTCGTCACCGCCATCGAGGGTGCCGAGGAGGCGTTTCGGTGCACCGAGATCCGTGCCCAGGGCGTCGGTGCCGACATGCCGGCCGGTCAGTTGTCGATGCCGTGTGCGGTGTCGATGGCGATGCGGAAGGCGGATCTGGCGTGGCGGCGGGAGCTGGCCGGTCAGAGCGTCGACGACGTCCGGGTCGAGGCTGAGCGGCACGCTCCGGGACTCGCCGAGCGTATGCGCCGGGCGTACGACCGGGGCTGATCGCACACAAGCGGGAACTTTCGAATCATCCGCCCGAGGTGGGCGGTTCACTCATGAGGAGAATCTAGATGTCAAATGTCCTGATTATTGGAGGCGGTTTCGCAGGGGTCTGGGCGGCGGCCAGCGCCGCCCGGCTGCGACGCGATGCGGGCGTGCCGCGGAACGACCTCACGATCACACTGGTCGATGCCGGTGACGACCACGTCATCCGGCCCCGCCTCTACGAGCGGGAGCCGGAGACCAAACGCTGCTCCCTCGACGGGCTGCTCGGCCCGATCGGAGTGGAGCGGGTCGCGGCCACGATCACATCCATCGATACCACCACCAACCAGGTTCACGGGATCACCCGAACCGGTGATACCACGTCGCTGAGCTACGACCGTTTGGTGCTGGCCACGGGAAGTCGACTCGTCACCCCCACCCTTCCCGGTTCCCAGCACCTCTTCGACATCGACACGCTCGGTGCCGCCACCTATCTCGACGGGCACCTGCGCAGTCTGCCCGCGTGCCCGGATTCGGAGGGCCGGTACACGGTGGTCGTGATCGGGGCAGGATTCACCGGACTCGAGATCGCCGCCGAACTCACCGATCGACTCCACGAGATCGCCGCGGATGCGCCGATCCGGGTGATCCTGCTCGATCGCGGTGACGTCGTCGGATCCGGGCTCGGTGCGGGACCACGTCCTGCGATCCTCGAAGCCCTCGACACCCTCGGGATCGAAGTCCGCCTCGGCGTGGATGTGACCTCGGTCGACGCGCACGGAGTGCAGCTCGCCGACGGCAACCGGATCGCTGCGAACACGGTGATCTGGACGGCGGGCATGCAGGCCAGCCCCCTGACAGCGCACATCCCCGGAGAACGAGACCGACTCGGTCGTCTCACCGTCGATGAGCATCTGAAGGTGGCCGGTCTCGCAGACGTGTTCGCCGCGGGAGATACCGCCGCCGCGTACGCAGACCCCGGCCACGTCGTGATGCAGAGTTGCCAGCATGCGCTGCCGCAGGGAAAGTTCGTCGGGCACAACGCTGTCGCCGATCTGCTCGACCGAGATCTCGTGCCGTTCGCTCCTGCGTCGTATGTCACGTGCCTGGCTCTCGGACCGGCCGGGGCAGTGTTCGCTTCCGGGTGGGACCGACAGGTGCAGATGACAGGCGCGGAGGGAGCGGTGGTGAAGAAGTCGATCAATACCGTTGCGATCTATCCGCCGGTCGGTGATCCGGATGCTCTGCTGTCGCTGGCGGTTCCGGACGGAACCTGGCGATCGGCCGAACTCGAGGCTCTCACCTGAGAATTGCCCGCCCGCCGCGGCCGGTGAATAACTTGCCCGAGCTGCGACGGGGCGCTGGACTGCGAGCGGGGTGCTCGCCAACCGTCAGAGTCCGACGGCGGTTTCGAGGAGATCGAGTTCGGAGTCGAGGTGGTCGAGCATCGGGTGCAGGTCCGGGACGGTGCGGCGGCAGCCGGTGAGGCCGAAGACGATCTGGTCGTCGCTGCTGGTGCAGGTGATGTTGAGTGCCTGCCCGGTGGTGGGGATCGACAGCGGGTAGAGGGATTCGAGGCGGGCGCCGTTCCAGTACAACGGGGTTCGGGGTCCCGCGACGTTGGAGATGACGACGTTGAACGGCGGACGGAGCGGCCCCCGCCGGCCGAGGAACATCTCGACTCCGAGCGGGGCGGCGCCGAGGGCGCTCATCGCGAGCACCTGGGCGGGGCTCATCGCCTGCAGCGCGGCCTTGCCCTCGTTCATGCAGTTGCGCACCGTCTCGAGGCGGTGCGCGGGGTCGGGGAGGTGGGTGGCCAGGTTGCACATGAGCACCCCCACCCGGTTGCCTCCGGGAGTGCGGTCACCGGTTCCGGTTTCCGGCGCGCGCAGCGACACGGGGACCATCGCGATCAGCGGGTTGTCCGGCAACGCGTCGCGGGTGTGCAGGTAGGCCCGCAGGGTGCCCGCGCACATCGTCAGCACGATGTCGTTGATGGTCGCGTCGGCGTGCTTGGCCAGCAGCCGGATCCGTTCGATGGGGAACGACCGGGCGGCGACGTGACGGGCCCCGCTGATCGGCACGTTGAACAGGGTGTGCGGCGCGGTCAGCGACAACGCACCACCCTTGCCGTGCAGAGCGCGGTCCACGGTGCCCAGCGCCGCGGGCACCAGTCCGGCCACCTCGCCCGCCGCGGCGCGGGCAGCGTCCCACGCCATGGCCGGAAGCGCGGAGCCGGGACCGGTCGTGACGGCCGTGCCCGCGTCCGGCACGGCCACTAGCGGGGTCCGGGGCTGCCACGGGGTGGGCATGTTCCGGCGGTGCGGGTCCTCGCTCATGCTGTCGCGGAGCAACCTCATCGCGGACGCGCCGTCGGCGAGGGCGTGGTGGATCTTGGTGTAGATCGCGTAGCGGCCGTCGGCGAGGCCCTCGATCAGGTGCATCTCCCACAACGGCCGGCTGCGGTCGAGCAGGGTGCCGTGCAGCCGCGACACCAGGGTCATCAGCTCGGCCATTCCGCCCGGCTGCGGCAGGGCGTCGCGGCGCACGTGATGTTCCAGATCGACCTCGTCGTGCGGAAGGGTGTCCCAGCCCCACTGGCCGAGCGACGTCACCGAGCGGCGGGCCCGCTTACGGAAGGGCGCCGCCACCTGGTCGCCGATCAGCGCCGCATCGAACATCGCTCGCACGTCGGCCGCGGACGATCCCTCGGGTGGGGTGAACACCGCCAGGCCGCCGACGTGCATCGGATGCTCGCGGGACTCGCCGAGCAGAAACAGTGAGTCGGTCGGCGCCATCGGGAACAGCATGTGGTGTCCTTACCGTTCCCGAAACGGGATCTGCCTGCGCGGATCCGTTCCCCCCGGAACTGTCGTTCATGTCGATATTGCAGTGTGTAAAAGTAACGTTTAGGTGTGGTTCATGTCACAAACCGGTCTCGCTGTTTCAGTTGTACAGCACAGTCACCGTTTCCGCCACACACACGATCACACTCCCGCGATCAGACACCCGTGTATACGGTCTTCCCCCACGTGTAGAAGTCCACGGCGCTACGGCCCTGCTCCCGGAACGTGTTCGTGGACGAGTCCTTCACCCCGCCGAACGGCACGTTCAGATCCAGCCCGGCCGTCGGACGGTTGATCTTGACGACACCGGCCTGCGCCCGGGCGGCGAAGTCCGTCGAGCGCGCCAGGCTGTCGGTGCAGATGCCCGCGGTCAGTCCGTAGCGGGAATCGTTGACGGCGGCGAGCCCGGCCTCGTAGTCGGCGACCTCCAGCACGGCGACGACCGGCCCGAAGATCTCGTCCGTGACCGCCGGATCGTCGAGCGGCAGATCGGTGAGCACGGTGGCCGGGAAGAAGAGTCCGGCGGACGGGTCCCCGGCGTCCTCGCCGTGCCGCAGGGTCGCGCCGCGTTCGACCGCGGAGCGCACCGCCGCCCGGTTCTGCTCGAACTGCGTGCGGCTCACCACCGCGCCCATGCGGGTCGAGTCGACCGAACCGTCACCCGGAACGCACCGCGCGGCCTCCTCGACCAGCGCGTCGAGGAACGCTTCGCGGATCCCGGGGGTCACGTACACGCGGGACGTCGCCGTGCACGCCTGCCCGGTGAGCCCGAACGCGCCCGCGGCCACCACCTGTGCGGCGTTCCGGGCGTCGTCGAGCACCAGCACCGCGTTCTTGCCGCCCATCTCGAGCTGTACCCGGGCCCGGCGGGCGTTGAGGATGTCCTGCAGCCCCAGTCCGACGGTGGTGGAGCCGGTGAAGGACAGCCCCGCGACGCGGGGATCGCGGGCCAGGGCGTCACCGACCACCCGCCCCGTGCCGTGGACCACGTTGAAGACACCGGCGGGGAGACCGGCGTCGTGGAGGGCGCGGGCGAGGTGGGTGGCCGACAGGGGCGTCAGTTCGGCCGGCTTGAGCACCACGGTGTTGCCCGAGATCAGAGCGGGTGCCGCCTTCCACGCCGGGATGGCGATGGGAAAGTTCCACGGCGTGATGAGCCCGAAGACGCCCAGGGGCTCGCGGCGGGTGGTGATGCTGGTTCCGGGCAGCCCGCTGGGGAGCACCTCGCCGGTGGCCGCCCAACCGAGGGACCCGAAGAACCGCAGGACGTCCACGGCACGCGTGACTTCGCCCCGGGCCTCGGCTAGGGTCTTGCCTTCCTCGCGGACGAGGTCCGCGGCCACCGCGGACCCCCGTTCCTGCAACAGGTTTGCCGCCGTCATGAGGATCGCGCCGCGGGCCGGTGCGGGGAGCGCGGCCCAGGCCGGCTGTGCAGCGGCCGCGGCGGTGACGGCGGCGTCCACCTCGGCGGTACCCCCACTCGGCGAGTAGGCGGCGAGTTCGTGCGGGCGGGCGGGGTTCCAGCGCGCGGTGTCGGCGCCGCCCAGCCATTCGCCGTTCACGAGGTGCTGTGCGGTCGGGACGTCGCTGCGGAAGTGTGAACCGAAAGGCTCGGTGATGGTCGTGGTCATGGTGGTCTCCTCGAGTAGTGGAGGTCTGGTGTCTAGAGGCTGCGGATCAGGCCGCCGTCGCAGCGGAGTGCGACACCGGTGATGTACGACGCAGGCGCGCTGCAGAGAAACGCCGCGGCAGCGCCGAATTCGTCGGGGTCGCCGTAGCGGCGGGCCGGGATCGTCTTGCGCGATTCGATTTCGATGTCGGTGACGGTGACACCTCGGCGCTTGGCGGCGGCGGCGTCCAGCTCCGCCACCCGGTCGGTGGCGATCCGTCCCGGCAGCAGCAGGTTGACGGTGACGCAGTCGAGGGCGACTTCGGCGGCGAGGGTCTTGAGGTATCCCGCCAGGGCCGCGCGACCGGTGTTGGACATCGCCAGATTGGGCAGGGGCGCAGCAACTCCGGAGGAGCCGATGGCCAGAACCCGACCCCAGCGACGCTCCCGCATGCCGGGGAGGACGGTCGAGACGAGTGCGTGGTGCGGGCGGAGCAATATGTCGAATGCCGCCGCGAGATCGTCCGCGCCCAGTGTCGCCGCCGCGCCCGGTCTGGGCCCGGGCCCGTTGAGCACCACGATGTCGACCGGTCCCAGGTCCGCCTCGGTGCGCTCGACGGCGGTCGCGGTGCCGTCCGAAGTGCTCAGGTCGGCCTCGATCGCGATGGCGCCGCCCAACGACGATGCGATCTCCTCGGCACGATCGCGCCGCCGTCCGGTGATCGCCACGCGTGCGCCCTCGGCGGAGAGGGCCCGGGCGACGGCGAGGCCGAGGCCGCCGGTGGACGCTGCGACGAGCGCGGTCTTGCCGCGGATTCCGAGATCCATCAGATCCTCCCGGCGGTGAGCGTCTCGATGGCCCGCGAGGCCTCGGCTAGATGCGTTGTCAGACTGTCGCGGAGCACCTCCGGGAACGGTGCGGCCGGGGCGCGCACCGCCGAGTCCCGGATCAGTCCGCGCTGTAGCAACAGCTCCTTGCGGACGGCGAGCGCGATCCTGGCCTGCTGCTCGAAGTTGACGAGGGGCAGGAACGGTTGCAGGACTTCGCGGGCGGCCTCGTATCCACCCGTCTGCCAGGCCCGGACACAGGCCACCAGCGCCTCTGGACAGGAGAATCCCGTCATCGCGCCGGCGGCGCCGGAGGCTAGTTCGTCCAGGAGGCCCTGCCCGCCGAGCCCGCCGAACACCGAGACATTCACGGCGGCGGTGAGTTCGGCGACGGCCACGGATGTCGGTGGTGACTCCGCCTTGACGGCCGCGACGAACTCGCAACGCCGCACGACTGCGGCCAGCGCGGCAGTGCCGATGGTCACGCCGCTGGCCGCGGGGTAGTCCTGCAGCACGACGTCGGCGCCGGTGACGCGATGGACGGCCTGCAGATGGTCGGTGACGACGTCGGCGTCGGCCGCGTTGGCCTGCAACATGAATGCTCGGATCCGGTCGCCGGCCGCGGCTCGGGCGGCACGGATCTCGTCGATGACCGGGCGGGTTGTGAGCGCGGTGACACCCACCACGAGCGGGAGTTCGGAAGCCTCGGTGACTGTTTCGAGCACGAGGACTCGTTCTTCCGTGGACAGTGCCGCGGCTTCTCCGAACACCCCGAGCACCGTCAACCCGACGGCGCCGATCCTCTCGTAGTGCTCCACCAGATTCGCGAGGCTGTCGGTGTCGACGTCCTGGGTGCTGCCGACGAACGGTGTGGCGACGACGCCCCACACCCCGTGTTCCAATGATTCGCGCATGGTTCTTCCTTTCCGTTCGAGCTATGCGCCGGACCACACGGGCGCGCGCTTTTCCTGGAACGCCAGCACACCCTCGGCGGAGTCCTTGCTGTCCAAGGCGGCCATGAGTGCCGGAAGTCGCAGCCCCCGCGCCTCGGTGGCGGTGAGATGGGCGGTGCGCGTGACCATCTGCTTGACGGCCCGTAGCGAGGTGGGCGCGCACGCCCGGATCTGGTCGAGCCAGCGGTCGACTGCGGCGTTCAGCTCCTCGGCCGGGACCACCTCGTTGACGAGCCCCATGGCCTGCATCTCGGTGACGTCGGCCTTGCGCCCTGTCAGCAGCATGCCCATGGCCTGGGTGTAGGGGACCCGGCGCACCAGCTGATGGATGCCGCCGTCGAGGGCCAGCCGCCCGACCCGCGGCTCCGTCAGCCCGAACCGGGCGGTGTCGGCGGCGACCACGATGTCGGCGCCCAGAACGATTTCCATGCCACCGCCCAGCGCATAGCCGTTCACCTTCGCGATCACCGGTACGTCGAGGGTCGTGCGCAGACTCAGACCGCCGAAGCCGTTGACGTCCAGCTCGGCCCAGTACTCGAGGCCGGTCTTGTCCACCGCGGCGGAGCTCATGTCCGCTCCGGTGCAGAAGGCCTTCGGCCCGGCGCCGGTGACGACGACGGCGCGAATGCTGTTGTCCCGCTCCAGCTGTTCCCAGATGTGGTTGAGGCGTGCGGTGGTGGGACCGTCGACGGCATTGAGCACGTGCGGACGGTTGATCGTCACGGTGGCCACACCGTCGTCGATCGTCAGGATGACGTCGTCGGTGTGCCCGGTCATGCGAGGACCCCCAGCGCCGTCAGACGGGCGATCACGTCGTCGTCGAAGCCGTGTTCCCTCAACACCTCGGCATTGTGTTCCCCGAGACGGGGTGCGCTGTGCCGGATGGACGGTGGGGTCGCCGACAGCCGGATGGGGGCATTCAGCATCTTCACCGTGCCGACGCTGGGATGCTCGGCCTCCACGATCATGCCGTTGACCCGGGTCTGCTCGTCGGCCAACGTCTGCTCGAGCGTGTTGACCGGCGCGTTCAGCAGGCCCTCCTCCTCGAGCCTCTGCGTCCAGTACTCCGTCGTGTTCTTCGCGAAGCGTTCACGGAAGATCGCCTGCAGTGCCGGTTTGTTGTCGAACTGGAGTTCCTTCGTGGCGAATTCCGGTCGGAGCGTGAGGTCCTCGTCCAAGCCGAGGGCACGGGAGATGTGCAGCAGCGGGTCGGCCGTGAATCCGCCGACCATGCAGACGGCGCCGTCCGTGGTGGGAAACACGCCGGTGAACGGCATTGCGCCCCAATTGACTTCGTAGCCGCGGTTGAGTTGCATGCACGCCTCCTGCATCTGCATGTGCAGCATGGAGTCGTACATGGTGACCTCGACCTTCTGCCCGGTGCCGTACTGCTCGCGGGCCCGCAGCGCCAGCAGGATCCCCTGCATCAGGTGCATACCGGTGGTGTAGTCGCACAGGGTGGTCGGGTAGACGACCGGGGGCGCGTCGTCCGACTCGCGGCGCCACATGACTCCGGAATACGCCTGCGCGATCGCGTCCTGGCCGCCCTTGTGGGAGTAGGGACCTTCCGTGCCGAAACCGGTGCCGGACGCCCAGATGATCCCGGGATTGTCCTTCTTCAGCTCGTCGTATCCGAAACCCATGCGTTCCATCACGCCGGCCCGGAAGTTGCTGACCACCACGTCCGCATCACTCATGAGCCGGCGCAGCACGGCCCGGCCGTCCTCCGTGCGGGTGTCGACGCTGATGCTGCGCTTGTTGCGGTTGATGGCCAGGAAGATCGGATTGTCCTGCCCGTCCGGGTCGGGGAACGAGTTCCGGGCGATGTCACCGGCACCGGGACGCTCGACCTTGATGATGTCGGCGCCGTAGTCGCCCAGCATCTGCGTCGCGCTGGGACCCATGTAGACCTGGGTGAAGTCGACGATCTTGATCCCGGTCAGCGGCAGCTGCGGGACGGCGGGAACCGGGTCGGGGGTGGTTGTCGCCGGGAAAGTCAGCTCTTCGGTGGTGGTGCTCATGCCGGGACCGTCGCTTCCTGGTCGAGGGTGGCGTTGGCGGAGGGGATGTCGCCGGGGTCTGCGCTGTTCTCGCGCATGCCCGCCTGGATGTCGAGGGCGGACACGTCGCGGACCCTCACGCCGTCCCGGACGGCGAGGGCGGAGGCGACGCCGACCGCCTGACCCATGGCCATGCAGGGCGGGATCTCGCGGGACATCTTCTGGGCGTCGGGTGTTGCGGAGTAGTGGCGTCCGGCCACGAGCAACTGCTCGACCTCCTTCGGGAGGAGCGAGCGGTACGGGTAGTAGTAGTCGCGTCCGCGGGCGACGGAGTCGGCGAAATGCCGTCGTGTGGTGACGTCGTCCTTCGTCATGACGTACTCGCCTTCGAGGAGGCGGGTCTGCCGGACACCCAACTGCGAAGCGACGTCCACGATGTAGCAGTTGCCGAACCCGGGGAGGTGCTCCTTGACGTACTCCACCGCCTCCGTGATGCGGTCGCGGGCTGCGAACTCGGCGGCCGTGAGGTCGCCCGGGTCGGTGCCGTCGAAACCGCTCATGTGCGGGGCGTTGCACCAGACGACGCCGTCGAGCGGTGTCTTGAGCCACCACAGCTCCCAGGCGCCGCCGAGCAGTCGCTTGATCTTGCGGTTGACGGCCCGCGCTTCCTTCGGGTTTTCCTGTTCGAAGCGCTCGGCCGCTGCCGTGTCCACCCCGCCCAGCCTGAAGACGAGGGTGGTGATGTAACTGTCCTTGATGTGGGAGGCGCCGGCGCGGGAGGCGACGTCGATGTCGCCCGTCGTGTCGATGACCACGTCCGCCAGGAAGGCCTGCGGGCCGGACTTGGTTTCGCACACCACACCTTTGACCACGCCGTCGTCCACGACGGGACGGGAGAACCAGGTGTGCAGCCGGAGGTTGACGCCCGCCTCACGGACGAGGTCGTTGGAGACCCGCTTCCAGCCGTCGGGATCGAATGCGGCGGCGTAGCAGATGGGTTTGGGGTTCGTGTGGGAGTGGAAGTCGAACGTTCCGTAGCGGCCCCACTTGTTCCACAGTTCGGTGGAGGTGGTGCGGTCTTCTCTCGGCGGGACGACGGCGAGACCCAGCGCCTGGAGTCGCTCCACGTATTCGGAGACGATGCCGGTGACCGTGATGTCCTGTCCGTTGATCATGTCGTCGAGGACGAGCACCATACCGCCCGACGCGAGGCCGCCGAGCGACGAATAGCGTTCCAGCAGCGTGACACTGACACCGGAACGGGCCGCGGTGACGGCGGCGGCCACGCCGGCGGGGCCGCCGCCCACCACGAGCACCTGGGAGCGGTTGACGACGGGGGCACCGAGGTCCTGGCTGGTGACGCGCAGATCGAGAGTGGTCATGGGAGTCCTTACTTTCCGACGAAGATGCCGTTGGCACGGCGAGCAAGCAGGTAGAAGACGATGCTGAGGACGGAGAGAACGGCCACGTAGACCGGGAAGATCCAGTTGGCGTTCACGGATTGGAACCAGACGAGCAGGTAGGAGGCGGTGCCGCCGAACAGCGCCACGCCGACCCCGTACCCCAGTGACACTCCGGCGCCACGGCAGTTCTTGGGCATGAGCGACGTGCTGATCACGTTGTACAGGGTCATGTTCAGCACCAGGACCACCGAGCCGCCCAGCAGCACGACCGCAAAGCCGCCGATCCCGGGTTGCACGTACAGCAGCATCAGGAAGACCGCCGGGATGGCCAGGGCGCGGGTCCAGAGGAACCAGCGTGACATGGACTTGCCGTCCGTCAGCTTGCCGACCACCCAGCTTCCGATGACCAGGACGACGCCCAGCGCAGTCGTCAGGGCGAACACGGCGGTGGGATCTTCCTTGAAGTTGCTGCGCGCGGCGGCAGGCAGTCCGACGTTCCACGCGTAGTTGTAGGCCTGGGCGGCGCCGACTACGAAGATGATGGCGACGACGCTGAGCCAATGCTTGCGGACCCCGGTCCAGACTGCGCGGGTCGTGTTGTCCGACAGCTCTTCCGGACGCATGGTCTCGGGCAGAGCGCGGCGCAGGTACACGACCACGATGCCGAAGACGGCGCCGATGACGAAGGGGATACGCCAGCCCCACTCACCCATCGCGGCCCCGCCGATCATCAGACTGCACAGGAAGCTGACGAGGGATGCCAGGAGCACACCGAGGTTGACGTAGAACGACATGACGCCGGCAACGAGGCCTTCACGTCCGGCGGGGACGAGTTCGACGGCGTGGGCGGTGGAGAGCGGCGCCTCGATACCGGTGGAGACGCCCTGCACGATGCGGCAGGCGACGAGGATGGCTCCGGCCCACGCCCCGATGTGCGCGTAGCCGGGGGTGATCGCGATGATCAGGGTGGTGACGGCCATCGTGCTGATGGAGATCAACATGACCCGTCGGCGGCCGATCCGGTCCGCGAGGGTTCCGAGCATGACGCCGCCGAGCGGCCGGAAGGCGAAGCCGACAGCGAAGACGGCCAGCGTGTTCAGCGTCGCGCTGAGGGGGTCGGAGGAGGGGAAGAAGTTCGGTCCGATGAACGCCGACAGGAGGCCGAAGACCATCCAGTCGTACCATTCGAGGGCGTTGCCGAGGCCGAGGCCGAGAAGGCCTTTGCGGACCTCGGGGGTGAGTTGTTGCTGCCTGCTCGGTGCTGTCACAGTGGTGTCTAGCAATGGACTTGTCCTTACGCTGGCACCTCGAGGGTGCAAGAGGGTATGACGCGTCGCGGCAACGCGACGCGCTGTGTCCGGCCGGGGAGACGGCCCGACGGTAAGGAGGTTGGGTTGACGGCAGGCGGTGGACGCCGGGTTCACCACGGTGTGGTGTGTCAACCCAATTCGCTACGCATACCTCTTCGTAGCTGTTCTGGTACCGGTGCGGATGTGCGCCGCGGTCACCACGCGTGTGGTGCGTTGACCCAGATCGCTACGCATACCTCTTCGTAGCTGTTCTTGTACCAGTGCGGAATGTCCGAGGAGAAGGTGATCGAGTCACCCGCTTCCAGGGAATGGCATTCCCCGTCCAGATAGATGTCCTTGCGGCCGGCGAGGATGATGCCGAACTCTTCGCCGCTGTGCCGGAACGGGGTTGCGCTGGTGTCGTGCCCGGGCGGAGTTTCGATCCATTGCGCCTCCAGTGCGCCGCCGCCCAGTTCGGGAGTGAGCAGCTCGTAGACGGCTTCCCCCATCGACTTCTTGGTGACGCCGACGAGGTTGCGCCGCTCGTGTTTTCGCACGACGGGCGATGCGGTGTCCGGTTGGCCGATGAAGAATCTGCCGACCGGGATGTCCAGCCCGTGGGCCAGCTGGGCGAGGGTGGTGAAGGACGGATTGGCCAGACCACGCTCGATCTGGCTGACGATCGCCGGGCTGAGTCCGGTGATGTCCGAGAGCTGCGCAAGGGTCAGGCCCTTCTCCTTGCGCATGGTGCGAATCTTGTTGCCGACGGTCGTCAACAGGGCACTCGTCGCGGGGGGAGTGTGCGTTGTGCTCTCAGCCGTCACTGGCTTTTCCTCCCGCTGGGTGACCTGACTCACAAAACTATAGTGAAGATCTTCAGCGAGTCAATGGCTCTTCTTAAATATTTTGAACAAATTCATTGGATCCGCGATTGTCTAGGTCGGCGGGGACCGCGGGCGGTCAGAGTTCGAGGTACAGGAAGTTGTCGGCCCAGTTCGTCTCGCCGGCGGTCGTGGCGAAGTAGAAGATGCGGTCGGAGAATCCGCAGTCGAAGTACTGGGCGATTTTCGATTCGCCGGGAGCGAGCGTGCCGAGGTTCGTGCTCTCGTACACGAGCGGGGTGTGGACCGTGACGCCGGTGGCGGTGCCGTCGCCCTCGTTGGTGACGCGCACGGCGCACGCGTTGACGCCATCGGTATTCGCCTGGGTGATCGTGAGATCGGGGCCGTCGCCGAGGGAGCCGAACGGCGCGGCGGACGCCGTTGCGGTTCCGACGGTCATCAGTCCCGCGATCATGGCCCCCGCCACTGCCGTACGTCGAAGGTTGCGCATGTTGTGCCCTTTCCTCGTCCGGTGCTCAATACACGTTGATCTGTGTGGTGCTGGGGATGTGCGGGCGGTCGGTGGTCAGCGTGACCTCGACGCGACCGGATCCCGTCTCGAGGTGGGCCCACGGTTCCGCCGGGAAGTCGAGCAGCCCGCCACTGACGTCGGCGGACCACGAACCTGCGGCGCCGGTTTCCAGGTTGCGCCAGTGCAGCGTCGCGAATACCGAGCACAGCACTCCCGGCGTCGACGACACACCGACGAACGTCCCGTTCAGCCGAACGTAGACCAGGCCGGGCAGTGCGTCGGTGGCAACGGTGACGCCTCCGATCCGGCCACCACAGGCAAGTCCGTGAGCGACCGTCGCGGTGGCCGGAATGTTCACCCACCGGTCCTGGGTCTGATCCGCTGCGGCCGGGGCGGCGGCACCGAACAGTCCGGCCAGCGCCAGTCCGGTGATCGCGATCGACTTGCCGAGCGTGGGAAGAGACATGGTGCTCCAGATCGCCGTCGGTCAATGGTCTTGACGGTACCTCGGAAACACGCCACGAGTGATGCCTCGTGGTTTGATCGAGTCATGACCGAGGAGAACGGGATTCCCACCGTCGTCACCGCGAGCCGTGTGATCGCGGCCCCGGCGCGGGTGATCTTCGAACTGATCGCCGACCCGGCGCAACAGCCGCGCTGGGACGGCAACGACAACCTGGCCGAGGCCGCGCCCGGCCAGCGGGTGCGCGCCGTGGGTGACGTATTCACCATGACGCTCACCAACGCAGGCATTCGCGATAATCACGTGGTGGAGTTCGAGGAGGGGCGTCTGATCGCCTGGACGCCGTCCGAGCACGGCCATCCACCGCCGGGGCATCTGTGGCGCTGGGAGCTCGAGCCGCTCGACGAGAACCGCGTTCGCGTCACGCATACCTATGACTGGTCGCGCCTGACCGACGACCCGAAACGCCAACAGCGTGCCCGCAACACCACGTCCGACTGGCTGCTGGCGTCCGCTGACCGGCTTGCCGAACTCGCCGAGGCGAACGACGGGCAACCTTCCGCCTGACAGTCGAGGACCGTCGGGGGGGGGGGGGCGTTGTGTGACTCCACCCCAAAACGCCCTTGACAACCCCACAGCACAAAGAACACCTCCCCCCCCGAAAACCCTCTTGCGAGAAGCCGGCACCCCCCCCCCCCCCTCCT